>JAGBFQ010000019.1 GCA_017936385.1 Rikenellaceae bacterium
CAGAGGGGGGGCTCGAACCCTGGATACGCCCCCTTTTAGGGGGTTAGGGGGTGTAGACAACGAAAAAAAACGAAGTGCAAGCGGAGCGCACTTCGAGCCCCTGAGGAAGCACTGAAGGCAAAAGGACGACTGCAAAGTTGTCCTTTTGTTTTTTTGCAGAGGGGGGGCTCGAACCCTGGATACGCCCCCTTTTAGGGGGTTAGGGGGTGTAGACAACGAAAAAAAACGAAGTGCAAGCGGAGCGCACTTCGAGCCCCTGAGGAAGCACTGAAGGCGGAAATCCCAAGCAGGGTTTCCGCTTTTGTTTTTTTTTGCAGAGGGGGGGCTCGAACCCTGGATGTGCCCCCTTTTAGGGGGTTAGGGGGTGTAGACAACAAAAAAAGGCCTGAAACAATCAGACCTTTTCTTTACTGAGAGCGTATTTCCCCCGTTCGTTATTTACGCTCAAACAGCACCGCATCAACCACATTGACAGAAGTTCCCTCGGTGGGATTCAGCCAACGCAAAGTAACGGTGTGGTTGCCGGGCTTAAGTTCGAAGTTCCAATACACATCCAAACGACGAACACGATACAACACGGGCATTGTGAAACGCTCCGCCTTACCTCCGTCAACACTAACCTCCAACTCGGCAACATACTCCTTCGGACCGCGAACATAACCATTAAAAATTATTCCGGCACATTCAGCCGTATAGCTATACTCCTCGGCACCGAGCTTGACATTTATCGGATTACGCACCGACGGAGCAAGTCCCGGGAAACTCTGTTCAAACTGTACTGCTCGAGGACGTTGACACTTGATTGTTACGTCGCTGTCGGTAACCTCTCCGCCCTCGCGTTCAATCATTGCTAACGCATGACGATAGCTCATTTCGTAAGTGTCGTTGAGCGAATACGGCAGATATGCAAAGTCCATATCCTCGGCTTGTTTCAACGGTTCGAGCCAATCGGCAGGGATGCGGTTGTAGCCGATAGCGGTAGCCAAAATACCCGCCGCAGATGCAGGGTTGCAATCCGAATCTTGGCCGCAACGGGTCGAGATATCAATGGTTTTCACCCAATCACCCTCGCCATAAAGCAGTCCGAAAATTACATACGCGCTATTGATAACGGCATCAATATTGAGCGGAGCGAGTGCGCCTTCGCTACAACCCACATCGCTGGGTCCCCATTTCTCTTGGCACACTTGCCAGCCCTTGCGCCAATCATCGGGATAGGTGTGATAGATGTCGATAACGTCGGCCATACAGCGATAGAACTTGCTGCGTCGCGGAATGGTTTTCAGAGCCTCGGTAACAATAAACTCCACATCATCCGTAACAAATGCCAAAGCATACATTGCACCCATATAGACACCGCCATACCAGCCGTCACCGTAGTTCATAATATGTCCCACACGGTCCGAAATCTCCGACGCCGAGTTAGGCATTCCGGGCGACATAATTCCCGCAAAGTCAGCCTCAATCTGATAATCTATATCGTCGGCATGCGGATTGTTACGCCAATGACCCGACGCTGGAGCTGGAATACCGTTGAGGATATTGTAACGTGCAGCTTGGTTGGCGTGCCACAAGTGGTAACCCTCGTAGGCAAAAGCAGCCGCCAACGAGTCCTGCGGCGCATCCAGACCCAAACGGTCGAACACCCCCACAAAGGTCAAGTCCATATAGATGTCGTCGTAAAGCGTAGGCCAACTCTTCATCATTCCGCTCACTTGGTCCAATCGTCCCCACGGAATCTCATGTTCGGCAGGAATCATCTCGCCCCTCCATTTGAACTCGGTGGGTCCTCCATAGGTACAGCCAAGCACTTGACCAGCCCAACCGCCCTTGATTTTGTCCATCAGCACCTCACGGCTCATCGTAACGCGCGACGGAATCTTGGTCGATTCTGCTGCCGAAAGTGTCGACACACCCAACAACAGAGCGACCATAATTTGAAGTTTCAGTAGTTTCATAATACGTTAGAAATTGGTTATTATCTTGTTTGATATGTGCGCAGGCGGTAAAGTTGGTCGCGCAGTTGCGGGCGGAATCCCGCTTCACGGATGGCCGCCTGAATACCCTCGGCATCGAAACTATTGTGAGCACCTGCACTCGACACCACATTCTCCTCAATCATTATCGAACCCATATCGTTGGCTCCGCTGTGCAGTGCCACCTGTGCAGTCTGTTTACCCACGGTGAGCCACGAAGCTTGAATATTGCGAATATTGTTAAGCACCAAACGGCTAACGGCAATGATTCGCAGGTACTCGTTGGCCGAAAACAACGAACCCACACCCTCCGCTTCGAGCTTTGTACCCGTGCTACGGAAAATCCACGGAATGAACGCCACAAAACCCCAATTACCCTCTGGCACGCGGCTCTGCAAGTCACGTATCTTGAGCAAATGTTCGATTCTCTCCTCGACAGTTTCGACGTGGCCATACATCATCGTGGCCGAGGTGGGCAGGTTCATCACGTGCGCCTCGTGCATAACATCGAGCCACTCCTGCACACTCGGTTTGGCTGGCGAGATAGCCTTACGCACTCTGTCTACCAGAATCTCGGCACCCGCACCCGGCAGCGAGTCGAGACCCGCAGCCACCAATCGCTCCAGAGTTTCGCGGTGGCTCAAAGAGCTGATGCGTGCAATGTGTGCAACCTCGGGAGCCCCCAACGCATGGAGTCGAACCTGCGGATACAAGCTTTTGAGCTGGCGGAACAACTCCTCATAGTAGCGGATATCCAATTCGGGGTGCAATCCACCCTGCAACAGCAGTTGGTCGCCACCCAACTCGAGCATTGTTTCGATTTTGGTGCAATACTCCTCGATGGTGGTAATATAGTGACGGTCACGTTGGTGGGGCTTGCAGTGGAAGTTACAGAACTTGCATCCCGAAATGCAGACATTTGTGATATTCACATTACGGTCAATCTGCCAAGTCACCACCTCAGGGTCTGCAACTTTTGCCCGTCGCACTCTGTCAGCCGCATCTGCCAACTCACCCAACGATACTTTATTATATAAGTACAACGCTTGGTCAAATCCTAACGGTTCTCCCTCGATGGCACGATGCAGTAGATAATCACTCATAATTTACACATATAAACAAAAAGAGTGTACCCGCGGGCACACTCTACTTTAATTCCACACGGTTGTTATTCAATCGAAATAGCCTCAACAGGGCAAACGCCTGCGCAAGTACCGCACTCAGTACAGAGTTCGGGGTCAATCGAATAAACATCACCTTCCGAGATAGCGCCTACGGGGCACTCTCCGATGCAAGTGCCGCAAGCTGCGCACAATTCGGGGTCAATTTTGTAAGCCATAATTTTTCGTTATTTTAGTGTTTTGGTTTTGTATTTTGATTATGCAAATATAGGCATTTATTTTATAATATCAAATCCTGTGTACTTTTGTAACGCATCGGGAATCAAAATTCCTTCGGGAGTTTGATTATTTTCGAGCAGCGCGGCTACGATACGCGGCAAAGCCAACGAGCTGCCATTGAGCGTGTGTGCGAGTTGGATTTTCTTGTTCTCGTCGCGGTAACGGAGTTTCAGACGGTTAGCTTGGAAAGTTTCGAAATTCGACACGCTCGACACCTCCAGCCAACGTTTCTGAGCCTTCGAATAGACCTCAAAGTCGTAGGTCAGAGCCGAAGTGAAACTCATATCGCCGCCACACAGACGCAAAATACGATAAGGAAGACCCAACGCTTTAACCAGACTCTCGACGTGAGCCACCATACCATCCAGTGCAGCATACGAATCCTCGGGACGCTCGATGCGCACGATTTCCACCTTGTCGAATTGATGCAGACGGTTCAGTCCGCGCACATCCTTACCATACGAACCCGCCTCACGACGGAAGCAAGGGGTATATGCAGTCATTGCAATGGGCAGCTGTTTGACATCCACAATCTCATCGCGGTAGATATTGGTCACGGGCACCTCGGCCGTAGGAATCATATAGAAGTTGTCGGCCGTAGCGTGATACATCTGACCCTCTTTGTCGGGCAACTGTCCCGTACCGAATCCCGAAGCCTCGTTCACCATAATGGGGGGCTCCACCTCGAGGTAACCGGCTTCGGTATTGCGGTCCACAAAGAAGTTAATCAGAGCGCGTTGCAGGCGTGCGCCCTTGCCTTTGTAGACGGGGAAACCTGCGCCCGTAAGTTTAACACCCAATTCAAAGTCGATAATATCGTATTTGGCAGCCAGTTCCCAGTGAGGCAACACCTCGCCCTCCATCTCCAGCGAATCATCCGACTGTTTAACCACCAAGTTATCCTCGGCCGTGCGACCCTCGGGAACAATTTCGTTGGGGAAGTTGGGCAACAGCACAATTTGTGCATTCATTTGCTCTACGGCTTGGCTCATTTGTTCGGCCAGTACTTTGGATTGTTCCTTCATGGCACTTACGGCAGCTTTGAGTTCATTAGCCTCATCGCGTTTACCTTGACCCATGAGTGCACCTATTTGTTTGGCCGCTTTATTTTGCTCGGCCAACAGGTTATCGACCTGAGTCTGAAGGGATTTACGCAGGTCGTCGAGTTCTTCGATTTTGGCAATTATGGGAGCGGCATCCACTCCTTTGACGGCAAGACGCTCGATGGCATACTGCTTGTCGCCTCTAATCTGTTTAAGAGTAAGCATGATGTTTTTGGTTTTCGGATGGCAAAGATACTATTTTTTTGTGTATCTTTGCACACTATATATTTATATTTTTATCATGCGAATGAGTTTTTGTGTCATATTTGCCGTGTTAATGATGGCGTGCGGGGGCAGTACCACCCACAAAAGGGGTGCCGAACAACAACCCACACGAACTCAAAACACGACCGTACCCGTACGTTGGGACTACTCGGTAGTGCAAACACTGCCCCACCCGACCAATCACTATACCCAGGGACTGCTGTGGCACAACGGACACCTTTACGAAAGCATTGGGCAATATGGCCAAAGTGCCGTACACATTATGAACCTTGAAGGTAAATCCACCCGTAGCGTAGCTCTGGGCGAACAATACTTCGGCGAGGGGCTTACCCTGCACAACGGCCGACTCTACCAACTCACGTGGCTCGAACACACGGGTTTTGTGTACGACCCTTTGACCCTTTCGCCTACTGCTCGTTGGGAGTATAGCGGCGAGGGCTGGGGACTCACTTCCGATGGTACCAACATTTACATGTCCGACGGTTCACACATTCTGCGTGTGCTGGACCCTGCGACACTTCAGACCACCAAACGCATCTATGTTCGTTTCGGCAACCGCTACGTGCGCGACCTCAACGAATTGGAGTGGATTGACGGTCGCATTTGGGCCAACCTCTACGGCTACAACCGAATCGTGGTCATCAACCCCTCGGACGGCCGCGTGGAGGCCTACATCGACCTTGACGAATTGGTCAAAACCCAACAAGACAACCCCCGCCGCGATGTACTGAATGGTATAGCTTGGGACGCCGCCACGGGACGTATCTTTGTGACGGGTAAAAATTGGGATAAACTCTTTGAAATCAAGATTACACAAAATGAGTAAATCAACAACCCTTACACACGAAATTTCCAAACGTATCCTTGTTCTGGATGGCGGCTTCGGCACCATGGTTCAAGGCTACAACCTATGCGAAAACGACTACCGCGGCGAACGCTTTGCCACGTGGCCCACGCCCCTCAAAGGGTGCAACGACCTGTTGGTGATGACCGCTCCGAACATCGTGGGCGAGATTCACTCTCGCTACTTGGAGGCTGGAGCCGACATCATCGAAACTTGCTCATTCAACGCCAATGCCGTATCGCTGGCCGACTACGGACTCGCGGAATATGCCTATGAGATGGCTCGCGAGGCTGCCCGCGTGGCACGTGCCGCGGCAGACAAATACACCACTTCTGAATGTCCCCGATTTGTGGCAGGCTCTATGGGCCCCACCAATCGCACCTCGTCGATTGCTTCGGATTTGAACAACCCTGCGGCACGCGAAATCTCGTTCGACCGCCTCGAAGCAGCCTACTACGACCAAGCGCGAGGCCTATGGGATGGCGGCGTGGATGCACTGCTGGTCGAAACGGTTTTTGATACGCTCAACTGCAAGGCCGCACTGAAGGCCATCGACCGTTTGGCCACAGAGCGTGGCGAACGAATCCCCACCATGGTGTCGCTCACGCTGTCGGAGAGCGGCCGCACGCTGTCGGGTCAAACCATCGAGGCGTTCTATAACTCGGTGTCGCATGCCGAACTTGTGAGCATTGGTTTTAACTGCGCTTTTGGTGCACGCCAACTGCTACCCTACCTTGAGGAGTTGAACGAACTTTCGGAGTTTGCCATCAGCGTTCACCCCAATGCGGGACTTCCCAACCTTATGGGTGGTTACGACGAAACGCCCCAAATGTTTGCCGATGACGTGGAGGAGTATCTGCGTCGCGGACTTGTAAATATCGTGGGAGGTTGCTGTGGCACCACTCCCGAACATATACGCTTGGTTGCGGGTATCGTAAACAATTACTCTCCGAGAATAACACCCGCGCGTCGTGGCGAGAGTACCGCCAGCGGCTTGGAGGGACTTACCATCAGCCACTCGCGCAACTTTGTCAATGTGGGTGAACGTACCAACGTTGCAGGCTCGGCCAAATTTGCACGACTCATCCGCGAAGAGGACTACGACGCCGCACTCACCATTGCCCGCTCACAGGTTGAGGCCGGAGCGCAGGTTGTGGATGTGTGTATGGACGACGGAATGATTGATGGCGTGAGAGCCATGACTACATTCCTTAATATCATCGCCTCGGACCCCGAAACGGCTCGTGTGCCGGTGATGATTGACTCCTCGAAGTGGGAGGTGCTGGAGGCCGGACTGAAAGTTACGCAAGGTAAGAGTATCGTAAACTCCATTTCGCTCAAAGAGGGCGAGCAGGAGTTTCTGCGTAAGGCGCGCGAAATCCATTCGTATGGCGCAATGGCTGTGGTAATGCTCTTCGATGAGCGTGGTCAGGCCGACACCTACGCCCGCAAGGTGGAGGTTGCCGAGCGTGCCTACCGTTTGCTTACCGAGGCAGGATTCCCTGCTGCCGACATAATTTTCGACCCCAATATTCTGGCGGTTGCCACGGGTATTGAGGCGCACAATTGTTATGGTGTGGACTTCATCGAGGCTACACGCTGGATTAAACAAAACCTGCCCGGAGCTAAAGTGAGCGGTGGCGTTAGCAACCTGTCGTTCTCGTTCCGTGGCAATAACCCCGTGCGCGAGGCTATGCACTCCGTATTCCTCTACCACGCTATCGAGGCGGGTATGGATATGGGCATTGTAAACCCCGCAATGTTGCAGATTTACAGCCAGATTGAGCCCACCCTGCTGACTCTGTGCGAGGACGTTGTGCTCAACCGCCGCGAGGATGCCACCGAACGCTTGGCCGAATATGCCGAACAACTCAAAGGTCAAGCCGCAGGAGCGTCGAATGTTGCCGTGGCTGAGGCTTGGCGCGAGGGCTCGATTGCCGAACGCATCGACTACGCAATGCTGAAGGGTAACGCCGACCACATTGCCGAGGATGCTATGGAGGCCCTGCAAACCGAGGGCTCGCCTTTGGCTGTGATTGACAACCTGCTGATGCCCGCTATGACGCGCGTTGGCGAACTTTTTGGCGAGGGTAAGATGTTCCTACCGCAGGTGGTTAAGAGTGCCCGTGTGATGAAACGCGCCGTCGAAGTGCTGACTCCCTACATCGAGCAGGGTGGCGAAGCAAAGGCCGCAGGACGATTCCTAATTGCTACGGTCAAGGGCGATGTTCACGATATCGGCAAAAATATCGTGTCGGTGGTAGCCGCCTGCAATGGCTACAAAATCAATGACCTGGGCGTGATGGTCGAAACCGAGCGCATCGTGGACGAGGCAGTGTCCTGGGGTGCAGATGTGATTGGTTTGAGCGGACTGATTACCCCCAGCTTGGACGAAATGATTAAGGTTGTGCGCGAGTTGGAACGTCGCGGATTGCAAATCCCCGTTGTTGTGGGAGGTGCTACAACTTCGGAGTTGCATACTGCTGTTAAGATGGCACCCGAGTATTCGGGCTTGGTTATGCGCAGCCGCGATGCGTCGAGCAATATTCAGGCTCTGGCTGCCCTTACGGGTGCCGACCGCGAGAGCTTTATCGCTGCCGAGAAGGAGCGTCAGCAACAACTGCGCGACAACTTCGAACGACTTTCGGAACGCAAAACCATCACTCCCATCGAGGAGTGCCGACGCGAAAGCCGCACAAAACGCGCCGCCGAGATTGTCACTCCGCGCAAAGTAGGTCGCACGGTGTTGCACAAGTTCGAAATCGAGAATGTCGAACCTTATATAAATTGGAACTACTTGCTGGCCGCTTGGCAAATCAAGGGTCGCTATCCCGAAGTATTGGAGTCGGCCGACAAGGGCGAGGAGGCACGCAAGGTGATGGAAGATGCACGCGCAATGTTGGAGCAAATCAAAAAGGATGGTTCGCTGCAACTCAACGGCGTGGTGGGAATCTATCCCGCCAACCGCGAGGGCGACGACATCGTTGTCACATGCAAAGGTAAACAGTGGCGTTTGGCTCAACTGCGCAATCAAACGAGCGAACATCTGTCGGTGGCCGATTACGTGACCACGGCTGACGAAGGCACCGACTATGTTGGTGTGTTTGCCTTGACGGGTGGCGTGGGACTCAAAGAGTTGGCTGCCAAATACCGCGAGGCAGGCGATGAGTACAGCGCAATTATGGCCAAACTGCTGGCCGACCGACTGACCGAGGCCTTTGCCGAGGTTATGCACGCCTTTGTGAGGGAGGTTACGTGGGGTTATCAGAACGAAGCTATGTCGCCCGAGGAGGCTGTTGCCGAGAAGTATGTCGGTCGCCGTTACGCCTTCGGCTACCCCGCTACACCCGACCATACGCTCAAACGCGAAGTGTTCGAAATGCTCGACGTCGAGATGATGACGGGTATGCACCTTACCGAGAACTGCATGATTGAGCCGGGTGAGGCTCTGTGCGGATTGCTGATTGCCGACCCCACGGCCAGCTACTTCGGCATAGGAATCATTGACGACGAGCAGGTGGAGGATTACGCCCGTCGCCGTGGCACAACCTCGGCCGAAATTCGCAAATACATTTCACAGATTTAGAACATCCCTAAAGACTAACACCAAACCGAATATGCAAGTTAAAGAGATTATAGCACAAGCCCAAAGCAGCGGCAAGGCACGCTTCTCGTTTGAGTTGTTACCACCACTGAAGGGCGACGGTACCGACAAGGTGTTCGAGGCTATCGACACCTTGCGCGACTACAACCCCGCGTTTATCCACGTCACGTTCCACCGCGAGTTGGTCAAATCGACCCCTATGCCCGACGGCACCATTGAGCGTCACATCGACCGCCACCGCCCCGGAACGGTGGGTATCTCGGCAGCCATCAAAGCACGCTACGGAATCGACACCGTGCCTCACCTTATTTGTGGCGGCCACTCGAAATACGACATCGAGGATGCACTCATTGATATGGACTTCTTGGGTTTGGATACACTGATGGCACTGCGAGGCGACGCCATGAAGGGCGAGCCTCACTTTGTCCCCCACCCCCAAGGACACGCCTACGCCGTGGATTTGGTACGCCAAATTTCAGCCATGAACCGTGGTGAGTTTCTTGACCCGGAGGAGGGTGTATCGCACCACTCGAACTTCTGCATCGGAGTTGCAGGCTACCCCGAGAAACATGGTGATTCACCAAGCGTCGAGGAGGATATTCGTCGCCTTAAAGAGAAGGTTGACGCAGGAGCCGACTACATTATCACACAGATGTTTTTCGACAACAGCAAGTTCTTTGAATTCGTGGAGCGTTGCCGCAAAGTGGGTATCAACGTACCCATCATTCCGGGTATAAAACCCATGTCGACACTCAAACACCTGGAGGTGTTGCCTCGAATCTTCTGGTGTCACTTGCCCGACGAGTTGCGTCGCCGCGCCTCGGTATGTACCAACAACGCCGACATGCGCAAATTCGGTGTCGAGTGGGCAAGCGAACAATCGGCCGAGCTAATCGCCGCAGGAATTCCTGTAATCCACTATTACTCGATGGGACGCACCGACAACGTTGCCCAAATTGTCAGCAACGTGTTTTAAACAGAAGTGCTCAATAAAATCACTAAACTCCCTAAACTCCCGAGTCTCATCACTGTTGGGAATTTAGGGAGTTTTTATATCCGATTGTGAATTGCGAACTGCGAACTGCGAACTGTGAATTCTGAATTGCGAACTGCGAATTGCGAACTGTGAATTGTGAACTGCGAATTGTGAATTGTGAATTGTGAATTAATTTACTCCTCTTCGGTTTGGTTGTCGAGCATCGCTTTGGAGAGTTGTTTTTTGGATTTGACTCCGAGTTTTTGGAGTTTTTCGCATTGACCCACCAGGTTACCACGACCCGTCGAGAGTTTCTTCATCGCCTCCTCGTAGCTACCACTCGCCTTGCCAAGACTTGCGCCCACAGCCTCGAGGTCGGCCACAAAACCCACAAATTTCTCATAAAGTTTGGTTCCCTGCTCGGCAATATCTAAGGCATTGCGGCTTTGGGCGTCACGATACCAAAGGTCGTCGATAATTTTGAGCAGTGCAAAAAGATTGGTCGGCGAGGCTATAATCACATTCTTGCGGTAGGCATCCTCCCACAGCGAACCATCACTCTGCAAAGCCGCCATAAAAGCTGGCTCGTTAGGCATAAACATAATCACGAAGTCGGGAGTACGCTCCTTGATAAGTCCCAATGATTGGTAGTTTTTGCGGCTCAGTTCGTCGACGTGACGGCGCGTCGATTCGAGATGTGCTTTGAGTTCGGCGTCACGCTGAGCGTCGCTTTCGGCGCCCACATAACCTACGAAAGCCGTCAGCGAAACCTTCGAGTCAATGACAATCTGTTTACCACCGGGCAGATTCATCACCACATCCGGTCGCAGGTTACGTCCCTCCTCATCCTTGAAATTCTCTTGAGTAAAGTAGTGAACCCCCTGCTGAAAATTGAAACTCTCAAGAATCGTCGCCAACACCATCTCGCCCCAATCACCCTGATACTTCGAATCACCCTTGAGCGCACGGGTAAGATTGGCCGTCTCGGAGGTAATCTGTTGATTGAGTCGTTGCAGGTTTTTGAGTTCATTCTGTATGGCTCCCTGTTGGGTCAGTTCGGTGGCGTGGATTCGTTCGACGCGCTCCTTGAAATCTCGCAGGTTATCGCCAAACGGTTTTAAAAGGATTTGGAGCGATTCCTTGTTGGTGGCTTTGAACTTTTCGCTCTCCGAAGCCAGAATTTCCGAAGCCAGGAGTTTAAACTCACCGCGCATCACCTCACGGTTTTTGTCGGCATCCTCGCGCTCACGAGCTATCTGTCCTTCGAGAAGTTCGGCACGTGTTTTGGCCGACGACAACTGTTCGGTAAGGTTCACAACCGAGCGTTCGAGCTCTTCGTTACGCAGTCGGTAATCAGCCGTAACCGAACGAGCCTCATTCACACGGCCACGCATCACAAGCCACACGACAACAGCCACAGCCGCCAAAAACAGAGCAACAACAATGTATGTAATTTCCACCATAAAACTCAAAAATAATATTTCACACCTCAAAGATACGAAACAAAACCGCAACATGTAGCGTAATTTCGCAGAAAATTCATACCTTTGTATTTAAATACGAATAACACATTATGAAAAACAGAATTCTCGCACCTTCGATGCTGTCGGCCGACTTCGGACACCTGGCAGATGACACCAAGATGATTGACCGCAGCGCGGCTCAATGGATTCATATCGACGTTATGGATGGCGTATTCGTGCCCAATATATCGTTCGGTTTTCCCGTACTGAAGGCTATCAAGGCCGCTTCGGACAAATTCTGCGACGTCCACTTGATGATTGTCGAGCCCGAGAAGTACGTTGAACGCTTTGCCAAAGCCGGTGCACATCTGGTGACTTTCCACCTCGAGGCTACCAAAGATATTCAAGGTACTATCGACCTGATTCGTCAAAGCGGAGCCAAGGTGGGCGTATCTATCAAACCCGGAACCCCGGCCGAAGCTCTCGACGAGTGGTTGGACAAAATCGACCTTGTGTTGGTAATGAGCGTTGAGCCCGGATTCGGTGGACAAAGTTTCATGCCCGGTTCGGTGGATAAGGTGAAATATCTGCGCAGGGCAATCGACAGTCGCGGACTCGATGTGACAATCGAAATCGACGGTGGCGTATCAGCTGCCAATGCGGGTATGCTCTATGAGGCTGGTTGCGATGCTCTGGTTGCGGGAAGTGCCGTTTTTGGTGCCCCCGACCCCGAGGCCGAGATTCTCAAAATACTTAACGCATAAACATCTACCATCAGATGGTTTCATTGGACAATGTGACCGTCAGTTTCTCGGGTACGGAGCTGTTTAGCGGGGTATCGTTTCTGATTAACCCCAAAGACAGAGTCGGACTCGTGGGCAAGAACGGCGCAGGAAAAACTACCATACTCAAACTTATCACGGGCGAACAACAAGCCTCCGAAGGTAAGGTTACGGTGTTTGAAGATTGCAGCGTGGGCTACCTGCCGCAACAGATGCGCGTGACAGACACAACATCGCTGGTTGACGAAACGGCCAAAGCGTTTGCCGAAGTGCTGGCACTCGAAGCCGAGATTACGCAAATCAACGAGCAACTTGCCGTGCGCACCGACTACGAGAGCGACGACTACGAACGTATGTTGCACCGACTCAACGATGCCACAGACCGCTATCATCTGTTGGGCGGTAGCAGCCGCGACGCCGATATTGAACGTACGTTGTTGGGCTTGGGATTCCGACGCGAGGAGTTCGACAAGCCGACCAGCACGTTCAGTGGCGGTTGGAGAATGCGTATCGAATTGGCCAAACTGCTGCTCAGCAAGCCGTCGATTCTTTTGTTGGATGAGCCGACAAACCACCTCGATATCGAGAGTATTCAGTGGTTGGAGAGCTATCTGAAAGAGTATTCGGGTGCGGTGTTGCTGATTTCGCACGACCGCGCATTTCTGGATAATGTAACCACACGCACTATAGAACTGTCGTGCGGACGAGTCTACGACTACAAGGTTCCGTACAGTCACTTTGTGCAACTCAGAGCCGAGCGCCGCGAGCAACAAAAAGCCGCCTTTGCCAATCAACAGAGGATGATTGAGAAGAGCGAAGAGTTTATCGAGCGTTTCCGCTACAAACCCACCAAATCGAATCAAGTGCAGTCGCGTATCAAGCAGTTGGAGAAAATCGAACGCATTGAGATTGACGACGAGGAGACAGGTGCACTCAACATCAAGTTCCCTCCCGCCCCGCGTTCGGGTCAGATTGTGGCCGAAATCAAGGAGGTGGGCAAATGTTTTGGTTCGCACAGAGTGTTCAGCGGAGCAAACATTACAATCGAGCGTGGTGAGAAAATCGCTTTCGTGGGTCGCAACGGCGAGGGTAAGACAACCCTTGCACGTATGATTATCGGCGAGAGCGAGGTGACGGAGGGTTCCATCCGCTTGGGCGCAAATGTCAATGTGGGATACTACGCCCAAAACCAAGACGATTTGATGAACGGCGAATTCACGGTGTTCGACACGTTGGACAAGGTAGCTGTGGGCGACATTCGCACGCGACTCAGAGATATACTCGGAGCCTTTCTGTTCCACGGCGAGGACATCGACAAGAAGGTCAAGGTGCTGTCGGGTGGCGAGCGTTCGCGCTTGGCTATGGCCCGCATGATGTTGGAGCCTCGCAACCTGTTGGTACTCGACGAGCCGACCAACCACATGGATATGCGCTCGAAAGACATACTCAAAAATGCATTGCAGAAGTATGATGGCACGTTGATACTCGTATCGCACGACCGTGACTTTTTGGACGGCGTGGTGGACAAGGTGTATGAGTTCCGCGACGGAGCGGTCAAGGAGTATTTGGGAGGCATCTACTACTTCCTCGAAAAGCGTCAGTTGGAGTCGTTGCGCGAGGTCGAAATTCGACAAAAAGAGGTGGCAACGGAGGTCGCTGCACCCTCGCGTGGCAAAGAGGAGTACCTGCAACGCAAGGAGAACGAAAAGGAGGTGCGACGAATCAAAAACGCCATCACCAAAGTGGAGAGTGACATCGAACGTTTGGAGGGTGAGATTGCCGATTGGGACGCCAAATTGGCCGACCCTGCGACGCACGGGCTGGATATCAGCGACCCTAAATTGTTTGACACCTACAACGCACTCAAAGGACAACTCGACCACCAGATGCACGAGTGGGAGAAACTTAACTACGAATTGGAAATTGTAACTGATTGATATGGATAACATCGTATTCGGCATTCGCCCCGTGATTGAAGCAATCGAATCGGGCCGCCAAATCGAAAAAGTGTATGTACGTAAAGGGGCCGACGGACAACTGCTGTCGGAACTCAAAGCCGTATGCAAAGCGCAAAAGGTACACGTTCAGGAGGTACCTGTCGAGAAACTCAACCGCATGACACGACTCAACCATCAGGGAGTGGTTGCCACCGTGTCGCCCATCGTGTATGCCGACCTGGAAGAGATTCTGTCGGGTGTGCCCGAAGGTGAGGCAGGACTCATCGTGTTGTTGGACAGCATTACCGACGTGCGTAACTTCGGAGCTATTGCCCGTAGTGCCGAGTGTGTGGGTGCTCACGGACTCGTGACATCGCTTAAATCTTCGGCACCCGTGAACGCCGAGGCTATCAAGTCGTCGGCCGGCGCGCTGAACATCATCCCCGTGGCTCGCGTGGGCAGTATCCGCAATACGCTCAAAGCACTCCAAGCCGAGGGTTATCAGATTGCCGCCGCCACCGAGAAGGCCGAGCAAACGGTCTATGATGCCGACCTGACCCGCCCCACCGTAGTGGTTATGGGTAGCGAGGATACGGGAATCTCCAAAGAGGTGCTCAAAATGTGCGACTGCCAAGTGGCAATCCCGATGAAAGGCCGTATCGAGTCGCTCAATGTGAGTGCTGCGGCTGCGGTTATTCTGTTTGAGGTTCAACGTCAGCGAATCTGCAAAAAGTAATGAAATATCAGACGCTATACGATAATGCTGTGGAGTTGTTGCAACGGTTGATTGCAACGCCCTCCATAAGTCGCTCGGAGAGTGACACAGCCACGCTGATTGAGCAGTGGTTGCAGACTCGTGGAGTGACGACGCATCGATACAAAAATAATGTGTGGGCTTATAACCTACACTACGATGAGTCGAAACCAACCATTCTACTCAACTCGCATCACGACACCGTGAAACCCAATGCGGCATATACCCGCGACCCGTTTGCACCAACCATTGAGGATGGCCGACTGTATGGCTTGGGAAGCAACGACGCAGGTGCAAGTGCCGTGGGACTTTTGGCGACGTTTATGCATTTGTATGCCGATACGGATTTGACCTACAACCTTTGTGTGGCCATTACAGGCGAGGAGGAGGTTTCGGGGCGCGAAGGCATTGAGTCTATTTTGGACAAAATCGGTCCCGTGGAGTGGGCCCTTGTTGGCGAACCTACACAGATGCAGATGGCCATCGCCGAGCGAGGGTTGTTGGTGCTTGACTGCACAGCTCACGGTAAGGCCGGACACGCCGCACGAGCAGAGGGCGACAACGCCATATATCGTGCTATGAAGGATATTGAGTGGTTCCGTACCTACGAATTTCCCGAAGTGAGCGAACTTTTCGGACGCGTCAAGATGAGCGTAACGCAAATTGAGGCGGGCACTCAACACAACGTTGTGCCTGCCGAGTGTCGTTTTGTGGTGGACGTGCGGGTCACCGACCGCTACACCAACGAGCAGGTTGTGGAGCATATCCGCCAGAGAGTAAGTTGCGATGTAACACCCCGTTCGCTCCGTCTGAAACCATCGCACATTGCCCCCTCGCACCCCGTTGTACAGGCTGGTCTGTCGTTGGGACTCACAACTTTCGGGTCACCCACAAGCTCCGACCAGATGTTGCTCAGTGTGCCGTCGCTCAAGATGGGTATTGGCGACAGCGCGCGCTCACACAGCGCCGATGAATACATCATCTTGGACGAAATCGCCCACGGCATCGAAACATACATTGAAATACTAACCAAAGTGATTAAATAGTTGAAAGAAATTATGAAACAACTGTGGCAAAAAGATACTAATGTCAATCGAACGGTTGAACGCTTTACGGTCGGCAAAGACCGCGAATTGGATGTACTGCTGGCACGCGCCGATGTCCTCGGTTCGCTGGCTCACACCCGAATGTTGGAGAGCATCGGACTGATGTCGAGCGACGACTTGGAGTGCGTACAACGCGAACTCAAACAGATTTTCGCCGAAGTGGAACGCGGAGATTTCCGCATCGAGGATGGCGTAGAGGATGTTCACTCGCAGGTGGAGTTCCTGCTCACCGAGCGCATCGGTCAAGCGGGCAAGAAGATTCACAGCGGACGCAGTCGCAACGACCAAGTTTTGGTGGATTTGCGCATATTCCTGCGCCGCGAGATTTTCGAGATTGTCGAAGCTGCGAAGGAACTTTTCGATACCCTACAAGAGTTGTCTGAGAAGCACAAAAATGTATTGATGCCTGGCTACACCCACTTACAGGTGGCTATGCCATCGTCGTTCGGTCTGTGGTTCGGAGCCTATGCCGAAAGTTTGGTGGATGACACACAAATGGCTCTGGCGGCATATCGCATCTGCAACCGCAACCCGCTCGGCTCGGCAGCAGGCTACGGTTCGTCGTTCCCGCTCAACCGCACGATGACAACCTCACTGTTGGGCTTCGACTCGATGGACTACAACGTGGTGTATGCCCAGATGGGACGTGGTAAAACCGAGCGCGTAGTGGCACAAGCCATCGCCGCTTACGCCGCAACCCTCGGCAAATTTGCAATGGACAACACGTTGTTCCTCAACCAGAACTTTGCCTTCATCAGCTATCCGCCCGAGTTGACAACCGGTTCGAGTATTATGCCCCACAAGAAGAACCCCGATGTGTGGGAAATCATTCGCGGCAAGTGTAACCTGTTGCAGGCTCTGCCCAACCAAATCACCATGCTGACAACCAACCTGCCCACGGGTTATCACCGCGACCTGCAATTGATGAAAGAGGTGTTGTTCCCTGCGTTGGCCGATATCCGCGATGTGATGGCAATGGCCAAGATGATGTTGGAGAACATCTCGGTGGTGGAGAATATCACCACCCAAGAGAAGTACAAATATATGTTCAGTGTGGAGGTTGTGAATAACATGGTGTTGGAGGGTACCCCCTTCCGCGAAGCCTACAAAACCGTAGGACTCAACATCGAGCACGGCCAGTTCGAAGTTCCCGAAAAAATCAACCACACCCACGAAGGCAGTATCGGCAATCTGTGTAACGACCGTATTGCCGAGTTGATGCAGGGCGTGATTGGCGAGTTCGGTTTTGAGCGCGTCGAGAAGGCCGAGTACGACCTGGCACACTAACACTCACATATTGCTATGGCCACGGAGTACAAACACCCCAAATTAGGAATCATCCGCTTGCAACGCCGCGTGGGTTGTAAGCGGATTTCCATTAGTGTTGCTCGTAGTGGACGCATTTCGGTGACCCATCCGTGGTATGTGTCGCGGCGGGCGGCATTAGCCTTTGTCGAACAAAAGGTTGAGTGGATTGGGGCGGCCCGTCAGCGGGTGCAACAAGCCGTCAAACCGTCGCTCATAGGCGAGGGTTATCGCACACGAAGTCACACTTTGCGGGTAGATTGCAACGCTCCAAAGTGCGGTTATATGATAAGCAACTCGGAAGTTTTGGTATGTTTGGTGTCAGGTGTTGCAGCAGACTCGGAGCAGGGGCAACAGGTAATTCGCACCGCACTGACCGAGGCTCTCCGCGCTGAGGCTCACAAGGTTCTGCCCGAGATGGTGGAGCGTCTGGCAAGGCAACACGGGCTGTCGTACAATGGGATTACAATCAAGAATATTCGTAGCAAATGGGGCAATTGTTCGGCTGTCAACCATCTGAACTTCTCGCTCTACCTGATGTTGTTGCCCGACGAGTTAGTCGAAATGGTGGTGTTGCACGAACTATGCCACACAGTGCACAAAAATCACTCAGCAGAGTTCCACACCTTGCTCAATTCACTGCTTGGCGGCCGCGAACGAGAACTCAATCTCGCACTACGTAAATACCGCACCTCTTTGTAGGAATACCTCAACTACAAAAAACATCTCCCCAAGTCCTAAGCTCGGCCGAGAATGAAAATTGCCGGACGTTTGTTGATGTCGGGCATCGGGCGACCTCTCCACACCTTGATGGGTGCACTTGCCACATACTCCTCGGGACCTGTCAGGTCCATTGCCACGGTAAGGATGGTTTCGGGCGAAAGTGTGCGCAACATATCCTCCATAAGTTTGATATTACGATAAGGTGCCTCGATGAAGATTTGAGCCTGCCCTTCGGTTTGCGCACGTTTTTCGAAACGTCGCAGGGCTTGTCCACGCTGTTCGGGTTTGACGGGCAGGTAGCCATTGAAAGCGAAACTTTGGCCGTTCTGTCCCGACGCCATAAGTGCCATAAGTATTGACGACGGACCCACCAAAGGCACCACCTTCACTCCATAACGATGAGCCGCAGCTACGATTGCCGCTCCCGGGTCGGCGACACCTGGCAATCCAGCCTCCGAGATAACACCGCAATCACGACCCTCCAACACAGGACGCAACAAACCTTCGACCTCCCTCGGGTCGGTATGTTCGTTAAGTTCGGCAAATGTCAGCGAGTCAATAGGCCGTCCAACACCCGCACGCGACAGAAAGCGTCTTGCCGTACGCACATTTTCGACCACATAGTAGTCCACCGATTGTAACACTCGGCCATTTGCCGCAGGCAACACATCATAGGGTTCGCCCTCGGCAATGGGGCACGGAATCATATATAGGGTTCCACTCATTACTCCTTGGTATAAATTCGTTTAACACGTCCCGACACGCTGGTCAGAATTTCATAGCTGATGGTATCCAACACACGCGCCATATCTTCGGCCGTGTTGCCCGGTACGGCCGAGAACACAGTCACCTCGCTACCCTCCGCAGCCTCTGGAATATCCGTAATATCAATCATACAGCTATCCATGCACACGCGGCCTACGATAGGAGCCTTGCCCCCCTCGACCAACATACTCCAGCCGCCGCAACTTAGGTGACGGTCCAAGCCATCGGCATAACCAATCGGAATGGTCGCAATAACCGAGTCGCGGTGCAAAACGCCCCGACGGCCATATCCCACGGTCTCGCCCGCCTTCAGGTGGGCAATTCGCACAATTCGTGTACGCAACGACGCAATGGGACGCAAGCCCTCAACCTCATCGCCAAAGCCATAGAGGCCGATACCCAAGCGACACATATCGAATTGGGCGTATGGGAAACGAATCATACCCGCCGTATTACAGATATGGCGAATAACACCTCCGCCCACAGCCTCCGAAATTCGGCTGCTCAAGCTGTCAAAGTACTCAATCTGTGCACGTGTAAAATCGTCCTGCGACGGGTCATCGGCAACACACAGATGCGAGAACACCGAACTTACGCGCACCACATCCGACATTTCGCGCAGCATAGCCACCAACTCATCGAAATCCTCCGAACGGAAACCGAGTCGATGCATACCGCTGTCGATTTTGAGGTGAATCGGATATTCGGTTCTGCCGGCAACCTTGGCTACACGTGCAAAATCGCTGAGTGAACGGAAGTTATAAATTTCAGGCTCAAGATTGTGAGCAACCATCAATTCGAAACTGTCGGCATCTGCATTCAAAACCACAATCGGCATTGTAATACCTCCTCGGCGCAACTCCACACCCTCGTCGGCAAAGGCCACCGCCAAGTAATCAACCCCCTGCTGTTGGAGAGTCTGTGCAATCTCACATCGGCCGTGTCCATAGCTTGCCGCCTTGACCATAGCCGTAAGGCGCACACCCGCACCCAAGTGCGAACGATAAATCTTGAGGTTACGAATCATCGAGTCAAGTTCCACCTCCAGAGTTGTGGTATGACTCTGACGTTGCAACGTATGGGTTATTCGGTTTTGGTCGCTATGGTCGGCCACACGCACCAGCACCGCACAACCTTCAACGTCATCAGCCGAGAGTCGGCGCAACATCTCGTCAGCCGTCAGGTAGACCTTCACCTCACACCCTGCACAACGCAACAACTCGGCATAGCGCACAATGCGTTGTCCGACACACACCACAAGACGAATGTCGGCTTGACCAATCCTTTCGGCTATTCGTTCATAAACTTTTTGTTCGTCCTGCGGTTCAGCAACGGGAATGTCCGACAGCACAATGACTCTCGGGCGGTCGGCCGACACACGGCGCAGGTAGTCCACCGCAGGTTCAAACGTATTGACATCACCACTGAACGTATCGCTTACAATCAGCGACGAGTATATTCCATCCTTGATTTCGAGTTTTGTCGACGAGGGTTGCTGACCCAGCGTGCGAAGTGTGGTTTCGGCCGCCACTCCCAGCACATCGTACAGTGCCACCACACTTGCAGCATTCTCTGTAGCCACTCGTCCGCCCTCCACTCGGCACACACCCTCATAACTCCGAGCATCAATCAATCGTGCGTCGATGGGGCACACCTCACGCAGAGCCTGCTCAACACCCTCCTCGGCCGAGTTATATATAATGGTACGACACTCCGTAAAGAGTTTCATCTTCTCGGCGAGTTTCTCGCTACGGCTACCGAAGTTCTCGTCATGCGCCGCACCCAACACCGTAAAAACACCAACATCGGGACGAATCACATCACGCAAGCGTTCCATTTCGCCACGTTTGGAAATTCCCGCCTCAATCACCGCAACATCGGCATCGGCCGGCATCATCAATAGCGACAACGGCACGCCTATTTGAGAGTTATAGCTCTTAGGGCTACGATAGACCTTCATTCCCTCGGGAGCGGCTTCGGCCACCCACTCCTTGACTACGGTCTTACCCGCACTACCCGTCACAGCCACCACGCGACCCGCGAAATGACTTCTATACTCAGCCGCCAAACTTTGCAACGCTTCGGTAGTACTTCGCGCAACCACAAAACCCGCATCAGGCAGTTCCACTCCCACGGGCAGTTGCTCAACCAAGAATGCTCGACACCCCTTGGCATAAGCCCCCTTCAGAAAGTTGTGTCCGTCGCGGCTCTCGGTACGTATGGCAGCAAACAACGTAGCCGCATCGATAGTAAAGCTACGGCTGTCAATCACCACCGAGTCGATAGTGACATTACAGCCCACATGCGTAGCCCCGCAAATTTGCGCTATGGAACTTAAATCGTATCTCATGGTCTGCTCTCTAATCAAAATGTACAACCGTTATACCAGCCCCTCCGCGGTCGGCATGTTCATCGGCAAAACTCGACACCGAAGGTACCGTACGCAAGTAACGGCGAATCTCCTCCTTGAGTGCGCCACTACCCTTGCCGTGCAGAATCGAAATCGAATCAACGCCCACCATAATAGCGTCGTCCACAAAATTTTGCACCGCATCCAGCGCCTCATCCACACGCATTCCGCGCAGGTCTATGTTATCTCTAAAGTTTAGTTTACGTGCCGACACATCCACGCTCACCATCGTACGGGCGGTTTGGGGTCGTGTCTGCGCCTTGTATTCTGAATTCGAAATCACCGTCAGTTGAGCCTTTTCGACCGTCGAAAGAATCTGTCCGAAAGCCACCACAGCCCGTTTTCCCTTAATGCTCTGCACCTCTCCCACGACACTCTGACCTGCAAGCCTAACTTTGCTGCCAACCGTAACTTCGGCCACGAGAACAGTCTTAGTTTCGTCGGTCGACTCTCCCCCACTCGTTTTACCTTGTGCGGCACGTTCGCGGCGGCGCTCCTGGCGACGTTTGACACGTTCCATCTCGGCATCGAACTTGCGGTTGCGCTCAGCATCCTCGACCGAATTGCGCTCCATAGACTCCTTAAACTCGTCCAACTCTTTTCGCGCCAAACGGGTGAGTTCCTTCTCGGCCTGACTCTCGCGTATGACTTTGATTGTATTTTCGATTTGTTTGTTGGCGTCGGCCACGATTTTTTGGGCTTCGGCTTTAGCTGCGCGGATGATTTCGGCTCGCTCTGCCTTGATTTGGGCAAGGCGTTCGGCATAATCGGCCTCAATTTGCTCGACACGACGGTCGGTGATGCGGATTCTGTCGCGTTTTTGTTCCCAATAACGGCGGTCACGAGCGATTTCCCGAAGTTGGCGTTCGAGGTCTATACGGTCGCTACCGGCCTTGTCGCTGGCCGTCTTGATAATACTTTCGGGCAGACCGATACGTCGCGCTATCTCCACAGCAAACGAGCTACCCGGAGTACCCATCTCCAAACGGAACAGAGGACGAATAGCTCCCACATCAAACATCATGGCTCCGTTCGAAATTCCTCGGGTGTTCGACGCATAGAATTTAATGTTCGAGTAGTGTGTGGTAATCACGCCGTAAGTTCCTCGCTCAACAAGTTGCTCAAGTATAGCCTCGGCAATGGCACCACCAATCACAGGTTCGGTACCCGAGCCGAACTCGTCAATCAGAACCAACGAGCGGTCAGTTGCATTTTGCAACAGCGTTTTCATATTGAGCAGGTGCGACGAGTAGGTACTCAAGTCGTTATCAATGCTCTGCTGGTCACCTATATCGATAAACAGCGAATCAAAAACGGGCAATTCGGAGTTCTCCAACGCAGGTATCAAAAAGCCGCATTGGAACATATATTGAACAATACCGACACACTTCAGGCACACCGATTTACCGCCCGCATTGGGTCCCGAAATAACGGCTATGCGGCGTTCTCCATCGAGCAGTATGTCAAGCGGAATAAGTTCACGTCCCTCGCGTTCAAGGTTACGTTGCAACAACGGGTGGCGTGCCTTGCGCAATTCCAAGCGTCCTTCGGTCGAAATGATGGGTTTGACGCAATTCATCTCGACAGCCCAACGTGCCTTGGCACGAATCATATCCATGGTGGTAAGGTAGTCACCCGAACGTTCGATTTGGTCCACCTCGCCACGAATCCACTCCGTAAAAGCGGTCAGAATACGCACCACCTCATGGCGTTCGGCATACTCCAATTCGCGCAGTTCGTTATTGATTTCGACAACCTCCATCGGTTCGACGTAGTAGGTACGTCCCGTGGCCGATTGTCCTTGAATGAGTCCGTTGATTTTGCGTTTATTATTACTCAACACGGGAATCACGGCGCGTCCGTCGCGGATTGACACCGTAGCATCCGATTCGACAATTCCCGCTCCTTGCGCTTCGGCCAAAATGGCACGCAGGCGTTTACCCGCCTCACCCTGGCGACTGCGAATCTGTCGACGAATCGCATACAACTCAGCCGAGGCGTTATCCTTCACCTCTCCAAAACGGTCGATGATGGTATCTATGTGTCCCGTGATATGTGGGAATGTTGCAACGTCGGCTGCTGTGGCACGCAACACAGGAAAGCGTCCCTCCTCCTTCGAGGCAAAGAACTCCACCACCTCGGCCACAGTATCAAGTGCTGTACGCAGAGCTACAATCTCGTCCGTTTCGAGAAAAGCACCCACCACGCGCGTTTTGGCCACGATAGGCGAAATATCCACAAACTCACCACTCGGGAAACCACCCTCACTACCAAGCACCTCGCGCAACTCATCCACTCGGCACAAACGGTCAATAAGTTCCTCTGTGTGGTAGCAATCGAGCAGTTGCTCGGCATGCAATTTACGCACAGCCGCCGCCGAGGAACACAACGCCTCGATTTCGGCACGCACGCGGTCGAAACCAATTTTCTGTTCGAAGTTGGCCGGACTAATCATTTCTCACAAAAGTCGGGGTTATACAAGCTATGCGCTCAAGGCGCTTCTTTTATTTTCTTACTTATTTTTGTCCTTACCGCCGAACACCGTAACGTTGATATACTTCTTGGGGTTCTCCTTAAGGTCGGCCAACAACACCGAAAGGTTATCTACGGCCGACACCAGCGAGTTATACAATTCGGGGTTGTTGATAGCCTTGCTTACGGTACCATCGCCACCGTTGACACTCGCCAAAGTTGCACTCAGTTCATTCAGCGTAACAGCCAGATTATCCACCACACCACGAAGGTCGGCCTCTTGCAACGAATCGGTGATACCCTCAACGTCGGCAATGATTCCGTCAATCTTATCGGAGTTACGCTCCAGATTGGCAGCCAGCGAGTTCAAGCCATCCACGATACCGCGAATTTCGGTACTCTTGTCGGCCAGCAGGCGATTTACGTTGGCTGTAATATCGTCCACGTTCGACACTGCACCTTTGATGGCAGCACTATTATCGGCAATCACTCCATTCACTCCATCCAGCGTGGTATTAACCTTATCAAGTGTGGTTTGGAGTCCGCCCGCCAAGTCACCCACTTGCGAGGTCAGTCCACCCAACATATCGGGCTCAACAGCTGCCGTAATCGTAGCCTCGTCCTCGAACATCTCGCTCGAAGTACCCAAGTCCAAGCAGATACCTTTACCACCCATCAAGCTGGTGCTATACATACGTGCACGGCTGTCAACGGGAATCGGATATGCCTTCTTGACCTGCATTGTAACACGCACGCCCTCGCTCTCGGAGTCAAGTTCGATGCCTGTGACAACGCCCACCTCCATACCTTTAATATCTACGGGCGACGAAACCTGCAGTCCGCCCACATTCTCATAGACCACATAGTAGTCGTTGGTGTTGCTGAAAACATTTTTCCCCTTAAAGAAGTTGAACATTGCATAAAGTGCAAACATCATAATCAGGGCAAACAAGCCCACTTTTACCTCTCTTTTCATCTCTGTTTTTATCGGTTTATTTTACTTTTTAGCGCTATTATTTTCGGTGATTCGTCGACCAGCCTCAGCCAGCGAAATCTGCTCATCACCATCAAATGCCACGATGAAGGCATCCTTGAATCTTTCCTTAACCTCGGTCAGCACACGACGAGCCTCGGCTACCGTCACATACCCTCCGAGCAAATACTTATACCAACCTCCCGCCTTACGTTCCACCACGCGGTCGCCGTATGGAGCCAACCTCTCGGCCACATTCTTAATGCTTGAGCGCGATGTTACCAACTGAACGTAGAAACGCACACCGTTATTGCTCTTCACGGCAGGTTCTACCACCTCCACAGAGGCTGGCTTCGCGGTTGCAATTTGACTCACTCCAGCCGACTTATCAATCTTCTCCTTATACAAACAAATCGCCTCATAGAGCGAACGAGCATAAGTTTGAATACTCGACTCCTTAATCATATATTCACGGTCGGAGGGGTTTGAAATAAAACCTATCTCGGTCAGAATACTCGGCATAGCCGTCTTCCACAGCACCAGAAATCCCGCTTGATAGGTTCCTCTGTTGCGCATTCCCGGGATATTGGCCGCATAGCGTTGCTGAACCAACTCGGCCAACTCCATGCTCTTGTCGAGATAGACGTTCTGCATGAGCGAGAAGATGATATAGCTCTCGGGCGACGACGGGTCAAAGCCCTCGTAACGCGATTGGTAATCCTCCTCGTAGGTAATCACCGAGTTCTCGCGCATCACCTCTTGAAGATTCTGTTTATTTTTGTCGACACCGAGCACGTAGGTCGAGTGGCCATTGGCCGACGATTTCTCGCTGGCATTGACGTGTATCGACACAAAAAGGTCGGCCGAGGCACGATTGGCAATATTACCGCGTTCATAAAGGTTAACCTTGACATCGGTGCGTCGAGTCTGAATAACCTTCACCTCGGGCAACCCCTCGCGGAGCATTCGTTCCAGCTCCAAGGCAATCTTGAAGTTTATATCCTTCTCATAGATTTTGCCACTCACCGCTCCCGGGTCGACACCGCCGTGACCCGCGTCGATGACTATCGTACGCAAGGCCGAAGTGCTTTGGGCGCGGCACACGCCACCGCACAACAAAACCGCAAAAAAGAGCGTTACGGGTATGAATCGTAAATTTAGTTTAATATTCATTGTCGAGAAATTGCGGTTGTCCGCTTTTTTCATTAAATTTGTCGGTTGAAAAAAGCCCGAGCGACCTCGGAATGGTGCGAAAAACGCGCTGTTCGAACGGCAGTGGCGGGCTGTTTTGCCGACTTTGTCGGCAAAGTTAAGGAAAATTACGGAAATTTTGACTCTATTTTTCAAAAAATATAGCTTTCGACAAGCATTTTTAGAGGTGGTTGCCATCTTGACGGTTGCGTTGTGCGTGCCCCCAAACGTATATGCGGGCGAGCGTGACGACTTGTCAGGTGACACTTCGGAAGTGTTTGCGACGCAGGATTCCACCTCACTCGAACAGCCCACACGACGCACACGACGTCCACGACGAACCGAACGTCTGCAAACCAAGGATTCGACCGAGACTCAAACAGATTCACTGCCCACACTCTCGGAATACACACCGATATTCGCTCAAGACACGGTGACTGCCGATACCGCCAAGAAAAAAGCATTCCTCGACGATATTGTCTATGGCAAGAACAAAGACTCACTCATATACGATGTGAGAGCCGGCAAAATTTATGTCTACTCCGAAGGTGATGTCAAGTACCAGAAAATGAACCTCAAGGCCGATTTCATGACTCTGACCGTCGACAATAAGGAGATTTTTGCCAAAGGTTTCGAAGAGGACACCATGCGGGGAATCAAGCACGTGCGCCCCGAATTTCTCGATGGCGGAAGCAACTACACCATGGACTCGATGACCTACAACATGAAAAGTTCGAAGGCCAACATCCACGGTGTGGCAACAAAGGATGGCGAGGGATTCTTGATTGGACGCAAGGTCAAAAAGATGGCCGACAACTCAATCAACCTTGCAGGCGGTAAATACACCACCTGCGACCACACAGACCACCCGCACTTCTACATCCAAATGACCAAAGCCAAGGTGATTCCCGGCAAAAAGGTTATCACCGGTCCGGCATACTTTGTAATGGAGGACGTGCCACTCTACCCGGTAGGTCTACCCGGTGGATTCTTCCCCATATCGAACGGTCCGAAATCCGGTTTCATTATGCCCTCTTATGGTGAAGAGAGTTCGCGTGGCTTTTACTTGCGCGACGGTGGTTACTACTTTACCTTTGGCGAACACGCCGACCTGACACTGCTCGGAGGTATCTACACGCTCGGTTCGTGGCAGGTGTCGGCCGCGTCGCGTTATGTGGTGCGCTACAAATTCAGCGGTAACTTCAACGCCAACTATGCACGCACCGTGACCGATGGTTCAGGCGTGGGCAACTTGAAGGTGACTTGGACTCACCAACAAGACCCCAAATTCCGCCCCAGCTCGTCGTTCTCGGCTAACGTGAACTTTGCAACCGCAGGATATAACAAACAAGCCTCGACCAATGCCTTGGAGTCGGCCAACACCCAGACCAACTCGTCGATTGCCTACTCGAAGAGTTGGACGGGACGCTTTGCCGGTTCGTTCTCGACCAACATGCAGTTGTCACAGAACTCGCGCAACAAGACCATTGCAGCTTCACTGCCCAGCGCCGTGTTCAATATCTCGCGTTTCAACCCCTTCAAGCGCAAAAACCCCGTAGGTAAAGAGCGCTGGTATGAAAAAATCTCGATGAGCTACTCGGCAACCTTGACCAATAGTGTCACCACCACCGAGGACGAGCTTTTCACACGCGAAACGCTACTCAAAATGAAAAACGGTATCCAACACTCGATTCCCGTATCGGCATCGTTCAACGTACTGAAATACATCAGTCTTTCGCCCTCGTTCAACTACACGGCACGCTGGTACTTCAAACAAGAGCGCAAGGAGTGGGACCCCGTAAACCGAGAAGTGGTGACACTCGACCCTGAGTGGGGATTCTATCACCTGCACAACTGGAGTTTGAGCGCCTCGGCGTCGACCAAACTCTATGGTATGATGACCTTTGCAGGTCGTGACCCGTTGATTCGTGCCATTCGTCACGTTGTAACACCGCAGGCAAGTTTCTCGTTTGCACCCGACTTCAGTAAGATGAAATACGGCTACTACGAGGTGGTGCAAAGCGACTCGACGGGACGCTATCAAACCTACTCACCGTATAGTAACAATGCCTATGGTGTGCCGGGTTCGGGACGTACAGGTTCGCTGTCGTTCAGCGTATCGAACACCCTCGAGATGAAAGTTCGTAACCGTAGCGACTCGACAGGTGTCAAGAAAATCAAACTGATTGACAACTTCTCGTTCAGCGGTTCGTACAACTTCCTGGCCGATTCGCTCAATCTGTCCAACATCAACCTTAACCTGCGTACCACGCTGTACGGTAACTTCGGTTTGAACCTCAGCGCGGTGCTTGATATGTATAAGGTCGACAAGAACGGACGGAAAATCAATCAGTTCAACATCGGCAACGGTAAGTTCGGACGAATAGCCAGCACCGGATGGAGTTTCGGCTACACGTTCAACTCCAAGAAGGCCGCACAGCCATCAATAAACGACATCAATAGTGGCGCACTGATGTACCTCAATCCATTCGACACCTCAATCGAAATGGACCCGCACATGCGACGACAAATGATGGCGGCAACGTACTACGACTTCAGCATCCCGTGGAACCTCGGTTTCAGTTACTCTATCAACTACTCGAACAACGGTATCAAGAAGAATATCACACAGTCCGTACAGTTTAACGGTAGCGTAAACCTGACACCCAAGTGGGGTATCACGTTCAACGGCGGCTACGACATTATGGCTCGTAAGCTGTCAATTGGTACCTTTACGCTGACACGCGACCTGCACTGCTGGCAGATGAACTTCAGTTGGACTCCTATCGGAACATGTAAGGGATGGAGTTTCCACATCGGAGTCAAGTCGTCACTGTTGCAGGACCTGAAATACGACAAGTCTAAGAGCCGCTTCGACAGCTTGTACGACGATTAACGCGACACATAAATTTATAAACCAAGACCCGATAACGTACCCATGAAAAAAGTTCTTTCATTTTCATTCGTTCTGATGCTCGGATTGATAGCATCACAAATTCTACCGGGCCTTCTCGGCGAGGGATACGGTACACTCCGCATGCTTTCCGACACACTGCTCTATGTATGTCTGTCGTTTATCATGATTAACGTAGGACGCGAGTTCGAACTCGACAAGAGCAAATGGCGAAGCTACACCGCCGATTACTTCATCGCTATGGCAACAGCCGCTATGCCGTGGCTGTTGATTGCTCTGTACTATGTATTCGTTCTGTTGCCACCCGAATTCTGGGGCAGTGGGACGGCATGGAAGGAGAACCTGCTGTTGAGCCGCTTTGCCGCACCCACTTCGGCAGGCATTTTGTTTACAATGTTGGCAGCACTGAAACTCAACAACACGTGGATGTACAAAAAGATTCAGGTGCTGGCCATCTTCGACGACTTGGACACCATCCTGCTGATGATTCCGTTGCAGATTATGATGATTGGCATGCGCTGGCAACTCTTTGCCGTTGTTGCTGTTGTGGTATTGCTATTGTGGTTCGGTTGGAAGAAACTCAACCACTACGACGCGCCACAGGGTTGGTTCCACATTCTGCTCTACGCCGTGTTTGTCTATGCGCTCACACAAGCTATATATGTCAGCACTCATGGCCTGTTCGGCGAAGACGGAGGCGTTCATATCGAGGTTCTGTTGCCCGCCTTTGTGCTGGGTATGGTGCTCAAAACACGCCACAGCGAGTCCAAACACGAACATCGCGCAGCTGACATCATCTCGACCCTGTTCATGTTCCTTGTGGGATTGAGTATGCCGCTGTTTATCGGCCTCGAAGAGTCGGCCAATAGTTCAACGTCGCTGACAGCCTCGCAACCCATGATGTCGTGGGGCGAAATTGCACTGCACGTTGTAGCAGTGTCGTTGCTGTCGAACTTGGGCAAACTGTTCCCTATGTTGTTCTACCGCGACCGCAAACTCAGCGAACGTCTGGCATTGTCGATTGGTATGTTCACTCGCGGCGAGGTGGGAGCTGGAGTAATTTTCATCGCCTTGGGATACAATCTCGGCGGTCCGGCCTTGATAATCTCGGTGCTGACGCTGGTACTGAACCTTGTTCTGACGGGTGGCTTTGTGCTGCTTGTTAAGCAACTCGCACTCAAAACATATGGTAATCAAACTGAAAACTGTTAGAAATGTCAACTTTAGTAACCATCTGTATTACAATCCTTGCCTACAAACTGCTGGGCAAGGAGATAAAACCTCTGTTGGACAAACTCGACGGTGTGGATTGGCGACGCAAAGCTACCGACATGCTCGGCCCTATTCGTGAATATGCCAACCGCGTAGGTCGCACAGCCGCTCGCCCCGTGTTGCAATTCTACTACGTGCTGACAGGCAAAGAGACAACCCTCACCGAGAAGGCAATGCTCTATGCTGCCATTATCTATACGGTAATGCCCGCAAGTGTACTGCCCCAACGAGTGTTCAAACTGCTGGGCATTTTGGACGAAGGAGCAGCCGTGTTGTACGTGTTCAATAAGGTGAGCGAGAAAATCACACCCGCAGTCGAGGCTCAGGTGGATGCAACTATCCAAAAGTGGTTCGGCCACGAATACGCCGTGGTTATCTCGGAAGAGAAAAACGACGACAAGTAGAACTGTCGGGCTAAAGTTATTGCTCGTCAAATTCGGATTTTTAGAAAAATTGATTAACTTTGTGGCGATTACTGCAAACAACCAAACAATTCAAATAATTCAAACCTGTTAAGTATGGTAAATTACAAAGACTTAGGCTTGGTTAACACCCGCGAAATGTTCGCCAAAGCCATCGAGGGCAAATACGCTGTCCCCGCTTTCAACTTCAACAACATGGAGCAAATGCAAGCTATCATCTCGGCTTGTGTTGAGGCTGGTTCGCCCGTTATCCTCCAAGTTTCGAGCGGCGCACGTAAATATGCCAACCAAACTCTGCTCCGTTACATGGCACAAGGTGCTGTTGAGTATGCAAAAGAGCTGGGCAAAAACATTCCTATCGCTCTGCACCTCGACCACGGTAACAGCTTCGAATTGTGCAAAAGCTGTATCGACATGGGCTTCTCGAGCGTAATGATTGACGGTAGCCACCTGCCCTACGACGAGAACGTAGCTCTGACCAAACAAGTTGTTGAGTACGCACACCAATTCGACGTAACCGTAGAGGGTGAGTTGGGCGTTTTGGCCGGTGTTGAGGACGAGGTTTCGGCCGAGGTTGCTCACTACACCCGCCCCGAGGAGGTTGTAGACTTCGTAACCAAAACCGGTGTTGACTCGCTGGCTATCTCGATTGGTACTTCGCACGGTGCCAACAAGTTCAAACCCGAGCAATGTACTCGCAACGAGGACGGTATTTTGGTTCCTCCCCCCTTGCGTTTCGACATCCTGGCCGAAATCGAGAAACAAATTCCCGGTTTCCCCATCGTACTCCACGGTTCGAGCTCGGTACCTCAAGAGTATGTTAAGATTATCAACGAGAACGGCGGTGCATTGAAAGATGCAGTAGGTATTCCCGAGGAGCAATTGCGCAAGGCAGCTGAGAGCGCTGTATGCAAAATCAACATCGACTCGGACGGCCGTTTGGCTATGACCGCTGCTGTACGTACCGTATTCAACCAAAATCCCGCAGAGTTCGACCCCCGCAAATACCTGGGTCCCGCTCGCGACGAGTTGAAGAAACTGTACATGCACAAATGTGTTAACGTTCTGGGCTCGGCTGGTAAAGTTGAGTAATTCTCCGAACGGTGCATTTAGCACGAAGGGCCTTTCCGCAAATGGAAAGGCCCTTCTTTATTGCACATCAATTTATCGGGATGCAAATAAAAACTACGGCATATATTGTTTATAATCTTCGGTAAATAATTTTATTAAGCCTTCAGCATCATTGTTGTCAACCAAATGTTGATGATATTTCTTGATGTTTTTCTTACCTATATTAGGACATGCCTCCTTCATGTTCTTACGAATATCTCGTACGAGGTTTGCCGTAGAAATGGCATATTGGACTTTTCGCTCTATACTCGTAACTGTAGCCTCCGCCATTTCATAATCTGCTGGATTCAAGCTATTAATTTGTGCTTTCAACATATCTAATAGTCTTACAAAATCCACATGTATATTCGGATTGTATTTTAGATAGTCTACTATAATTTTATCGGCATCAACATAGAAATAAGCCCACTTGCCTTGGTTGTAACGAAATACAGGCGCGTCCCCTGCTTCAGAATTTGCTTTTCGCAAATTTTCACAATCAAAACCCACTTTTCCCAATATATTCGATAAATCTTCCATACCATCGCCTTGGCCTAATAGATTCTTTGACAAACCCATCGCCTCTCCGAAAATAGACACTTTTCGGGCTGTATAGTAATGATTATCTTCTGATTTGTAAAAAGTTTTCTTCAATCGTTCCTTTTCAATCATTTTGAAAGAGGATAAATCTGTGACAAATTTGCTATTGGCATTGTGCTCATAAAGAACCTTTCTTTCACCAGTTGATGCATCATAGTCCTCCACTTTTAACAACATTCCATTTGAGTATGTACGAGTTTGATACATCTCAACACCCGATAACTTGCTAATTTTCCAAACACCGTCGGCATTACCCTCTTTATTAAATTTAGCTAAAATACCTGCTTTATGTCCAAGCCATTCCATTTCTGTTGAAAAATCACCGACGACCTTATCATTTTCGATAGTACCTTTAATTTTGCAAGGGCCGCCATATCTTATCACGCCTTCCAGCGGGCCATTCTTCACATCATTAACATATTCAATTGTGACATAAAAATTACTACTTCTCTTATTTTCTTTCGAAATATTACCATTTGAATCTATGCCAATACTACTACCTGATGCGAATAGCCACGTTCCATTCTTTTGTCCGTCTTTATATTCACCAAAAATCATACACGGATAGACGCTGCCAGTGTAACCATAGAATTTATACATAAATTTTCCATGTTTGACTCTACCTCCATCCTTCTCATAATAACTATATTCGGCATCACATTTAGTCTTTCCGGGTTCATAATCATCGTATCGCACCCACACTATTGGTGTTTCTTTGGGCATAATCATTTGTCCCGAATAGGTCTTTGTTTGCGCATTCAATTCGGTATAAATTACTGCACAAATCATCAATAAAAACAACTTTTTCATTGTGTTTGTTTTTTTTTGCCATACACCTCCCATATGACGGGTTCATTTAAAAAAGAAAGTGTGGAGATGACTTTCGTTTATTGAATAGAAGGTTGTGGAATGACCCGAACAAAAATAAACGATACAATGCCCCACACTTGTGAATACGCAAGGGTTAGAGCGCAAAATCTGCGCCCTAACCTTACATACACAAGAACAGGTGTCATTCGTCTGTCTTTTTGTTCAGAAAACTTCCACATTCTCTATTCAAGACCGCGAAAACACTTTCGTATGTAAATGCCGAGCTATCTACCCGACACCACAAAATTAAAAAATATTTCCAAAACGAACAACACCCACGGAACATTGCTTATCTATAAAATAAAAGGATGGGCTACTCGCTGTATCGAATAGCCCATCCAGGGATAACAAATGCAATCTGAATTACTTGCCTATCAAATCCACGCTGCGGCGGATGAAACTTGTAAGGTTCTCGCCCTTCAACATGCCGTTCGACAACAAGGCAAGGTCAATGAGTTGCTTAACCAACATATTCTCGCCACCGATAGCCTTCAGACGGTCGGCACGCTCCGTGGTAAGCTCCTCCAAGCGAGTACGCAGGGCGTCACGGTTGGTGCGCTCCTCGTCGCTCAAGTCTTTGTCCTCCTTGCCTTTGATTACCTCCATGAGCAGGTTTTGCTCGTTGGTTGCGGCTTGAATTTTCTTGTTGATGCTTTTGAGTTTGTCGCCGTAGCTCTTCTCGGCGTTATCAAGAATATCCATAACCAAGGGGTGGTTGCCATTCACGGCGATGGTGTAGCTGTCGGGCATTTGTCCGTAGAACTGCATCATGCCGCCGCCCCCCATCTGAGCCATCTCTTTCATACGACGCATGAACTCATCTTGGGTGATGATAACGGGTTGGTCATCCTTGCCCATCGGCACAAACTGAATCGAGTAACGAATTTTCTCGTCCACGGGCATTTGGCTCTCAAACACGGGGCGCAAGATATCTTGTTGCTCGGTCGAGAGAGCCATCGGCATTTCGTTCTCCTTTTGGATGATGTTCTCGATGATATCCGAGTCGACACGCACAAAGCGGCAATCTTGGTGTTTGTGCTCGTACCAGCTGATAAAGTGGGTGTCCAACTGACCATCCATCAGAAGCACGTCATAACCCTTGTTACGAGCGGCTTGGATGAAACTGTGTTTACCATCCACGTCGTCGGCATAGAGATAGATGAGCGTTCCGTTTTTGTCGGTCTGAGCCTCACGAACGAGTTTGGTGTACTCCTCCATGGTGTGGTACTTACCCTCGGTGGTCTTAACCAACATAAAGTCAATGGCTTTGTCGGCAAACTTCTCGTCGGTGATGATACCGTATTGGATGAAGATTTTGAGGTCGTCCCACTTGGCCTCGTAGTCGGGGCGCATAGTGTTGAACAGCTCGGTCAGACGGTCTGCCACCTTGCGGGTGATGTAGCTCGAAATCTTGCGAACGTTGGCGTCGCCTTGCAGGTAACTACGCGACACGTTGAGTGGAATATCGGGCGAATCAATCACACCATGCAACAACGTCAGGAACTCGGGAACAATGCCCTCAACGCTATCCGTAACGAACACCTGGTTGCAGTACAATTGGATTTTATTCTTCTGTATTTCGAAACTGTTGTTAATTTTCGGGAAGTACAGAATACCCGTCAAGTTGAACGGATAGTCGATGTTCAGATGGATATAGAACAGAGGGTCCTCGCCCATCGGATAGAGTTCGTGATAGAAATCCTTGTACTCCTGCTCGGTGATGTCTGTGGGTTTGCGAGTCCACAGCGGAGCCACATTGTTGATGACATTATCTTTGTCGGTATCGACGTATTTGCCATCCTTCCACTCCTTGACCTTACCCATAACAATGGGTACGGGCAGGAAGCGGCAATACTTACGCAGCAACTCGCTCACGCGGTTTTCGTCGGCAAACTCGGTGTTCTCGTCCGACAGATAGAGGATAATATCCGTTCCGCGATGCATATTGTCGTCCACCTCCTCGAGGGTGTATTCGGGCGAGCCGTTGCAGTTCCAAACCACGGTCTTTGCGCCATCCTTATACGAGCGGGTGCGCAGTTCCACACGGTCGGCAACGATAAACGCCGAGTAGAAACCCATACCAAAGTGACCAATCACTGTTTGATTTTGGTATTTGCTCATAAACTCCGAAGCACTCGAGAAGGCAATTTGGTTGATATATCGGTCCACCTCATCGGCGGTCATACCGATACCTCGGTCCGACACGGTAAGGGTTTTCTTGTCGGCATCGACACTGATTTGAATCGACACGTCGCCCAGCTCACCCGAGAATTCGCCTGCTGCCGACAGGGTTTTGAGTTTCTGCGTTGCGTCCACCGCGTTCGAAACCAACTCGCGGAGGAAAATCTCATAGTCCGAGTAGAGAAATTTTTTGATAATCGGGAAAATATTTTCCGTCGTTACACCAATCTTTCCGTTTTGCATATCTTTATGTGTTTTTGATTTAATTTCGGTTTACACCTCTTTTTCACAAAAGATATGCCACCCCTCTCGGTACGCCATTTTGTCACTCTCGGCGTGACACTTTGACCATTTATTTATGAGGTTTGTCAGTCAGACGTATCAGATAGACGCCCAACAAAGCCTGCGCAGCATAATAGGTACTCATAATCAGAGTACCGGCGTGGGGAATCTGTTCCACAAAACGGTTCCACGCAATAATTGAGTCGGAGCCGACAAATAGCAGTGCGCCCATAGCGACAACACCCCACCCTTTGCACTCCACAAACATTGCACTCACGCTCATCGCCACAATGACGGCGATATACACTCCAACACCTACAAACTCTACGCCATCAGTTTGTGGTAGGATTTGAGAGCCTATAACTCCTGCTACAATCAACGGGAGGATGGCCAAAGGAGTACGCTTCAATTGCCAGCGGCCGAGCCTAAGGAATATCGTGGCATAAACAATTTGAGCCACGGTGAAACTTCCTACCTGAGGCAGAAACATATTCAATCCTCCGAACACATCACCCAAAGCCGAGAATACCAAAGCTATGGTTGCACTCCATCTTACACTCCCTCCCCACAATGCACACGTTAGAGCCAACACCGCAACAGGGACACATATCCACACACTACGCACAATTGGCGGCAACACAAAAAAAGCTACTGCCGCAAACAGATACACGGCAGTAGCTTTTTTAATTAGTTTATCTCTCATTACAAGAATCCTTAGTTATTACCTTTCTTTATCATTTCGATGAACCACGACGGGCAACGCACCGGGCGGCGTGTGACAGCGTCTACACTTGCCAACACCGTCGAACCGGTGTTGAGCAATTCGCCTTTGTCGTTGCGAATCTCATATTCGAAAGTCACCTTCACTTGTGGCTCCGAGGCCAATCGCACGGTGACATGCAAAATCTCGTCGTAGTATGCCGGAGCAAGGTATTTCGTATGCACTTCGCGCACCACAAGGTACACTCCTCTCTCCTCCATTTCGCGGTAGCTAACTCCCAATCGACGCATATACTCCGTGCGGGCCATCTCATAATAGTAAACATAATTAGAGTGGTGCACGATACCCATGCGGTCGGTTTCGTTATACCTGACGCGAATATCCACTACCTGCTCGCGCATCGCTTACTCTCCACGGCTATAGTTAGGAGCCTCGCGGGTAATTGCAACGTCGTGCGGGTGGCTCTCGGCCATACCCGAGTTGGTGATGCGGATGAATTTGGCGTTATGCAAAGCCTCGATAGTCGGAGCACCACAATAGCCCATTCCCGAACGCAAACCACCAATGAGTTGGTAAATCACCTCATTCAAATATCCTTTATAAGGAACTCGAGCTGCGATACCCTCGGGAACCAACTTCTTGGCATCGGTCTCGCTGGCTTGGAAGTAGCGGTCTTTCGAGCCACAGTGCATAGCCTCCAGCGAACCCATACCACGGTATGCCTTAAACTTACGACCGTTGAAGATGATGGTCTCACCGGGCGACTCCTCGACACCGGCAAACATCGAACCTGCCATTACACAGTCGCCACCGGCAGCCAGAGCCTTAACAATATCACCCGAGTAGCGCAAGCCACCGTCTGCAATAATCGTAGCACCGGTACCTTTGATAGCCTCGGCTGCATCGAAGATAGCCGACAACTGAGGAACACCCACACCGGCAATCACGCGGGTAGTACAAATCGAACCCGGACCGATACCTACTTTAACACCATCGGCACCATTCTCAACCAGGAACTTGGCAGCCTCGCCCGTTGCGACGTTACCCACAACGACATCCAGCGAAGGATATTTTGCTTTGGCGGCTTTCAGCACGTTGAGCACGTTTTTGGAGTGACCGTGTGCAGTGTCGATTACGATAGCGTCAACACCTGCCTCATAGAGTGCATCTACACGCTCCATCGAGTCTCTGGTCACACCCACACCGGCAGCTACACGCAGACGACCGCGCGAGTCTTTACAAGCGTTGGGATAATCCTTGATTTTGGTAATATCGCGGTAGGTGAGCAGACCGATAAGTTTACCGGCATCGTCAACTACGGGCAGTTTCTCGATTTTGTTCTCCAGCAAGATTTGCGAGGCGGTGGCCAAATCCGAGTTACGGGTAGTAACCAGGTTGGTGGTCATAATGTCCTCAATCTTGCGAGTCATATCGGTTTGGAAACGGAGGTCGCGGTTAGTAACGATACCGATAAGGGTATTTTCGCCATTAACTACGGGGATGCCACCGATTTTGTTGTCATGCATAATTTGGAGAGCATCGCCAACGGTGTTCTCTTTGCTGATGGTGATAGGGTCGTAAATCATACCGTTCTCGGCACGTTTTACTTTGCGCACCTGTGCAGCTTGTTGTGCAATGGTCATATTCTTGTGAATAACACCGATACCACCTTCGCGGGCGATGGCAATAGCCAGGTCTGCCTCGGTCACGGTGTCCATTGCTGCCGACACGATAGGAGTGTTCAGCGCGATATTTCTCGAAAATTTCGAAACTATGCTTACCTGAGCAGGAATAACTTCCGAATACGCAGGCACAAGAAGAACGTCATCAAATGTCAGTCCTTCGGAAACGATTTTGGTGTCAATAAACGACATAAGGTTCTATATTTTGGATTTGGACAAAGATACATATTTTTTTACAAACTTCGGCCCTTTGGGCATGTTTTTTTAACATCCGAACAACACGTCCACCAATTCACACTCTGCAAGTGGCTCCTCCGAGTCTATGCAAACCTCTGAATCTTCGATGGTTGCCACACCCGACACAGTTTTGTCGCAGCTCTTAATTTTGACAGTGTAACGTCCCGTTGGCGGAAGTATTTTGTGGCTTTCATCCGTAACTACACTTCCCGACACATGACGTCCACACACCAAGTAGGGGTGTCCGAGCAGCTTTGCCACACGCGCCATGTCGCCACGACCCAGAGCACCGCGCACCTCGGTCGAACTGACCGAAAGGCCATCAGCCGTCTGAACTCCGATTTCCGTCACACCAAAGCCAAGACGCTCGCCATACTTCTCGAGCATTCCACGGTCACCCTCCTGCCCCTTTCCGAAACGATGGTCATAGCCGACTATCACATGCACTGCACCCAAAGCACAGTACAACACCTTCTCGATGAAATCCTGGGCCGACATATTGCGCAACTCCTCGTCGAACGGCAACACCACAACATGACCCACACCCACAGCTTCCAGCAATCTAAGTTTCTCGTCGACAGTCGACAATAAGCCTACCCCACCCTCGCCTCTCGGGTGATTACCAAAAGTCACAACAACGGATTCTGCCTCCAACTCTCGAGCCTTCGAGGTAAGTGCATCAAGGAGCACACGATGTCCTCGGTGGACGCCGTCGAACGACCCGACTGTAACAACCGTCGGGCTCCCCGCATGCAGACTTTCTATGCCGTAGCTGGTTTTCATCAGATGTTGCTATCCTCGCTCTCTTTGACAAAATAGGCCACCTTCTCGAGCAGTGTGGTAATATCGTAATTTTCGACAATAATTCCTTTGGGAAAGTTGAGCGGCATCGAAGTGAAGTTAAGCACGCCCTTGATACCTGCATTGATGATAGGTACCACAAGTCCTGATGCGGCACTCGTAGGCGACGACAACACCACGATATTGATATCGTTATTCTCGGCAACCTCCTCAAAATCCTTCATATCGTAGCACGGGATACCCATAACCTCACTACCCACCTTGTCGGGGTCGATGTCAAAGGCTGCCACAATGCGCAATTTGAGTCGTTTGCCATTGAAGTATTTGGTGATTGCCTGACCCAGGTGTCCCATTCCGATAACGGCTATATTGATTGGTTCGCGGCTATCCAGGATGTCGCTGATGAATTGTATGAGGACTTTGACGTCGTAGCCCTTTTTGGTGTCACTCGAAAAGCCAATCAACATCAAATCACGGCGAACCTGCACAGCCGTTATTCCGTGGAAGCCTGCCAGCACGTGCGAGAAAACGTGCGAAATACCTTGCTTATCGCAGCTAATCAGCGTGCGGCGGTATTCGCTAAGTCGTTCGATGGTTTTTTCGGGGATGTTTAGCATAGTTGGTTTCGTATTTTTCCGTATTTCATTTATTCCGTTTGAGTGATTACCTCCGAGTCCCCGGATTTGATGATGTCAGTCTGACAGTTACCGTGGTACTCAATTCGGCTACCCTCCGACAGGGTGGCGGTCAACAATTCGTCACACCCCAGACTTAACGAGGAGCGAACCAATGTGGCGTTGCACACCTTGGTTGAGAATCGGCGTTCCATAACCGAGCTCTCCTCCAACATAAAGTTTCCGTACTCGGCATAACCCTGCAATCGAACCTTGGAGTCATCCTCGGCATTGAGGTTAAACTTTTCGAGTTGCACACCGAAACTAACATCCGAGTTAATAGTCATCAGAACCAGTGAATCACGTCTGATAACTATCTCGGAGGTCATCTGTGAGTTGCGAATGTCGAACATCGACACCTCCGATACGTCGGGGATATGCACCTCGGTGATGAGAGGGGTCTGAAACGTAATATTGTTTTTGTAACCCACTTTAAGCGTACCCTTCATCACTCTGACCGACACATTCGACAGCAGTTCCTCGTCGCACTTGACCGTCACCATATCTTTGTCCAGCGACGGGTCGATGACAAGTTTCAGTCCGTTGCGCACCTCCACACCTGTATAGCCACCGATTATTGTGCGCACATCCTCCACAAGCAGGCCGCTACCATAGACCGTATTTTTTTGACAGCCTACCAAGCAGCACACGCCCACAATCGACATCACGAATCTCATCAATCGTTCCATACTCTTCTCTCCCACTCTCTAAAACGGGTAGCCGACACCAAAGTTCAGCGCCATATTTTTCCACTTGAAATCATGAATCCATCGCTGTCCCTCGGGCCAATTCGGATTATGTATCTGCACGCCCCAATCCAGACGCAGAATAGCAAACGTAATATCCAATCGCAAACCCAAGCCCGCATCAAAACCCAACTGCTTGTAGAAACTGTCTAATCGGAACACTGCCGCGGGGTCATCCGTATCTCTGCCACTCAAGAACCACACATTACCCACATCCGCGAATGCCGCACCATGAATCATGCTCCAAATCTTGAAACGATACTCCAAGTTAGCCTCCAACTTCATATTACCGAATTGAATCGGATAATCCACATCTGTCGGTTGTGGCGAGCCTCCAGGTCCGAGAGTACGTGCCGCCCATCCACGCATACTATTGGCGCCACCCGAAAAGAACAGACGGTCGAAAGGTAGTGACGAGGCATTTCCATAGGAGTAACCTGCACCGGCATACAGACGATAAGCCATCGAACTACGTTTGCCAAGCACAAATTTTTGGCTGAAGTTCACATCTCCACGCACGTATTGCGAATATGGAATTCCAAACAATTTATAGACCCCTTCGGCCGAGGGTTTACCAAACAGATGCGACAGGCCATCCACAAGGTTGCCCGCCGTTTCGACATTTGCACGAACCACCACCGCATCGCCGTTGATGTTACGCACCTGATTGTTGAACACAAACTGTCCCGAGATTCCGGCAATCAGTTGCGACGTGTAGCTATTGATAAGATAGGGGTTCTTGAGTTGTTTCTTAAAACTTTCATCCAAGTGGCCCATCTTGATAAGACTCCAGTCAATCGGGCGCACGGTGAATGTTGAGAACACGCCATTATTCCAATTGTAGGCCCAATTGATGGTCGATAGGGTTCGTTGGTAGTACACGCGGTCTTGTTGGTTGACCGACACAGCCACACGTGTACGCGGAGCATTGACGTTAGGCGAGCGGTCGATATTTCCGAGCAGCAGAAATCTCGGAATCTCAAGACCCACGGCACCTCCCATTTCGTACGAGGTACGTTTGCTGCCCGACTTGAGAAACTCATATCCGGCCGACAGCGAAACATCCAACATCTCCGAACCGCGGAACAGATTCTTGTTCTGATAGCCCACCGTAGCCCTCAAGCCGTAGAATGTCGAAGTGGTACTACCCTCGATTTCGAACAGAAAGCCGTTACGTTTGGTCTGCGTTCCGAGAATATTACACGTCAAATAGGCTTCGTTGGTTTGGTCGGTCGACTTGAGCGAGTCGCTTCCGATATATGTAACCTGTGTTTGATGGCCGATGTTATTTTCCTCCTCAAACAGGACATTCACACTACGATAGTTACCCAAGCTGATAAGATTAGCGTACGTTTTGTCTACCAGCGAGTTATCATATAGGTTATTAGCCGTCAGTTTGATATTGTTACTGAGTACCTTTGGACGCATACGCAACACCCCGTCATAGATAATGTTGAGTCCGCGATATTGCACGGTATCAAGACGTGCCCGATTCGTCGAATCGAGGTACGAGATTGTCGGGTCATAGTTCGGGAATACGTTGATATTGCGGATTCTGTAAACCGAGTTGCTGGCATAGCGTGGCGAACCGTTGTCGTTGTAGCCCGTCAATCGTGGGTGAACAACCATTGTCAGGTCTACGGTGTGGTTACCCACGGTGCTGTCGGCCTCATAGGTAATATTGCTAACGTTGAAACCGTAGTATCCGATGTTTTTGAGATAGTCGGCAATGCGCGTGCGCTCATCATCGAGCGTTTGGTCATTATAAATCTCGCCTGATTTGAGCAGCGTGTGTCGCTGTTGGTCGAGTATGATATTCTCAAGAAACGGGTCGCGGAAGTCATACGAGATTTTGCCGATTCTGTAAGGTGTGTTTTGTTTGCCGCTGTATGTCACCTTGACCCTTTTGCGTTTTTGGATGGTGTCTATTCGGTAGTCCTCGGTGGCATTAAAGAAACCACGGCTGAACAGATAGGTGCGTATATTTTTGGCCGAATTTTCGGTTTGATTAAGGTCAAAATATACGGGTTCCTCGCCCACTCTACGCAGAAAGTTATTCCACGCATCCTGTTTATCGGGATTTGCTTGCGCATAGAGCCACACGCCGAAGTTTATGCCGAGAACCTTTTTGTTGGGTTTCTGGTGGATATACTCTTCGATGTCCGAGGCGGGTACACGTTCGTTTTTGGGTGCGGACTTATCAATTTCGACAATATTTTTGGCCAGCAGGTATTCACCTTCGGGGATGCGACGCGTCACACCGCAACCACTCAACAGAGCCATTACGACGGCACAGACCGACAATATTCCCACAAGGCGTTTCATTTCCGTTGCTTTCAATCGTACAAAAATAATAATTTTCGCGGGATATTCCGCTTTTAGTTGCAAAAATCGCCGCAAACCATACGCATTTCTTCGCCTAATTGAATGTACAAATCCCCCAACGGCACTTTGTCCGTTGGGGGATTTGTTGATTTGTGTACTTAATCTAATTACTTTTCGGGAGCTATCACAAAGGTCATCGAGAGAAGCGACTGCAACATCGGACAGTTGTCCGTTGTGATTAAATCGACTCCCGCAGCTATACAGCGCATCATATCGGCCGAGTTGTTGACCGTAAAGGCGTTAACGAACATTCCAAGGTCGTGAGCCTCTTTAATCCACGCACGGTTCTTGCTCAGCAGACGACTATACTCATAGTCGATTCCGCGGATTCCGTCGGCATGGAGAACTTTCGGGGCCTTATCGTCAGTCAAGTATGCCACATTTATATCGGGCAGTTGCTCGGCAAGTCTTTGACAGATGCCATAGTTGAAGGCTATAAACTCTACATACGGCTCCATCTTATGCTCCTTAACCAGGCGAACAATCTCGTCCGTTACCTTCATATTCATCTCCACCGAGCTGTGTGTCTTAATCTCGATGATGAGTTTGACACTCGGCTTTTTGAGCAGTTGTTCGAAGTACTCCTCCAACACTGGAAGTTTCTTGCCATTTCGCAGGGGCAGGTCATCGTAGTTGGTATTTTCGATTTTCACACCATTGGTTGTAGCGTCGTGGTTGCTGACGATACGACCGTCGGCCGTAATATAGAAGTCACACTCAGAGCCATAAACATCCAATGCCTGAGCCGCAATGAACGACTCCATAGAGTTCTCGGTTACCGACGAGTGTACGCCACGGTGGGCGATAACCTTCGGACGTGACGGAATGGTCGGAGTATTCGAAATGGTCAGTGTGGTAACTCCCAACGGGAAACGCATAGTACCACGCACAACGGTCATACGATATTTACCGCTCTCGAATCCCGAGGGGATGGTAACCGTAGCCGATTTTTCGGTTGTTGCTACCTCACAGGTATAGGTTCGGCTCTCGTCTGTAGTCGATACAAATTCGATTTTGTCACCCGCAGCAAAGCCCTCGCCATAAATTGCATAGCCATAGCCGATACCCAACTCGCAGCCCGAAAGGAACGCCACATTTGCAATTGAGAATCTTTCGGTCAGCAACTCTCCTACGGGAGCCGATTGTGCATAGAGTTGTGCCACCTGTTCGGGGGTCATCGGAGAGTCGTAAATGCGGGCAACCACAACATCTCCCTTCAAGCAGTTCGAACCGGTCGAAGCTCCTGCAGGGTCGGTTCCGATACCAAACCATTGGTAACTTGTGCCTGACGGGAATACCAAATCTCCTTCGGTTTTGACCACACCACGCGACTTGCCATTGACATACACACGAGCCGAGTTTTTCTCTTTATCCCACACACCCACAACGTGATAATAAGTTCCGGGGTTGGGTACCACACCACTTTCAGCCCATCTCCAATAACTCTTGCCGGTAGTCGAGACATTGGGCAGGAAGGTAATGTCGTTACCACGGCTGTGAATAGTCAGCATAAGACCCGTTCCGCCGGCTTGGTGAGCGGTAAAAATCTTCACCTCTTGGGTCTTGCCTTTACCCGACTCATCCATACAGAAGATAGCTTCGAGGGTGTGACCGTCGGCCAGCGCGTTCTTGAATTTTGCATTTTTCGAGAAGTCAACCTTATAGAAACTGCTTGTGGTACCCTCACTCAACGTGTTGTTGAAGTGAGCCACATAGCGGCCGTAAGCCTCGTTGTAGTAGGTCATCAGCTGTGTACCTTCGACGGTTGTAACCGCCATACCCATGGGCGAAACGTCTTTAGCCGTACCGTCAGCATTGAACTCGACATCGAACAAATCTGCCACTATACGCTCTGCTCCCGTTTGGGTCAGTGTTACGGTGTCAACATAAGAGGCGTCATCCACGCCACGGAATACCACATCCACCGAACGGCTATCAAAAGCGAGTTCCGAAATATTGAGGTTCAGCGAGTTGTCTGTTTTCTCGCCCTCACTTATCCACTCAACGGCGGGGGTAATCTCGTACGTCCAGCCGATATTGCTTTGTATTTCGAATTTTGCTTGAGTTGCACCCTTTCCGAACGAAGTCGAATCCACCGAAACCTCAAACAGAATTTTGCGCTCCTGGCTTACTGCAACGGTATCGCATTTCGAGCTATCCTCCTTCGACGAGAAGATAATCTCGGCTTGACGTACCTCATAATCGGCCTCGGCGATATTGAGAGTCAGCTGATTTTCGCTCTTTGCGGTCTGCGAAATCCAATCCGATTCGGGCACTACAGCGTAGTCCCACGCCGAATTCGTCTCGACAGTTACGGTCAATTCGCCACCCTCGGTTCCGAAGTTTGCGGGGTCGGGAGTAACGTTGGTCACTGCCATAGTATAAACCGGCACAGCTGCACTTTGGGTAATTATAAACGATGTCGCAGGCTTATCATTAAGCAACACATCAACGTTTGTCATGCGCATCTCTTGCAGTTGGTTTTCGGCAGCCGTAAAAGTGATTTGGCCATCGTTTTGACCCTCCAAAGTCGATGCACTCAACCACTCTGCTGCATTCTGTTCGGGCAGAATCTGCCAAGCACCGTTCGAGGCCACATTGATTGTGGCACTACCACCCTCGGCACCAAACGAAAGTTCCGATACTTCGCCACCATCCTCAGCCGTCAACTGAAGTGTGTACTCAATTTTCTCTTTGTCAGTTCCTCCTCTTTCACAAGACGTGGCTCCCATCGTCCACATCAGAGACAAAACAATTAAAAGAAAGTGTTTCATATTATTATTGTTAGTGTTTTATTAATTACGACACAAATATACATTTTTTTCGTGCCTTTGTTACTATCCTAACAAAAAAAGTTTGCCCCCCAAGGGGAGCAAACTCTTATTATAAACCTTTTGTGATTTATCAACCACCGAAGTTGTCATACATAATGTTCTCGGGCGGAACGCCAAGGCTGTCCAGCATCTTGACAACCGCCGAAATCATCATGGGAGGACCACACAGATAGTACTCGATATCCTCGGGTGCCTCGTGGTTTTTCAGATAGTTCTCGAAAATCACATTGTGGATGAAACCAACATATTTGGGGTCCCAATTGTCGGTAGGAGCGGGTTCGCTCAAACCGATATTGAACGAGAAGTTGGGGAACTCCTTGGCGATTTCCTCGAATTGGTCTTGGTAGAAAATCTCCTGCTTCGAACGTGCGCCATACCAGAACGAAATCGGCAGGTCGGTCTTGGCAGTCTTGAACAGGTGGAAGATGTGCGAACGCATCGGAGCCATACCTGCACCACCACCGATAAACATCTTCTCGTTGGGGGTAGGTTTGATGAAGAACTCACCGTAGGGGCCCGAGATGGTAATCTTGTCGCCGGGTTTGCGCGAGAACACATACGACGAGCAGATACCGGGATTAACGTTCATAAAGCCACCGGTTGCACGGTCAAACGGAGGAGTAGCGATACGGATGTTCAACATAATGATGTTGCCCTCTGCAGGGTGGTTGGCCATCGAGTATGCACGGAAGGTATCCTCGGGGTTCTTGGTTACCAGGTCCCACATTTTGAACTTGTCCCACGACGGACGGAAACGCTCGTCAATGTCCATATCCGAGAATTTAATCTCGTCGTATTTGGGCACATCGATTTGGATGTAACCACCGCTCTGGAAGTTCAGGGTCTCACCCTCGGGAAGTTTCACAACGAACTCCTTCATGAAGGTCGAAACACTGCGGTTCGAGATAACCTCGCACTCCCACTTCTTAACGCCAAGTACGCTATCGGGAACTTGAATTTTCATATCCTCCTTAACCTTAACTTGGCAACCCAGACGCCAGTGCTCTTTTTGTTGGCGGCGGGTGAAGAAGTTAACCTCGGTGGGCAGGATGTCGCCACCGCCCTCCATAACTTGGCAACGGCACATTCCGCAAGAACCACCGCCACCGCAAGCCGAGGGAAGGAAAATCTGATTGTTGGCAAGCGTCGAAAGCAGAGTACCACCGGCCTCGGCAGTAATCACTTTCTCGCCACCGTTGATGTCGATGGTTACGTTACCCGATTTGGTAAGTTTGGCCTTTGCAAAAAGCAGCAACGCCACCAACAACAGCAGCACTACAAGGAATGCTACGATTGAAACTATAATGGTTGTTGTCATAATTCTTTACTCCTTTCCTTATTACAGTTGAATACCCGAGAAAATCATAAAGGCCATACCCAGCAGACCGGTGATAATAAAGGTGATACCGGGACCACGCAGGGCTTTGGGAACATTCGAATAGGTGATTTTCTCACGAATAGCGGCCATAATCACGATAGCCAGCCACCAACCGATACCCGAACCCAAACCGTAAACGGTTGCCAAACCTGCGTTAGCGAAGGCTTTTTGTTGCATGAACAGCGAGCCACCCATGATAGCGCAGTTTACGGCAATCAGCGGAAGGAAGATACCGAGTTGGTTGTAAAGAGAAGGTGAGAATTTCTCGACAACCATCTCAACCAATTGAACAAACGATGCAATAACGGCGATAAACACAATGAATGTCAAAAAGCTCAAATCAACATTGACCAAGCTCTCCGAAATCCAGCTCAATGCGCCTTTCTTGAGAACATATTGTTCAATCAGATAGTTCAAGGGGACAGTAGCCGTCATAACGAAAGTTACGGCTACACCAAGACCCATTGCTGTCTTTACGCTCTTCGACACGGCGATGTACGAACACATACCGAAGAAGAAGGCGAACACCATATTGTCGATAAAAATCGACTTAATAAATATGTTTAATGCTTCCATAATCTATTCTCCTCCTATTTCTCTTGTAAGTCTTTGTTACGCGAACGTTGAATCCAGATGATGAAGCCCACCAGAATCAAAGCCATCGGGGGGAACAGCATCAGACCATTGTTTACATAGCCGTGTTCGTAGCACCACTCAGGGATAACTTTGTAACCCCACAGGCAGCCCGAACCAAACAACTCGCGAACGAAACCGATAATTACCAGAATCATACCATAGCCAAGACCGTTACCAATACCGTCCAACAACGAGGGCCAGGGTTTATTGGCCAAAGCGAACGCCTCGACACGACCCATGATGATACAGTTGGTAATAATCAGACCTACATAAACCGACAGCTGAACACTCACGTCATAAACGAAAGCCTTGAGGAATTGGTCTACGAGGATTACAAGGGTTGCAATCACCACCAGCTGTACGATGATACGGATACGAGCGGGGATGCTGTTACGCATCAACGACATAATCAAGTTAGAGAATGCGGTTACAACGGTCACCGACAGAGCCATTACCACTGCCGGTTTGAGTTGTACGGTCACAGCCAACGCCGAGCAAATACCCAAAATCTGAACCAACACGGGGTTGTTCTTATTGAACGGGTTGGTCAGCGAAGCCATATTTTTAGCCGAGAACAACGGCTCTTTTTCTTCTTTATTCTTACTCATTGCATTCGGTGTTTTCAGTGTTACATTCAGTTTCAACCTCCTCGGCGGGAGCTACTTTCGATTTGAAGAATGCGTCGTAGTACGACAAGCAGGTTTTGAGCATCGATTGAACGCCTTGAACGGTTTTGGTTGCACCCGACAGAGCGTCGATTGCGTGAGCTGCACCCTCGGGGGCACCACCCTTAACAATCTCTATCGAAACCAAGTCACTACCCTCGTAGATGGTTTTACCTACGAACGAACCCTCAAATTTGTCGGTTTTGATTTCGGCACCAAGACCGGGGGTCTCTCCAGCGTGGTCGAGTACGATACCTTTGATGGTGTTCATATCGCTATTCAGTGCGATATAACCCAAATGTCGTTCCACAGACCCTTACCCATCAGAGGAACCACAACCTCTCCGGTTTGTGCGTTCTCGAACACGGGGTAAGTGCCGGCAGCGAAAGCGTCGTTCAGACCGAACAGCATCTCCAATGCAGCATCGGCACTAACACTCTCGTTTACATTGCCTTCGGCATCAACTGCGTAGGCTTTGATTACTTGGTTGTAATCGCCATCCACGCCCATTGCCTCAAGGATGGCGTTTTGTTTCTCGCCCAAGATGTTGGCGTATTGAAGTGGTTGCAATTTCAGAGCGGTAACCGACAGAAGTACAGCCACCAGAACGACCATTACAACCGTATATATAATAATATAGGTATTACTGTTTTTATTCATAGTTCGTTCCTCCTCTTATTTTGCAAGTTTCACACGTTTGTTACGACGGCGGATGTTGGCATCAACAACGTAGTGGTCGATGAGCGGAGCGATACCGTTCATAAACAGAATCGCCATCATCATACCCTCGGGGTAACCGGGGTTAACCAGACGGATGAGGACTGCCAGAACACCAATCATAAAACCGTAAATCCATTTACCGGTATTGGTTTGAGCGGCGGTAACGGGGTCGGTTGCCATAAACACGGCTCCGAAAGCAAAACCACCATAGATGAGGTGTTGCCAAGCGGGAACCTGCATATAAGCATTAGCACCAATCGCGTTGAATACCAGACCCATAGCCAAACCACCAGCGAATACGCTCAACATAATGCGCCAGCTGGCAACGCCGGTTGCGATGAGCAACAATGCGCCCAACAGGATTGCGATAGTCGAGGTCTCACCGATACAGCCGGGGATAGTACCAATCAGTGCATCACATACCGAGTATTGGGTTGCGCCGGTGTCTGCCCATTGCGACAGAGCGGTTGCGCCCGAGTGTCCGTCAACGTTGTCGGCAAACCACACGTTCTCGCCCGAAATCGAAGCGGTGTACGAGAAGAAGATGAATGCACGAGCAACCAGCGCGGGGTTGAAGATATTCATACCCGTACCACCGAACACCTCTTTACAAACAACTACCGAGAATGCGGTTGCCAGAGCTACCATCCACAGAGGTGTGCCCACGGGAACAATCATCGGAATCAGCATACCGGTCACAAGGAAACCCTCGTTAACCTCCTCTTTACGGATTTGCGACGATGCAAACTCAATCGAAAGACCTACCACATACGATACGATGATGATGGGCAGAACTTTCAGGAAGCCGTACCAGAAGTTTTGGAGAATGGTGTACTCGGGACCGTCAACACGTTGGTAACCAACGTTGAACATACCGAAAATCAGGGCGGGCATCAATGCCAGCACCATAATAATCATCACACGTTTGAGGTCGTTGCAGTCGCGCACGTGCGAGCCTTTCGAAGTGCGGGTGTTGGGCACATACAAGAAGGTTTCGAATGCGTCAAAAGTCGAGTGGAGAGCTGCGAATTTACCGCCCTCTTCAAACGCGGGTTTAATCTTGTCTACGTATTTTCTCAAATCCATCTTAGTTCTCTTTTATCATAAGGTTAATACCGCGGCGAACAATCTCCTGCATTTCGCTCTTCGACGGGTCGACGAATTCGCAAAGTGCAAGGTCCTCTTCGACAACTTCGTAAATACCGAGATTCTCCATCTTGTCGATATCCTCGGCAAGGATGGCTTTGAGAAGGTACAACGGATAGATATCCATGGGGAGGTATTGCTCATACAGGCCCGTTACTACAAAGGCACGAGGACCACCATTGAGGTGAGTATCGAGGTTGTAGCGTTTCTTGGGGCAGAGCCACGAGAAGTACGATTTCGAAACCGAGAAACGTTTGCTGCGAACGGGTTTTGCCCAGCCCAGCATCTCATACTCGCTATTATCCGAAATCATGGTGATTTGGTTGTTGTAGAAACCTACATAACCATCATAAGCAACGGTTTTACCGGTCAGCACGTTACCATTGATGATACGTACCTCGGCTTTCTGAGCTCCTACAACATCGGCTACGGGAGCACCTGCAATTACTTGAACGTAACGAGGTTTCTCTGCCTCACCACCGGTCAGAGCCACGATTTTGGTCATATCAACCTTACCGGTATTAAACAGACGACCGATGATAGCCAGGTCTTGAACGCCCACGGTCCAAACCATTTCGCCTTTGGAGATGGGGTCGATGTGGTGAATTTGAACACCTACGTTACCTGCGGGGTGCGGGCCTTGGAAGAGGTGTTTCTCGGCATTCTCCACTTTGTTCAGTTCGCCAAGAGCCTCAGCGTTAAGCGACAAGTGAACCTTACCTGCGGTCAGTTTTGCCATCACGTCCATACCTTTACGCAGGTTGTCGAGTTGGTCTTTGAGAACGAAGTTCATATCGGGAGCCAGCGGTGCGCTGTCGAAGCCCGACACAAAGATTGCCTTAGGAGTATCGGCGGGGTCGGCGATAATTCCGTAGGGGCGTTGAATAATCATCGGCCACAAACCTGCGCTGAGCAGTACGGATTTGACATCCTCCGACGAGCACTTTTCGAGAGGTTTAATCTCGAAGTTCTCATACTCCTGAACTGCATCGGCCTTAACCACAACGCTCAGCACTTTGCGCTTCTCGCCACGGTTGATTGCCGACACCTCGCCGCTAACGGGCGACGAGAACAGAACCTCCTGTTTGTACTTGTTAAAGAACAACGGAGTTCCGGCTTTGACCTTATCGCCCACTTTGACGAGCAACTTGGGAGTTACTCCTTCAAAGTCGGTGGGGTAAACCGCGTAGTACTCCGACATAGCGAGTGTGTCGAGAGTTTTTTCGGCTTCTCCAACCAAGCGAAGGTCCAAACCTTTTTTCAGTTTAATGATTTTCGACATAATTAGTTTAATCTATGAATAATAATTGAATCGATTGTTCAGTTATAATATAAATAGGTATATTCGCCGCGAATTTACACATTTTTTTTGAGATTCTATCTCACTGCGTTATTTAATTAACACCCCGAACGCATTTTTTTGAGCATTTTAACCATTTTCGGAAAACCGTCTACCCTTTTTTCAGCACAGGGTCACACCCACGCACCGTCATACAAAATGCATGAGAGCCATCCGACAACGTATCGGACAGCTCCCATTTGATTAAACTATTTGCTCTACTATTAGAAGATGAAACGCGACGAAATCTCCTTATAGTCATACACACGTTGCATCACGTCGGCGAAAATATCGGCAACGCTCAACACGGTGAATTTGTGAGTATCGGCGGTAGTGCTCAACGGAATGGTGTCGGTCACAATCACCTCTTGCAGTTTACTTGCATTGATTCGGTCGTAAGCAGGTCCCGACAGCAGTGCGTGAGTAGCCACGGCACGAACACTTGCAGCACCCTTATCCATCAGCATATCGGCAGCCATGGTGATGGTACCTGCTGTGTCAATCATATCGTCGATAATAATCACGTTGCGACCCTCAACATCACCAATGGCGGTCATCTTGCCAACCACGTTAGCTTTCTCACGTTGTTTATGACTGATAATCATCGGGGTACAGAGGTATTTCGAGTATGCGCTGGCACGTTTTGCGCCACCCATATCGGGCGATGCAACCGACAGATTTTCGATACCCAACGAGTTGATATAAGGAACGAAAATACCGCTTGCATAGAGGTGGTCTACGGGGATATCAAAGAAACCTTGAATTTGGTCTGCGTGCAGGTCCATGGTCATGATACGGTCGGCACCTGCGGCAACCAACATATTGGCAACCAGCTTTGCACCAATTGGAACACGCGGACGGTCTTTGCGGTCTTGACGAGCCCAGCCGAAGTAGGGCAACACTGCAATCACACGGTGAGCCGAAGCGCGGTGAGCCGCATCAATCATCATCAGCAGTTCCATCAAGTTATCCGTGGGCGGGAACGTCGATTGAACGATAAACACGGTGCAACCGCGAATACTCTCGGTATAAGCAGGTTGGAACTCGCCGTCGCTAAAGCGCAACATGTCCGAGTGACCAAGCTCAATGCCGTAACTTTGGGCAATCTTTTCGGCCAAAGGTCGTGAGCCGGTACAAGCAAAAATTTTCAATTTGTGGGTTCCCATAGTATAAACAGTAATATGTTTAGATTAATATTTTAGTTTGTTTGATTCTGACATTGTTCGATAAAATCGAGCACCTCCTGACATCCTGCGCCCGACTCGGACGAGGTGGCAAACATCGGTGGCAACTCCTCCCAACTCTCCAACAAACGGCGTTTGTAGGCAGCCACGTTCGATGCCAACTTATTGACACCCATCTTATCTGTTTTGGTAAAAATGATTCCGAAAGGTATTCCCTCAACGCCCAGCATCTCCATAAATTCGAGGTCAATGCGTTGCGGCTCCAAGCGCGAATCCACCAACACAAACAAGAAGTACATCTTTTCGCACCCCTTCACATAGTCGACAATAATTTGGGCGAATTGCTCCTTAACGCTCTTCGAAGTACGTGCATAGCCATAGCCCGGCAGGTCGACCAGATACCATGATTTATTGATAAGGAAGTGGTTGATGAGTCGTGTTTTGCCCGGTGTGCCCGACACCTTGGCTAATTTACGTCCCGTCAATCTATTGATTAACGACGATTTACCCACATTGCTTCGGCCAATAAAAGCATAATCTCGCAGTCCGTCTTTGGGGACTTGCGAGAGCTTTTGGCTACTGCAACGGAACTCTGCCGAGGTAATAATCATCGTGCGCGGTGTTTGTGTTTGTTATTGCAAAGATAAGACTTATTTTAAAATAAAGAGAGTGTCCGACCGTTTTTTTCACACTTTCGGACACTCTCGTGACAAATTAAGGTATTGCGACTACAAATTTTTGATACCCGTATAGCTCTTAGGCGACAAGGCACGCAATTCGGCCTTCACACTTTCGCTCACCTCAAGACCCTCGATAAACTCTTTGATAGCCTCCTCGGTGATGTGGTTATTGGTGCGGGTCAGAGCCTTCAATGCCTCATAGGGCGAAGGATAGCACTCACGGCGAAGGATGGTTTGGACACCTTCGGCCACCACGGCCCAGTTGTTGTCCAAGTCACGTTCCACCGCCTCGACGTTGAGCAGCAGTTTACCAAGTCCCTTCTTAATCGAGCGCAGTGCAATAGCGGTGTGGGCATAAGGAACACCCACGTTACGCAACACGGTCGAGTCGGTAAGGTCACGTTGCAGACGCGAAACGGGAAGTTTGGCAGCCAAGTGTTCGAAGATTGCGTTAGCGATACCCAAGTTACCCTCGGCATTCTCAAAGTCAATGGGATTCACCTTATGGGGCATAGCCGACGAACCGACCTCACCCTCTTTAATACGTTGTTTGAAGTACTCCATCGACACGTAAGTCCAGATGTCGCGGCACAAGTCAATGAGGATGGTATTGATACGTTTGGTTGCATCGAAGATTGCCGCCAATCCGTCATAGTGTTCGATTTGGGTGGTGTATTGCGAACGTTTAAGGCCCAAAGTTTCACCCACAAACTTATTGGCAAACTCAACCCAATTAATCTCGGGATAAGCCACGCTGTGAGCATTGAAGTTACCGGTTGCACCGCCAAACTTGGCTGGTACGGGCACAGCACGCAGTGTAGCGAGTTGAGTCTCGAGACGCTCAACAAACACCATCACCTCCTTACCCAAGCGAGTGGGCGAAGCGGGTTGTCCGTGCGTACGAGCCAACATCGAGATGTCGCTCCACTCCTCGGCAAGGCCACGCAGAGTAGCTACCAACTCCTCTATCGAGGGGTAGAACACCTCATCCAGCGCCATGCGAATCGAGTAAGGGATTGCTGTATTGTTGATATCCTGCGAAGTCAGGCCAAAGTGAACAAACTCCTTAACGTCACTCAAGCCAAGTCCGTCGAGTTTCTCTTTAATAAGGTACTCCACCGCTTTCACGTCGTGATTGGTGCGGCTTTCGATTTGTTTGACGCGCAGAGCATCCTCAACGGTGAAATTGCGATACAGGCCGCGCAGAGCCTCATAATTTTTCTCATCGGCTGCCGACGCGAGTTGCGGCAGGGGCAGTTTGCACAGAGCGATGAAATACTCAACCTCCACCAGGATACGATAGCGAATCAGTGCGAATTCCGAGTAGTAGTTGTCCAACGGCTCCGAGCCACTGCGGTAACGTCCGTCAACGGGCGATATTGCTGTAATCTGTGTAAGTTCCATGATATAAAAATGCTTTTAATGAGCGCAAATGTACAAAAAACAATCCGTATTCACAACGCCACAGGGAATGTTAAGCAATATTTTGCCGAGATTCTCGTTTTTTTTGATAACTTTGCCTGCTCAAACAATCGACTAACAAATAATTTTAATCTGAACCAAACTAAACTGTAAAGCAAACAATGAGTATTTACGTACTTCTAAGCATTGTAGGACTCGTGCTAATTCTGCTCGGAGCAAACTATCTGACAGACGGAGCCGTAGCCCTCGCACAAAAACTTAAAGTTCCCGAAATCGTGATTGGCCTTACGATTGTGGCCATCGGCACCTCAATGCCCGAATTGGTTGTCAGTGTCATCTCGTCTATCAACGGGCAATACGACCTGTCGGTGGGAAATGTCGTTGGCTCTAATCTTTTCAATGTATTTGTAATTCTCGGAATCGTAGCTATGCTTAAGCCCGTAGCACTGACCAAAGGCAACATTATGCGCGACCTGCCGATGTGCCTGCTGTCGTCAGTTGTATTATGGGCGGCCTGCTCGACCAACGTTTTGGACGGCACTGACATCAACATCGTCAGCCGCTCGAATGGTGTGATAATGTTGGCACTATTCGTGGGATTCATCTATATGACCATCACCGCCAGTCGTAGCGAGTTTGTACCTGCCGAAAAGGAGGAGCAGGAGTCGAGTAAGCCTCTACCCTTGTGGTTGGCACTGATTATGATTGTAGGTGGTCTGGGTGGTCTGATTTATGGTGGCGAGCTGTTTATCGACAACATCACCGGGATTGCCCGCGCACTCAACGTCAGCGAAAGCGTGATTTCGATTACCATCGTAGCCGCCGGCACCTCGATGCCCGAACTTGCGACTTCGGTTGTGGCTATGATTAAAGGTCGCAAAGGTATCGCTCTGGGTAACGTGGTGGGTAGTAACATCTCCAACGTATTCCTTGTATTGGGCGCAAGTTCGATTATCCACCCGCTGACTTTGACAGGCATTAATCAAATCGACTTGATGATGGTTCTATTGAGTAGTATTTTGATGTTGCTGTCGGCGTGGACCTTCGGCCGCAAACGTATCGACCGCGTGGAAGGTGCATTCTTTGTTGCCTGCTACATCGCCTACATGATTTGGCTGTTGCAATAAAAAAAGCCGAGAGCGAGTGTCGGCAACCAACCGATAAAGCAAACAGAAAATATAACAAAAGAATATGTCCGAAACATATCAAAGATAAAAAATTCAGTCACCTTCGCTCACTCTCGGGCAGTGACCGAAACATCGCAAAATACGGGCCAAACGAAACTTTCGCGCGGCCCGTTTCGGACATAATTACAATAAAAAGCAAAACACTATAAACACTATGGCACGAATCAAATGCATCGGAATCCTCACTTCGGGAGGTGATGCACCTGCAATGAACGCAGCAATCCGCGCAGTAACACGTACTGCTATCTACAACGGCTTTACTGTCAAAGGTATCATGCGCGGCTACCGAGGTCTTATCTCGGGCGAGTTCATCGATATGAAAACACAAACCGTGAGCAACATCATCCAACACGGCGGCACTATCCTCAAAACGGCCCGTTCGGCTGAGTTCAAAACCCCCGAAGGACGCGCCATCGCCTACGAAAATATGCGCAAAGAGGGTATAGATGCACTTGTTGTGATTGGTGGCGACGGCTCGCTGTCGGGTGCCCGTATCTTTGCCGAGGAGTTCGACATTCCCATTGTGGGTCTGCCCGGAACCATTGACAACGACCTCTACGGCACCGACACCACCATTGGTTACGACACCGCGCTGAACACCATCATGGAGTGTGTCGACAAACTGCGTGACACCGCTTCGTCGCACGAACGTCTGTTCTTTGTCGAGGTTATGGGTCGTAACGCCGGTTTCCTCGCACTGAACGGTGCAATCGCCACAGGTTCGGAGGCAGCCATCATTCCCGAGATTGCCACCGAGGTCGACCAGCTGGGAGAACTTATTGCCAACGGTTTCCGCAAGAGCAAGAACAGCAGTATCGTATTGGTAGCCGAGAGCCCTCTGACGGGTGGTGCAATGGCTATGGCCGAACGTGTCAAAAAGGAGTTTCCGCAATTTGATTCACGTGTAACCATCCTGGGCCACATCCAACGTGGTGGTTCTCCCACGGCCAGCGACCGTATCTTGGCAAGCCGTATGGGTGAAGCTGCCGTGAACGCCCTGCTCGAAGGTCAACGCAACGTGATGGTCGGAATCGAGAACGACGTGATTAAACTCGTTCCCTTCATCCAAGCCATCCGCAAGAACAAGACCGTTGACCGCGCACTGCTCAACACCGTAAAGATTCTTTCGATTTAACGCCCCTTACAGACTCAATTATGGATATTGCACAGAGCAAACGCCGCGAAAACATTGCCGAATACATCCTCTATCTGTGGCAGATTGAGGACCTGTTGCGTGCTTTGGAGTTCGACGAGCAGGCCATCGACCGTGTGTTGGTTGCGCCGCGCGAGTTCTCCGAGGGTAAAGCTATGCTGTTCCGCAGTTGGTATGTCGAGATGGGCAACTTGTTGCGCCGCGAGGATAAGGTCAAGTCGGGCCACTTGGAGCACACACTGCATCTGATTGCCGACATGCAAGACTTGGCTAACCGTTTGATGAAACTTGGTGTGGGGGCTGATTTCCGCCGTGTGATGGGCGACCTGACACCGCTATTGCCGGAGTTGAGAGCCAAGTTGGAGGGCAAGGAGATTGGTGACATCGAGTTGTGTTTCCGTGCGCTGTATGCTTCGATGCTCTACCGAATGAAGGGCGAGCATAGCGAACTGACCGATAGTGTGGTCAAGGTTATTTCGCCCGTTATTGCCGAGTTGGCACGCATCTATAAGGGTGTCGAGGAGGGCACTATCGAACTCAAAGACGAATAAGCCATCTGACAGAAAAGAGCGTGTCCAAAAAGTTTTTGGACACGCTCTATTTACTTATCAGACTATCAACTACAACTTCTCGATAATCACGGCAAAGCCACCACCGGGTGCACATAGTTGGCTAAACTTGGTGCGTGAAGTCACCGTGCGCGAGGTAATAGTGTAGGCTTGGGGATTCTCCAAGAAGTGAGCGTCGGGAGCGTCGGCATAGATTGTAGCCTTGTACTTGACACCCTTGTCGAGGAACGATAGCGGGAACTCGGCTGTGTGGCCACGCTCGTCCACCGAGCAACCAACAAACCAACGTTCACCACCCTTCTCCTTACGAGCTACCGTCACATAGTCACCCGGCTCGGCCTCCAAGTATATACTCTGCTGCCAATCGAGCGCCACCTGTTCGATAAAACGGAAGGCGTCGGGGAAACGCTCATAATTTTCAATCAGGTCAGCCGCCATCTGCAACGGCGACGACATCGTTACATAGAGAGCCAACTGACGCGCCAAAGTCGAGTGAACGCGATTTTTGTTGTTGGGGTTGGCCTTGCTGATGTCCATCTCGAAGATTCCGGGCGTAAAGTCCATCGGGCCGCCCATCAATCGAGTGAAGGGCAACAGCGTCGTATGGTCAGCGGGTGTTCCGCCAAAAGCTTCATACTCCATACCGCGAGCCGATTCGTTGCCTATCAGGTTTGGATAGGTGCGACACAAACCCGTGGGACGTACCGCTTCATGGGCATTAACCATAATTTTATACTTGGCCGCCTCGGTGACACACCACAAGTAGTGATTGACCATCCATTGACCGTAGTGGTGTTCGCCCACGGGACGGATGTTGCCCACGTAGCCACTCTTGACTGCGGGGTAACCGTAGCGGTTCATGAGTTCATAGGCCTTGTGGATGTGGCGTTCGTAGTTGCGGATTGAGGCCGAAGTTTCGTGGTGCATAATCATCTGCACACCCTTGCTCTTGGCATAGCGGTTCACCTCGTCGATATCGAAATCGGGATAGGGTGTTTGGAAGTCGAACACATACTCCTTCTCCTTGCCAAACCAATCTTCCCAGCCGACGTTCCACCCCTCAACCAACACCGCATCAATGTTGTGTGCCGCCGCAAAGTCGATATACTCCTTGACGTGGGCGGTGGTTGCACCGTGGCGGCCGTGAGGTTTGAGTTTGGTGTAATCCACATTGTCAAGGTGGATGTTGTTGAGTTCGCGGGTATACGACCACGCCGACTTGCCGACAATCATCTCCCACCACACACCGACATACTTGATGGGACGAATCCAACTCGTATCATCGTAGGCGCACGGTTCATTCAGATTGAGCGTAAGGTTCGAGGCCAGCACGTCGCAGGCGTTGTCCGCAACGATAATACTACGCCACGGGGTGTGGCACGGAGCCTGCATGTGACACTTCTCACCACGGGCATTGCTCGTCAGATACGAGGTCAGCACCCAATTCTTGTCATCCACATCGAGGTGCATACAAGCGTAATCTACCAAAGCCGCCTCGTGTATATTAAGGTACAACCCCTCGTCGGTAATCAGTTGCAGAGCCGTCATAACTCCCGTAGGCGAGAACAGATAGTTGTACGTCGGATTGAAACTCATCGACGCAATCTTACCACGGATTTCCGACAGACGAGTCTTGTTGATGACATACTCCTGAGTGTAGGAGTCACCCGGAACCCAGCAAGCAGTGTGGTCACCCGTCAGCGCAAATTGGGTTTTCTCGTCGGTAATGATAAAATAGCTCAGTTTACTTTGGTACGGGAACTCATAGCGGAATCCCAAACCATCGTCATAAAGGCGGAATCGCAACACCATTGTTCGTTTGGTGGCGGGTTGGAAGAGTTGTACCGCCATTTCGTTATAGTGGTTACGAATGGTAGCCTGCTCGCCCCACACGGGTGTCCACTCCTCGTCAAAAGTCGAATATGTCACGGTATCTATCTCGAAACCTTCGGTAAAGTGTTTTCCGCCCTTAATCTCGATTCCAAGGCTACTTGGACGCAACACGGTCTGTTCACCGCGGTACAATTCATAAACGGGGGTTCCCTTCTGATTCAGTTCCACATTGAGTTGCAGGACACCTTGCGGCGAGCGCAAGGTGTGAGCCGACAGCGAAAGGCTCATCACAGTGGCCGCCATCAGCACCAAAAGTTTGTGTAGTTTCATAAGTTTTAGTTATTTGCGGTTCTCTCGAAAACACGAAGTTCTCCTCTAAAAAAATACGAGGATACCCCTTTGGCAGGAGCACCCTCGCTTGAATTGTATTTGGCCGTGTGGCTTTTAGTTTTGTTTGTACTCCTGCCAGCTCTTGATTTGGATGTTGCCATCCTTCAACTCGCAGCAGGCTTGGATAAACGCACTCGCCAAACGGGCATTGGTAATCAACGGAATGTTGTGGTCGATTGCAGCACGGCGAATCTTGTAACCGTTGGTAAGTTCTCTGTGGGTGTGGTTCTTGGGAATGTTAACCACAAGGTCGAACCCATGTTTCGAAATCATATCCATGATATTCAACTCCGAGCCCTCATCAGGCCAACCTACGGTCGTTGCCTTGATACCGTGCTCTGCCAGGAACTTCTGAGTACCACCCGTAGCGTAGATTGTGTAGCCATTCTCTTGCAGAATCTTGCAAGGCTCCAACAAATCAACCTTCGACTTGGCATCACCCGACGAAACCATGATATTTTGTTTGGGGATGTCGTAGCCTACCGAAATCATCGACGCCAACAGAGCCTCGTTGAAATCATCGCCCAAGCAACCTACCTCACCGGTCGACGACATATCAACACTCAGCACGGGGTCGGCATTGTGCAGACGGCTGAACGAGAATTGCGACGATTTAACGCCAATCCAATCGATGTCGAAGGCACCGCCCTCGGGTTTGGTGTAAGGTGCATCCAACATGATGCGGGTTGCCGTCTCGATGAAGTTGCGTTTGAGCACCTTCGACACAAACGGGAACGAACGCGAAGCACGCAGGTTACACTCTATCACCTTCACCTCGTTGTTCTTGGCCAGGTATTGGATATTGAACGGACCGCTGATATTCAGCTCTTTGGCTATCTTGCGGCTGATTTTCTTGATACGGCGTGCCGTTTCGAAGTAAATCTTCTGCGGCGGGAACACCAGAGTTGCGTCACCCGAGTGAACACCGGCAAACTCGATGTGCTCCGAAATAGCATACTCCACAACTTCTCCATCTTTGGCTACGGCGTCGAACTCAATCTCCTTGGCATTTTGCAGGAATTGCGAAACCACAACGGGGTACTCTTTCGATACATTGGCGGCCATCTTCAAGAAGGTTTCGAGTTGCTCCTTGCTGTAACATACGTTCATCGCAGCACCACTCAACACATACGACGGACGAACCAGCACGGGGTAACCAACCTTATCGACGAACTCATAGATTTCGTTCATATCGGTAAGCTCCTTCCAAGCGGGTTGGTCGATACCGAGTTGGTCCAACATGCTCGAGAATTTGTGACGGTTCTCAGCGCGGTCAATCGACAGCGGCGATGTACCCAGCACGGGAATATCTTGGTGATAAAGTTTGATTGCCAGGTTATTGGGAATTTGACCACCCACCGAAACAATCACACCCTTAGGTGTTTCGAGGTCCATAACGTCCATCACGCGCTCGAACGACAACTCGTCGAAGTACAGACGGTCGCACATATCATAGTCGGTCGACACGGTTTCGGGGTTATAGTTAACCATAATCGACTTGTAGCCCAACTTGCGAGCTGTTTGGATAGCGTTCACCGAGCACCAGTCAAACTCAACCGACGAGCCAATGCGGTAAGCTCCCGAGCCAAGCACAACAACCGATTTTTCGTTTTTGAAGAACGGAATATCGTGTTCGCTGCCATCATAGGTCATATAGAGGTAGTTGGTCAATTCGGGGTGCTCCGAAGCCACGGTATTGATACGTTTAACCGAGGGGAGAATTCCGAGTTTCTTACGTGCGGCGCGCACTTTAAGAGCCTCTTTGTGCATATTCTCTTTCGACTCGCCCACGAAACGTGCAATCTGGAAGTCCGAGAAACCCAGACGTTTGGCTTCCAGCAACACTTCGGCAGGCAGTTCGTCCACCTTGTCGTAACCTTGCAGCACCAGCGAGTAGTCATGAATATTTTTGAGTCTTTCGAGGAACCAGGGCGAAATCTTGGTCAACTCAAACAGACGTTCGATGCTATAACCCTGTTTGAACGCCTCGGCGATTGCGAACACACGCATATCGGTCGGATTTGCCAACTCGGTATCCAGGTCGTCGAACTCAACATCCTCGTTACCCACAAAACCGTGCATACCCTGGCCAATCATACGCAATCCCTTTTGGATAATCTCCTCGAACGATTTACCAATCGACATAATCTCACCCACCGACTTCATGCTCGAACCGATTTGGCGCGAAACACCTGCGAATTTGGTGAGGTCCCAACGCGGGATTTTGCAAATCAGGTAGTCCAAATCGGGAGCCTTGTAAGCCGAGTTGGGAGTACCCATCTCGCCGATTTGGTCGAGCGTGTAGCCCAGAGCCAACTTGGCAGCCACAAAAGCCAAAGGATAACCCGTAGCCTTCGAAGCCAACGCCGACGAACGGCTCAGACGAGCATTCACCTCGATTACGCGGTAGTCGTCGGTGTCGGAGTTGAACGCATACTGAACGTTACACTCGCCCACGATACCGATATGGCGGATGATTTTGCACGACAACTCTTGCAACATTTTCAACTCACCCTCGTCAAGCGAGCAGGTGGGAGCGACAACGATACTCTCGCCGGTGTGGATACCCAGCGGGTCGAAGTTCTCCATGCTTGCTACCGTGAAGCAGTGGTCGTTGCGGTCACGAATAACCTCAAACTCAATCTCCTTCCAACCCTTGAGCGACTCCTCGACAAGAATTTGTTTGGAGTAAGCGAACGAGCTTTCGCACAGAGTTTTGAACTCTTCCATATTTTGGCAAATACCGCTACCAAGGCCGCCCAAAGCGTATGCCGAGCGCACCATGATGGGGAAACCGATTTTATTGGCGGCAGCAATAGCATCCTCCATTGTTTCCACGGCTTGGCTTACAGGGGTTTTGACATCGATTTCGTCGAGTTTCTTGACAAACAGGTCGCGGTCCTCGGTTGCCATGATAGCCTCCACCGAAGTACCGAGCACATCGACGCCATATTTTTGGAGCACGCCGTTTTGATAGAGTTCGGTACCGCAGTTGAGCGCGGTTTGACCTCCGAATGCGAGCAAGATGCCGTCGGGTTTCTCCTTTTTGATGATATCCTCCACGAATTGGGGAGTCACAGGCAGGAAGTAAACGCTGTCAGCGATACCTTCCGAGGTTTGGATGGTGGCAATATTGGGGTTAATCAAAACGGTCGAAATGCCCTCTTCGCGCAGTGCTTTGAGAGCTTGCGAGCCTGAGTAGTCGAACTCACCGGCTTGTCCGATTTTGAGCGCTCCGGAGCCGAGCACAACAACTTTCTTCTTGGTACAAGTTTGATTTGCCATATTATGATAAAGTATAAGTTTTTTCCTTTCGCTGCTTACGATTCAACTAAAATCGTACAAAGGTAGCATTTTTGCGCTGATTTTTCTTATTTTCGTCCGTTTTTTTTGTATTTTTTTTACTCCTTGCAGTGGGGTCGTCCGGAAGGAGGGATTATAATATCGTCTGTCGAGAGTTTCGGCACACAGTGTGTGCCCTCCAAACGGTAATAATCAAGGTTCTGGTCGGAGTGGCTTTCGACTATTTGAATTTTGTCGGCGCCCTTGCCTATTGCCAAGAGCAACAAGGGACTGAGTTCGAGTCCCAAAGTCTGCCGCACAGCCTCGGCGTCAAAGGCGGCGATGCAACAACCATTGAGTCCCATCTCGGTGGCCCTGAGCAACATACTCTGCGCCGAAATCCCCAAATCTATATCCACAAAGCGGTCTTCGGCCACAGTCGAGCACACGGCTATAAAGGCAGTCGGTTCGCTACCTTCGGCAGGCAAATGCAGTTCGGGCAGGGCGGCTCCCATTCGGATGAGCCGCGCAACTGCACGTGCCTCATCTCCAAGCACGGGGCGAAAACGCAGCGGCTGTCGGTTGCGTGCCGAGGGGATGCGCGTATTCACCTCTATGATACTTCGCAGTTGGTCGTCGCGCACCACAAACGAGTGGTCGTAGGCTCGATGCGAACGGTTGCGCAGCAACAATTGTCCAAGACTTGCGGCTGTTTTGCGTTTTGCGGCGGGAGCCCCTTTGCGCGAGAGGTACTCTTCCATCTTCTTGCCTATGTAGTCATCTGCCATATTTTCGATGCATTATTCTTTCAAAGATAGCACATCTTTTTCAATTTTCCAAGCCCCAAGCGAGTATTTGGCCGTTTTAAAAAAAATATATTATTTTTGCAGAATAAAACCACATTACTAATTATTAACTCATTAACCTATGAAACTCTCCCCCTCGCTCAAGACTCTTGTCATTGCTACCTTCACAGGACTCGCTTCGTGTGCCGACACCTGCCAACCACCCGTGAGCACTGCTACCCCCGAGAGTGTTCCGTTCCAACAAGTTACCCTTCAAGATGACTTTTGGCGTCCCCGCCTGCTGGCCCAAAAGCACACGCTGGTGCCCTTCTCACTCGAAAAGAACGAGCCCGCAATTGAAAACCTGCGTCGCGTCGGAGCCTACCTGCGTGGCGAAAAAATCGAAAAACTCCTACCCAAGCCGTTCTACGTAGCCTCCGACCTATTCAAGGTTATGGAGGGCGCGGCCTACCTGCTAACCATCGAGCCAGACCTCGCACTTGAGGCCCAAATGGACGAAATAATCGACATCATAGGCCAAGCCCAAAAGCCCGACGGCTACCTCTACGAACACCACATCGTACCCGAAAAATATCGCCACAAGGGTAATAACTGGGGCTCGGGCGACAAACCCTACAGCTACGTTCTGTTCAGCCACGAGCTCTACAACATGGGCCACATGTATGAGGGCGCGATTGCATACTACCGCGCCACGGGCAAACGCAAATGGCTCGATATTGCCGAAAAGAGTGCCCAACACATCAACCGCGTATTCTTCGAGGGCGACCCTGCCTACAATGACGGCAAACCCATCAATCAGGCTCCCGGCCACCAAGAAATCGAGATGGCACTTATCAAACTCTACCAAGTCACCGAAAACCCGCTTTACTTGGAGATGGCCCAAAAGTTTATCGACATTCGCGGTGTGACCTATCGCCCCGAGGGAATAGCCATTACAACTCCCGAATACTCGCAACAACACCTTCCCGTGCGAGAGCAATTCACCGCCGTGGGTCACTCCGTGCGTGCAACCTACCTCTATGCAGGTATGGCCGACGTGGTAGCCATTACGGGTGACAGCACACTGCTGCCTGCGCTGGACAGCGTATGGCACGACATTGTCGACCGCAAGATGCACATCACGGGTGGTCTTGGCGCTGTTCCTGGAATCGAAGGTTTCGGTCCCGACTACGTGCTGCCCAACAAGGAGACCTACAACGAGACCTGCTCGGCCGTGGGTAACGTGATGTTCAACTATCGCATGTTCCTCATGTCGCGCGACGCCAAGTACACCGACGTTGCCGAGGTGGCCTTATATAATAATGTATTGGCCGGAACCAACATCGAAGGCAACCGTTTCTTCTATGTCAACCCGCTGGAGGCCGATGGTCGACGCGCCTTCAACCACGGACACGCAGGTCGCGCACCGTGGTTCAACACGGCTTGCTGTCCGTCAAATCTGGCGCGTCTGATTCCCCAAATTCCCGGAATGATTTACTCACACACCGACAATGAGATTTTCTGCGGTTTCTACGCCGGAAGTTCGGCCACCGTACCTCTTGCCGAAGGTGGCGTAGAGCTGACCCAACGCACACAATATCCGTTCGACGGACAAATCGAAATCGAGGTCACTCCAGAGGCCGAGAACGCTGAATTTACTCTGTGGCTGCGTATCCCTACTTGGTGCGCCGGCGACCGCTTTGTGTCGGGCGAACTGTATAGCTATGCCGATAATGTGCGCTCGCGTGCCGTGGCAAAGGTTAACGGCCGCCGCGTTCGTACCGAGGTGGTGAACGGCATGTTGCCTGTGTGCCGCAAGTGGAAAGCGGGGGACGTTGTAACACTGTCGCTCGATATGCCCGTGCGTTACTCCGTTGCCGACGAGCGTGTCAAAGCCGACAGCAATCGCGTCTGCCTGACCCGTGGACCTCTGGTGTTGTGCGCCGAAACCGCCGACAACAGCCACGTACCCTCGCACTACTTCATCAATGAGATAGGCGCACAAGGTATTCTCGGAGCTTACACCGAAGGGGTGCTTGCTGGAGTTCCCAACATCACACTCGACGCTTCGGCAGCAACGGCCGAGTCGCAAGAGGCTGCAACTCTTACTCTGCTTCCCTACTACGCATGGAACAACCGTGGAAACGCTGCGATGAACGTGTGGTTTGCTTTGGACGCACCCACGGCCCGTCAAGCTATGACCCTTGCTGTGGGTAACATCTCGGATGTTACGGCTACCCACACCAACTCGTCGGACGATGTGCTGGCTATTGCCGACGGTCGCCGTCCCAAAAATTCGTTTGACCGCACAATTCCCCGCTGGACCAGCTGGCCGCAAAAGGGCACTCCACAACAGGTCGAAATCAAACTCCGCAAACGTCAACCCATCGAGAGTGTCCAAGTCTATTGGTACGACGACAAGGGTGGTGTGCAAGTTCCCGTGTCGTGGTCGATGGACTATCTGCTCGACGGCGAGTGGCACGTATTCACACCCTATGTAACAGACCGTTTCGGCACCTACAAAGACCAATTCAACATGGTTCACCCGGATGTCACCATCGAAGCCGAGGCATTGCGTCTGAACATGATTCCGCGTGAGGATTCGACCGTAGGTATCCTCGAAGTTGTGGTAGAGTAACCGCTACACCTAACATGAACGGGGCTGTCCAACAAGTTTTGTTGCGACAGCCCCGTTCACATAAATTCACGCCACGATACTCACTCCCAAAGCGCAATTCACTTGAACGTCTTGACACATTCACACAAAAAGGGCCGTCCAACTCCGTTGAACAGCCCCTCATTTGTACCCGCTATTGCGATTAGAGGTATTTGATAGTAGTTTCGTCCGAAACGGTCAGTTTTTTACGACCTTTTGCACGACGTGCTGCCAAAACCTTACGGCCATTGGCGGTAGACATTCTCTGACGGAAACCGTGTTTGTTAATCCTCTTTTTGCGCGAGGGTTGGAAAGTTCTTTTCATTGCCATATCTTACGAGTATTTATAATTCCACTTCAAACGGAGTGCAAAGGTATAACTTTTTTGGTTTTTACAAAAACTTTTCGACAAGAATTTATTGTTTCGGCACAAAAACCACCTTTTTGGTCTCAAAAAATGGCTCAGAGAACCATTTCGAAATCTCAAAAACTTCACATTTGCATCCCGCCGCACTCAGTTCCTCGGTCAAATCACCTCCTTTGAGCAGCAACATTCCCGACGGGCGAGAGCCGCATTGCGAACGCGCTATCTTGTTCCAACTCCAATCCATCAACACCGAAGTCTGGGCAACGGCACGGCTTACAACGTAGTCGAACATTCGGGGCAAAGTTTCGACACGGGCATGAACGGCCTGCACATTGCGCAGTCCCACGCCTTGAGCCACAGCCTCAACAACCTTAATCTTTTTGCCAATCGAGTCCACAGCCGTAAACCTCACCTCGGGAAAAAGTATCGCCAGCGGAATGGTTGGAAAACCTCCGCCACAGCCAATATCCAACACTTCGGCTCCGGGAGCAAATTCACACACTCGGGCTATGGCCAGAGAGTGGAGTACGTGGTTGACATACAGTGAGTCTATATCCTTGCGCGAGATGACGTTGATACGTGCATTCCACTCGCGGTACAGGGCGTCGAGCGCCGCAAACTGTTGGACTTGAGCGTCGGTCAAATCAAAATATTTGGTCAAGACACCGGTCATTATATGATTCCTCCTTCCGTTATAAATTCACAAATTTGTGTTCGCGCCCGATGGATTTGCGTTTTGACCGTACCGAGCGGGATTTGCAACTCCTCGGCAATCTCCTCATACGACAGCTCTTTGATAAAACGCAACTCGATAAGGCGACTATATTTGGCATCCATACGTTGCAGATACTCCTCGAGTTGCACCTTCTGTTGCGAAGAGATGATGCGCTCCTCGGGCGTAGGCGACGATGTCGCACGGCCGGCCAGCACACTCTCGTTATCAAACGAGGTGTCATCGCGGCGTTTGCGCACAAAGTCGATAAACGTATTACGCGCAATGGTGACAATCCACTGCCCGAACGAGTACTCCGGATTGAACGATTTGAGGTGGATAAACGCCTTGATGAAACTCTCCTGCATCAGGTCGGCAGCATCCTCGGCAGGCAGACCGTAGCGTTTGGTATAGAGCGTGTGGATTGACTCACGGTAGCGTCCCACAAGCACTTCAAAGGCAACTCTGTCACCCTGCAATGTCCACTGCACGATTTGTCGGTCGTCGGCGGCTATGTAGCTTTCGTAATCCATCACATTTTATTTCTTGATTTTGGCAGCTCGGGCGGCAAAGAAGTGTACCACGGGCGACAATAGGTCGTAGACAAAGTACCACCCCATCAAGCCACCCTCGCCCAAGCGTCGGGCTATGCCAAACATAGTTTTCCACACCGCAGCATAACGCAGAACCATCAGCACTGCCACAGCAATTCGCACCTCATCGGGCAGAACCACCAGCGAAGCGATTGCTGCCACAAAAAACAACAATCGGCTCAACGGCTCACACATCATGTGCCAGAGCGCCGCCGACGGATAAAGTTTGTGCGTGACGGCCTGTTCTCGCAGAGTACGAAACCACCATATCACCCCACCCCAGCGTTTGCGTCGCACGGTAACACCCGGGCCAAGCACGACACTCGTAGGTCCCTGAAGCGCAATCTGTTGAACAAACAAATCCTCTTCGCCACGTGCTCCCATATTGAGAAATCCGAAACCCTTATGGGCAAAGTATAGTTCTTTGGTAAAACCGTATAGTTGACACGAAGCTCGATAGGTCATCCCCGCAATGGCGCTCGACAATTCGACCGTCGAGTGCATCATCTGCGAGGAGCGAATCAACAGGTCGCCCAAACCCTTTTGGCGTTCAACACCGCAATAGGCCAACACCACATTTCCACGCACAAAACCCGCGGCAACTCGCGACAGCCACTGTTTGGAGTTAGGCGGAATCTGCATATCGGTTGTGGTGAGCAGGATATTTTCATAGGCGGCCGCTTTGATACCCACGTTATGTGCAGTTTTAACTGTTATGGGGAAACGCAGCTGGCGAATTTGCGTACAGGTCATACGGCAGTGCTCCGACGACACACTCGCCGAAAGGTCTTGCAACATCTCGGCAAATTCGGCGTCGTTACCAACGTACACCACAACAATCTCGTAACACGCATAATCCTGCGCCAACAACAGTGGCAGGGTATTCTCCAACCAGAGGTAGTCCTCGCCCATGGTAAGGACAATCGACACAGGCGCCCCCTGGTCGGCTATTGCTTCACGCTGGCTGTTGCGAAATTTGGCAAGGCGGGCAAAACGTCCCAAGTAGTAGTAAAGTTGCACTGCCAACATGGTCAGCACCACACCCATCAGAGCCAAGCCCCAAGGGCCATAGGCCGCAAGCAGTGTATCGAGCATAAGGTTTATATTGTTCACGTCGTCAGAAAATCTCTTGATTTAATCCTACAAAAGTACGATTTTTTTCGGAGTTTTAGCCACAGATGCAAATAAACCTGCGAAAAATTGTATAACCAACGAAAAATACATACTTTTGCATGTTATGAGATTCACATTGGAACATACCGCCACCGACTGCAAGGCAAGAGCCGGCAGAATCACCACCGACCACGGCGAGATTCTGACCCCCATATTCATGCCCGTCGGTACGGCTGCAACCGTCAAAGGAATATTTCACCGCGACCTGACCGGCGAGGCAGGCGCACAAATCATACTCGGAAACACCTACCACCTCTACCTGCGCCCCGGGATGGACATCATGGAGCGTGCGGGAGGTATCCACGGTTTCTCGTCGTGGCAGGGCCCTGTGCTGACCGATAGCGGAGGTTTTCAGGTGTTCTCGCTGGCCGACTGCCGCAAAATTACCGAGGAGGGTGTCACCTTCCGCTCACATATCGACGGCTCGAAACATCTGTTCACACCCGAAAAGGTGATGGACATCGAACGCACCATCGGAGCCGACATCATGATGGCTTTCGACGAGTGCCCGCCCGGAACAGCCGAGCGCAGCTACGCTGCAAAATCGCTGGCACTGACCAACCGCTGGCTGGAGAGGTGTTTCAATCGTTATCACCAGACCCAACCAAAGTATGGTCACTATCAATCGTTGTTCCCCATTGTACAGGGCTGCACCTACGCCGACCTACGCGAAGAGTCGGCACGTTTCGTTCAGCAGTTCGACGCCGACGGTTATGCCATCGGCGGTTTGGCTGTGGGCGAGCCAGCCGAGGTTATGTACTCGATGATTGAGGTGGTAAATGCCGTGCTGCCCACCGACCGTCCGCGCTACCTGATGGGTGTGGGTACTCCCATCAACATCTTGGAGGCCATCGAGCGCGGAGTTGATATGTTCGACTGTGTGATGCCCACGCGCAACGGACGCAACGGAATGTTGTTCACCACCGAAGGTATCATCAACATCCGCAACAAGAAGTGGGAGGACGACTTTTCGCCCATCGACCCCGCGGGTCTGTGTTTTGTGGACACCACCTACACCAAAGCCTACCTGCGCCACTTGGCAACCTCGGGCGAGATGATGGCCGCACAGATTGCATCACTGCACAACATCGCATTCTACCTATGGCTGGTTGGCCAGGCTCGCAAGCACATCTTGGCGGGCGACTACACCAAGTGGAAAGCGGACATCATCCCCGTCATCGGCCGCCGACTGTAACAGACAAGAATAATTGTGAATTTTTGAATTCTGAATTGTGAATTACTTAAAGATACTCGACCGCTACATTATGCGGAAGTTCCTCGGAACCTTCGTATTCATCATCGCGCTGTTTGTAGTGATTATCGTCATTTTTGACTACGCCGAAAATGTCGATGACTTTATCACCAACAAAGCACCGTTCCGAGACATCATGCTCGACTACTACGCCAACTTCGCACCGTCGATGATTAACATGTTCTGCGGTCTGTTTACGTTTGTGACAGTAATTTGGTTCACCTCGAAGCTGGCCTCACAGACCGAGATTGTAGCCATTCTTTCGAGCGGCGTGAGCTTCCGTCGCCTAATGCGTCCCTATCTGCTGTCGGCACTGATTATCACGGGCGCAAGTCTGTCGCTCAGTCTGTGGGTGATTCCCAACTCGTCAAGCAAAGTGGTGGAGTTCCAAAGCAAGTACATTCAGCGCAAGAAACGCGAAGCCCAAAAGTACGACCCCAACATCTATCGTCAAATCGACCAAAACATCTTTGTCTACATTCGCAACTTCTCGGGCGAGAGCAACCGTGCAAAGTTCCTTGCCATAGAACGCTACGACGGCACGGCTTTGGTCGAGGTACTGGACGCCTCGGACGTGCGTTTCATACCCGAAACCAAACGTTGGAGCGCACCCAAATACACCATCCGACAATACGGCCCCGAGGGCGAGCAATATAAACTATGCCAAAAACTCGACACACTCATCAATCTCGATGCGTTGGAACTTGGCAAGGTCGAGGAGTTGATTAAAACCATGCCCATCGAGGAGTTGAACGACTTTATCGCCGCCCAGAAGGCCAAAGGCTCGGACCAAATCACCCTCTTTGAGGTGGAACGCCAACAGAGATACTCCTACCCGTTCTCGATTCTGATTCTGACACTTATGGGTGTTTCGCTGTCGAGTCAAAAGAAACGCGGCGGTACGGGTGTAAACCTCGGTGTGGGTATTGTCCTGTGCTTTACGTACATCATGGTGGCAAAATTTGCCGAGGAGTTTGCCAAAGGCGGTGTGCTTCCGGCACAGATTTCGGTGTGGCTGCCAAACCTGTTGTTTGCAGTCATTGCTGTGTATCTTTATAAAAAGGCACCCAAATAGAGTCGCAATTCAAGGGAAACTTTGTATATTTGCGGTCTGATTCGAATATATATAAATATATAATATAGTATGAGCATTATTGAACTTAGCGAACAGGAACAGTTGCGACGCGGCTCGCTGGCACAACTCCGCGAACTCGGAATCAACCCCTATCCTGCCGAGAAATATGACGTCACAGCTTCGGCCGCCGAAATTGCTGCCGAATTCGACGCCAATCCCGAAAAATTTGCTTCGGTGAGCATCGCCGGACGTATCATGAGCCGACGCATCATGGGTAGCGCCTCGTTCTTCGAGCTGCAAGACCACAGCGGACGTATCCAAGTCTACATCAAACGCGACGACGTATGCCCCGAAGGTGACCCGACACTCTACAACACGGTATTCAAAAAATTGTTGGACATCGGTGACTTTGTAGGTGTTGAGGGCTTTGCATTCCGCACCCAAACCGGCGAGTTGAGCGTACACTGCAAGAAGTTTACCGTGTTGAGCAAGTCGATTCGCCCGCTGCCCATCGTTAAGGAGAAAGACGGCAAGATGTTTGACGCACTGACCGACCCCGAAGTGCGCTATCGCCAACGCTACGTCGACTTGGTGGTTAACCCTCAAGTGCGCGACGTGTTCGTGAAACGCGCCAAGATTATCGCCACCATGCGCGAATACTTCAACTCGAAGGGCTGCCTGGAGGTTGAAACCCCCATTCTGCAACCCATCCCCGGAGGTGCTTCGGCTCGTCCGTTCATCACCCACCACAATGCACTGGATATCGACTTCTATATGCGAATCGCAACGGAGTTGTATCTCAAACGCCTTATCGTGGGCGGTTTCAACGGTGTGTATGAGTTCGGCAAGAACTTCCGCAACGAGGGTATGGACCGCACTCACAACCCCGAGTTCACTTGCATGGAGATTTACATCGCCTACAAGGACTACAAGTGGATGATGGAGTTCACCGAGCAGATGTTGGAGAAAATCGCATTGGAGGTTAATGGAACCACCGACGTTGAGATTGACGGCAAGATGGTCTCGTTCAAGGCTCCTTTCCGCCGCTTGACCATGACCGACGCCATTCTCGAAAAGACCGGATACGACATCACCGGTAAAAGCGAGGAGCAACTGCGCGAGGCTTGCGCCCGTCTGAATGTCGAAATCGACGACACGATGGGTAAAGGTAAACTGATTGACGCCATCTTCGGAACCTACTGCGAGGCCGACCTGATTCAACCCACTTTCATCTGTGACTACCCCATCGAGATGTCACCCTTGTGCAAACGCCACCGCGATAACGAGGAGTTGACCGAGCGTTTCGAGTTGTTCGTGGCGGGCAAGGAGCTCTGCAACGCCTACTCGGAGTTGAACGACCCTATCGACCAGCTGGAGCGTTTCCAAGAGCAAATGCGCCTTTCGGAGCGCTGCGACGACGAGGCAATGTTCATCGACATGGACTTTGTACGCGCACTCGAATACGGCATGCCCAACTGCTCGGGTATGGGTATGGGTATCGACCGTCTGACAATGTTCATGACCGGCCAAACTTCGATTCAGGACGTGCTGTTCTTCCCCACAATGCGCCCCGAGAAGAAACCTACGGTGGATGCGCCCGAGAAGTACATCGAAATCGGCGTTCCCGAGGAGTGGGTCGAGGTGATTCAAAAGATGGGTTACATCACCGTTGAGTCACTCAAGAAGTTAGCACCCGGCAAGTTCTTCAACGACTTGTGCGGTTTCAACAAGAAGAACAAATTGGGTCTGAAAGCCCCCTCGATTGACGAGGTCAAAAAATGGTGCGAGCCGAACGAATAATCTCGCTGCCGAAAAACCGATAATTCAAATTTTAACTCAAATAAAAAACTGACAAGAAAATGAGAAAGAAAATTGTTGCAGGTAACTGGAAAATGAACACCCTGCCCGCCGAGGGCGTTGAATTGGCCAAAAGCGTAGTAGCCGGTCGTGGCGAGGTTTGCTCGTGCGTAAACTTCATCGTATGCCCTCCCTTCACCCACATTTCGGAGGTTGTTAAAGCTCTGGAAGGCAGCGATATCGCCGTAGGTGCTCAAGATTGCGCTACCGAGGCTAAAGGTGCTTACACAGGTGAGGTTGCAGCACAGATGATTGCAGCTTTGGGTTGCAAATACGTTATTCTGGGCCACTCGGAGCGTCGTCAATACTACGGCGAGACTTCGGAGACCCTCAACAAAAAGATGGCTCAAGCTTATGCCAACGGCCTGACCCCCATCTACTGTGTAGGTGAGAATCTGGACGAGCGTGAGGCTGGCGAGCACTTCAACGTTGTTAAGGCTCAAATCGAGGAGGTTGTTTACAACCTGACCGAGGAGCAATTCGCCAACCTTGTAATCGCTTACGAGCCCGTATGGGCTATCGGTACCGGCAAAACCGCTACCGCAGAGCAAGCACAAGAGATTCACGCCTACATCCGTAAAGTGTTGGCCGACAAGTTCGGTGCTGCAGCCGAGGAGTGCGCAATCCTGTACGGTGGTTCGTGCAAACCTTCGAACGCTGCCGAAATCTTCGCCAAAGAGGATGTTGACGGTGGTCTGATTGGTGGTGCTGCTCTGAAAGCCGAGGACTTCCTTGCCATCGGCAAAGGTTTTTAAATAGTTCCTTTGATACGACAACTACTTTGATACAAAATCTTTGATACAACAACATCATTGATTCTATATCATAAAAAAGTGAAAGACAAAGGGCTGTTCTGCGGAACAGCCCTTTGTTTATTCTCCTATTTTTTCATACCTTTACGGTTAAAATAACCAAAAACCATTTACACCTATGAAAAAACTATTCGCACTACTATTCACCTTCGTTCTTGTCAGCAGTTCCGCGTGGGCTTTCAAACGCGAAATCGTTACCATCCACAGCGACGCCATGAACAAAGACATCAATGCAACCGTAATACTCCCCGACGGCTATCGCAAAGCCAAGAACCTGCCCACCGTATACCTTCTTCACGGTTTCAGCGACAACTACAAGGAGTGGGATGAGTTGGGTAAGGCTGCAACGCTGGCCGACACCCACAACCTTATCATCGTTATGACCGACGGCGGCTACGACAGCTGGTATTGGGACAGCCCCGTGAATCCGCAAAACAAATACGAAACCTTCATCGCCAAAGAGGTGGTGGCCTACATCGACTCGCACTACAAAACGCTGGCCGACCGTACGGGACGCGCCATCGCTGGTCTTTCGATGGGTGGCCACGGTGCATTGTATCTTGCAATCCGTCACCAAGACACCTATGGCGCAGCTGGCAGCATGTCGGGCGGTGTCGACATCCGTCCCTTCCCCAAGAATTGGGGCATGTCAAAGTGGATTGGTACAATCGACGAGAATCCTCAACATTGGGAAAACTACACCGTAACCAATATGATTGACCTCCTCAAGCCAGGCCATACCCAACTGATTATCGACTGCGGTACGGACGACTTCTTCTTCAAGGTCAACTGCCAACTGCACGAAAAACTGCTGAAGGCCGGAATTCCGCATGACTTTTACGTTCGTCCCGGAGCGCACAATTGGAACTATTGGCGCAACTCTGTGAAGTTCCAAATATTGTTCTTCAGCAACTACTTCGAGTCACAAAAAACGCAAAACAACAAATAGTTTTCACAAAACATGAAAAAACTGCTACTCCTTGTGGGCGCAACACTCGCGGTAGGATATTTGTCGGCCGCACCACGCCCTGAGAAAAAATCTCCCAACGCCCCCTTCAACCGCTATGAATTAGCCGAACGATTCAGCGGAGGCAAATTGGGTGCGATGCTCTTCTCGACCAGCGTGGACCCGCATTGGTTCAAATCGGGCGAGAAATTTTGGTACAGCTACAAGACAGGCCAAGGCACAAAGTGGTACATCGTTGACCCCGCCAAGCGCAGTCGCAAGGAGCTGTTCGACCACGACAAGCTGGCTGCACAACTGACCGAAATTGTCAAAGACCCGTACATCGCCTCCCAACTGCCTATCCGCAACCTTGAGGTTGACGAGGATGGCTACACCTTCACCTTCGAGGTAACTTCGTCGCAGGACGCCAAGGAGAAACCACTCACAAAGGAGGACTCACTGGCGGGCAAAAAGCCCAAGAAGGCCGAAGGTAAAGAGATTTTCTACTTCTCGTACGACAGCCGCAACGGCGAATTGACTCATCTCAAAGACAAGGAAAAAGAGACTCGCCAACTATGGTGGGCTTCGGTTTCGCCCGACGGCAAAACCGTAGTCTACGCCAAAGATATGAACCTCTATCGCATGTCGCGAGAGGACTACGAGAAACTCAAAAAAGATGACAAGGACTCGACCGTGGTCGAAACCCAAATCACCACCGACGGCATCGAAGATTTCGGTTTCGGACAACCTTACAGTATGCTCAACACCGACACTCTGTGTAACGGCAAACGTCGCGGTGCCTACGGTGTGTGGTCACCCGACTCGCGCTACTTTGCAACCATCGTGACAGACCAACGTCAAGTCAAGGAGTTATGGGTTATCAACGCTCTGGCTCATCCGCGCCCCACGCTCGAAACCTACAAATATCAAATGCCCGGCGAAAAAGAGGCTCCACAATACCACCTCTATCTGTTCGACATGCAGGACAACTCCCGCAAAGAGATTATGACGGGTCGTTTCAAGGACCAAACTCTCTCGATTGCAACCTGTCCCCGCGAGCACAAACAGCGTCACATGTACGACCAACCCAACGTATGGCTGGGCGACAACAACCGTTTCTTTGTGACCCGTTCGAGCCGCGACCTGCATCGTATCGACATCTGTTCGTACACCATAGGCAGCGACACTCTGCGCCCCATCATCGAAGAACGAATGAACACCTACATCGAGGTTCGCCCGCTTTCGGCCGTGGGTCAAGGCAAACAACTCATCCAATGGAGCGAACGCGACGGTTGGGCACACCTATATTTATATTCAGATGACGGAACTCTTATTCGCCGCCTGACCGAAGGCCCGTGGCACGTACACCAAATTCTCAAAGTCGACGAAAAGGCTCGCAAGGTCTATTTCACCGCCATGGGGCGCGAAAAGGGTGAAAATCCCTACTACCAACACCTCTACTCGGTAAGCCTCGACGGAGGCGAAGTTCGTCTGTTGGGCAAGGACAATGCTTTCCACTCGCCACAGGTGGACGACGCATGCAAATTCTTTGTCGACAACTACTCGCGTGTCGACACCATTCCGCAGACGGCACTCTACTCGACCGATGGTCGCAAGATTATGACCCTCGAAGTGAGCGACTTCTCGCAATTGCTGGCCGCAGACTACCGCTTCCCCGAAACCTTTACGGTCAAAGCAGCCGATGGCGTAACCGACCTCTATGGTGTGATGTACAAACCCTTCGACTTTGACTCGACACGCCACTACCCCATCATCGACTACGTTTACCCCGGCCCGCAAGTCGAAGCCACGCAATATCCGTTCACACGTATGAGCGTTCGCACCGACCGTCTGGCTCAAGCCGGCTTCATCGTAATCACGGTGGGTAATCGCGGAGGACACCCCAACCGCTCAAAGTGGTATCACAACTACGGATACGGCAACCTGCGCGACTACGGCCTGGCAGACCAAAAAGCGGCCATCGAACAGCTCGCAGCCCGACACAACTACATAGACATCAACCGCGTGGGAATTCACGGTCACTCGGGTGGTGGTTTCATGTCGACGGCGGCGATTCTGCAATACCCCGACTTCTTCAAGGTGGCTGTTTCGTGCGCCGGCAACCACGACAACCGAATCTACAACCGCTGGTGGAGCGAAACCCACCACGGCGTCAAAGAGAAGATTGACGACCAGGGCGACACCACATTCGTTTACCGCATCAGCACCAACCCCGAATTGGCACATCGTCTGAAAGGCCATCTGATGCTGGTTCACGGCGAAATCGACAACAATGTCCACCCGGGCAACACCTCGCGCGTAGCCGAAGCATTGATTCGAGCAGGCAAACGTTTCGATATGCTCTACCTGCCCACACAACGTCACAGTTTCGGTTGGATGGATGAATACTTCTATTGGCGCATGGTCGACTACTTCACCGACCACCTGTTGCTCAATCGCCCCACCCCTCCGGTCGACATACCTAAGAGATAACTTGCAAGTTTCCCGCTCCTAAGGGGTGGGAAACTTTTTTTTGTGCGAAAGGCTCGCTCACATGCGCAACGGGCACAACAAAAAAGCCGCAGAACATTTGTTCTGCGGCCTGCTCAAGAGTCGGGGTGACTGGATTCGAAGCGCAGGGCATCAGCCCAAGCTCGCCGGATTACCTTACAAAATAAAGCGAAGCTATAAAATCAAATAATCCGGCAACAATACATCAAAGAATACCAAACACACTGACTCTGCAAGCAGGCAACGCTTTTGCGTTGCTTTTGTTGTGCTAATGCGCGGGAGCTCGCTCACATGCGCAACAGACACAACAAAAAAAAGCCGCAGAACAAATGTTCTGCGGCCTGCTCAAGAGTCGGGGTGACTGGATTCGAACCAGCGACAACACGCCCCCCAGACGTGTACTCTAACCGGGCTGAGCTACACCCCGATGGTGTCACCAAATGTGGTAACTTCCACGTTTCGGGATGCAAATATAAGGCTTATTTTTTAATTCCATACATTTTTCGCATTTTTTTTGCATTTTTTTTGACCTTTCCCTAACTTTGTACCAAATAAAGGGATAGTAATGAAATTTTCAAAGGTAATTTTCATCATTTTTGGAGCTGCAATCATCGCCGCATGCACTGACGATGCACCCCCAAAAAGAGATTTCACCGAAGTCTACTCACCCAAATATGCTCGCGGGTTTGATGTCGTGTGTCGCGGAACGGACACACTATTAAGAATTTTCAGCCCTTTTCAAGGACAAAAGCAGAGCGCAAGAGAGTTTTCGTTAGAGACGCCCGCTCGAAGAATAGTCTGCATGTCGTCGAGCCACGTGGCTTATCTTGACCGCTTAGATGCGGTTGAACGGGTTGTAGGAGTGTCGGGAGTGCGTTTTCTGTCGACGCCGAGGATTGACCGTAGCAAGGTGCGCGAAGTGGGCTATGACTCCAATCTGAATTATGAACTTATCACGGCACTGCGCCCTGACGTAGTATTATTATATGGTATAACGGGCGAGAATTCGAGTTTAAGTGCAAAGTTGGACGAACTTGGTATTCGCTACGCCTACTTGGGGGAACATGCCGAAGTGACTCCCCTGGGCAAAAGCGAGTGGTTGGTGGCTATGGGATATTTGTGCGGCTTGGAGGAGAAAGCAGTGGCGGAGTTCGGGGCCATTGCCGAGCGTTATGAGCAACTGCGAAGCGTGGCAGCCGAGTGTGTGGAGCACCCCACGGTGATGCTCAATGCCCCATATCAAGATGTGTGGTACGTGCCGAGTGATGACAGTTATATGGTGGCGTTGGTGGCAGATGCTGGTGGCAAGTATGCATGTGCGGGAGATTCGTCGCACATGAGCCGTCCAATAGACATAGAAACGGCCTACACCAAAGTGATGGAGGCAGACGTGTGGCTTAACACCAATCAAATGCGCTCGCTGAAGGAGCTACAAACAGCTCACCCGAGATTCGCCGACACACCTACCGTGCGCCGTGGACGCGTCTACAACAACGTGGCACGTCAGAACTCGGCCGGAGGCAGTGATTTTTGGGAGTCTGGGGCAGTTTGTGCCGATGTGGTGCTGAGCGACATGATTGAAATCCTGCATCCCGAATTGTTGGAGCATGAACTTTACTATTACCTCAGATTGCAATAATGACAAAGCGAAACGGAATATTTTGGGGCGTAGTGACCGTGGCTGTGGTTGTACTTTTTGTGTGCGACCTATTGTTGGGTTCCACCTCACTCACAGTGAGCGAGGTGTGGAATGCGCTGACCGTAGGGGGCGAAAGCGAAGTAGCCGTTATTGTACGCCGGTTCCGCTTGCCCAAGGCAATAGTGGCGGCACTTTGTGGAGCGGCATTGGGCGCAAGTGGATTGCAGATGCAGACTCTGTTTCGAAATCCGTTGGCAGGTCCCTATGTATTGGGTGTCAGTTCGGGTGCCAGCTTGGGTGTGGCTCTGTTTCTGATGGGAGCACCGTTGGTTGGCTATGGCAGTGTAGCGTTCAGCCTGGGAATGGTCGGCGCGGCATGGATTGGTGCAGCGGCAATTTTCATGTTAATTGTCAGCGTGAGCCGACGTGTCAAGGATATTATGGTTGTGCTTATTCTGGGTGTGATGTTCGGAAGCGTGGCCAGCGCAGTGGTCGAAATCCTGCAATATTTCAGCACCGAAAGCGCTGTCAAGAATTATGTGGTATGGACCATGGGTAGTTTGGGGAATGTCACATCGGCACAACTATCCATCATGGCACCCGTTGTGATAGTTGGACTGTTGCTCTCGGTGGTAACCATAAAACCTCTAAACGCCATGATGTTGGGCGAACAATACGCCGCAACGATGGGTATTAACGTCCGTCGCAGTCGCATGGCTATACTTATCTCGACCACAATGTTGGCAGGTACGGTGACGGCCTTTTGTGGACCGATTGGTTTTCTCGGCCTGGCTGTTCCCCATGTTGTACGCATGGCAACGGGCACAGCCGACCATCGTGTGCTGATGCCCGGAACAATCCTTGCTGGTGCAGCGCTGATGCTACTGTGCGACATCCTTTCAAAGATGCCGACCAGCCAACTCACACTTCCCATCAACACGGTAACGGCTCTGCTCGGAATACCTATAATTATTGTGGTAATAGTCAAAGGACGCAATCTGTTTTAAAGCCATGGAAGAGAGGTTTGCCATACAACTAACCGACGCCCGCGTGGGCTACGACACCCGAACGTTGCTGCGAGCCGATGCGAGGCTGCAAAAGGGTGAGTTATGCGCACTTGTGGGACGCAACGGAACGGGCAAAAGTACCCTACTCCGAATGATTGCAGGTATTACACGCCCTGCACAGGGGCAGGTCACTATTGACGGCGTGGATATATCCGAGGTGTCGGCACGCAAACTCGCCTCGTTAGTGTCGTTCGTATCGACCGAGCGAATCTCGGTCACCAATCTCCGCGTGCGCGATGTGGTATCACTCGGTCGAACCCCCTACACCAACTGGTTCGGCTCGCTCACAGCCAACGACCATAGAATCATCGACGAGTCAATGGAGCGTTTGGAGATTACGCGCTTTGCCGACAAGCGTGTCAGCACGTTGAGCGATGGCGAAAATGCCCGCGTTATGATAGCCCGCGCTTTGGCACAACAGACTCCCGTGATACTGCTGGACGAACCGACCGCTTTCCTCGACATTGCGGGCAAGTACGAACTATGCGAAACCTTGGCCGAACTATGTCACACAGGAAAAACCATCCTTTTCTCGTCACACGACCTGTCGACGGTTTGGCATACGGGTTGCTCGTTGGCTCTTATTCACGACGGGAAATTGCATCACGGTACGGCTCGCGAGATGTCTGAATCGGTCGCTTTGACCCAATTTTTCGAGTCCTCGGGGTTCCGTATGGACTACTCTACGGGCCTCTTGCAACGAATCGAGTAAAAAAAGTTAAGGAAATTTTGCCATATCAAAAACTTTGTCTATATTTGCACCCACAAAAACCGAGGTATGGCCCATTCGTCTATCGGTTAGGACGCAAGATTTTCATTCTTGAAAGAGGAGTTCGATTCTCCTATGGGCTACGAGATTAAATAAGTAAAAATTAAAATTACCAAAGAAAGACTATGGCAAACCATAAATCGTCGGAGAAGAGAATTCGTCAAACTGCTACCAAGAAACTGCGTAACCGCTACTCGCACAAAAGCGCTCGTACTGCTGTGAAAGCACTGCGTAACACCAGCGACAAAGCTGCCGCAGAGAAAATGTTGCCCAAAGTGGCTTCGATGTTGGACAAACTTGCAAAGAAAAACATCATCCACAAGAACAAAGCCGGCAACTTGAAAAGCAGCCTGACCTTGTACGTAAACGCTCTCTAATCCTATCAGAAAGCACGGTAAAGTGTTTCCGCCTAAGAGAAACACAAACATGGTGGTTGTAGCTCAGTTGGCAGAGCATCGGATTGTGGTTCCGAGTGTCGTGGGTTCGAGCCCCATCATCCACCCCAAAGCAGAAGCGAGGTCCAAATGACCTCGCTATTTTTTTGTACATTTTAGAAGCAAGCCTTTAGAGAAAAAGCGAAGTCCCAGTGACCTCGCTTTTTTTTTCGTATAGGTGTGCTCTACACACAAACCATCTACCACCCCCCCCCTCACACATTCACAAAAAAAAAGTCTGCCGAACCCATACGGTTCGACAGACTTCGTCATATTGCAGGGCGGCTTAAACCGCACGTTACTACAATTGGGGACCTGCAGCTACCAGGCTCTTACCCTCCTCGTTTCCGGTGAACTTAGCAAAGTTCTTGATGAAACGACCTGCCAGGTCTTGAGCTTTGGTATTCCACTCCTCAGCGTTAGCGTAGGTGTCGCGGGGGTCAAGGATTGCGGGGTCAACGCCGGGCAGAGCGGTGGGAACTTTGAAGTCAAAGATGGGAATTTGTTTGGTCTCGGCATTGTCGATGCTGCCATCCAGGATAGCGTCGATGATACCACGGGTATCTTTAATCGAGATACGTTTGCCGGTACCGTTCCAACCGGTGTTCACCAGATAAGCGGTGGCACCACTTTGTTGCATACGTTTTACCAACTCCTCGCCGTATTTGGTGGGGTGCAGCGACAAGAAAGCTGCACCGAAGCAAGCCGAGAAGGTAGGAGTAGGCTCGGTGATACCGCGCTCGGTACCTGCCAACTTAGCGGTGAAGCCCGACAAGAAGTAGTATTTGGTTTGCTCGGGAGTCAGAATCGAAACGGGAGGCAGTACGCCGAATGCGTCAGCGCTCAAGAAGATAACCTTCTTAGCAGCGGGAGCTTTCGAAACGGGTTTAACGATGTTGTCGATGTGGTAGATGGGGTACGAAACACGAGTGTTCTCGGTAACCGACTTGTCCGAGAAGTCGATTTTACCACCTTTACCTACGGTTACGTTCTCCAACAGAGCGTTGCGACGGATAGCGTTCCAGATATCGGGCTCGTTCTCTTGGCTCAGGTTGATAACCTTAGCGTAGCAACCGCCCTCGAAGTTGAAGATACCGTCATCATCCCAGCCGTGCTCGTCGTCACCAATCAGTTGACGTTTGGGGTCGGTCGAAAGGGTGGTTTTACCGGTACCCGACAGACCGAAGAAGATAGCGGTCTCACCTTTCTCGTTGGTGTTAGCCGAGCAGTGCATCGAAGCGATACCACGCAGGGGCAGCAGGTAGTTCATGTACGAGAACATACCTTTCTTCATCTCACCACCGTACCAAGTGTTGATGATAACTTGCATTTTCTCGGTAAGGTTGAACACAACAGCGGTCTCCGAGTTCAGGCCGAGTTTCTTATAGTTTTTAACTTTAGCTTTCGAAGCGGTCAGAACCACGAAATCGGGCTCACCATAGGTCTCCAGCTCAGCGTCGGTAGGACGGATGAACATGTTTTTAACGAAGTGAGCTTGCCAAGCCACCTCCATGATGAAGCGGATTTTGAGGCGGGTGTTCTCGTTTGCACCGCAGAAGGTATCAACAACGTAGAGTTTTTTGCCCGACAGCTCATCGGCAGCGATTTTCTTCAGCTCTTTCCAAGCAGCTTTGGTAACGGGTTTGTTATCGTTTTTGTACTCGTCGCTGGTCCACCAGATAGTATCTTTAGTGGTCTCGTCCTTAACGAAGAATTTGTCTTTGGGCGAACGGCCGGTATAAACGCCGGTCATTACGTTAACAGCGTCCATTTCGGTAAGAGTACCTTTCTCGAAGCCACGCAGACCTTTGGCGGTCTCTTCGCGGTACAGCTCATCGTACGAGGGGTTGTAAACTACCTCTTTCACACCGGTAATACCGTACTGTCTCAGATTAATTTTTGCCATAATTTTAAATAATGTATTTATAAGTTAAACATCCTCTTCTGTTTGGTTGTTTGGGTAACTTCTTTGAGTTTGGCGACCACACATAATCGTCACTCTAAAAATGCCCACTTTATCGGGTGCAAATATAGTAAACTTTTTTGGATTGTTAACAAATTAACACAAAATATTTTTCATTTTTTCTACACTTTTATTTCCGCACTGTTTCAAGCACTGTTTTTGCGCCTAAAATTTGGATTTCACGCACAAAAATCATACCTTTGAAAATTACACGCATACGACAATGGCAGGCATATACGTACATATACCGTTTTGCAAAACGATTTGCGGCTACTGCGACTTTTTTCGCAGCGCCAATCTCGCACATCGAGAGCCCTACATTCAGGCTCTGCATCGCGAGTTGGATGCGGCATGCCAATACCTACCCGAGCGCGAAATTCGAACCGTCTACTTCGGAGGAGGTACGCCCAGCACCATAGCTCCCGAAAGATACACCGAGCTAATCGAGCACATGGGGCGAGTGTACGACCTCAGTCATGTCGAGGAAATCACCCTTGAGGCCAACCCCGATGACCTTAGCGATGACTACCTGACACGCTTGGCCGACACCCCCATCAATCGCCTCAGCGTCGGAATACAATCCCTGCACGACGACGAACTCAAATTCATGAATCGCCGCCACACAGCCAAGCAGGCTCGGAAGGCTATCGAAACCGCCCAAAATCGAGGGTTTGACAACATCTCGATTGACCTGATTTACGGTCTACCCTGCTCGTCAACCGAACGTTGGAGCAAAAACCTGCAACACGCTGTAAGCATGGGAGTTCAACACATCTCGGCCTACCATCTCGGCATCGAGCCCCACACCCGTTTCGGCACCCTGCACGACAAAGGCGAACTAATGCCCGTGGATGAGGAGGTGAGCCACGAACAATTCCGCATTTTGCGAGAGATTTTACTCCAAAACGGATTCGAACACTACGAGATTTCGAACTTCGCCCTACCCGACCGCCGCTCGCGCCACAATAGCTCCTATTGGAACGACACGCCTTACTTGGGACTCGGAGCCGGAGCACACTCATTCGACGGAGCCTCACGCCGCTGGGCTGTCGGCAACCTTCCGCGCTACTTACGCGAAAGCGGCACAGACGCCATCTACACAACCGAACGACTCACCGCAGACGAACGTTACAACGAATATATCATGACCCGTTTACGCACCTGCGAGGGAGTCAACACAGAGGAGCTGAGGCGAAAATTCGGGGCACAAAAATTGCTCAACTTTGAGCGTCGTTGCCGCCCGTTTCTGGAACAAAAACAACTCCAAAACACAGCCGGACACACATTCATCACTGCCGACAATCTTCTCATTTCAGACTCAATCATTTGCGAGTTATTCGTCGGATGACTTTAGTTGCTGAAAATTAACCAAAAATAGTTATTAAAAAATTTTATTAACCGAGAAAAAATTATTACCTTTGCAGCGAATTTTGGCTCGGCTGTTTTAAAAACAGCCTTTCAGAGCCCTGCAGCAATGATTTTTATCATAGAGAAAACAAATAATGAGTAAAATGGAAAACAAAAAAATCCCTGCCGACTACCTATTCGAGGTCAGTTGGGAGGTGTGCAACAAGGTCGGAGGCATCCACACCGTAGTGGCGACCAAAGCACAAACCGTACACAACCAGATGGGGGACAACTACATCCTCATCGGACCCGACACCCAACGTGAAGGAATCAACCCCGAATTCAACGAAGACCCCGAACTGCTCAAAAATTGGAAGCAGATTCTCTATAACGAGGGCATTCGTATCCGCGTAGGCCGCTGGAACATCAAAGGCAACCCCATCGCCGTTTTGGTAGATTTCAGCTCGCTCTTCTCGCAAAAGGACAAAATCCTGCAATTCATGTGGGAGACCTACCGCGTAGACTCAATCAGCGGTCAATGGGACTATATCGAACCCGTACTCTTCGGCTATGCCGCAGGTAAGGTAATCGAAAGCTATATCGACAACTACTGCACCATCACCGACAGCTGCATCGCTCACTTCCACGAGTGGATGACTTCGAGTGGCGGTCTGTACTTGCGCAAATACATGCCCTATGTGGCAACCGTATTCACCACTCACGCAACCGTAATGGGTCGTTGCATCGCAGGTAACGGCATGAAACTTTACAGCGGTCTGGGCGTTCTCAACTCGGACGAGCTGGCTCGCCGTTTCAACGTTGTGGCAAAACACTCGCTCGAGAAACTCGCAGCAACCTATCACGACGCATTCCTGACCGTGAGCGACATCACCGCCAACGAGAGCAAACACCTGCTCGGCAAGGAGGTTGACACCGTAACTCCCAACGGTTTCGAGAACGACTTCGTATGGCAAGGCAAAGAGTTCGACGAGAAACGCTCGGAAGCTCGCAAAGCCATGATTGAGGTTGCTGAGGCTTGCTTGGGCCACAAATTCACCAAAGAGCCCTTCATCGTTGGTACCAGCGGCCGCTATGAGTTCAAGAACAAAGGTCTGGACGTGTTTGTAGAGTCGCTCAAGAAGTTGGCCGAAGACCCGTCGCTCGACCGCGAGGTTCTGGCCTACATCACCGTTCCCGCCGGCAACTACGGTCCCCGCAAAGACCTGCAAGCATACCTGGCAGACAACCACAACACCATCGACGCTTCGCAATTCAAATACACGACCCACTATCTGGAGAACATCAATTGGGACCCCGTAGTGAGCGCAATGAATGGCAGTATCCTGATGCGCGAGGATTCGAAGGTTAAAGTAATCTTCGTTCCTTCGTACCTGCAAGGTGCCGACGGTATCTTCAACAAGCACTACTACGAGTTGCTGGTAGGTATGGACGCTACCGTATTCGCATCGTACTATGAGCCGTGGGGTTACACTCCGCTCGAGAGTATCGCATTCGGCGTACCGACCATCACCACCTCTTTGGCAGGTTTTGGTGCTTGGGCCGAGGGCGAAAAAGACCACAAAGGCGTTGTAGTTGTTGACCGCAACGACACCAACGACGAGCAGGTTATTGAGAGCATCGCAAGCAACATCTTGAGCCTGGTTCTGGCCACCAACAAAGAAATGACTTCGATTCGCAAGGCTGCCTCGAAACTTTCGGAGCAGGCTGCATGGTCGAACTTTATAAACTACTATATCGACGGATACAAAATCGCAATGGAAAACGCAGCAGCACGCGCTACTTACTCTTCGCTCGACGGCGGCGCACACACCGAGCAAATCAACTTCGTACGCCAACAACTTTCGACCAACACCCCCAATTGGACCCGTATGATGGTGGAGAAAAACCTCCCCGAGCGTCTGCGTCCCCTGGAGCTGTTGTCGAAAAACCTGTGGTGGAGCTGGACTCTGAACGGCCACGAACTCTTCAAATGCATCGACCCCGACTTGTGGACCGCTTGCTACAACAACCCCATCGAGTTCCTCGACCGTTTGAGCTACGACCGCCTCAAAGAGCTGGAGCAAGACCAAGAGTATCTGGCAAAAATGGATGCCGTGTGGAACGACTTCCAAGCGTATATGGCCGAGAAAAAAGAGGCTAAAGCTCCCAAAATCGCCTACTTTAGTATGGAGTACGGTCTGCACTCGTCGCTCAAGATTTACTCGGGCGGTCTGGGTATCCTGGCCGGTGACTACATCAAAGAGGCCAGCGACAAGAACGTTCAAATGGTTGCCGTAGGTCTGCTGTACCGCTACGGTTACTTCACCCAAAAACTGTCGAACTTCGGTGAGCAAGAGGCTACCTACGAGGCACAAAACTTCTACAAACTGCCCATCTCGCCCGTTCGTAACGAGGACGGCTCGTGGGTTAGCATCCAAGTTGCAATGCCCGGCCGCATGGTTACCGCTCGTATCTGGAAATGCGAAGTAGGTCGCACCGACCTCTACCTGCTCGATACCGACCACGACCTCAACTTGGCCGAGGACCGCAGCATTACCCACCACTTGTATGGTGGCGACTGGGAGAACCGTCTGAAACAAGAGCTGTTGCTGGGTATCGGTGGTATCCGCGCTCTCCGCGCCGTAGGTATCAAACAAGAGGTTTACCACTGCAACGAGGGTCACGCCGCATTCATCGGCATTGAGCGTATCCGCGAGTTGATTGCTACCAAACACTTGTCGTTCAGCGAGGCATTGGAGGTAATCCGTTCGTCGTCGTTGTTCACCACTCACACCCCCGTTCCCGCAGGTCACGACGCCTTCCCCGAGGGTATGATTCGTCAATACATGTCGCACTTCCCCGACCGTCTGGGCATCACTTGGGAACAGTTCATCAACCTGGGTAAAACCAACCCCAACGACCCCAACGAGAAGTTCTCGATGAGCGTACTGGCTTGCAACTTGTCGCAAGAGGTTAACGGTGTGAGCTGGCTGCACGGCGAGGTGAGCAAGAAACTGTTGGGCAACATGTGGCCCGGTTACTTCACCGACGAGCTGCACATCGGCTACGTTACCAACGGTGTTCACTTCCCCACTTGGACAGCTACCAGCCTGAAGAAATTGTATTTGAAATATTTCCCCGAGGGCTTCAGCGGTCACCAATACCAAATCCCCGCTTGGCAAAAGGTTCACAACATTCCCGACGAGGAGTTGTGGAGCACCCGTATCGCACTGAAACAACGTCTGCTCAAGACCATCAACCGTCGTCTGGCAGACCCCACTCAAGTACGTTTCGACAACCCCGCACAAGCTGTTAAGATTCGTGAGACCATGAAGGCCGAGACCCTGACCATCGGTTTCGCTCGTCGTTTCGCAACCTACAAACGTGCTTATCTGTTGTTTACCAACTTGGAGCGTCTGTCGGCAATCGTTAACAACAAGGAGCGTCCCGTACAATTCCTGTTCGCAGGTAAGGCTCACCCGAACGACAAACCCGGACAAGACCTCATCAAACGTATCGTAGAGGTTTCGAACATGCCTGAGTTCGTAGGTAAGATTCTGTTCCTGCAAAACTACGACATGGAGTTGGCTCGTCGCATGGTTCAAGGTGTTGACGTATGGTTGAACAACCCGACCCGTCCTCTGGAGGCTTCGGGTACCAGCGGTGAGAAGTGCGTGATGAACGGCGTAATGCAGTTCTCGGTACTCGACGGCTGGTGGGTTGAAGGCTACAAAGAGGGTGCAGGTTGGATGCTGCCCATGGAGCGCACCTACCAAGACCAAAAGTTCCAAGATGAGCTGGATGCTGAGTTGATTTACAACACCATCGAGGAGCAAATCGTACCTCTTTATTATAATAGCCGCAACGCCAACAACGTTCCTACCGAGTGGGTTCACAGCCTCAAGAAGTGCGTGGCCGACATCGCATCGAACTTCACCACCAACCGTATGTTGACCGACTACGAGGAGCGTTTCTACCACAAATTGGCAGCTCGCAAAGCCGAGATGAAGGCTTCGAACTTCGCAATGGCCCGCGAGATGGCAGCTTGGAAACGCCACGTAAGCAGCGTATGGGACATGGTCAAAATTGTTGATGTTAAGAAAGTTGATATCGACAAAGAGGCTATCTACGTAGGCGGCAAATACCACATCGAGGTAACTGTCGACATCGCAAACCTGCGTCCCGAGGATATCGGTGCAGAGTTCGTAATCGCCAGCCAAATCGAGAACGGCCAAAACGTTAAGGTTGTTTCGAAACAAGAGCTGTCGTTCGTTAAGAGCGAGGGCACCCTGGCAACCTACGCCACCGAAATCGTACCCGAGCACACCGGTTCGTACGACTCGGCCATCCGCGTATTCCCCAAGAACGACAAACTGCCGCACCGCATGGACTTCGCCCTTGTTAAATGGGCATAATTTGAGTATGGTCGCTGTATGCGAAATGCGTAATTTCGCATACAGCGTTAAAACTCAGCAAAAAGAAGTCTAAAATTTGGAATTTCGAAAAACTTTTCGTATTTTTCGAAATCAAACTTGAAGCAAACAAAAAGAAAAGTAATAAAAACACAACTATGTCTGTCTTGAAATTCGACAAAACAAGTCTGGGAAACTTGGAGTACTCGCTCAAAAAAGAGATGCTCGCCACCGACCGTACCGGAGGCTACATGAGCACAACCATCGTGTGCTGCAACACACGTAAATACCACGGACTGATGGTTTGCCCCATCGACAACAGCGACAAAAGCTATGTCATGCTGTCGTCGCTCGATGAAACCGTAATCCAACACGAGCAGGCGTTCAACCTTGCCCTCCACAAATTCCCCGGCAACAACAACTATGAGCCGAAAGGACATAAGTACATCGTAGACTTCCAATACACCCCCACTCCGACCATTACCTACCGAGTTGGTGGCGTGGTGCTGAAAAAAGAGTTGCTGTGGGTTCACTCGCGCGCTCAACTGCTGGTTCGCTACACGCTGGTAGACTGCCACTCGGAGACTACCCTCCGTCTGCGTCCCTTCCTTGCATTCCGCGACAAACACGCACTGAGCAAAGCCAACATGGAGGCCAACGGACACTCGTATGACATCGTTAACGGTGTTAAATGCCGTTTGTACGAATCCTTCCCATGGCTCAACATGCAAATCGACAAGACAGGAGTTGAATTTATCGCAGCTCCCGATTGGTACTACGACTTCGAGTACGAAGAGGAGCAAGCACGCGGTTACGACTATCACGAGGATTTGCTGACCCCCGGATATTTCGAAACCAAAATGGCTAAGGGCGAGAGCATCACCTTCTCGTGCTCGTTTGACGCCATGGAGTCGGGCAAGGCTATCGACGAAATCTTCGAGGCGGAAATCGCTCGACGCACCAAAAAAATCGACTTCATGTCGATACTCCAACACTCGGCTCGCCAATTCATCATCCGTCGTGATGGCAAAACCGAGGTTATCGCAGGTTATCCGTGGTTCGGACGTTGGGGCCGCGATACTTTCATCGCTCTTCCCGGCATAACCTTGTCGCGTGGCGATGTGGACAGCTGCCTGGAGGTTCTGGACACCATCACCAGCGAGATGCAGGATGGTCTGTTCCCCAACATGGGTTCGGCCTACAACTCGGTGGACGCTCCGCTGTGGTTCTTCCACGTGTTGCAACAGCTGGAGCAACACAAGGTGAAGGGTAGCGAGATTTGGGAGCGTTACGGCCAAAAGATGAAAGATATTCTGAATGCCTACCGTCGCGGTGTAGGTGACTTGATTCGTATCCACGACAACGGCTTGGTATGGGCTCAACACCCGCAATATGCCATGACTTGGATGGACGCTGTGGTGAACGGTAAACCCGTTACCGGCCGCGAGGGTTATCAGGTTGAAATCAACGCCATGTGGTACAACGCCGTATGCTACACCCTGGAGCTCGCCAAGAAGGCTAAGGACAAAGAGTTCTGCGCAGTGTGGAAAGATATGCCCGCCAAGACCAAAGAGTCATTCATCAACCTGTTCTGGGACGAGAAGTTGGGCTATCTGGCCGACTATGTGAATTTGGAAGAGAAGAGCTGGTTCATCCGCCCCAACCAAATCATTGCCTGCGCCCTGCCTTACAAGATGTTGGACAGCGACCAACAAATGGGCGTAATCAATATCGTTAAACAGCACCTGCTGACTCCCAAAGGTCTGCGCACACTGTCACCTCGCAACCCGCTCTACAAGGGTCGTTACGAGGGCAGCCAACCCGAGCGCGACGCGGCTTACCACCAAGGTACGGTATGGGTATGGCCTCTGGAGTTCTATGTTAAGGCATGTTTCGATATGTTCGGCAAGGCATTCCTGCCCAAGGCTCAGGAAATTCTGGCCGGTTTCGAGGAGGACCTTACCAACTACGGCATCGGTTCGATTCCCGAGATTTACGACGGAGACCCCCCTCACACCTCGCGTGGAGCAATCTCGCAGGCATGGAGCGTGGGAGCAATATTGAGAATTGCAGAGATGATAACAAGTTATAAACGTAAAAGAGCGTAGCCTATGAGAGTGTTAATGTTCGGGTGGGAATTCCCGCCCCATATTGCCGGAGGACTCGGCACTGCTTGCTACGGACTGACACGAGGACTCGCACGCAACGATGTGAAAGTAACATTCGTGGTACCCCGCGCCTATGGTGACGAGGACCAACGCTTCACCAACATCGTAAACGCGAGCGACGTCGAGACCGATTTTTGTCGCAGAGATGAATACACCAAAGAGGTGTGGGAAAACCTGTCGTACATCACAATCGACTCAAACATGGTACCTTATGCCACGCCCGAAGAGTATTTCGAACGCCGCGAAGAGTGGCTCAAACAACGTGAGACAGGCGTAATCCAGGATAGCTGGCAACAACGCTACACGTTCTCGGGTAAGTATGGCGCAAACCTCATGGAGGAGGTACAACGCTATGCTATGGTTGCTGCCGAGGTTGCTAAAGCCGAGGCCGGAAACTTTGATGTTATTCACGCACACGACTGGCTGACCTACTACGCAGGTATCGCAGCCAAAAACGTGTCGGGCAAACCTCTGGTGGTACATATCCACGCAACGGATTTCGACCGTTCGGGTGCCATCAACCCCGATTCGCCCGTCTACCAAATCGAGAAAGCCGGTATGTCGGCTGCCGACAAGGTTATCGCCGTGAGCAACTTGACTCGTAATATCTGTATCGAGAAATATGACATTGATGCCGACAAGATTGTGACCGTTCACAATGCTGTGCGCTTTGCCTCGAATACCCCCGATTACGGTGAGCGCGGTGTGAAACAGAAGATTGTAACCTTCCTGGGCCGTATCACCTTCCAAAAGGGTCCCGACTACTTTGTGGAGGCCGCAGCCAAGGTGCTCAAACGTCTGCCCGACGTACACTTTGTGATGGCAGGTAACGGTGATATGTTCAACCATGTCATTCGCCGCGTAGCCAAATTGGGTATCGCCGACCGTTTCCACTTCACAGGTTTCTTGAAGGGCGACGATGTACAGAAGATGTTTGCCATGAGCGACGTGTACGTTATGCCTTCAGTTTCGGAGCCGTTCGGTATCTCGCCCCTGGAGGCAATGCGCGAAGGTGTACCCGTGATTATCTCCAAACAGAGCGGTGTTGCCGAGGTGCTTGACTACGCCGTGAAGGTTGACTATTGGGATGTCGACGCTATGGCCGACGCTATCTACGCCTTGGTTCAATACCCCGCAATGGCCGAGATGTTCGGTCTTAAGGGTTACGACGAGGTGACCCGACTCAAATGGAACAACGCCGCTGCCAAAATCAAGGCAGTGTATGAGTCGGTATTGTAAACGGAATTAAAAACAAAAAATATAACAAAGTATGAAAACAGTATGTTTAAATTTCCAGGTTAGTCTGCCCATGACCCTGAAACGCTATCGTTTCTTCAGCATGGGTCTGGACCACAACTACCTGGACGACACTGCCAACCGATACGCAACGCAACGTGCAGCACGTATGAGCTACCTGCCTATGAATGCACTCGTAGCGTCGCTGATTGGTGAGTATGGCGATAAGTTCAAAGTTTCGTTTACCATCGACGGCATCACCATCGAACAACTCAAGGCTCACGCCCCCGAGGTTCTCGCCTCGATGAAGGAGTTGGCTAAAACCGGTTGCGTTGAGTTCGTGGGTACCACCTACGCTCACTCGCTGGCCTCGCTGACCGACAAGAGCGAGTTCGAGAAGCAAGTAAAGGCTCACAAAAAAGCTATCGAAAAAGAGTTCGGCGTATCGCCCAAGACCTTCTGCAACACCGATATGATTTACTCGGACGGCATCGGCGAGATGACCGGCGAGTTGGGCTACCAAACCATCCTGACCGAGGGTGCACGTCACATCCTGGGCTGGAAATCGCCCAACTACGTGTACGCAGGTGCAGTTAACCAACGTCAAAAAGTGATGCTGCGTAACTACAAACTGTCGGACGATTTGACCTTCAAATTCTCGTGCAAAGAGTGGTGCGAGTGGCCTTTGACCGCAGGCAAATATGCCGAGTGGATTGAGGGTAGCACCGGCGAAACGGTCAACATCAGCGTAGATTACAGCACCTTCGGAATGACCAACGAGGCTCCCAGCGGAATCTTCGAGTTCTTCAAAGCTCTGCCCGAGGCTATTATGAGCCGTGGCATGGAGTTCGATACTCTGGCAGGTTCGGCCGACAAACACCAACCCGTAGGCGTATTGTCGTGTCCCTACCCCATCAGCTGGACAGACGAAGAGCGCGATGTTACTGCATGGTTGGGTAATGAGTTGCAAAACGAGGCCTTCAGCAAACTGTATGGTCTGAAAGCCAAAGTTGCAAAATTGAACAACCCCGATTTCAACTACGTTTGGAACTTCATGCAACAAGCCAGCAACTTCTACTACATGGCAAGTCGTTGGTTGGGTTCAAGCCAAGGCAACACTCCTTTCGATTCGTCGTACGATGCATTCATCAACTACATGAACATCTTGAGCGACTTCGACCTGGAGCTGGACGCACAATTGGCTGCTAAGAAACCAGCTTCGCGTGCCAAGAAAGCCGCTGCCGAGAAGTAATCGTTCTCACTAAACAATGAACGCCGCTGAACCGAAATGGTTTCAGCGGCGTTTTTATTTGGGAGGGCGGGGAAACTAAACTTTCGCTTCGCCCCACCTCTGATATTTCTACTCTTTGATTCGGATGTCGGCGTAAATGGGACGGTGGTCCGAAGCCTTCTTCTCGCGCAGAACGCGTGCTTTGCATGTTTTGGCTTCACAACCGTAGCTTACGATGTAGTCAATGCAGACGGTTGGGTTTGCAGCATCCCAAGTCTTGCGGTCGGTGCGCGAGTGGATGGTACAAAACTCAGCCAACTTTTGAATCTCGGGGTCGCCCGGCTCGGCATTGAAGTCGCCAGCAAGGATGAGTGGTTTGTCGAGTTTCGAAGCGATATCGCGGATGATTTCGACTGATGTCATGCGGTCCTCGGCGTGCAGCGACAGGTGGGTGCATGCGAAGTAGAAATCCTCCAACTCAATAATAAGCATTGTGCGCGGCTCACTACGGCACGGCAAGGTGTGTTGTTGCACCGACAGTGCAGGCTTACGCGAGAGAATACCTACACCATATTTGCCACCGCCAAAGCTGATTGACGGACCATAGTAGGCGTACATTCCGGTACGGATGGAAAGTTCGCCCAACACGTAGTCATTATATCGTCGTGTCATACTATCAAGTTCCTGCACCGCCACCACATCTGGCGATACCTTATTAATAACGCGCGCGGGTCGGTCGTAGCTGTGGTGTTTGTCGATTCCGTAGCCGTTGCGTACGTTGTAGCTCATGATACGCAGGTTTTGTTGTGCTTGTGCCGCCACCCCGATAAGTAGGGCGGCTGCGAGGGTAATAATTTTACGAGTCATAGGTTTGTTATTATTTTTTGTCCAACCTCAAAGATACGAAAAACTGTTGAAAAGAGAACCCTCGGAAGAAAAAAATGCACAAAAAGTTAAAAAATAACCCAAAAGCTATGGCTATCCGAAAAAGTTTGCTTAATTTTACATTCTGTGAACGAATAGTTCACCCGGAAATTAAACCTAAAAATTACAAGCAATATGAAAAACTACTCAGCAAAGGAGATTAAAAACATCGTCCTAATCGGTGCTTCGGGCTCGGGTAAAACCACCCTGGCCGAAGCCATGGCTTACGAAGGCAAAGTGATTGAAAGACGCGGTACCATCGAGGGCTGCAACACACTGTCGGATAACACCGATATCGAGCACGAATACAAACGCTCGATTTATGCAACCACACTGTTTACCGAGTTTATGGGACGTAAACTCAATATCATTGACTGCCCTGGCTCGGACGACTTCTGCGGAAGCCTCTACTCGGCATTCAAAGTGGGTGACGTAGGTGTGCTGGTTATGAACGCCAACAACGGCTGGGAGGTCGGTGGCGAAATCAACCTGCGCTATTCGCGTAACCTGAACAAACCCGTAATCGGTGTTATCAACCAACTGGATGGCGACAAAGCCAACTTCGAAGCTACTTTGGAGGGTCTGAAAGCGGCTGCTCACGTTCGCCCCGTTGTTGTACAATATCCCGTTGAGCAAGGTGCCGGCTTTAAGGCTTTCATCGACGTGCTGATGATGAAGATGTATCGCTTCACCGACGAGAACGGAACACGCGAGGAGTTGGACATCCCCGAGGACCAATTGGAGTACGCCCAAACTCTCAACCAAGAGTTGTCGGAGGCTGCTGCCGTTTACGATGACGCTCTGATGGAGCTCTACTTCGAGAAAGGCGCGCTGACCCAAGACGATATTCGTTCGGGTCTGAAACTCGGTGTTGCCAACCGCGAAATCATGCCTATCTTCTGTTGCAGCGGTAAACGCGACATCGGTACCAAACGTCTGATGGAGTTCATCATCAATGTGGCTCCCGGCCCGACCACTCCTACCGTAGCTCCCAAATTCGTCTCGACCGAAGGCGAAGAGTTGGTTGCCGACGAGACCCAACCCGCAGTGGTATTTGTATTCAAGAGCCAAATCGAACAACATATTGGCGAGATTACCTATTTCCGTGTTATCCGTGGCAAAATCGCCGAGGGTGTGGAGTTGGTTAACAGCCGCACCGGTAACAAGGAGAAACTTTCGCAACTGTTTGCCGTAGCAGGTAAAAACCGCGTCAAAGTGTCGGAACTTTCGGCTGGTGACATCGGTTGCACCGTCAAACTCAAAGGTACCCGTACCAACGACACTCTGGCTGCCGTAGGCGCACACGTTAAGGTTGAACCTATCGAGTTCCCCGAGCCTCGCTACCGTTGTGCAGTGAAGGCCAAAGAGCAAGGTGACGAGGAGAAACTCGGCAAACTGCTCAATGACGCAAAATACGAAGACCCCACCATCTTGGTAGAGTACTCGAAGGAGTTGAAACAGACCATCATCCAAGGTCAGGGTGAACACCACCTGAACATCCTCAAGAGCCGTCTGTCGCAAGAGAACAAGATGGAGATTGAGTTCTTTGCTCCCAAGATTCCTTACCGCGAGACCATTACCAAAGTGGCTCAAGCCGACTATCGTCACAAAAAACAATCGGGTGGCGCAGGTCAATTCGGTGAGGTACACATGGTTATCGAGCCTTACTATGAGGGTATGCCCGAGCCTTCGAAATACAAAATCGGCGGCAAAGAAATCAACGTCAACATCAAAGGTAAAGAGGAGTACGACCTCGACTGGGGTGGCAAACTGCAATACTACAACTCGATTGTCGGTGGTGCTATCGACGCACGCTTCATGCCTGCAATTCTGAAAGGTATCATGGAGAAGATGGACGAGGGTCCTCTGACCGGTTCGTACGCTCGTGACATCCGCGTTGTGATTTATGACGGTAAGATGCACCCGGTTGACTCGAACGAGATTTCGTTCAAACTCGCTGCCTGCAACGCCTTCAAGGATGCTTTCCGCAACGCAGGTCCCAAGATTATGGAGCCTATCTACGACGTTGAGGTGCTTGTTCCGAGCGACAAGATGGGTGACGTAATGAGCGACCTCCAAAACCGCCGTGCAATGATTATGGGTATGAACTCCGACAAGGGTTTCGACCGTCTGAATGCACGTGTACCTTTGGCTGAGTTGTATCGCTATTCGACCACTCTGTCGAGTCTGACCAACGGCCGTGCAACCTACACCATGAAGTTTGGTTCGTACGAGCAAGTTCCCGCCGATGTTCAAGACAAGTTGTTGAAGGCTTACACCGACACCGACGAAGAGTAATCACCTTTTAATAGGGCCGTCATACGGGGCGGCCCACCTAAAATAGAGAGGCGTAAACTTTCGGGTTTACGCCTCTCTATTGTTGTGATGCTGTCAACTAAAACGTTGGCTAAATTTGCTTTACCCAGCTTCTAAAACTTAGCACGGAGCAAGACGGGATAGTGGTCCGAAATGAAGGGTGCGCCATAGTCACCATCCAACATCTTAAAACTCGCAGGTTCGACACCACGCACAAATATGTGGTCGATAACCCAATCGGCACGCTCTTTTTGGTCGGCCTGCCAACAATTCAACGTTGCACGATGGTCGGTTTCGGGGGCTGCCATACGCGAATCAACCAATAACGCCTTGATAGGCTCATAAATAGGTTGGTCGACGGTGCTGTTGAAGTCAGCCGTCAAGAATACGGGTTCGTCGGCCGCGGCATACTCCTTAATGCGCTCGGCAATCATAAGCAGACTCTGACGGCGGGCCTCAGCTCCCGCGTGGTCAAGGTGGGTATTGAAGTAGACGAAGGTCTTTCCATTCTCCTTCATCTTGAGTTTTGCCCAAGTGCAAGTGCGGCGACACATAGCATCCCATCCGCGCGAAGGTACTTCGGGAGTTTCGGAGAGCCAAAAGGTGCCGCAATCGAGCAGTTCAACTTGGTCTTTGCGATAGAAAATCGCCATATATTCACCTCTTTCCATGCCATCCTCGCGGCCGACGCCATAACTTCCATACTCGGCCGAAAGGCTGTCAACAAGGTATTGGTATTGCCATGGCAGAGCCTCTTGAACTCCAAAAATGGTAGGTTTCTCCGTTCGAATCAGATTGAGCGATGCGTGCTTACGGTTAGGCCAACGATACTCCCCATCCGCCGAAACATCCACACGCACGTTGTACGACATCACCGAAATGTCAGTCTTTGTGGAACATGCAATGGCTGTCAAAACCACCGCCACACACATCATCACTCTCAGAAAGCGTTTCATAGTTTTTACAGTTTATTTATTTGATTAAACTCCTTTTCCCATCTCATACGCCTGTTGCATTGCAGGGTGGTCGGCAATTTCACCACGTTCGTAGACGCCCTTGCCATAAATCACGCCACGCTCAACCGACCCTTCGAGGCACTCGGCCAAGCCACGCATACACTCCAACGTGCAATCCATCACCGTCGGGGTGTCCTCGGCTGCGGTCATGATATAGTAGAACTCCTTGCCTCGGAACTCAAGCCAACGCGCCACCGTACGGTCAATCACAGCCTTGAGTTGTGACGAAATCGAATAGAAGTAGACGGGCGACGAAAGCACCAACACATCGGCCGCAAGCATTTTGTCGAGAATCTCGGCCATATCATCCTTGCGGGCACACTCGCCTGCGTGTGTTTTGCAATAGTAACACCCCAAGCAGGGAGCTACGTTCCGTCCCTGTATCCAAATCTTTTCGACATCGTGTCCTGCCTCTTTGGCTCCTTGTGCAAATCTATCGCACAGCGTATCGGAGTTGCCCCCTTTGCGCGGAGAACCCGACAAAATCAAAACTCTCTTCGCCATATTCACACACTGGTTATCTCTCGACCACTACAGCAGTACCGCTGCACGTAACCATCAACATACTTCCGTTCTGGCCCACCGTTTCGTAGTCCAGGTCGATGCCGATTACGGCATTCGCTCCCATACGTCGAGCCTTCTCCTCCATCTCGGCCAATGCAGTGTCTTTGGCCTCGCGCAAAACCGACTCATAACTGCCGGCGCGTCCGCCCACCACGTCGCGGATACTTGCAAAAAGGTCGCGGAACATATTTGCTCCGATGATAGTTTCGCCCGACACGATACCCACATAGTTGCGAATCGTGTATCCCTCGATGTTCGAGGTAGTAGTCATTAACATAGCCATGTTTTTATGATTCTATTTCTGATTAACCCGATAGGCGTAAACCCACACGTCGGGAACGACTTCATCAATTTGGAGCTTGAGTCGGATGGCGTCCTGCTCAGAGTCAAAACGACCCGCCGTAACGTAGAAACGCGCGCGGCCAGGAATGAATTTATAGGTCGACGTATAACCCTCATCGGCCATACGTGCAATCATACGATTGGCATTGGCCTCGACGTCAAACACGCCCACAATAACATGGTAGCCGTTTTGAGCCCCCTCGGCCGATTGTGCCCCGATAGGTTCGAGTTCGGCCAACGAGGGGCCTGTCGGTTCTGCAAGTCCGCTTTCCGTCTGCACGGTAGCAGGGCTGTCGCTACAACCCCCAAATAACTGCGTTTTGACTTTGTCCCAATTCGCATAGCTCCACCACGCAGCAATAGCCACTGCAACTAACACAAGAATCCACAGATAATTCCAATTAAAACGTGCCGCTTTTTCGGGTTCCGTCGGGTTGAGTTTGGCATCCAACGCGGGGTCAATCGTGACGGTATTGTTACACACCACGCCCACGCCCTTGATATGAATACTCTCGGGTGTTTTGGCACTCTCCAGCCACTCGTTGAAAATCTGCACCGCCTGCACTTCGCCAACGCCTCCCATATCGGCAATTTCGTCAATCAATTCGACGGCTGAATCTTGGTTGGTTGCGTGCGGTTGGCATTTAAGTTCGGCACGCGGCGGAGTCATTGTTCCGTCGGCATTTTTGTGTGCGGGTTGCGATTCGATTTTAAGAATTCCGACTTGAGGAATCTCCACAGCCTTGCGACTCGTCAGCAGGTTGTAGATTATTTTGTCAACTGTTCCCATAATGTATTTTCATTAAGGTGTGAATGGTGTCAACTGCTCGATATGGGCAGTCGGTTATTTCTTCTTGGATTTTTGCACTTTTGGAGCTGCGTGCAGTTTCATATCGGGCACATATCCGCGGAAACGCTCCGTGTACGACAAACATATCATCACAACGCCCAGCACCACAAACGGAATGCTCAACCATTGTCCCATCATCAGGTCCATATCCAATTCGAAGGACTTTTGGGGGTTCTTGATATACTCGATAATAAAACGCGACAGGAAAATTCCAACGATACCTGCTCCGAACAACATTCCCGGGTGGCGACGACCTTGGTCATAGTACTTATACATCACCATCAGTACCACAAAGGTCAGTATATAGCACAGAGCCTCATATATTTGCGTAGGGTGCATAGGCACGGTTTCGCCGTTGCGCACAAAGATGAATCCCCAGGGCAGGTCGGTCGGTTCGCCATAAATCTCGGAGTTCAACAAGTTTCCAAAGCGGACAAACGAACCTCCGATAGCTGCGGCGATAACCACGCGGTCCAAACCCCAAAGGTAGGGCATACGGTGTTTTTGGGCAAACAGCCACAAGCCAACCATCATACCGATTGCTGCGCCGTGGCTTGCCATACCACCTTGTCGGGTATTGAGAATTTCGAGCGGATTGCAAATGTAGTAATCAAAGTCATAGAACAGGCAGTGGCCCAATCGCGCTCCGATAATTGTACCCAACGAGATATACCAAAACGCCGAGTCGGCAAGCTCCTCATTAAGTCCCTCGTTGCGGCAGAAGCGCATAAACAACCACAGACCGAAGCCTATGGCCATTGCCCACGTCAGTCCATAGTAGCGAACCTCCACCGAGCCGATACTGAAAAACACGGGATTAACATCCCATACGATTGATAATAAGTTCATCATACTCCTCGTCCTCTCTATTTATTGTAGTGTTTCATCAGTCGTGCGATATACTTACCCACGATATCGAACTCCAGGTTGACGCGCGTACCGACCTCAATATTATGAAAATTGGTATGTTCGTAAGTGTAGGGGATGATTGCCACGCGGAACGACCCCTCGCGCGAATCACACACCGTAAGGCTTACGCCATTAACCGAGATTGAGCCCTTCTCGACCGTAACGTTATCACCCTGCACATCGTACTCAAAGGTGTAATACCAGCTACCGTCGGCATCCTCAACCGCCGTACACACGGCCGTTTGGTCGACGTGTCCCTGCACGATATGTCCATCCAACAGAGCGTCGGGGCGCATACTGCGTTCGAGGTTCACCTCGTCGCCAACTTTCAAGTCCCCGAGGTTACTCTTAATCAGTGTTTCGTACATTGCGGTAACGGTATATCGGTCGCCATCAAGAGCCACCACCGTCAGGCACACGCCATTATGCGCCACGCTTTGGTCTATTTTGAGTTCACCGGCAAAGGGTGCGGTGAGCGTAAAGTGTTTATTCTGTCTGTCACATTGGATGTCGACCACCTTGGCCGTACACTCCACAATTCCCGAAAACATTTTTAAATGGGCCTATTACTTTTGTTAAACCCTTAATTCCGCAACACTTTGATTTAACTTTATTTATAAGTTCCTGAGCAACAAAAAGTTGCTCAGGATTTTGCCATGTCAGATTTTTCACTTATCTTAGTGTTGCAAATCAAAACAAGCGTAAATCGTAACAAGACA
>JAGBFQ010000020.1 GCA_017936385.1 Rikenellaceae bacterium
ATGACGACGACGATGAAGATTTGTTGGCCGAAGAGTCGGAAGATGATGAGGAGTAAAAGGAAGTGGACGTTTAATGAAGAATTTGAGGCTGTTCAACGAGTGTGTTGAACAGCCTCAAATTATTTTATGGAGTTGAGAGGTGCGAAAGATTCTCTGTTTTTGCTGTGTTTTGCAGAAAAATCACTACTTTTACCGAAAATTTACAACACCTATGAAAAAAATACTTTTAATCGTGCTGGCTGCCATGCCGCTTGTTTGCTCGGCGCAGTTCAAATACAAAGAGGTTAAAGACAATCAACTCTATCGTTCGTGCATATACAAGGAGGCGAACAAAGTGTATTGTGAGATGGGCTTTCTCACTCATGGCAAAACAGAGGCTCAGGTGTTGGCTGTGGTGGAGGAGCAACTGGGCGAAGGCGGAAAAATGCTCCGAGAGCCTGCAAAATACACGCTTGTCGGCAAGAGCGACGATATGATAATCTATCAAATCTCGGATGAACTGATTTTCCACCGCAACTTCATCTCGTCGGACGTCGCGCAGATGTCGGGACGCCTGGTGATTAAGGTGGGCAATTCGGCTGGTGTTGTACGCCTCGATAATATTGTTTATCGTATCGGTACGGTAGATGAACAAATTACCGGTATGCCGCACGAAAAGTGGAAAAGCGGATACTCGGTGTCGGATTCGGGTGTCGAAATAGTCCCCGCCGAAGAACTTATTGCCGATGATGTGGCTCTCACAAAGAAGGGTGAATTGGTACGTTCGCTGGCAAAATATCGCGTCAAAACCATCGATTATGTATCGAATATAGTAGAAACACTCCACAAACAGTTGAAATAAATGTGTAAAAAAACGGCAAAAAATTTGCCGTGTCGAATAAATGCATTATTTTTGCACTACAAACCGATGAAAATTATGAACGCAATTATCAACATCCATCATCATCACCACCATATCTTCGAAAGGTAGGGATGATGCTCATGTGTTGATATACGCGCATAACCATAACATCAAGGCCTGCCGATAATGTACGGTGGGCTTTTTTAATGCAGGTTATCGGTGCGAATACCGCGGGGTAAACCATAAGCAGAGATGTTAACACAATTATTAACAAAGAATATAAACTCAAACAATAAATAGATATGCTCAGAATAGCTATTCAAACAAAAGGACGACTCAACGAAGACAGCACCGAACTGCTGAGTGACGCAGGAGTCAAAATAAAAGACAGTAAACGTAAATTCCTCGCACAAGCCGAGAACTTCCCTATCGAGGTACTCTACTTGCGTGATGACGATATCCCCCAAACGGTAGCCTCGGGTCTGGCCGACATCGGCATCGTAGGACTCAACGAGGTGGAGGAGAAAGGGCTGAAAGTAGATGTACTTCAAAAGCTCGGTTTCGGTGGTTGCCGTTTGTCGCTGGCTCTGCCCAAAGACGAGCCTTACAACGGTCCTCAGTACTTTGCAGGTAAAACCATCGCTACGTCGTATCCTAACATCTTGCGCCGATATATGGCCGAGCAGGGCGTGGATTGCAAGGTTGCCGAGATTTCGGGCTCGGTGGAGATTACTCCCGCAGCAGGTCTGACTGATGCAATTTTCGACATCGTATCGTCGGGCGGAACGCTGGTTTCGAATGGTCTGGTCGAGGTCGAGAAGGTGCTTTTCTCGGAGGCTGTGCTGATTGGTACGCCCGGAATGAGCGCCGAGAAAAAGGCCGTTGTTGATGAACTGATGTTCCGCTTTGAGTCGGTTATCGACAGCCGCGGCAAGAAATACATACTTATGAACATTCCTACCGATGCTGTTGATAAAGCCGTACAGGTCATTCCCGCAATGCGCTCTCCGACCATTATGCCTCTGGCTCAGGAGGGTTGGTGCTCGATGCACTCGGTAGTCGAGGAGAAAGACATCTGGGACAAAATCAAAGCACTCAAGGAGATTGGTGCCGAGGGTATTCTGGTGCTGTCGCTCGAAAAAATGATACGATAATGAAACTCTATATTAACCCAAACCGAGAGGAGTGGCCTGCCATTGTGTCGCGCCGAATCTCGAGCGACGAGGCTGTCGAAAGCCGTGTTGTGGAGATTCTCGAAAAGGTGCGCGCGGGTGGTGATGCGGCTCTCCGTGAATTGGCACTTGCCATTGACGGCTATGCTCCCGAGAGCTTTGTGGTGTCGGACGAGGAGTTCGCTCGCGCCGAGGCCGAGGTGTCGGAGCAGATGAAACAAGCTTTGGCACGTGCCGCCGAGAATATTCGTAAATTCCACTCGGCTCAACGCTTCGAACCTATTGAGGTCGAAACGGCCGAAGGCGTGCGTTGTATTCAACGTGCCGTACCTATTCAACGTGTGGGATTGTATATTCCCGGAGGTAGTGCACCGTTGTTCTCGACGGTGCTGATGCTGGCAATTCCGGCAAGCGTTGCAGGTTGCCCCAATGTAGTGATGTGTACACCCGCCAACAAAGAGGGCAGGGTAGCCAACGAGGTGTTGTATGCTGCGCGTATGTGTGGCGTGCAGACGGTTTATAAATTGGGAGGTGCCCAAGCTATCGCCGCTATGGCCTACGGAACGGAGAGTGTTAGCAAGGTGGACAAAATTTTTGGACCGGGCAACCGCTATGTGACCAAAGCCAAACAACACGTCAGTGTGGGTGACACGGCTATCGATATGCCCGCAGGTCCGTCGGAGGTGCTGGTTGTGGCTGACCAGAGTGCTGACCCCTCGTTTGCAGCGGCCGATATTCTTTCGCAAGCCGAACACGGCCCCGACAGTCAAGCCATTTTGGTGTGTGGTTCCAAGGAGTTCGCCGACAAGGTGGAAAGTGAAGTTCAACGTCAGTTGGCACTTCTTCCGCGTGAGGCCATTGCTACCCGTGCACTCGACAACAGTCGCACGGTGGTGTTGGAGAGTGTGGACGAGCAGGTTGCTTTTATCAATCTGTATGCTCCCGAGCATCTGATTATCTTGTGCCGCGAGCCGTGGGAAATTGCCAACCGCATCACCGCCGCAGGAAGTGTGTTTGTGGGAGCCTATTCGCCCGAGAGTGCGGGTGACTACGCCTCGGGAACCAACCATACGCTACCCACCTCGGGCTGGGCTACGGCTTACAGCGGAGTGAACTTGGATAGTTATATGCGCAAAATCACTTATCAGGAGTTGTCGCGCCAGGGTCTTATGGGACTTGCCGACACAATCATAACGATGGCCGAGGGAGAGGGTTTGGATGCCCACGCCGCAGCCGTCAAAGTCAGAGTAGGAAAGGAGAATCAGCAATGATACAAGACCCAACCCAACTGTTCCGTGCCAATATTGCGGCACTGACCCCATATTCGACGGCAAGGGACGAGTACGAGGGAAAACTCGGCGTGTTTCTTGATGCTAATGAGAACCCTAACGAAAACGGCTATAACCGTTATCCAGACCCGCGACAAACGGAACTCAAAAAGAAACTATCGAAAATCAAAGGTATTGCCACCGAATGTATCTTCACGGGCAACGGTAGTGACGAGGCTATTGACTTGTGCTATCGTGTGTTCTGTACCCCGTCGGTGGATAACGTTGTGGCGATTGCTCCGAGTTACGGAATGTACACTGTGGCGGCGGCAATCAATGACGTTGAGGTGCGTGAGGTGTTGTTGAACGAGGATTTCTCGTTGCCCGTCGACAGATTGCTGGCGGCAGCTGACGCTCACACCAAGTTGATGTTTATCTGTTCGCCCAACAACCCGACGGCCAATTCGTTCGACCGCAAGGAGATTGTTCGCCTTATCGAGTCGTTTGACGGCATTGTGGTGCTGGATGAGGCCTATATCGACTTTGCCGAACAGCGAGGTTTCTTGGCCGAGTTGGACAAGTACCCCAATCTGATTGTGTTGCAAACGCTTTCGAAGGCGTGGGGAATGGCGGGTCTGCGTTTCGGTTTGGCTTTTGCCGATAAGCGCATCATCTCGATGTTCAACCGCGTGAAGTATCCCTACAACATCAACGTTGCAGCAACCCGTCTGGTGGGTGAACTGCTTGACTGCGACATCGAGAGTCAGGTGGAGGAGATTAAACGCGAACGCGTACGATTGGTGGAGTTTGCCCAAACGCTGAAGTGTATCGAAGAGGTCTATCCGAGTGATGCCAACTTTGTGTTGGTGCGCACGGATGATGCAGACGCGCTCTACAATGCGCTGTTGGATGATGCTATCATTGTGCGCAATCGTACCCGCATGCCGTTGTGTGCGGGGTGTGTGCGTATCACCATAGGTACTCACACCGAAAACACCAAACTGATTGAATCACTCGAAAAATACGATGCACAATGGCAAAGAAAGTAATATTCATCGACCGTGACGGAACTATCATCGTCGAGCCGCCCGTAACCGAACAGGTCAATACGTTGGAGGAGTTACAGTTTCTGCCACACGCCATATCTGCACTGCGCAGCATTGCCTTGTTGGATTACGAACTTGTGATTGCCACCAACCAAGATGGCTTGGGTACGGAGGTCTATCCGCAGGAGTGTTTCGATGCGGTGCAAGCCAAGATGTTGGAGGTACTGGAGGGCGAAGATGTGCTTTTTGACGATGTGCTGATTGACAAGAGTTTTCCGCACGAAGGACTCGACACCCGCAAACCGGGTGTGGGTATGTTCGGAAAGTATCTCAATAATCCAGAATACGACTTGGCGGGCAGTTACGTTATTGGCGACCGTTTGACCGACATCATTCTTGCCCGAAATCTGGGTGCAAAGGGTATTCTGATTTGCGACAAAGAGAAGGGTGCGGCTATGCTTGCCGAAGCAGGACTGACCGACTCGTGCGCACTTGTGGCCGAGGATTGGTGGGAGATTGCCGAGGCCGTACGTCGTAGCGAACGCCGTGCAACCATCACTCGCAACACGCGCGAAACCCAAATTTCGATTACCGTCGATTTGGACGGAGCAGGCCAGAGCAACATCAGTACGGGACTCAAATTCTTTGACCATATGTTGGACCAAATTGCCCACCACGGCGGAGTATCGTTGCAGGTGCAGGCTACGGGCGATTTGGAGGTGGACGAGCACCACACAATGGAGGATGTGGGCATTGCTCTGGGCGAGGCTCTGCGTCAGGCGTTGGGCAATAAACGTGGAATCGAACGTTATGGCTTTGCACTGCCTATGGATGAGTGCGATGCACTTGTTACGTTAGATTTGGGCGGCCGCATCGACTTCGATTGGAGAGTTGAGTTCACACGCGAATATGTGGGTGACACCCCGACCGAGATGTTCAAACACTTCTTTGGTTCGCTGTGCGCCGCAATGCAGGCCAACCTGCACATCGAGGCAAGGGGCGAAAACAATCACCACTTGGCCGAAGGTGTATTCAAAGCTTTTGCACGTGCGCTTAAAGCCGCCGTGCGTCGAGATGTATTCAACTACACGTTACCGTCAAGCAAAGGAGTGTTATGATAGCAATTGTGGATTACAATACAGGCAACTTACGCTCGGTTATCAACGCCGTGCGCCGAGCCGGTGCTGAATATGTGGTTACGGCTGACCGAGGAGTTATTGAGAGTGCCGACCGAGTGCTGCTTCCCGGAGTGGGCGAGGCCTCGAGCGCAATGGCAAACCTTCGAGAAACGGGTTTGGACGAGGTTATACCACGACTGACGGTACCCGTACTCGGAATCTGCATCGGTATGCAGTTGATGTGCGCCGGTAGTGAAGAGGGCAATGTCAGAACACTCGGAATCTTCCCCACGGAGGTACGCCGTTTTGTGGCTGACCGCAAGGCAGGTATCAAAGTTCCGCACATGGGTTGGAACACAATCACCGAGTTGAACTCACCTCTGTTTCGCGGACTTGACAGCGGCGCGTGGGTCTACTACGTTCACTCGTTTGCGCCCGACATTTGTGACTGCACCATTGCCCGCACGGAGTATGGTCGCACGTTCAGCGGTGCGCTTGGCCGCGACAACTTTTTCGGCACACAGTTCCACCCCGAAAAGAGCGGAACAGTGGGCGAACAAATCATCAAAAACTTTATGACCCTATGATAGAAATCATCCCCGCAATAGATATTATCGACGGCAAGTGCGTGCGCCTTACACAAGGCGACTATGACCGACTGACAACCTATGGTGATGACCCTGCGGAGATTGCTCGCAGTTATGAAGCCCTCGGCGTGCGACGATTGCATGTTGTGGACCTTGACGGAGCCAAAGCCTCGTCACCGTGTAACCTTGCGGTGCTGGAGCGCATCTGTGGTGCTACATCACTCGATGTGGAGTGGGGTGGAGGCATCAAATCCGAACAATCGCTTTCCGCAGTTTTGACGGCAGGAGCCAATCGCGCCATCTGTGGCAGTGTGGCTGTGTCGAATCCCGAACTAATTGACGAGTGGATTGAGAAATACGGTGCCGAACACATCATCCTCGGTGCAGACATTCGCGACGGCAAGGTTGCCACACACGGATGGTTACGCGAGTCGGAACTGACGGCCGAGGCATTGATTGAGCGTTTCCGTCCGAGCGGACTCTCGCAAGTAATCTGTACCGACATCTCGAAAGACGGTATGTTGAGCGGTCCGACGTTTGAACTCTACGAACGTTTGCAGGCGCAGTTCCCCGAGGTCGAAATCACTGTCAGTGGAGGTATCAGTTCGATGGACGACATTCGCCGATTGAACGCAATGGGACTTCGCAGCGTGATTGTCGGCAAGGCAATCTACGAGGGACGCATAACTATGGAGGAACTGAAAGAATGGTTGCAAAACGAATAATCCCGTGTCTGGACGTCAAGGACGGACGCACGGTTAAGGGCGTAAACTTCGTGGGCCTGCAAGACGTGGGCGACGCTGTGGAACTCGGTAAACGTTATGCCGAGCAGGGAGCCGACGAGTTGGTCTATCTGGACATCACCGCCACACACGAAGGTCGCGGAACATTCACCCGATTGGTTGAACGCATATCGGCCGAAATCGACATCCCCTTCACGGTGGGAGGCGGCATCGGCTCTTTGGAAGATGCCGCACGACTGCTTGATGCGGGAGCCGACAAAATCTCAATCAATTCGGCGGCCATTCGCACGCCCGAGTTAATCGACTCGTTGGCAGCCAAATACGGCAGCCAATTTGTGGTTGTAGCCATCGATGCAAAACAGATTGACGGACGATGGGTAGCCACTACACATGGAGGACGCAAACCCACCGACCGCGAACTTTTCGAGTGGGCTCGCGAGGCACAGGAGCGTGGCGCAGGCGAGATTCTGTTTACCTCGATGGACCACGACGGAACCAAAGCGGGTTATCCGTGCGACACCTTTGCACGTCTGGCCGAAGAACTTTCGATTCCGATTATCGCTTCGGGTGGTGCCGGCTCGGTCGAGGATATTGCCGAGGTGTTGACCACGGGTCGTGCCGACGCAGCTCTGGCCGCAAGTATTTTTCACTACGGCCAAATCACCGTACGCGAACTTAAAGAGCAATTAAAACTTAAAAACATAAACGTAAGAGTATGAAATTCACAGATTTCAACACAACAAAAAACTCGGACGGTATGATTTGTGCCGTCATCCAAGATGCCGATACGCTCAAAGTGCTGATGGTAGGCTATATGAACGAGGAGGCTTACAACAAAACCGTAGAGACGGGTTTGGTAACTTTTTACAGCCGCACGCGCAACACCCTTTGGACCAAAGGTGAAAGCAGTGGTAACACCCTCACCGTGCGCGAAATGTTGGTAGATTGCGACGCTGACACACTTCTGATTAAGGCTACCCCCGCAGGCCCCACCTGTCACCGTGGCACAACAAGCTGCTTTGACACCATCGAGAGCGAGGGTTTCATCCGTCACCTGCAAAGCGTGATTCAAGGCCGCCACGCCCAAATGCCCGAGGGGTCGTATACCACCAAACTGTTCACCAAAGGCGTAAATAAGATTGCTCAAAAAGTGGGCGAGGAGGCTGTTGAGACCGTCATCGAGGCCACAACGGGCAACCGTGACCGCTATATTTACGAGGTTTCGGACCTGATTTACCACCTGCTGGTTCTCAACGAGCAGATGGGTGTTACGCTCCACGACCTCGAGGAGGAGCTGATTCAACGCCACAAGTAAGTGCAGGGCAGGGGAGAACCCACTCACATAATCGTAGGTTACGATTTCTAATACCACAATTCTTCAAAAACTTTCGGGCGTATGCAACTGCTTGCATACGCCCGAAAGTTTTATTACTTGGCAGCCGTGGGGTGGAGTAGTACGCTCTCCACGTGGCGGCGCAGTTGCTCGGCCGTCATCGTGCCTCGGAATATCTCGGGCGCACCCTGCTGCGGAATAAACATCAGTGTCGGAATCGAACGAACATCAAACGCCGCAGCCAACTCCTGCTCACGGTCGACATTCACCTTATAGACATTGATTCGCCCCTTGTATTCGGCCGCAACCTCTTCCAGCGCAGGTGCCAGGGCGCGACACGGGCCGCACCAATCGGCATAGAAATCGACAATCGCGGGCTTTGTACCCAGGTATTTCCACTCCGACGAGGAGCCTTCGAAATCGGCAATGTGTTGCAGAAATTCTGCTTTTGAGAGTTGTTGGACGTGTGCCATTGTTGCGTTGTTTTTGTTACGAATTGTCCCGCAGCCGACCGTCACACTGACCACCGTTGCAAAACAAATCAAAATTAAAAATCGTTTCATATCGCATCGCTCGTTTATTTGGCGACCGAAACCTCTCAATGCACAAACCAAGCCAAAATCATCGGTTGTTTTAGCGCGTAGAACTCTCAAAAAAAAAAAACACGCTCGGAACAGACTTTTGTCTGTTCCGAGCGCAACGGTTAATCCTGTATGCCGGTTAATACATTTCCCTCAAAATATAGGTATCGGCCGATGTCGTAAACCCATTGTTCGTGAACGCCATATTGTGTAATGGTACGATTGATATCGTATGGTTCTCCCCAGGCCTCGATGCACATCTCTTTGGTGAATCCCAACTGAACCGCATTCTCATGTATCAGCATGGCATTCTTTTTGCCAAACCGTCTGATTAACATTGATTTATATTCTCGTTCCTCCTTTTCCAACCTCGCACGATACTCAGCCTCCTCTTGCCGGCGTTTCTCCTCTTCTAAACGTATTCTCTCCCGATATTCATCTGCAAGTGTAATATAATCCATGTTTTTATCACAGATAGGCAAATTTATTGATTCTTTCTCGTTCTGTAATGTGAGGATATAATCATAAGAAGGCGAGTTTGTGCCAATATTTTTAATGCCGAAATATGAACAGGTGAAAAATCCCATTTTTGTGCCGGTATATAAAAATACTTCTTTATTTAAGAATTTGTCGCGTAAAGAGTTGATATACATGTCGGGGTGTTGCTGTTTGCATTGTGCAATCAAGTCATCTTCCAATACTACGGAGGATGTAAACGCGTCTAAATCATTGAATAGGTGTCCATAATTAACGTGCTCCTCGGTAGAGTAGGCTCTGATATGGTATTTCCGTTCATTAAATGCATTGTCATGATATTTAATGCACAATAACTCTTTTTCAACGGTTATGCTGTCGAATGTGTAGAGAGTATTTTCGCTTTTGAAATAGAAATGTTTATGTTTCATCTGATTATTCAGTTGAGCGATTTTGCCACAATCGTGATAACACAGATTTATCTCTTGAGGCTTAACGTCAATGTCAAAATACCCATTCGATTTTAGATATAAGGGCAAATACATGACCAATGTGTCTGTTGGGGTGTTTAACAACATCACTATGGCTCTCTTTTTTGTTTTATCAGGATTTATAATGTGGACATCCCTCACAAAAACCGGTTTGCCAACAATATTTCCACTATATAGATTCTTCTTTGTAAATTTGAATTTTTCGAGCACTTGGGAATTGTAAATATTGCCAAAATCATTGTGATAAGAATATTCCCACTTATTGCTATTGGCGAAATGACAATAGCCTTTGTACGCAATTTTATTTGAAGTTAAGATGATACTTTTGCCTTTGAGTTCAAAAATATTTTGGGCCTGGATATTATATGTAAATAATACGGTTAGCCAAATTAGAAGATGTCTTTTAAGAGTCATATTATATATGATTTTATGCAAAGTTACCGAAATAGATTGAATTTAGCAATGTAATTTTTCCTGAGATAAAAACCTTCAAACATAACGACCCAAGAAACGACAAATCCGCCCCTTATCATAAACAATTTAACATAATATCAATATTATTTATGTGTTTTGGTGGTGGATATTTGAGAAAAAAATGTGTACTGAGAATTTACAATTTTGTGGAAACTCAGAAAGGATTTGTATTGTTAATTTTGTTTTGTTTTTCAACGTGGATGGTAAGTGTCGAACGAGCCATCACGATACAGAATTACGATACGTTCGACTTCGCGGTGAACATCTTGACCATTGTGAGTAATCTCGGATTTATTTTCGGTTGACGTAACGTTCAACCGAGATGACGTCGATGAATCTGAAGTTGCTGAAAATCCCGCAAAATCATTCAACAACCCTTCACGGTCATTTTGAGCTATTATCAACGGTTCTGCGTTGTGGTCTTCTGTCTGCGAGAATTTCAACATCGGCTCCGAAGGGGTGGGGACCGTTTTCTTCTCTTTTGTCTCCTGACGGTACATAGTCCCTTTGCCGAGCAGCAACCAATCCGGATTGAGATTAGGATAGAGCGTCAGCAGTTTTGTGACGAAGTCGTAGCTCGGTTTGTTTCGTCCACTGAGAATATGCGAGATTCCCGAGGACTGTATTCCGAGTGCCGTTGCGAGTTGTGTTGAGTTCAAAGCCTCAGCTTTTATAAACCTGCGAAGTCGTTCTTTCATGGCGGGGACTAATTTTATACAAATGTAATAATTTATTTTTGTAAAACAAAATTGAAGTCTAAAATTGTAAAAATCACTCACCTTGGGACGCATTTACAAATGTAACACTTCAGAAGCCAACATAAAACATCGTATTTGGTATGTTGAATTAATAAATTATATAAAGAGTGTAAAACGCTGATATTTATAGATGTATTATTTGTTTGATGATTAAACACAATCCTTTTTCTCACTTTGTGCAGCATAGGTGTTTTGGCGGTGAATAATCGGTTTATATATTCAATGTAACTATCTGATTGTCTTTATATTTAATAGTCAAATGTCAATTATTTAACTTTATTTAATTGTGTTTAATTTTAGGTTTGGCGTTTGCATGGAGAGCGTTTGTATGTAAAACTCACAAATATTACAAATGTAATATATTTATTAGGTAAGTTCACTGTCTACCCTATTTCATTGTTTTACATTTGTAACACATGTGTTGTTTTACAGTTGTAATTTCATATGGAGCGGGTAGGTATCCAAATTTAGGAGATTTTTGGTCTAATTATGTTAAATGGGGTACACGTATAATGTACACCCCATTGATTTATAGCCTATTACATGACTTTGTGCAAGGCTATATGTGTAATTGTAATTTGAGCTAATTACAACGCTAATTTCTCAACCAATGCTTGGAATTGCTCTTTGCTAATTTCGGGACGAGCCTTTTTGAAGTCAACATCTCCCTCGCTATTCATAGGAATCAGGTGCATGTGAGCATGAGGAACTTCCATGCCGAGCACGGCAATCGCTACCCTTTTACACGCTGTGACCTCTTTTATTTTGGCTGCTACGGTTTTGGCAAACGCCATCATTTTGCCCAGAGTTTCGTCATCCAGGTCGAAGATATAGTCCTCCTCGATTTTGGGAACTATCAGAGTGTGGCCCTCGGTCAGCGGGTTGATATCGAGGAATGCAATGAAATCTTGGTTTTCGGCAACCTTGTAACAAGGAATTTCGCCATTGATAATACGTGTGAAAATAGATGCCATATTATTGCGTTTTTGGGATATATGATTCTGTCTTATTTGCTCTTTTATTGAAACTCTTTTCGCCAGTCCTTTATGGGGCTTGTTTCTGTGATTTATGTGTGTCCGATTTAATAGAGTAGTTTGTGTCGAAAATGTTCTGATTTTCTCTACACTCTCCTACCCGACTCCATCTTCTTATCCTCAATACTGTAGGGATTTTAACTCCTCTTCCCTACCCTTACGTTGTTAATAATCGAGGTATTTGGGTCGGAGGATTTCGGCTTCTACAACGGCTCGTTCCATGTCGAAATCAAATGTGGTCTTGGATGGTGTCGAAGGCGGGTTGTCCTGTTTGTTTACGGTTTTAACTCCAGGCGGTTTATGCGGCTTGGAGTGAACCGATTTGGTTGGTTTAGGGCTCGTCTTATGTTTAAGGTTTTTTTGCAGATTCTGTTTGTGTTGGTGGCTAATTTGCGCCAAAAATTCCTCATGTCGGCGGCGTAACTCAGCCTGTCGTTCGGCCATCTGCTCGGCAGTGGGCATGGTGGGCATAGTCGGCCGAGTGTTTTCGAACTCTTCCGTATCGAGGTTTTCGTTCTCTTGCGTCATCTCTTTCTCCATGCGTTTAAGACGTTCGTCCTGACGTTTTTTGTTTTTGCGGTCCTGGCGAACGGAGATAATGATGAATGCGGCGATGAGTAGTATCGTAAACAGACTATCCATTTTCAACAGAGTTTTCGCGTCTTGTTACACGTTCTATGCCTTTTATCTGTTTTATTCGGTTAATTACCTTGGCCAAATCCTCGGTGTTGGGCACATAGATGCTGATATAACCCTCGAAGATTCCGTCGTGGCTCTGAAGTTTCAGTTCTCGGATATTGATATTGTGTTGACCTGTAATGACTTGCGATAAGTCGAGCAACATACCCATTCGGTCAATACCTTGAATTTCAATCACGGTCAGATAGGATACCTCCTTGTAACTTGACCACTGGATGTTTTTCACCAGATTCTTACCTCGTTGTGCGGCCAAGCGGCGCAACTCGTGGCAGGTGGTTTTGTGTACGATAATTCGTCCCGTTTTGGGGTCCTTGTATCCCGTAACATCGTCGCCGGGGATTGGCGTACAACACTCTGCAACATCGAATTGCGAACGGTCGTCCTCGATGCTGCCCGATTGATTCTGCGTAAAGTTGTCGTCGTCATCCTTATCCTTAACAAAGAAGGTCCAAAACTTAAGCAGTTTCATGGCGGAGTTTTGGCGCAGAATCTCCTGAATATTCTCAAGTGAGAACATTTCGGCTCCCAACTTGCTGTAAAATTCATCTTTTGTCTTGCAGCCGTAGGCTGGCAGCACTTTGCGGAACACCCTGGCGCTCGGTGTGATACCCAACTCCTGCATGCGCGTTTCGAACTGTGTCATACCGCGTTCGATGTTGTTTTGTCGATAGCGTTTCAGGAAGTTTTTGATAGCCTGCTTGGCTTTGGCCGTGATTACGTGGTCCAGCCACTCCAGCGTCGGGTTCACTCCCTCCGAAGTGAGAATATCCACCTGGTCGCCATTGTGCAGTTCGTCGTAAATCGAAGCCATCGTGTGATTGACCTTTGCGCCAATAGCCTTGGCGCCCAACTTCGAGTGTATGTCGTAGGCAAAATCCAGCACGGTCGAACCCGTGGGAAGTTTGCGAATCTCTCCTTTCGGCGTAAATACCACAATTTCAGAGGTGTACAACGACCTTTGAAAGTTGTCCAAGAAGTCTACCGCATTGTCCGTCGGGCTGCTCAGCGCCTCGCGTATGTTCTTGAGCCACACATCGAAATTAATGTCCGTTGCCGACACCTCTTCGGGCGTGTACTTGTGTTTCCAATGCGATGCCAAACCGTGTTCGTCGATATCGTTCATTCTCTCCGAGCGGATTTGTACCTCCACCCAAGTGCCCTCGCCCTCCTCCGAAGGTACCATGACGGTTGTGTGAAGTGCCTCATAGCCATTGGCCTTGGGGTTGTTAATCCAATCGCGCAATCGGTCGGGGTTGCTTGCGTAGATGTCGGTTACCAGCTCATAGATGTGCCAACATTGGGTCTTTTCGGGAACAATCGGCGTGGGTTTAAACACAATGCGTACCGCAAATAGGTCGTAAACCTCCTCAAAAGGAATCTGTTTCTTACGCATCTTGTTCCAGATGGAGTACGCACTTTTGACCCTGCCCGAGATTTCGAAATCAATACCTACCGACCTTAATTTCTCTATAATAGGGGCGTTGAAACGGTCGATAAACTCCTTGCGACGAACGCTTGTTGCTGCAATTTTCTGTTCGATTTCGGCGTATTGGTCCGGATGCATGTATCTGAAACTCAGGTCCTCAAGTTCGCTCTTGACAATGAAAAGTCCCAAGCGATAGGCCAACGGAGCAAACAGATACATAGTTTCGCTCGAGATGCGGATTCGTTTCTCGGGCGGCATGGCCGACAGTGTGCGCATGTTGTGCAGGCGGTCGGCAATTTTAATCAGAATCACCCTCACGTCGTCCAGCAGCGTGAGCAGTACCTTGCGGAAACTCTCAATCTGCTCGGAGGTTTCGGCGCTCGTTGCGCTCGAAATTTTGGTCAGTCCGTCGACCATCGATGCGATTTTGGGCGAGAACATCGTCGAAATGTCGGTCAGCGTGTAATCCGTGTCCTCCACCACGTCGTGTAGCAGCGAGGCCACAACGGACTTGACACCCAAGCCGATTTCGTCGACACAGATACGAGCAACGGCAATCGGGTGCATGATGTAGGGTTCGCCCGAACGTCTTTTAACGCCCTGGTGAGCCAATTTTGCAAGTTCGAAAGCGCGACGAATTAACTCTTCGTCACCCTCTCGTTTGCAAATCTTCTTGCAATGCGCCATCAATTCGTCGAACTCCCTGCCAATGAGCAGTTCATCCTCTGCGCTGTATCCCATCGTTGCCATTGCCGTAGCCGTTAGTTGTGTGTTGAAACTTATATATTACTCTTTGTTTTTAGCCTCTTTCATAGCCGTTCGAACTTTCTCTTCGATTTCGGCGCACAGTTCCTCGTCTTTGAGGAGCAAATCTTTGACCGAGTCGCGGCCTTGGGCCAACTTGCGGTCGCCATACGAGAACCACGAACCGGCCTTCTTGATGACGCCCATATCAACGCCCAAGTCGAGGATTTCGCCAACTTTCGAGATTCCCTCGCCAAACATTATGTCAAATTCGGCACGACGGAAAGGAGGGGCCACCTTGTTTTTGACAACCTTAACCTTAACTCTCGAACCGAGTTGCTCGTCGCCATCCTTAATGCTCGAGGCCTTGCGGATGTCGATACGCACGCTCGAATAGAACTTGAGTGCGTTACCACCTGTTGTGGTTTCGGGATTGCCATACACGATTCCGATTTTGTCACGCAATTGGTTGATAAACACGCACACGGTCTTGGTTTTCGATATGCTTGCGGTCAGTTTGCGCAGAGCTTGCGACATCAGACGCGCTTGCAGACCCATCTTCGATTCACCCATGTCACCTTCAATTTCGGCTTTGGGCGTAAGTGCTGCTACCGAGTCAATTACAATGATGTCGATTGCGCTCGAGCGAATCAGGCTGTCGGCGATTTCCAGTGCTTGTTCCCCGTTGTCGGGTTGCGAGATAAGCAGATTATCGATATCGACGCCCAATTTCTGTGCATAGAAACTGTCGAAAGCGTGCTCGGCGTCAATAAAGGCTGCGATACCGCCCGCCTTTTGTGCCTCGGCAATAGCGTGAATTGCCAATGTTGTTTTACCACTCGACTCCGGGCCATAGATTTCGATGATACGTCCCTTGGGGTAACCGCCAACTCCGAGAGCCATGTCGAGGGTGATTGAGCCGGACGGAATAACCGCCACGTCCTCAATCGAGTCGCTGTTCATACGCATGATGGAGCCTTTGCCAAAATCTTTCTCGATTTTGTCCATCACTGCGCTCAATACTTTGAGTTTATCAGGATTAACTTGTGCCATAGTTGTTTATCTTTTTTATATTGTTTTACTTACTAAGTTCGTCTACAATCTGTTGCCAATGGTTTTTGGTGTCCACCTTGGTGATTACTCGCTCGATGCATCCTTGGGCGTCCACCACGAAGGTTGTTCGGTAAACACCCATATAGCTTCTGCCGTACATTTTCTTTTCGCCCCACACGCCATAGGCCTCAACGATTTTCTTATCGGTGTCGCTCAACAAGGTGAATCCGAGCGAGTGTTTGCAGTCGAATCCTTCGTGTGAACGCACCGAATCTGGGCTAACACCTATGATGCTCAACCCCATATCAGCCAAAGTCTGTCGTCCATCGCGCAGGTTTTTGGCCTCGATGGTGCATCCCGAGGTGTTGTCCTTGGGGTAGAAGTACAGCACAAAACGCTTTCCGCGCATACTGTCGAGCGATACGAGGTTGCCGTGTTGGTCCGGTGCTTCGAATTGTGGGGCCATGTCGCCCGGTTTCAGTGTAGTCATAGTGTCGTGTGTTTTACAAAAAAGGTAAAAACGGATTGTAAAGATACGAAATTTGCTTTGAAAATACACATCCGAATGTGTTTTTTTTGCGCCCCGACAATAAAATTTAGATAAAAATAGAGGTGTTCGACGCATTTGTCAAACACCTCTATCTATTTGTATGAGTGACTTTGTCCTATTAAGCCAGCACTTTGCGCTCGATTTCCTCCATTTGGGCTCTGAATACCTTGTCGGTATCGAGTTCGTTCGAAATCTGCTTGCACGAGTGCAATACCGTTGCGTGGTTCTTACCTCCGATTGCAGCACCAATGGTTGTCAGTGGCGACTTGGTGTGCTTCTTACTGAGGTACATTGCAATTTGGCGTGCGTGTGCAATCTCGCGCGTTCTGCGGGGCGAATTGAAGGCTTCGGTGGTGATTCCCAAGCACTCGCACACAACATCCTTGATGTGGTCGATGGTGATTTCCTTTTTGGTGAATTGAACGTAAACCTTCAGAATCTCTTTGGCCAAAGCAGGTGTGATTCGTTTGCCCAAGAACTGCGCATTGGCAACCAACGAGGCTAATGCTCCCTCTATTTCGCGTACATTGGCCGTGATATTCTCTGCTAAAAAGGTGATTACATCCTCCGGAATATCGATGCCCATTTTGTTGACCTTCAGACGGATAATCTTGATTTTGGTCTCGATGTCAGGTATGCCCAACTCGCCCGAAAGTCCCCATTTGAAACGGGTCAACAGTCGTTGCTCAATGTCTTTCAACTCTACGGGCGGTTTGTCCGAGGTCATAATGAGCTGTTTGCCGGCCAATTGCAGGTGGTTGAATATGTTGAAGAACGCATTTTGGGTCGACGGTTTGCCCGACAACTCCTGAATGTCGTCGACAATCAGCACGTCAATCATCTGATAGAAGTGGATGAAGTCGTTGACCTCTTTGTTTAGCACTGCGCGCGTGTACTGAGCTTGGAACTTGTTCATCGACACGTACAACACTTGCAGGTGCGGGAAGCGTTGTTTGACCTCCAAACCAATTGCCTGTGCCAAGTGGGTTTTACCCAACCCCGATGCACCATATATATATAAAGGGTTGAACGGAGTCTTTCCGGGGTTAAGTGCCGCGGCCAATCCCGACGAACGAACCAAGCGGTTGCAGGCTCCTTCCACAAAGGTGTCTATCGTGTAGTTCGGATTGAGCTGCGGGTCAATTGGCATACGTCGAATGCCCGGAATTGTCATAGGATTTACTATATTTGCGGTGTTGGTTTGCTCCGCAAAACGGGTAATCGTCGTAATGTCAGCCTCTTCGTGGATTGCAGGTGCTTGCGGTTCCTTTTTGGGGAATGCATATCTCACCTTTGTCTTGTTGCCGAACAGCTGTTGAATAACAGGCTTGAGGAACGGGATGTAGTTCTTCTCAATCTGATAAACGTAGCTCTCGTTGGGCACGCGCAGACGCAATACCGTACCGTCGAAATCAAGCGGCTCGATAGGCTCGAACCATTTAACAAACTCAGCTTCAGAGGTTTGCTCTTTGATTTTGGTAAGGCAGCTTTGCCATGCTTCGTTATATGTCGTTCGGTTGTTCAACATTAGTGAGAGTCGGGAAAAGGTATTCGTTTTGTTTCGTGTAGCAAAGGTGCGGCAAAAAATGTTAAAAAAAAACAGCCGCAACCGTTGCAAAATTGCAACCTTTTGTTATGGGAATTATCGGGCAAAAAAATAGTGCATATTTAACGCACTGATTGATAGAATTTAGAAAAAAATCACTATTTTTGCGTATATTATTTTCTGTGGTTCGAAACAAAACAATATAAAAAAAACTTATACATTATGGAAAACAATTTAGACACCATCGTAAGGGCCAAAGCACAACAATGGCTCGATGGCGATTACGATGCACAAACCAAAGAGCAAGTTCGCCAATTGCTCGAAAATGACCCCAAAGAGTTGGTCGAAAGTTTCTATAAAGACCTCGAATTCGGTACCGGAGGTCTGCGTGGCATTATGGGTGTGGGTTGCAACCGAATGAACAAATACACTGTGGGTTCGGCAACCCAAGGTTTTGCTAACTACATGATTCAAGCCTTCCCAGACGAGCAAATCAAGGTGGCTATTGCATACGACAGCCGCAACAATAGCAAGGAGTTTGCTGCTCACGTGGCCGACATCTTTGCTTCAAATGGTTTTAAGGTTTACTTGTTTGATGACCTCCGCCCTACCCCCGAGCTGAGTTTCGCAATCCGTGAGTTGGGTTGCCATAGCGGTGTTATGGTGACCGCTTCGCACAACCCCAAGGAGTATAATGGCTATAAGGCTTACTGGAGCGACGGTAGCCAAGTGACCGCACCCCACGATACCAACATCATTGCCGAGGTGGGTAAAATCACCGACAACTCGCAAGTTAAAACCGGCTTGAATGCCGAAAATATCACCTTGCTGGGCCAAGACTTCGACGATATATATTTAAATAAGGTACGCTCGCTGTCGATTGCTCCCGATGCGGTTGCTGCTAACCACGACATGGGACTTGTTTACACCCCGTTGCATGGTACAGGTGTGCGCCTTGTTCCCGAGAGCTTGAAACGTTACGGATTCACCAACGTAAGCATCGTGCCCGAGCAGGCTATTGTTGATGGAAACTTCCCCACCGTAGCTTCGCCCAACCCCGAGGAGCCTTCGGCTATGAAGATGGCTATCGATTTGGCTAAAGAGAAAAATGCCGAGCTGGTAATCGCCACTGACCCCGACGCCGACCGTGTTGCTATTGCTGTGCGCGATGAGCAGGGTGAGTTTGTTCTGCTGAACGGTAACCAAACCTGCGCTCTGTTGACCAGCTATATGCTGACCGGCTGGGCTGAGAAAGGTAAATTGACAGGCAAAGAGTTTGTGGTTAAGACCATTGTGACTTCGGAGATGATTCCCGCTGTGGCTGCAAGCTATGGTGTTAAGAGCTACGACTGCTTGACCGGATTCAAGTACATCGCCAAGATTATCCGCGAGAAAGAGGGCGTGGAACAATATATCGGCGGTGGCGAGGAGAGCTTCGGCTTCCTGGCCGGTGACTTTGTGCGTGACAAAGACGCCGTTAGTGCTTGTTCGCTGGCTGCCGAGGCGGCGGCTTGGGCCAAAACCAAAGGTCTGTCGCTCTACTCGTGGCTTAAACAGATGTATGTTAAGTTTGGATTCTATAAAGAGGGTCTTGTGAATGTTGTCCGCAAGGGCAAGGAGGGCCAAGAGGAAATCGCCCGCATGATGAGCGACTACCGTAGCAACCCGCCCCAAAGCATTCTGGGTAGCCCTGTGGTTGTTATTAAGGATTACCAATCGCTTGAGCAAACCGACCTGCGTACGGGCAAGAAGAGCCCCATCGAGATGGACCGCTCGAATGTGTTGCAGTTCTTCACCGAGGAGGGCACCAAAGTTTCGGTTCGTCCTTCGGGTACCGAGCCTAAGATTAAGTTCTACTTCGGCGTGAAGGCTCCCTTGTGCTGTGCCGACCACTTCGGAGAGGTTGAAGCTCAGCTCGACGCCAAAATCGAAAACATCAAAAAAGAGCTCAATCTGTTGTAATCAGGTAAGTTTACTCAAAACAAGACAGCCTGCGAACCTCTATTCGCAGGCTGTCTTGCTTTTGTAGTATTCGACTTGGGCTGTTTTTAAATGGTGAACAGCTCGCGATATTTGGGCAGTGGCCACAAACGGTCGTCTACAATCATCTCCAAGTGGTCGATGTGGTAGCGAATTTCCGACATGAAGGGCTTGACCTCAGTCTCATAGCGTGCGGCACGTTCGATTATATCCTCAATGATGTTCAACTTGCGGCGGGCGTCAATCATCTGAGCGGTGCGTTCGCGTATGGTGGTGACATGTTCCGAAATCTTGCGAATCGTCTCAATCTCGGTGGCGACCATGTTCTTGTACTCCTCGCCAAACAGACTGCGAAGTCCCTCGACGTTGCGAATCAACACATTCTGGTAGCCTATGGCTGTCGGAATAATATGATTCACGGCCAAGTCGCCCAGCACACGCGCCTCGATTTGAATCTTCTTGAGTAGCGTTTCGTTCTTGATTTCGTAGCGTGCCTCCAACTCGGCGCGGTTCATGACGCCGTACTTCTCGAACAACTCGATGTTCTCGGGGGCAATGTACTCCTTGATGGCCGACGAAACCATGTTTATGCCGCGCAATCCGCGACGTTCGGCCTCGCGGTGCCACTCCTCGCTGTAGCCGTTGCCCTCGAAACGTATCTTCTTGGACTCGATGATAAACTTGCGGATGGTTTGAAGAATAGCCTCGTCCTTTTTGACACCACGTTCAACCAGGCCATCAACCTCGTTTTTGAACTCGGTCAGCGCATTGGCCACTGCCGTATTGAGGACAATCAGCGGCATGGCGCAGTTGGCTGACGAACCCGTGGCACGCAACTCAAATCGGTTACCCGTAAAGGCGAATGGCGAGGTGCGATTGCGGTCGGTGTTGTCAAGCATAATCTCGGGGATTCGACCGATATCGAGTTTGATACCCGTTTTCTCCTCCGGCGAGAGGGCCTTCTCCGAGATGCGCTCCTCGATTTGGGTGATTATATTATTAAGGTGTGCACCCGTGAATACCGACAACACTGAGGGAGGAGCTTCGCCACCACCCAGACGGTGGGAGTTGCCCTCGGTGGCTACTGAAGCCATAATCATTGTGCCGTGGTCGCAAGCAGCCTTCATCGTGGCCACAAAGAAGGCCAGGAATTGCATATTGCTCTTGGGTGTACGTCCCGGAGCAAGCAGGTTTTGTCCCTCGATGGTGGCCAGCGACCAGTTGCAGTGTTTGCCCGAGCCGTTTACACCCTCGTAGGGTTTCTCATGGAACAGCACTTGCAGGTGGTGTTTGGCTGCAACCTTACGCATGACGGTCATCAGCAGGGTGTTATGGTCGACGGCGATGTTTGCCTCCTCGAACATCGGAGCGCACTCATATTGGTTGGGTGCTACCTCGTTGTGGCGGGTTTTGAGCGGAATACCCAAGCGGAAACAGCGGTACTCCAACTCCTTCATGTAGTTAACCACGCGCTCAGGGATGTCGCCCCAATAGTGGTCGTCGAGTTGTTGGTCCTTGGATGCTGAATGGCCCATCAGCGTGCGTCCCGTAAGTTCCAAATCGGGGCGTGCGCGATACAGACCTTCGTCCACCAAGAAATACTCTTGTTCCCAACCCAGCGTGGGGACAACCTTTGTCGAGGCGTCCTTGTCAAAGAGTTGGCACACGGCAACGGCCGCTTTGTCGATGGCAGCCATCGAGCGCAAAAGAGGTGTTTTGTAGTCCAAAGCCTCGCCCGTGTAGGCGATGAAAATACTCGGAATACAGAGTGTGTCGTCCATGATGAATGTGGGTGACGAAGGGTCCCAGGCGCTATATCCGCGAGCCTCGAAGGTGTTGCGCAGGCCACCGTTGGGGAACGACGAAGCGTCGGGCTCTTGTTGAACGAGCAGAGCTCCGCTGAACTTCTCCAAGGCGCGTGTTTCGCTCCACACCGGTTCGGCAAAGGTGTCGTGTTTTTCGGCTGTTGCTTCGTTAAGCGGTTGGAACCAGTGGGTGTAGTGGGTTACGCCTCGTTCCATGGCCCAGCGTTTCATGCCGTTGGCAACTTGGTCGGCCACTTTGCGGTCGATGCGTCGTCCTTCGTATATTGCGTTGATTACGCTTTCGTAAGCCTCGACCGACAGATAGTCGCGCATTTTGTCGACGCTGAAAACGTCCATGCCATAGTAGTCCGACACCTTGGTTGTCGGTATGGTTGACTCGACGGGCTTACGATTAAGCATTTGTTCGATTGCTCTAAAACGTAAAGATTCCATAGTTTTGCTCATCTTTTATCGGATTTTATGTGCAAAACTATATTTTTTGGAGCGAACCCCCAAAATTTTCGACCATTTTCTGTCGAAAATTATTAATTTTTGTGGTGGGACCCCTATTTTTGAGGGGTGTTTAGTCGAAAGATTGCATTCCTGATTGGGCGATACGCATGATGCGTTGGTATTCGACGGGCGACAACTCCATGAAGAAATAGTGAATCGGGTCGACGCGCATACCGTTGTATTTGACCTCGTAGTGCAGGTGGGGCGCAAGCGACAAACCCGTATTACCCGTTAGTGCAATGATGTCGCCACGACGGACTCTATTGCCACGACGAACGGTCACCTTGCGTAGGTGTGAATAGGTGGTCTCGTAGCCACCCTCGTGTTGAAGTACCAGCGTCAGACCTGAACCCGTGTTACGTGTTGTTATAGTCTTGACCACTCCGTCGGCTGTGGCAAAAACGCGCGTACCCTCAGGAACGGTGTAGTCTACCCCACTATGTGGTGTAAGGTTACGATAGAACGGGTGGATGCGCAGACCAAACGAGGCAGTGAGCAGTGTGAGGTCGGGGTTGATGACGGGTTGTATGGCAGGAATATAGCGTACGGCCTCTTTGTTTTGGTCAATTTTGGAGCGCAGCGTATTGTACGAATAGTTGAGATAGGCGATGTTGTGTTCCAACTTCTTCATACGGTCGTCAAATTCGCGTGCCAATCCTCGGTTGGTTTTCTCCAACATCTTCTCGCGGGTGCGCCACGATGCGGTTCCGTCTACATCCTTAAAGTCGTAGGGGTCTGATTCGAACAACACGCGCGACACGTTACGGTCGCGGTCCTCGATGTTTTCCAGCACCTCTGACAGGGTTTCGTACCTCTCCGACAGAGCCTCGTATTGCTGTTCAAGCAGAGCTGTCGACTGTTTCATCTCTCGCTCGACGGGCGTGTCAACCAACCACGAGAACAGAACGTAGTAAACCAACATCACGCCGGTGAACATCAGACCACGCAGCGTATAATCCAACGCACGGCGTCGGCGTCGTGGTGGTTGCTGCTGAGGCTGTTGCGAGGTGGGTATGTTGTTTTGTTCCATGTGTCGTGTGTGGTTAATCGTTGGTTCCGAACTCGGTTTCGAATGTAGTGGCGTTGGCCGACTCCACGATACGTTCGAAGTCTTCGCTTGCCATGTCGCGGCGGAAGTAGTTGATAGGGTTTACGGGTGTTCCCATATACAGCACCTCGTAGTGGAGGTGAGGACCCGTAGAACCGCCCGTATTACCCACTGTGCCAATAAGTTCACCTCGTTTGACGAGTTGTCCTTCAGTAACATCAACTGTGTGTAGGTGGGCGTATTTGGTCTTGTAACCAAAGCCATGGTCGATGACAATATGTCGGCCGTATCCTCGGCGTCCCGTGCCACGTGCATTGACAAATGACACCACGCCATCGCCTGCCGAGTAGACGGGAGTTCCGCGGTCGCTACCCAAGTCTATACCTTTGTGGAAAATATAGCGATGATAAATCGGGTGATTGCGCCAGCCGAATGCACCGATATGGTCACCATGCAGAGCCTTGCGGTTGATGGGCATGATGGCCGGAAGGGCTGTTGCCATCTTCTCCTTGTCGGCCGACAGAACCTGCAACTCATCCAACGAGCGACTTTGGAGGTATAGGCGGCGTGCGGCCTGGTCCATCATCATCCAAGTGTCGGTCATAAGTTCCGAGTAGGCGTATCCTTGAAGCGGGGCGTATTTGGACTCGGGGTATGAGGTGTAAATTCCCGGAACGCTCATGGTGTCGATACCGAACAGAGGGCGATATACCGAATTGTCGCGGTGTTTGATTTGGTCGAGTGTCGACGACATTTCGTTAATCTTGTCGTGCAGGATTCGGTATTTGACCAGTAGCTCTTTGTTGCGAGCCGTAAGTCGATACATTTTGGGGGTGTAAAAGTAGCGCGAAAACAGAATGTTGAACGCAGTAACCACAAGACAACCCACCGCCAAAGTGCGCAAAATACCCCATGCTCGACGCTTCGAAGTGGTCGTGCCGGGCTGTGTGGAAGTCGAAAACTCGTTAAAATCCTGCTCTTTTTGCGACATGGGCTAAAAAATTACTCTTACCGACTGCAAAATTACGGCAAAATATGTAACTTTGCAAGTCCGTTGTGTATACGGAATAAACGTAAGGTAACAATATTTAGTATAGATATATGATGGATTCGAATCAAATCAGAAAAACATTTCTGGAGTTTTTCCGCTCCAAACAACACCAGATAGTGCCCTCGGCTCCGATGGTTGTCAAGGGTGACCCGACGCTGATGTTCACCAACGCGGGTATGAACCAATTTAAGGATATATTCTTGGGCAATGCCCCCGTTCAAAGTCCCCGAGTGGCTGACACCCAAAAGTGTCTGCGTGTGTCGGGTAAACACAACGACTTGGAGGAGGTAGGACACGACACCTACCACCACACGATGTTCGAGATGTTGGGTAACTGGTCGTTTGGCGACTACTTCAAAAAGGAGGCTATCTCGTGGGCGTGGGAACTGCTCACTGAGGTTTACGGTCTGCCCAAGGAAAGACTCTATGCTACAATTTTTGAGGGTAGCGCAGAGGACGGTGTCGAGCGCGACCAAGAGGCCTACGACATGTGGCTGCAATATCTGCCCGCCGACCACATTATCGACGGTAACAAACACGACAACTTCTGGGAGATGGGCGAAACCGGCCCCTGCGGTCCTTGTAGTGAGATTCACTTCGACCTGCGTAGTGACGAGGAGCGTGCCGCGCTGGATGGTCGTGAGTTGGTTAATGCCGGCCACCATCTGGTAATCGAGATTTGGAACTTGGTGTTTATGCAGTTCAACCGCAAGGCCAACGGCTCGCTCGAACCGCTGCCCGCCAAACACGTTGATACGGGTATGGGCTTCGAGCGTCTGTGTATGGTTCTGCAAGGCAAACAAAGTAACTACGATACCGATGTGTTCCAACCTACTATTAAACGCCTGTCGGAGATGTCGGGTAAGGAGTATGGTGTAGATGCCAAGGCTGATGTTGCTATGCGTGTTATTGCCGACCACTTGCGTGCCATTGCATTCTCGATTGCTGACGGACAGTTGCCCAGCAATATCAAAGCGGGTTATGTGATTCGTCGAATTCTGCGCCGTGCCGTTCGTTACGGTTACACTTATCTCGGTTTCAACGAGCCTTTCATTTGCCGTTTGGTCGAGGGTCTGGCAGCTCAAATGGGTGAGCAATTCCCCGAGTTGGTGGCTCAAAAGGAACTCGTTACCAAAGTTATCGCCGAGGAGGAGAGTTCGTTCCTGCGTACGCTGGCTACGGGTATCACCCTGCTCGATAACGTTATCAAAAAGACCAAAGGCGAGGGCAAAACCACCATTAGCGGTAAGGATGCTTTCGTGCTGTACGATACTTACGGATTCCCCATTGACCTGACTGAACTTATCACCGCCGAGCAAGGTATCGGTGTTGACCTCGAAGAGTTTGGCAAGGAGTTGGAGGCTCAAAAGGCTCGCTCGCGTAACGCCGCAGCCGTGGATGCCGACGACTGGGTGGAGTTGATTCCTATCAAGGAGAGCGTCTTTACGGGTTACGACACTCTGGAGGAGAGCGTTAAGATTGCACGCTACCGCCGTGTGAGCAGCAAAGGTAAGACAACTTATCAAATCGTATTGGACCACACTCCGTTCTATGGTAACTCGGGTGGTCAGATTGGTGATACGGGTGTGTTGGTTAGTGCCGACGAGTGCATCCAAATTGTGGCTACCGAGAAAGAGAATGGCCAAATCGTGCTGATTGCCGCCACTATGCCCGAGAACCCCGAGGCCGAGTTTGTCGCCAAAGTTGATGCTGCTCAACGCCAATGTGCTGCCAATAACCACACTGCAACCCACTTGTTAGACCAAGCGCTGCGTAAGGTGCTGGGTACGCATGTTGAACAAAAGGGTTCGTTGGTGACTCCCGAATATCTGCGTTTCGACTTCTCGCACTTCCAAAAGGTGAGCGCCGAGGAGTTGCGCGAGGTGGAACGCAAGGTGAACGAAGCTATCCGTGCCAACTATCCGTTGGAGGAGAATCGCGCCTGCACCATCGAGGAGGCACAAGCCGCAGGTGCTATTATGCTGTTCGGCGAGAAGTATGGCAGCGTTGTTCGTATGGTTAAATTCGGTGAGTCGGTTGAGTTGTGCGGTGGTACCCATACCTCGGCAACCGGTAATATCGGATTGTTCAAGATTATTTCGGAGAGCGCAATTTCGGCAGGCGTCCGCCGTATTGAGGCTGTGACCGGCGCTAAAGCCGAGAACGCTTTCTATGCAGTAGAAGATACCATGAGCGAGATGCAACAAAGAATTGGTAACCCCAATCTGGTTCAGGCTATTGCCAAACTTATGGAGCAAAACAGCACTTTGGCAGCTCAAGTGGATGCGATGCGCAAGGAGCAAATCGAGAATATGGCCAAACGTATTGCCGAGAATGTTAGCGACTTCGACCGCGACGGTGTTGTTACCATCGCCAAGAAGATGGAGATGCCGGCCGATGTAATCAAGGATTTGGCCTTCAATTTGAAGGGTCGTATCTCGAACTTGGTGTTCGTGGCAGGTAGCGAAGTGGGTGGCAAACCCTCGCTGTCGATTATGTTGGGTGACGAGATTGTGGCTCGCGGAGTCAATGCAGGCGAGATTGTTCGCGCTGCTGCCAAAGAGATTCAAGGTGGTGGCGGTGGTCAAGCCTTCTTTGCAACTGCTGGCGGTAAGAACCCCGCAGGCTTGGAGAGCGCAATCGCCAAGGCCGTGGAGCTGATTAACGAGAAATTGAAATAACAAAACACATAACTGAGCTATGCAAAAAGTATTATTAATGATTCTGGACGGCTGGGGTGATGGCAACAAATCGAAAGGAGACGTCATCTATACCGTTCATCCCGAGTACATCTACTCGCTGCGCGAGCAATACCCCACTGCCAATCTGCTGACCGATGGCGAAAACGTAGGTCTGCCCGAGGGACAAATGGGTAACTCGGAGGTAGGTCACCTTAACATTGGTGCAGGACGTATCGTTTACCAAGACTTGGTGAAAATCAACCGCGCTTGCCGCGATAACTCGATTATGCAAAACCCGGAGGTGAAAGCCGCTTTTGACTACGCCAAAGAGAGTGGTAAGAGCGTTCACTTTATGGGTCTGGTGTCGGACGGCGGTGTTCACTCGTCGATTGACCACCTCTACAAACTGCTCGACATCGCCAAAGAGTATGGCATCGAAAATACCTTTGTTCACTGCTTTATGGATGGCCGTGATACCGACCCCAAAAGCGGTAAAGGTTTCATCGAGTCGCTGGAGGCACATATGGCAAAAAGCACCGGCAAAATCGCGTCGATTATCGGCCGCTACTACGCTATGGACCGCGACAAACGCTGGGAACGTGTCAAAATCGCTTACGACCAACTTATTGACGGCGTGGGTAAACCCTCGACCGATATGGTCGCTGCAATGCAAGAGTCGTATGATGAGGGTGTGACCGACGAGTTCATCAACCCCATCGTGGCTGTCGAGAATGGCGCACCGATTGGTACAATTAAGGAGGGCGATATGGTGATTTTCTTCAACTACCGTAACGACCGTGCCAAAGAGATTACCCAAGTGCTGACCCAAGTGGATATGCCCGAGGAGGGTATGCACACCCTGCCCTTGTACTACTGCTGTATGACTCCGTATGATGCAAACTTCAAGGGGCTGCACATCTTGTTTGACAAGGAGAATGTTCAAAATACCGTTGGAGAGTACGTTTCGAGCCTCGGACTCAAACAATTGCGTATCGCCGAGACTGAGAAATATGCTCACGTGACCTTCTTCCTGAATGGCGGCCGTGAGGCTATGTTCGAGGGTGAGGACCGTATCTTGGTTCCCTCGCCTAAGGTTGCAACCTATGACCTGCAACCCGAGATGAGCGCCTACGAGGTGAAAGACAAACTCGTCGAGGCTTTGGGTACCCAAAAGTACGATTTCATCGCACTGAACTTCGCAAATGGCGATATGGTTGGTCACACCGGCGTTTATGAGGCTATCGTTAAGGCTGTTAAGGCTGTGAATGAGTGCGTAGAGGCTGTTGTTGAAACCGCCAAGAAGAACGGCTACGAGGTTGTGATTATCGCCGACCACGGTAATGCCGACAACGCTATCAATGCCGATGGCTCGCCCAACACCGCTCACTCGTTGAACCCCGTGCCCATTATTGTGGTTTCGGACCGGGTTAAGAGTGTCGAGAATGGTGTGCTGGCCGATGTTGCGCCCACCGTACTCAAACTTATGGGTGTGGAGCAACCTGCCGAGATGACCGGCAAGGCGTTGGTTGAGATGAAGTAGTTTATACTCAATAAGTGAAAAGCCGTAGTTTAAGCCAAAGGAAAGGCTAAATTACGGCTTTTTTTAGGATTTATGCTATATGCAAAAGGCAGTTTAACACAAATGTTAAACTGCCTTTTGTTGGTCGGGGTACCGGGATTCGAACCCGGGACTTCCAACTCCCGAAGCTGGCGCGCTAACCGGGCTGCGCTACACCCCGAACTCTCAAACGAGAGCACAAAAGTAAAACTTTATTTTGGCTATTCCAAAACTTTATGCGAATTTTTTGCAAACTGCCCGGACGTGAATATGACAAAAGGCTAAAATTTTGTGCTTTTGGACGAAATGGTTGGACGTTTGCCGTAAAGTTCTTAACTTTGTATGGAATATACCTATAATTGAATAGCGTTATGAAGATTATCATTGCAGGTGCCGGAGAGGTCGGAAGTCACCTCGCTAAAATGCTTAGCGGCGGTTTGCACGACATAACCGTAATTGACAGCGACATAAAATTGCTCGACAATGTGACCGGTATGGCCGATGTGCTGGCCATCGAAGGCGACAGCACAACCATCGCAGTGCTCAAAAAAGCAGCCGTACGAAAGGCCGACTTGTTTCTGGCCGTAAGTCAGGTGGAGAACCAAAATATAATCTCGGCAGTGTTGGCCAAACAACTCGGTGCCAAGAAGGTTATCGCACGTATCGACAATAACGAATATCTGGAACCGAACAATAAAGAGATGTTCATCAGTCTGGGAATCGACTATCTGTTCTATCCCGAGCGAGTTGCGGCGCGTGAGGTTATCACGTTGTTGGGACATACGTCGACCACGGAGTTTGTAGACTTCTCGGGTGGTAAACTTTCGTTGGCAGTGATTAAATTGGAGCCGACATCACCTATCCTGGGAATGTCGCTGAGTGACTTCAAACCGGGCAGTGACGGCGTGTTTACCTTTCGCACAATTGCAATTTCGAGAGATGGAGAGACCATTATCCCGCACGGTGACGACCGCTTTCTGGTTGGCGATACGATATATGTTCTCACCACACAGGAGTCTGTCGACCATGTGTTGAAGTTCTCGGGCAAGGCCGATGTCGAGATTAAGAACATGATGATTCTGGGTGGTAGTCGAATCGGAGTGCGCATAGCCTCGGAGTTACAAAACGAAATAAATATAAAACTTGTGGACTATAATCCCGACAAGGCATACCATTTGGCAGAGGTTTTGGATAAGACCCTGATTATTAACGAGGACGGCCGAAACACCGAAGCAATGCTTGAGGAGGGACTCAATAACATGGATGCTTTTGTGGCAGTCACGGGACGTTCCGAAACCAATATTTTGACAGCAATGTTGGCTAAAAGATTGGGCGTCAAGAAGGTGATTGCCGAGGTTGAAAACCTTAACTACATCACTTTGGCCGAAAGTATCGGTGTTGATACGGTGGTTAACAAGAAGTTGATTACGGCAAGTAACATCTTCCGATTTACGATGAATACCGACGTGCAGGCTATCAAGTGTCTGACAGGATGCGATGCCGAGGTTATGGAGTTTATTGTTAAGCCAAACTCGGCCGCCACAAAGTGCCCGCTCAGTGAACTCGGATTTCCGATGGATGCTACAATCGGCGGTGTGGTGCGTGGCGATAATGTGATGATTGCAGTGGGTGCAACGCAGATTCAGGCCTACGACCGTGTGGTGGTGTTTGCCAAACCGGAAGTGGTGTCGAAGATGGGCGACTATTTTAATTAGGTGGTGAGCCGCTGAGTCACACCGCCAAAGAAAAGCCTACATTGTGCTGTGACGAAGTGGAACTATCTAATTGAGAGATATAATGATACATGGTTTGATTCGCGGAGCTACGGCGCGACGCTATAATCGGATTCAAAGGTACGAAACCAAGGCAAGAACAGTGCAACGTGAACAGTTGCAGATGTTGTTGAGAGCCGGACGACGAACGCGTTTCGGTCGAGAACGAAGTTTTGCTGGAATCAATAGCTATGAGGAGTTTCGCCGTCGTGTGGAGGTGGCCGATTACCCTCGCATGGAGGAGTATGTGGAGCGAGCGCGAAGGGGTGAGGAGGATGTGCTGTGGCCCGGACGAGTCGGTTGGTTTGCCAAGTCGTCGGGAACCACGGGACGACGTAGTAAGTATATTCCCGTAACGGCCGAAGGATTGAAACACAACCACATGCGTGGAATGAGAGATGTGGCTGTGATGGCAACGCGGATATTTCCCGAGGCGGGTTTCTTCGAAGGGAGAATGTTGACTCTCGGAGGTTCGCACGCCATTGAACGTGAGGGAGATTGTGCCGAGGTGGGTGACTTGAGTGCTATACTGATTGAGCACACACCGAGAGTGGCGCGAATGTTTCGCCGACCGTCACGTGGGGTGGCTTTGACGGCAGATTTTGACCAAAAGGTGGAGGCGGTGTGCAGGGAGTGTGCCGAGGAGAATATTACGGCTTTGGCGGGAGTTCCTTCGTGGAACTTGGTGATGCTCAACCGTTTGCTCGAATATACGGGACGACGCAATGTATCGGAGGTGTGGCCTAAGTTGGAACTTTTTGTGCACGGAGGAGTGGACTTCAGACCCTATCGTGAGGTGTTTCGACAAATCATACCTTCGCGCAGGATGAAGTACATGGAGACATACAATGCCTCGGAGGGGTTCTTTGCGATGGCCGACCGAGCGGAGGCCGATGACATGTTGTTAATGTTGGATTATGGGACGTTCTATGAGTTTCTGCCAACCGAACACTTGGAGCGTACGGAGAGATGTGTGCCGTTGGAGGAGGTGAAGTGCGGCGTGGAGTACGCTATGGTGATAAGCAACTGCAACGGTCTGTGGAGATATATGATTGGCGATACGGTGGAGTTTACGTCGATTGCGCCTTACAGAATCCGAATTACGGGACGGACGCAGTGTTATATAAATGCCTTTGGCGAGGAGTTGGTGGTGGATAATGCCGAGCGGGCTGTGATGGCGGCTTGCAGGTTGACAGGGAGTGAAGTTGTGGAGTACACGGCGGCGCCAATTTACATGGAGTATGATACGGCACGTGGAGCGCACCAATGGTTGGTGGAGTTTCGCGTCGAACCCGAGTATTTGGAACGTTGGTGTGCAGTACTTGATGAAGAACTGAAGCGTTGCAACTCGGATTATGAGGCTAAGCGTCGGGGTGATGTTACACTGCTTGCTCCGAGGGTCACTCCCCTGCCCCGAGGAACGTTCCTAAGGATGATGGCACTCGAAGGGCGACTTGGCGGACAAAACAAGGTGCCGCGATTGCGTAACGACCGCGAATTGGTTGATAAGTTGTTGAGTTTGAAATAAGTGTAAAAGTAAAATAAACGAAAACCTAAGTATGTATATAGCAATTGCAGGTAATATTGGTAGCGGCAAAACTTCGCTGACCGAAATACTGGCTGAACGACTCGGTGCAACAGCGCATTACGAGAACGTGGACAATCCCTATATCAGTGATTTTTACGATGATATGAATCGCTGGTCGTTCCACCTTCAAATCAGTTTTCTCGGTAGTCGTATCGAGCAGGCTATCAAGGCTCTCGGACAAGGTGGACGCCTGATTCAAGACCGAACCATATATGAGGATGCCTATATATTTGCCCAGAACCTCTATGAAATGGGACTGATGACCTCGCGCGACTTCGAAACCTATATGAATATCTTTAAGTTATCGACAGGTCTAATTCAGCGTCCCAACCTGCTGATTTACCTCAAGGCGAGCGTTGATACGTTGATTGAACAGATTCATCGCCGTGGCAGGTCGTACGAAATGTCTATCGACCGCGAATATCTCGAAAGACTCAACCAAAAGTACGAAAATTGGGTCGAAAATATCTACGAGGGCGAGGTGCTTGTCGTGGATGTTGATAACTGCGATTTTGTGAATAATCCGGAGGATGCCGACCGTATTATCGAGCAAATCAATAGCCGTCTAATCAAATAATAGTGAGTATGTTTCCTCAGGATTTTGTGAAAACGATGGAGCAGACTCTCGGTACTGAGGAGTGTGCTCGTTTGCTGGCGGCGCTGGATGAACCTGCAACGGTGTCTATTAGATTCAATCCTTTTAAAGTGGCCGAACGACCCGAGGGCGTGCCTGTACCATGGAATCGCTATGGATTTTATCTGGACGAGCGCCCCGTCTTTACGCTTGACCCGCTGATGCATGGCGGAATGTACTACGTGCAGGAGGCGAGTTCGATGTTTGTCGAGGAGTTGTATAGACAAGTGTTTGGCGACCGCGAGGATGTACGGGTGCTCGATATGTGCGCAGCACCGGGCGGTAAAACAACACTCTACTCCACCTTGGTTGGTGTCGAGGGCATGGTGTTGGCTAACGAACCTATCCGCAACCGCGCAATGACTCTGGCTGATAATGTGAAACGTTGGGGAATCGGCAATGTGGCAGTAACGTGCAACGACCCGAGCCAGATAGGTGCCTATGAACACATGTTCGACCTGCTGGCTATTGATGCCCCGTGTTCGGGCGAAGGTATGTTCCGCAAAAACGAAGAGGCTCGCCGCGAATGGAGCGCTTCGAATGTCGAAATGTGTGCTGCCCGTCAACGACGGATTATTGCCGACGGATGGGCAGCGTTGAAACCCGGCGGTGTGATGATTTATTCGACTTGTACGTTCAATCCGACAGAGGATGAAGGTGTTGTCGAGTGGGTGAACCAAAACTTCGATTGCGAGCCCGTAAGTATCAATATTCCAGATAATTGGGGGATTGTACAAACGGAGGTTGGCGGAGTGCAATGTTTCCATTTCTATCCGCATCGTGCCAAAGGCGAGGGCTTCTTTGCAGCTGTGGTGCGCAAGGGTGACGGTAAATTGAAAACAAGGGCTCCCAAGGCGCGTAAAACACCGTTTGGAGAGCTCGACCGCAAGAGCATTTCGTTATTGCAGCAATGGGTCGAACAACCTGAATACATCCGCTTTATGCAGGTGGGCGAAGATACGATGTATGGCTACTATCGTAGTCAATATCCCGCAATCCGCACGCTGGCCGAGGGACTCAATATGATATATTCGGGTGTCTGTATGGGGCAGATTTATGGTAAAAATCTCAAGCCCGACCATGCGTTGGCTCTGTTCCACGAGTTGAATCGAGAGAACTGCCAAGTAGCCAATTTGGAACGTGAACAAGTGCTGAACTATCTGCGTAAGCAGGAGTTCGACCTTGCGGCACTCTCCGAAGGACTTAATCTGATATGTTACGAAGGAGTTCCAGTTGGATGGAGTAAGCGTATAGGTAATCGCTCGAACACACTGCTTCCCAATGCGTTTAGAATTGTGAACCTTTAGTGCGTAGGGTTGTTTTTTGACGAAATAATTGCTATCTTGCGAAGTGAAAATTCAGGTCAAAGGATGAAACACGCTGATAATCAATCGCAAAAACTATATTACACGATGGGCGAAGTGGCTGAAATGATGGACGTTTCGCAATCGTTACTGCGCTTTTGGGAGAAAGAATTCGACGAAATACGCCCAAAACGTAATAAAAAAGGAAACAGATTGTTCTCGGAACAAGACCTGAGAACAATCAAAATGATATACCATTTGGTTAAGGAACGAGGGCTTAAAATTGCTGCTGCCAAACGACAATTGAAGCTCGGAGAACAACCTATTTCGCGCGAGGCTGCTATTGTCGAAAAGCTACACTCAATACGCGCAATTTTGATGGAGGTGAAGCAGGCATTGGATGATGACACAGTAACTTATAGTGGCGAGGAGAGTGAGGTGATTGAATCTTCACTTCAGGTTATGGGGCAGATTAAAGCAGTGGTTGAATCTCAAGCGGAGGTTGAAGTTGAATCGTCGGTTGAAGTTGAACCATTGATTGAAGAGCCTGTTGCCGAGGTGGTAGACGAGGTTGTAGCCGAAACCGAGAAGGCTACGGTCGAAACAACCGAGAACGAGCCGACGGAAAAGGAGAAAACCAAGAAAAAAGCACCACGCAAGCCCCGTCGACCTAAGTATGCGTTCAAGGAGGTGGAGCTCTTCTCGTTGGATGAACTTGACGCCATGCAGCCCAAACCGGGTGAACGACGTGGCAATGGAGAGGTGCAACAGACTCTCTTTGTCGAGGAGTAGCGGCGCGTCGGTAGAGGTGAAAACAGTAAAAAATATGAAGATTGAGGATATAACACGCGTGTTGGAGGAGTTTGCTCCCCTGGCCTATCAGGAGAGTTACGACAACTCGGGACTGATTGTGGGACGTGGCGACACGGAGGTTAGTTCGGCGGTGGTGTGTGTGGATGCTACCGAGGCGGTGATTGACGAGGCAGTGCGTCTGGGTGCGGGACTTGTGATTTCGCATCATCCGATTATTTTCGGCGGACTGAAAAGGCTCAATTCGTCGTGTTACGTGGAGCGAGTGGTCGAAAAGGCCATCCGCGAGGGGGTGGCACTCTATGCGTGTCATACAAATTTGGATAGCACCGACGGAGGTATGAGTCACCGTGTGGCGGAGATGTTGGGACTCGAGAATCTGCACATGCTGGAGAGCCTGCCCAAGGGCAACGGTTTTGGCGTGGTGGGTACCTTGGCCGAAGAGATTGAGGTCGTTGAATTTATCCGTAAAGTGCGTAATGTGCTGAATGTTGGTGCGGTAAGATATAGTCAGCCGGCAAGTCGCACGGTGCGTCGTGTGGCTGTCTGCACAGGTTCGGGAGGCTCGCTGCTGGGTGAGGCTGTGGCCGCAGGTGCGGATGTTTACGTGTCGGCCGACTTCAAATATAACCACTTTTTGGATGCCACGGGCCTTGTTACAATCGTCGATGCGGGACATTTCGAAACCGAATATTGCGCAATTAACCTAATATGTGAGGTAATTTCAAAAAAAATACCTACTTTTGCACTCCATAAAAGCAAGGAATCACACAACCCGATTAATTATTTAGCTTAAACATATGTCTACACAAAAGAAAGCAGCTGAGGAATACTCGATGGAAGAGAAAATCGAGGCGTTGTACAAATTGCAACAAATCGACAGCAAAATTGACGAAATCGAGAAAATAAAAGGCGAACTGCCTCTCGAGGTTCAAGACCTGGAGGATGAGGTTGCCGGACTCCAAACCCGTATCGACAAAATCAATGGCGAAATTGAGGAACTTACCGCTCTGACCCGCCAGCGCCGTCGTGAATCTGATGAGGCGAAAATGATGATTGAGAAGTACGAGGAGCAACAACAAAACGTCCGTAACAACCGCGAGTTTGATGCAATCACCAAAGAAATCGAGTTCCAAAAACTCGAAATCGAGCACTGTGCCAAACGCCTGAAGGACTACTCGGCCGAGATGAAGGTTAAGAAGAAACAAGCCGAGGATGCCGAGTTAATGTTCTCGGAGCGCAAAATCGACCTCGAGAACAAACGCAATGAGTTGAACAGCATCGAGAGCGAAACCGCCGACGAGATGGCAGCCCTGCGTGCTCAAGAGAGCGAGGCACAGGCCAAAATCGACGAGCGTCTGCTGACCGCTTACCAACGTATTCGTAGCAATATGCGTAACGGTCTGGCTGTTGTGACCGTTAAACGTGACGCTTGTGGTGGTTGCTACAACCGCATCCCGCCCCAACGTCAGGTTGATATTCGCCAAAACAAGAAAATCATCGTTTGCGAATATTGCGGCCGCATCCTTGTGAACGAGCCCGCTCCCGAGGCTGAGTAAATAGAGAGAGTTGTAGTCCTCCGCGGACTCACATATATATAATAAGTATGCCGAACCCCACAAAGGAGTTCGGCATGTTTTTTGCAATTCACCGACGAAAAAGGGCGATTCGCCGACGAATTTGATGAAAAATTTTGTAAAACAGATTTTATTTCGTACCTTGCACTCAGAAATTAAAATTTTAGTAACCTTAATACCGATTTGCCTATTGCCGATTTTACTCTTAATTAACTTATTATAAGGAGCAAGAGTATGAATGTTAGACCTTTAAGCGACAGCCAGTTGCTTAACGACTATCTTTCGGGCAATCGGAATGCAATTTCCAAACTTATTGATTCGCATCGCAAGCGTGTCTATGACTACATTATGATGATGGTCAAGGATGCCGATGTGGCCGAAGATATTTGTCAAGAGACCTTTATCAAGGTGGTCAAATTTATTGATGAAGGACGGTACACCGACAATGGAAAATTCCTGTCGTGGGTAATGCGTATTGCTCACAATCAGGTGATTGACTTCTTCCGTCAAAACAAACAAGCGAACAAAGTGGGTGAATCAGACGCGGGTTTCGACCTGCTGGGAACACTCAAATTCTCAAACGACACCGTCGAGGACCGTATGGTGTCGGAGCAAATAGAACGTGACGTGCGCAAACTCATCGAACATCTGCCCGACGAACAACGCGAAGTAGTCAAAATGAGATACTATAATGATATGAGTTTCAAGGATATCGCCGAGCAAACCGGAGTGAGTATAAATACCGCGCTCGGGCGTATGCGCTATGCGTTGATTAATCTTCGCAAGATGATTCGAGAAAATCAGCTTATTTTGAGCTAATTGTGCAATAATATGCCGAGGTCGGGCGTTTATTCTGTAAAAAGCAAATAATCAGTGCCTATGAAAGACCTCGACAAAAGTACAACTGGAACGTGGGATGACGAGGATGCCTATTGGCATGAGGTGATTCAAGATGATTGGGAACTATGTTACCTATCTGTCTGTTTGGCCGAAATGTTCCATCCCAGCAGAATGAGTTGAAAAGAAAGACGTAAAAAGTGGTTATTGTTAGAAGAAGAGTGTGTCCGACCCGTTGGGGAGAACACACTCTTTAGTTGTAGTTTCGCACTACCCTACTCTATGTAGAGAACCAGGCCTTTGAGGTATTCGCTCTCGGGATGGTAGATGTTGATTACGTGGTCTTCGGGCTGGGTGAGTTGGTGCAGAATGCGCACGCGGCGGCCGGCAATGGCTGCTGCCGAGAACACCGCCATGCGGAATTGCTCCTTGTTGACTGCTTGCGAACAACTGAACGTAAACAGAATACCACCCGATTTAATCTTCTGCATTGCTTTGGCGTTGAGTCGTTTGTAGGCTTTCAGAGCTTCGGGCGCGACCTTGTGGTGTTTGGCAAACGCCGGTGGGTCAAGAATAACCAAATCAAACGAGTCGTCCATATCTTTGAGGAAATCGAATGTGTCCATAGCCACGGCGCGGTGCGGGTACTGCTCGCCGAAGTTGAGTGTCATATTACGTGCGGCGAGTTCCACGGCGCGTTCCGAGCTGTCCACCGACACCACCTCGGTAGCACCTCCGTCGGCGGCGTAGACCGAGAATCCGCCTGTATAGCAGAACGTATTAAGCACTCGGCGACCACGGGCGTAACGGCGTACAAGTTCGCGGTTGACGCGTTGGTCAATGAAGAATCCCGTCTTTTGGCCCTCTTCCCAATTAACCTCAAACTTCAAACCATTTTCGAGAACGTATCCTGCTGTGCTGCGTCCTTCGGTCAGATAGCCGTCGCAGGAGTTGATTCCAGCCTTGAATGGCAACGTGCGGCTGCTCTTGTCGTACACAGCCTCGATGGCCGAGCCGTAGACTTGTTGAATTGCGTGAGCGATTTCGGTGCGGGCATAGTACATTCCCACGCTGTGACATTGCACCACGGCGGTCGAACCGTAAATATCAACCACAAGGCCAGAAAGCATATCTCCCTCGCCGTGAATCAGACGGTAGCAGGTTGTTTGTTCGTTGTTGATAAGTCCTTGAGCCTTGCGCACTTCATAGGCACGGCGGATGCGTTCGGCCCACCACTCGGCATTGATTTCCTCTTGCTCGAAGGTCAGCACGCGCACCGTAATAGAGCCTATTTGGTAGTGGCCGCGGGCAATAAACTTGCGCTCCGAGGTGTAGACATCTACTATGTCGCCTTCGGTGAGCTCATCTTCGCCCTCGATGCGGGCAATGGCTCCCGAGAAAATCCATAAGTGGCGGCGCAACAGAGACTCCTCCTTGCCGCGTTTCAGATATACATTTGCTCTCATTTTTCGGAGGTTAATTTGTTGTAAATGCGGCTGCAAACCCATGCGTCGGTAGCCGCGTATAGTTGTTGAGATTCAGTGAGTTGTGAGGCCTCCCAATTGCTGAGTCGTTGTGCCTTGGCTACTCTGTGTCCAAGCACAATGCCCGAGATTTTGGTCAGTCCGAGTTCTTTGATTCCGTATTCGCCCACGATGTTTTGCAGGTCCACGAAGTTGCGAGCGCGGAATTTGCGTAGCGTCAGCAGTTCACGAATGTCGCCATTGGTTGCGAGTCCCACTTTGCGGATATGAGGGCTTTCGAGAATCTTTAAAATCGCCTTGTCAAGTCGGATACGGCACAGGCGAAACAGGTAGCAACGTTCGTCGGTAGAGAGTTGTAGCAGGGCGATTTTGTTGACCACACCCTTCTGAAAAACGGCTCTTGACTCGGTGTCGAAACCAATCTGCGATTGAGCGAGCAGGTATCTACACGCTTCGTCCACACTCTCGGGGGTATCAATGACGATGATTTGGCCCGGGAATGCGGCTTTGGGTAGCTGTTCCAACTCCTCTTTCGATATGGTTTCGGGGTAGTTGTTCATACGGCTGCAAAGTTACTCATTTCTGTCGATAATTCCGAGTCGTCCGGTGGAATCGACCGAAATTTTACCTTCGGCCTGCAATTTATCTATAATTCGGGCAATTACGTCGGGGTCGGTCTCGACACTGCGCACCACATCGCGGATGGAGCTCTCTTGTTGTGCGAACTCCATGATGCGTTGTTCGATGTCGGGGCGTTGTTTCTGCTGTTTTTTGCGAGCCAGACAGATGTCGCACACACCGCAGTCCTCGGCCTCATCCTCGCCAAAGTAGTTCTGTATGAAGCGACTGCGACACATCTCTTCGCCCTCGGCATACTCAAACATACGGCGATAACGCTCGGCGGCCATGTCCTTGCGAAGTTTGTACGATTCGGGGCTTATGTATAGGTTCTCTTGTGGCAGTCGTCCGCTCTCGCCGTAAATCATCAGCGGTGTGCAACGCCCGGGTATATAGCGAATTACGCGCAGTTGCCACAACGTGCGGAATAGCTCGCGAACGCGGTCGATGCTGTATCCTGTGGCCGTGGCAAGAGCTGATTCGCTAACGGCACGGAACTCACTGAATACGCCATCGTACATGCGTAGAAGTGTGCGGATGAAGTGGTCCAAATCGCCCCTTTCGACGCGCAATTTGTACAGCTCATCGCGGCTGATGGTGAACATTATGCGCGACGGATGTTCCGACTCATCGGTCAGTGTCAGGTAACCGTTCATACGCAGTATGTCTATGGCATTCAGCACAGTACCCACAAACATGCGATTGCGTTTGCAGAACTCATACACGTTGAAATCGTACGAAATACCTGCTCCGTCACCAACGGCAACCTGCAAATAGTTGGCCACCGCCTCATAGACCTTTTTGATAAACTCGAGCGACGGAAACTCCGACGAGAACATTCGCTTGGCTCGCGCTTTGTCGTCGGGGCTTACCAACAGCACGGCATAGGCTTTCTTCTCGTCGCGTCCTGCACGACCCGCCTCTTGGTAGTAGTGCTCCAGAGAGTCACAAATCGAATAGTGAACCACAAACCTAACGTCGGGCTTGTCGATACCCATTCCGAAAGCGTTGGTTGCCACCATCACCCGACATCGACCACTCGTCCAATCGTCCTGACGAAGAGTTCGCTCGGCAGGTTCAAGACCACCGTGATAATAGGCTGCCGATACACCCTGCTCGCGTAAGATTTCGGCAATCTGTTGTGCTCCTTCTCGTGTGCGAACGTAAACAATTCCTGTGCCTGCTACATTGTTGATAATGCGCAACATCTGCTCGTTCTTGTTTTCGACTTTGCGCACAGAGAACGATATGTTGGGTCGTGAAAAACTCGACCTTATAATACGTCCATTTTTGAAGCCCAACCGTTGCATAATATCTTCGGCCACTTGGTCAGTCGCCGAAGCCGTCAGTGCAAGTATGGGTACTTGGGGGGCGAGTTTGCGCAGTTCGGCTATGCGAAGATATGACGGGCGGAAGTCGTAACCCCATTGCGAGATACAGTGAGCTTCGTCAACAGCAATGAGGATTGGTTTCATGCGCTCGAATCGAGCGCGGAAAATTTCGGTCGAGATACGCTCGGGCGAAACGTACAAGAATCGCGTGTCGCCATAGACGCAGTTGTCCAACGCGATGTCAATTTGTCGCGGAGTCATTCCTGAATGAATTGCAACGGCCGAAATGTGTTTGCGTCGTAGTTTGTCGACCTGGTCTTTCATCAGCGATATGAGTGGCGTTACCACCACGCAAAGGCCATCCTCTCGGGCGAGTGTAGGTACTTGATATATAAGGGATTTACCTGCGCCTGTTGGCATTAGTGCCAGGGTGTCGTGTCCTTCGCAAATGGACATGATGGTGGGGAGTTGCGTGCGACGAAATGAGGTGTAACCCCACACACGCAACAAAACTTCGTATAGTTGTCTTTCGCTGATGGTATTCACACCTCAAAATTAGGAATTTTGCACACAAAAACCAAACATTGTGTTCCAGAGGTCTATAATATGGCGTCGGACATTACCGTGTCGAGTTTGTCTAACAGCACCAATCTCAATAGGTTTATTGCAGTGGTCGAAGCCCGTTCGATGTTTTGTGTTCGGATTCGGCCGTAGGTCATCTTGCGGCTCACGGTTCCTTTGGGCGAGGCTATGGCAATCCACACAGTACCAACGGGTTTTGCATCACTTCCACCGCTCGGGCCGGCAATTCCCGTGGTGGCTATGGCGTAGTCACTACCTGCAGTTTGTCGCACACCTTCGGCCATCTGTTCGGCTACTTGGCGACTAACGGCACCGTGTTGTTCGAGGGTTTCGGAGCGAACTCCCAGCAGATTCTGTTTGGCCGAGTTGGCGTATGACACAACTCCGCACAAGAAATACTCCGAAGCTCCTGCCATCGAGGTGAATGTGCTGGCAATGCGACCTCCAGTACACGACTCTGCAACAGCTAATGTAGCGCCGCGTTCACATAGCATTTTTGCCACCTCTTCGGCTACGGATGCATCTTCGTAACCCATTATGTAGTCGGGAATTATGCGCTCTAATTCACTGAAAGCTTTATTAATCATTAGTAACCCTTCTTCGCGCTCAACGTCGTAGCATGAAAGGCGTAGTCGGATGCCTTTTGCATTGGGTAGGTATGCCAAATGCAGTTGTTTGGGAAGTGCATCTTCCCAATCCGCAATGGTAGCGGCCATGACCGATTCTGCCATGCCGAAAGTAATTATCGTTTTATGGACGTTGGTACGTAATTCAAACCTTTCAATCAAGCGCGGAATGACCTTATCTGTAATGAGTTCCTCCATTTCGAAAGGTACGCCCGGAAGCGATACCACGACCTTGCCGTCCGTCGTATCGAACCACATTCCCGGAGCTGTTCCGTTGCGGTTGGGTAGTACGGTGCACCCATCGGGGACCAGTGCTTGGGCTTTGTTTAATTCATTGAACTCTATGCCGCGACGCGCAAGCATTTGTTCTACAAACTGATAGGTGGCTTGGTCGCGCACGAGTTCGCATCCGAAATATCGTGCCAGAGTATGTTTGGTCAGGTCGTCTTTCGTGGGACCCAAACCGCCAGTTATGACTACAATGTCGGTGGTGGGTAATACTCTGTCAAGTGTAGCGATGATGGTTTCGGCATCGTCGCCAATTGAGCAACGCTCTATAATGCGTATTCCGCAGTCGCCGAACTTGCGGCCGATGAAACACGAGTTGGTGTCGACAACTTGGCCGATTAGTAGCTCGTCGCCTATTGTAATGATTGTTGCTCTCATGCTAAATTAAAAGATTAAATGATGTGTGTGATTAATCCTTAATCAGGGACTTGCATATTCCTTTAACCAACGAAGGGCCTTCGTAAATAAAGCCTGTGTAGAGTTGAATCAGGTCGGCTCCGGCATTCAACATTTCTTGTGCTTCCTCGACCGACATAATACCTCCGACACCAATAATTGGATAGTTGCCGCCTGTCTTAACGTGCAAATAATGGACCATGTCAACAGCGCGGCGATGCAAGGGTGCGCCGCTCAAACCACCACGACCGATGCGGTTGATTTTCTTGGCCGAGGTCTTGAGTGTATCGCGCGAAGTGGTGGTGTTGGTGGCAACCAAGCCGTCGAGCGGTGTTTCGACCAAAACATCAACTATCTCGTCTAACTGTGCGAAAGTCAGGTCGGGAGATACTTTGACCAATATGGGGCGATATTCGTTTTGCCCGCGACGAAAATCGAACATCGGTTCAAGAATCTCTTTAATTGAATCTTTATTCTGAAGTTTGCCGATATTTTCGACATTAGGGCAACTTACGTTAACCACAAAATAATCGGCCGACTCATACAGTGTACGGAATGATTTCAGATAGTCACTTGCGGCATTTTCGTTCGGTGTGTCACTGTTTTTGCCGAGATTTACACCGACCACAACGCCTTTCTTACGTTCACTCTTAAGTCGCTCTGCCATAGCGTCCATACCCTTGTTGTTGAAACCAAAACGGTTGATAAGTGCGCGGTCTTTGGGAAGGCGGAAACAGCGTGGTTTCTCGTTGCCGGGTTGCGGGCGAGGAGTGACTGCTCCGACTTCGATAAAACCGAATCCCAGAGCCGAAAGCTCACGATAAAAGGTTGCATCCTTATCCAAACCGGCGGCGACGCCAATGGGGTTGGGGAATTTGATACCCAGCACCTCGCGTTCAAGTGAAGGGTGTTTCACCTTGCAGAAAAGGCTCATTATGGCTCGGCCGAACGGTAGCCAACCTGTAAATCGCAATAGCGCTGCGGTGATTTTGTGTGCAGTTTCGGGTCCGAATGTAAATAGAATCGGACGGATAAAATGCTTGTACATAACTTATTGGGTTACTTTAATTAAACCTTTTTCTTGGGCAAGTTGCTCCATTAGAGCGTATGCCTGTTCGTAATCATTTTCAATAGCTCCGTCGAGTATGGCCTCCTTGATTGCGGCCTTGATTTCGCCAACCTCGCGGCACGGAGCAAGGCCGTAGGTTTGCATTATGAGTTCACCATCAACAGGCGGCTGAAAGTTGCGGATACGGTCCTTCTCCTCAATCTCCTGCATCTTGCGTCGCACAAGTTGGAAATTGGCTAAAAAGCGTTTAACCTTCGCGTCGTTTGCCGAGGTTATGTCCGCTTCGCACAGAGTCATAAGTGCGTCTACATCATCTCCTGCTTCAAATAGCAGTCGACGTACGGCTGAGTCTGTAACCTCCTCGGCCAAAATGATGGGGCGCAGGTGGAGGGCCACTAATTTCTGCACGAATTTCATATGTTCGTTTAGCGGCAGACGCATACTGCGAAAAATCTTTGGAACTAACTTTGCTCCCAGTGCCTCGTGTCCGTGGAATGTCCAGCCCAACTTGGCGTCATAGGCCTTGGTGAGAGGTTTGGCAATATCGTGAACTATGGCAGCCCAGCGCAGCCACAAGTCATTGGTTTTGAGTGATATATTGTCTAATACCTTAAGTGTATGTTCAAAGTTGTCTTTGTGGGCATTTGCTCCTCGGCGCTCGACACCTTTGAGGTGTTCCAATTCGGGAAAAATCAGCGGTAGTAGTCCCGAATTGCTCAACAGCATAAATCCCATCGACGGAACAGGTGAAAGTACTATCTTGTTGAGCTCTATAATGATACGTTCCTTTGATACAATACTTATGCGATGAGCGTTGCGACGGATGGCCTCGAAAGTTTCGTCGCAAATATCGAAGCCCAACTGTGTGGCAAAACGAATGGCGCGCATCATTCTCAATGGGTCATCCGAAAATGTGATGTCGGGGTCGCATGGGGTGCGAATAATGCAATCCTCAAGGTCTTCCATGCCACCAAACGGGTCGACCAACTCGCCGTAATTCTTTGGATTAAGTGACCAGGCCAATGCATTGATAGTGAAGTCCCTGCGTAGTTGGTCGTCTTCGAGCGTTCCCTCCTCCACGGCGGGTTTGCGCGAGTCGGGAGAGTAGGATTCGCGGCGGGCTCCGACAAATTCCACTTCAATACCATCTGCTCGGAGCATGGCCGTGCCGAAACGTTTGAAAACCGACACCTTGGTGTGAAGGCGTTTACCCAACCTTTGTGCCACTTCGATTCCGCTACCTACCACAACGATATCCACGTCATCGCACGGGCGTCCCAAGTAGTGGTCGCGCACGTAACCACCTATGACATAAGCTTCTACGTCAAGTTCGCGGAGTACTTCCGATACGTGGTGGAAGATGGGTAGTGATAGTGGTTTATTCACGGTTGACTATCTGTTTTTGAGTCGTTGTTGATACATTCCGATGGTGTTTTCCAAGCCCAAATATAGTGCTTCGGAAATCAGTGCGTGGCCGATTGAAACCTCGTCCAGCCAGGGAATTTGCTCGGCAAAGTAGGCTAAATTATCAAGACTGAGGTCGTGTCCAGCGTTCAGACCAAGGCCACAACGACGAGCCTCTTGGGCAGCGGCAACGTACGGAGCCACAGCTTGTTCGGGCGACTGTTCGCGGTAGCCGCGAGCATAAGCCTCAGTGTAGAGTTCAACTCGGTCGGCACCCACGGCGGCTGCTCCGGCCACCATTTCGGCAATTGGGTCCACAAAAATCGAAACGCGTATGTTGTGGCGTTTGAACTCTTGGGTCACTTCGCGCAGGATGTCGGCGTGTCGTACTGTGTCCCAGCCTGCATTCGAAGTTATAGCGTCCTCGGCATCGGGGACGAGGGTGACTTGGGCGGGGCGAATCTCGCGCACAAGGTCTATAAATTTAGGTATGGGATTACCCTCAATATTGAACTCGGTTGAAAGAATGGGTTTGAGGTCGTAGACGTCTGCGTAGCGGATGTGGCGCTCGTCAGGACGTGGATGGACGGTAATTCCGTCGGCGCCGAAACGCTCCGCATCGAGTGCAACTTGCAGCAGATTAGGAACATCGCCACCACGCGAATTACGCAGTACGGCTATCTTATTGATGTTAACGCTCAGTTTTGTCATATTAATTCGTATATTTGCAGGTGTAAAGTTACCACTATTTTTTGTTACTTGGAATGAAAATCTATTTTTTTTCGCGTCCCCTGCCCTCTCACACTGCTTCGGACCTGAGTTTGATAGTCGATACTGCTCGGCGTTTGGGAGTTGATTTGATAGTCAATAGCGAGCTTGCGGAGCTTATGAAACAACGTTGCGGAATCACTATCGCGCCCGAAAATACATTTACCACGTTGCCACCACAAACGGATGTTAATGAGTCGATTATGGTGAGTTATGGTGGTGATGGAACCTTCCTTGAGGCGGTGCGACGATTGGCGGGAAATCCCATTCCGTTGGTGGGTGTGAACTGCGGCCATTTGGGATTCCTGTCGAGTATCCCCGCGCAAAACATCGAACTTGCACTCGAAGAGGTGGTGGCTGGTGATTATGTGATTGAAAAACGTTCGATGTTGGAGGTGACGGGTGATTTTCCGGTGCGTCCGGCGTTCCCTCATGCGTTCAACGAATTTTCGATTCAACGTCAGGATACAAGCATGATTTATGTGGATACTTATGCTGGAGAACAGATGGTTGCACGCTATGCCGGAGATGGTGTGATAGTGTCGACTCCATCTGGCTCGACTGCTTATTCTCTTAGTGTAGGTGGCCCGATTATATCTCCTGATTGTCATTGCTTTACAATTTCGCCAATTGCGCCACATAATCTGACAATGCGCCCTCTGGTTGTGCCCGATAGCACGGAACTTGAATTCCACATAACGTCGCAATCTTCTGAGGCTACGGTGTCGCTCGACAACTGCATTTTCCAGGTGCCGAACAATGCCAAATTTAAGGTGGTGAAGTCGAAAAAAAACGGTTTTTGTAGCCAAATTCCAAAATATTTCGTTTTTCGATACGTTACGTAATAAATTGATGTGGGGCGTCGACCCGCGAGAAAAATAACAACTTTGCGCTCGGATTAAAGATTTTATGATTATCTTTGTGGCTTAGAGATTTTAGACCCGTATGACCCGATTCGAAAAAATACCGCAACACGTAGCCATCATCATGGATGGTAACGGACGATGGGCCAAAGCCCATGGGAAGGAGCGCGTGTATGGACACATGCACGGAGTGGAGAGCGTAAGACGTGTAATCAAAGCGTGCCCTAAATATGGCATTAAGTATCTGACACTCTACACTTTCTCGACAGAGAATTGGGGACGGCCGAGCGACGAAGTGAATGCTCTCATGGAGTTGATGTGCAGTAGCATCGAGGGTGAAACTCCCGAATTGTGCAAGCAAGGAGTGGCAGTGAAAATCTTGGGTGACCGCAGTGCACTGTCCGACAAGGTTAATGGAAGTATAGACTACATTGAATCGCAAACTGCTAACGGACAAACGCTTACACTTATGTTGGCGTTCAATTACAGTTCGCGTAGCGAAATAGTTCGGGCTGTGCAAAACATTGCCCAAAAGGTCAAAAACGGAGAGTTGAATGCTACGGAGATTTCGGAGCAAATGATTACGGATAATCTCTATACGGTGGGTGTTCCCGACCCCGATTTGGTGATTCGTACCAGCGGAGAGTGTCGTTTGAGTAACTTTTTTATGTTGCAGAGTGCTTATAGCGAGCTCTATTTCATGGATGTGCTGTGGCCCGACTTTGATGAGGCCGCGCTGGTGGATGCAATCGAGGTGTACAACAAACGCGACCGTAGATTTGGATTAGTGAAAAACGAAGAATAGAAGCAAACTGAGGATGAGATACCTTATATTATTAAGTATATTATTGTTGTCGGGCATTGGGCAGACGGTGGCGCAAAACACACCAACCAAAGCGCAGGCTGTCGAACAGCAAACACTTGCCAACGCCGATTATCAAACTCCTCGGAGATATGTGATTGGCGATGTCAATGTCAAGGGAGTGCAATATTTCGATGCAAATGTAATTCGTGCCAATGTCGGATTTATGCGCGGCGATAGTATCACCATCCCAAGTTCGCAAATCTCGAACGCAGTCAATAAATTATGGGCCATGAAGTACTTCTCGGACGTACAGATTATAGCGCATCCGGTGGCTGGAAATGTGGTCGACTTTGATATTGTCTTGCAGGAGCGCCCCAGAGTCTATCGTTGGGAGTATGTGGGTGCACGTAAAGGTGAAATCAGCGACTTGAAGGAGAAATTGCAAGAGCTGAAACGAGGCGTTGAATTGTCGGAACACCTTATAAATAAGTGCGAAAACATCATTTATGATTTCTATGTGGACAAGGGTTTCCGTAATGTGGAGGTGTCGACCGAAATAGTCAACGACAATGTGGTGCAAAATGCGGTGAACATTAAGTTCAACATCGACCGTAAGACCAAAGTGCGTATCGGAGAGATTGTTTTTGAGGGTAACGAGGCTTTTACCGACAAACGTCTGGCACGTACGCTTAAGAAAATTCACCGCGTGACTCCGCTGTTCTTCCAAAACAACAAATTTAAGGAGAAGGAGTGGGCCGAAGATAAGGAGAACCTGCTCGATTTCTACAACTCGAAAGGCTACCGAAACGCCAATATTCTGTCTGATTCGATTTACCCGATTCCCGAGAAGGACAACCGTATCGGACTGCATGTCAAACTGCACGAGGGTAATCAATATTACTTCCGCAACATCACATGGGTGGGTAATAGTGTCTACGATACACGTGACCTTAAAACGTTGCTCGGTGTGAAACCAGGTGACCTGTATGACCGTAAAACGCTCTACAAACGCTTGGGTTATGGCAAGGAGGATAAAATTGACGATGAGTCGACCATCAATTCGCTGTATCAAAACAACGGATACCTGTTCTCGAAGATAGACCCGAGCGAGACAATCGTTGGCGAGGATTCTATTGACTTGGAAATCAAGATTTTCGAGGGCGAGCCGTTTACCATCAATAATGTGGAAATCTCGGGTAATAACCGTGTTAACGATGAGGTTATTCGACGAGAGTTGGTTACACAACCGGGCGACCTCTACAACCGTTCGCTGCTCATGGAGACGGTGTATCGTCTGAACAGTATGGGACACTTCAATGCCGAGAGTATCTCGCCTACCCCGCAACCCGTGTCGGATAATCTGGTGGACATCGCTTGGCCGCTGGAGGAGCAAGCCAGCGACAAGATTGACATTTCGGGAGGTTGGGGTGCCGGTATGTTTGTCGGTTCTATTGGTGTGCAACTCAATAACTTGTCGTTGCGCAAATTCTTTAAGAAGGACGCTTGGAGACCTTATCCGCAAGGACAAAACCAACAGCTGCGTATCCAGGGCCAATCGAACGGAACCTATTACAAGGCTATTTCGTTGGGCTTTACCGAACCGTGGTTAGGTGGTAAACGACCCAATTCGCTGTCGGTTTCGGCCTACTATTCGGACGAAACGGATGCCTATTACGCTTGGCAGGAGGGTAATGCCCACTTCCGTACGTTGGGTGTTTCGATGGGTATCGGTCAACGTCTGCGCTGGCCCGACCCCTACTTCACGCTCTATACCGAGGTGGCCTACCAACGCTATATGCTCAAGGATTGGAACTCGTTTATCGTAGCCAATGGTGCAAGCAACATCTTTACGTTGCGTGCCATATTGGGACGTAGTTCGGTTAACCAAGCCATCTATCCGCGTACCGGTTCGGATTTTTCGATGTCGGTTGCGGTGACTCCCCCCTACTCGCTCTTTGATAATCGCGATTACTCGGACCCCAAATTGAGTGATAACGAACGCTACGGATGGATTGAGTACCACAAATGGCAATTTAAGGGACGTATATTTACACCGCTCGATAGGTCGAGCAAGTTGGTGCTGATGGCTCGCTTGGAGATGGGTTATCTGGGTAACTACAATAAGAATAAATTGTCACCATTCGAGGGCTTTACCATCGGTGGTGACGGCTTGACCGGTTATAGCGTCTATGGTGTGGATGTGATAGGTCTGCGCGGTTATACCGACGGTGCGCTGGTTCCGACCGAGAGTACAGCCAAAAACGACTACGCACGCGCCTATACCAAATACACCATGGAGTTGCGCTATCCATTCTTGTTGCAACCCCGTTCGACCATCTACGGCTTGGTATTTGCGGAGGCAGGTAACGGTTACTCGTCGTGGCAGAACTTCGACCCGTTTAACGTGAAACGCTCGATGGGTGTGGGTGTCAGAGTGTTCCTGCCGATTGTCGGAATGCTCGGAATTGATTGGGGCTGGGGCTTCGACAAAGCAGCCGGAGCAACCAAACGTAGTGGTAGCCAATTCCACTTCACCATTGGAACAGAATTTTAACCGATAAAACGTACCGATATGAAAAAGTATTTGTTGACAACCATTCTGATGACCGTCATGACTTTGTGTGGCGGAGTGGTTAAGGCCCAAAATTATGTCGTGGTCGACAGCGAAAAAATATTCAAATCTATCGAAAGCTATAACGCCGCCGTCAAAGAACTTGAAAGCCAAGGCGAAGCCTATCAAAAACAGATTGACGAGGCTTTCGACCAACTTGAACAGGAGTATAACGCCTACCAAAATGCAAAGGCCGGCTATACCGCAACTCAACGCCAAAATGCCGAACGTAAAATTCTGAACCGCGAGGAGGAGATTACCAAGTTCCAAGAGCAGGTGTTTGGCGACGAGGGCACGATGATGAAACTCCGTGAGGAGAAACTTAAACCCATCCAAGACCGTGTGTTCAAACTCATTGACGAATATGCCGTTAAGAATGGCTATGGTCTGGTGCTGGATGTGGCGTCAAACCCTACGGTGCTGTACTACTCGCCCGCGATGGACAAAACCCAAGAAATAATTAAGATTGTAAATAATAATTAAACCGTAAACATGAAAAAAGCTATTAAACTCTTACTCGCTTGTGCGTTTGTAATGGTGTCGACCGGCGCATTTGCTCAAAAGTACGCACGCATTGACTACCAACGTGTGATTGAAACCATGCCCGAGATGGATTCGGTGGACTTGAAGTTCCAGAAAGCAGCTCAAGACTATCAAGACCTGTTGGAGAATATCCAAGTCGAGTTGAACAACAAACGCTACGACTACGAGAAAAACAACGCAACCATGTCGGATGCCGTTAAACAACTCAAACAAAAGGAGATGCAAGATTTGAACAACCGCTTGCAGGAGTTCTACCAATCGGCACAACAAGAGTTGGCTAACGTGGAGGCCGAGTTGATGCAACCGCTCTACGCCCGCGCCAAAGAGGCCATCACCAAACTTTGCAAGGCCAATGGCTATGTTGTTGTGTTCCAAAACGACCAAGTTGTTTATTTGGACGAGGAGGCCGTGAAGGACATCACCGAGGAAATCCGCACCGCTTTGGGTTGCGTTGAGCGCGCTCCGCAAGCCGCCGCAGCCAATCCCCTGCAATAGTTCAAATACTTATAACACAAACAGTGCAGACACTTCGGAGTGCCTGCACTGTCTTTTTATGGGGTTGTCGGTCGCCGTTAGAAGTCGTAACCAACGAGTATATCTGCGTAATCTTTCCATCCCTCGGCCGTTTTGTATGCCTCTACGGACTCGGCAGGAACGTAAATCTTGCATCCCGAAATGTCATCAGATGGGTTAAATAAGCCATACCTGTTACCCAACTGCTTCAGAGTAGGAGGAGTTGCTGCCTCGCAGTATATGCTTGACAATGAAGTACAACGCTCAAAAGGATAGGGGTCTATTGTGGTGACGCTTGCAGGTATGGTTACACTTGTCAAACTACTACAACCAGAAAATGCACTTGCGCCAATGTTAGTCAATTTTTTAGGGAGAGAAATGCTGGCTAAAGAGGTGCAACGTGCAAATACCGAATTATGGATAGCGGTAAGATTTTCTGGCAAGGTAATATTGGTAAGCCAAGAGTAACCACTAAAGGCTCCTTGTTTAATTTCAGTAACATCAGAAGGCAAAGTTATATCTGTTAGTTCCTCACCATTCAGATATAATTTAGCACCATATCCAATAGGGTTTAGGCCGAATACGATATTGCACCAAGCCGAAAGTGATGTAATATCAACCCTTTCAAATGAAGTAAATTGTTTATTCGGATCATCAAGAATACCTAAGCCACTATATATAGCTTTTACACTCGTGGGTATATTTATATTCTTCAATGAGGTGCAGCCTTCAAATGCAGAAGAATAAATCTTTTCAACTCCTTCGGGAATTGTAACTTTAGTTAATTCAGTGCTACTACAAAAAGCAAGTGGTGAAATGCCACGAATACCTTCAGGGATTGTATATTCGGTTAGACCTGCTGGGGCAAAGTTTAACACAAAACCACCAGAAGTAATAATACACCTACCGTCATCAGATGCTGATTCACCTTCAAATTTTTCAAGAGAAGAACAACCATAGAATGCACCTTCATAAATGAAGCTACATTGTTTAGGGATATAAATACTTTTTAGTGAAGTACAATACATAAATGTACCACTCCATATTCTTTCAAGCTGTTCTGGCAGTGTTATGCTTGTTAGATTTGAACATCTGTAAAATGCAGATTGATAGCTTGATATTTGTTTAACACCCGTAAAGTATTTGAATTCGTCGAATTTCTGAATAGCAGTTCTTTGAAAAACTGTACCAATATCGGTTACAGCAGCAGCCTCCTCATACGAGAGTTCGCCGTCTATGTCGCTATCCCAATTGGTAATGCATATCTGTTTGGTGAGTTCGTCCTCGAATTCAATCACTTGGTTGACGAGAATCTCCTTGCCCTCTTGGCGGAATGAGATTGTTTGCAACTCACTGCCGTCGGTTGCGCGTTTCAGCAGGACTTCGGCCGTGCGCTCCTCGTTGTTCTCGTTGGGAACTATGGCAAAAGTAAGTTTCTCGGTGCGAGTGGCGCGAGTGTCGGCAACGCTCAACCACTCTTGAGCCTCGGCAGGAATTTCAACCGTGTACTCCAAGTTGGTTGTTACGGTCACAACAACCTCGCCACCCTCGGCTGTAACCACATAGTTACCCTCGCCGTCTGTTTTGAAAACAACCTCTTCGCCACTCTGTTTGAATGTAACGGTTTGCACCTCCTCGCCTTTTTCATTCAACAAGCGAACCACTGCATTTCGCTCTTCGATGGTTTCGTTTTTGGTAATGGTGAAAGTCAGTTTTTCGGTGCGAGTGGCGCGAGTGTCGGCAACACTCAACCACTCTTGAGCCTCGGCAGGGATTTCGACCGTGTACTCCAAGTTGGTTGTTACGGTCACAACAACCTCGCCACCCTCGGCCGCAACCACATAGTTACCCTCGCCGTCAATCTCAAAAACGGGAGCTTCGGGCTTTTCACCCTCATCGGGCTTTTCATTCTCGCCGGGTTTCTCGTTTTCACCGGGCTGCTCATTTTCGCCCGGTTGTTCGGTGGGAGGTGTGGTGTCGTCAGAGCCGCCCACGGGCTCCTCCGAGCAGGCAGTTGCCATCAGACCCACCGCCGCCAACATCAAAAATAGTTTTTTCATAGTATTTGATTTAAGTTAAACAAAAGTGTCTTTGCCGTCAGATGGCAACCGTTTAACTCAAAAGAGAAGCGTGGGTAAGCTTACTGATAAGAAGGTACGACCAAGCACCCATACGAACATAAGCACAACCCACGCCATAGGGCGTGAGCATTTAGTGTGCCTATTGTGTGTTCGTAGTAATAATTTGGTCGTTTTACTTATCAACAACAATAGCCTAAATGCCATCAAAACAAACTGCGTATTCCGCAATTCAAATACAAAATTACTATTTTTTTGTAAAACTACAATATCCATTATCTTTTTTACTGCTCGGGATAGTGAATGGAGATTAGTTTTGTGGTGTTGGATTCGCCCGTTTGCTCGTTGTTCACCACGGCCAGCATTGTACCGACACCTTTAGCAAACCACGTCGTAACAAAGGTCTGCTCGGTGCGGCCTGCAACCTTGGTAGTCGTATTGTACGAGAATTTCAGAGCGTTATAAATACGATTGTCGACCGTCAACGTCTCGTCGTTCATCAGTTGGTAGTCGTAAGCCTCGGTTGTAGTATTAAACCGCAGCCCCGCAATGCGAACCGTGCAGTCGAGCGTGCGATTGGGAAATTGTGTATAGCGGTCGATTGTCGACGGCAGGGCAATTAAAGTCCCGCGAGTCTGCACCTCGGCCCTTGCCATCTGCATCGTGCGATTTATACCAACGTAGGTTGTGTCGCCCGAGATTACGGTTTCGGCATAGAGAGTGTCACCCACTTGTCGGTTGTTTGCATTGTATTGGACGGAACTTTGCGTGACACGCCAACATCCCTCTGCGAGTTGTGTCACGGAGTCGGTGTGTACGATGGAGTAACCCGTAATCTCGCCCTCCTGATTATAGACGGCATATTTCAGTGTGGTTCCGACGGTTGCAGGTATATACCAATTTTGTTGGATGTTTTGTGCTCGGCCGATTGAGTACACACATACACACAATAAGAGAATCAAACGTTTCATAATTGTACAAAAAAAACAGTTACTGCCTTCGTTTATGGCAATAACTGTTCCTTTTTTGCTTTGTAAATTCGCCCGAGGTTATGCAATCTGTCCCGACGACTCTTTTTGCTCGCGTTCTGCGTCCAATTTCTCGAATTGGGAGTTTTTGGAAATGAACTCGGGGACAATCTGTTTCATAGCGCGTACGGTATCCTCGACATAGACCTTACGGGCAAGTGTTTCGAGGTTGTCAAACAGCGGTACCATCTCCTCATATTCATACAAGCGCACCTTTGCCAAGCGAATCTTTTCGTGCGAAGTACGAATGGTGTTCTCCTCATTGCTGAGAACCTCCTCATAGAGTTTTTCACCGGGACGCAGGCCTGTAAATTTGATTTTGATATCTTTGTCGGGCGTAAGTCCGGCCAACTTAATCATGCGAATGGCCAAGTCGACAATCTTCACGGCCTCACCCATGTCGAATACGCAGATTTTGTTCTCGGTGGGCATTGTGGCAGCTTCCATAACCAAGCGGCACGCCTCGGGAATGGTCATAAAGAAACGTACAATATCGGGGTGAGTGACGGTAATCGGGCCACCGTTTGCAATCTGTTCGCGGAAACGAGGGATAACCGAACCATTGCTGCCGAGAACGTTACCGAATCGTGTGGTTACGAATTTGGTACGTCCCTCAATCTTGCCATTCTCGATAGCGATACCCAAGCTTTGGACATAAATTTCAGCCAAGCGTTTCGATGCACCCATCACATTGGTGGGGTTCACAGCCTTGTCGGTCGACACCATAATCATCTTTTCGACGCCCGTGGCAACGCACATATCGGCAATATTACGGCTACCCACGACATTGGCATAAACCGCTTCGCATGGGTTCTCCTCCATCAGAGGTACGTGCTTGTAGGCTGCTGCGTGGAACACGATTTGTGGTGTATATCGACGGAATGCCTCGTCCACACGATGTTTGAATCTCACGTCGCCGATATACGGGGTAAACGACAATTCGGGATAGGTTCCCTCCAACTCCAAGCGCAGATTGTGCATCGGAGTTTCGGCATTATCGAACAGAATGAGGTGTTTGGGCTTCATTTGTGCAATTTGTCGGCACAATTCGCTACCAATACTACCTGCGGCGCCGGTTACCATGATGGTCTTACCCTCGAAAGCGCGACTCACTTCGTCAACTTCGATTTTGATTTCGTCGCGTCCCAGCAAATCCTCGATTCGCACCTCACGGACATAGTTTTTCGATTTTGAATCCTCGTTATATTTATCAATAGGCGGAGTAATCAACATTTTGATTCCCACAGCCTCGCAATATTTAATCAGTCGTTCGGACTCCTCTTTTGCCGACTCATAGTTAGGGAACAGAACAGCCTTGATGCCGTTTTTTTCTGTCACCCAACGCAGGGTATCTTCGCTGTTGAAGTAGTATATGGGCATATCCGAAACCTTTTGTCCACGGCGTTTGGTACCATACTCAACAAAACCTCGGATTGTGTAATTCTCAGAGTAACGCAGACGAGCCTCCAGAGCAACGCTCTTAACTCCCGTACCATATATTAATACTCTTGTGCGGTCATCTTTCGAAATACGCAGCATGAAAGTTTCGTATACGGTAATCATCACAATGCGCATTGCTACTTGGCTTGCCAGAGTCAAAGCCATATCAAACATCGCCACAGCTATCAGTTGTTTAACCGACAGATAACCCAACGCAAAAACAATCAGGTAGAGAATTGCCGATTTCAGCATTGCGTTCAAACACAATTTGCTGGCATCTCGCAAGGTCGAATAGCGAATGATGATGCGATATGTCTTGAGCAGGTAGCGTGTGGCGCACCCGATAATCACGGCAAGAGCCAGAACGCGTCCAATGACTCCCAACGGAAGTTGTACCGAAGAGAGCCAACTCATGGTCAGCATTGCAAATAGTGTAGACAACAACGATACAAAGGTATCCAATGCGAATACCACCCAATGGTTCAGGTATTTTGTACCGGCGAATTTCTCGATTAAAGGACTCATAATCAAATCGTTTGTAGTGTACTTGGCAGGATTGACATTACATTAGTCCCTGTCTTTCAGCGGTTAAATTCGTGACAAAGATAACAAAATAATCATAACCTTAATATATAATTGTCAAATATTTCGTGCTTTGAGTTTGGCAAGTCCACCCATAGAGGTCTCTTTGTAGAGACTCGGGATGTCGTGACCTGTTTGTTTCATAGCCTCAACAACGTCGTCGAAACTCACGCCGTGGTGGCCGTCCGAAAAAGTTGCGTAAATGTTGGCATCCAAAGCACGTGCCGCAGCAATGGCATTACGTTCGATGCATGGCACCTGTACAAGTCCGCACACGGGGTCGCAAGTCAAACCCAAGTGGTGCTCCAAAGCCAACTCTGCGGCGTATTCGATTTGATTGGGAGTTCCACCAAACAGTTGACACGCAGCAGCGGCCATTGCGCAAGCAACACCAACTTCGCCTTGGCATCCAACCTCAGCACCCGATATTGAAGCATTGTTTTTCACTACGTTACCAAACAATCCAGCCGTTGCAAGTGCTCGAATGATACGCACCTCACGGAACTCATGAGCTTTGTACAAGTGATACAATACCGCAGGCAGAACACCACATGAGCCGCATGTCGGAGCCGTTACGATGGTTCCTCCACCGGCATTCTCCTCCGATACAGCCAGAGCATAGGCATAGACGTTACCGCGAGAGTTGAGTGTGTGGGTGTAACCCTTGGCTTTGACAAAATAGGTTGCCGCTTTGCGACGAACTCCGAGCCCTCCGGGTAGTACACCTTCGTGGTTCAGACCGTTGTCGATTGACTCTTTCATCACTTCCCAAACCTCTTTTAGGTAGTCCCAAATTCCCGAATCCTCGCAAGTGTCGACATATTCCCAAAAGGCACACCCTTCATTGCGACACCATTCGAGAATTTCGGATGCAGTCGAGAGCGGATAGATGTTTGTCGATTTGTTGATTTCGTGTTCGTCGACAATTTTACCGCCACCTATGCTGAATACAGTCCAGTTTTCGTTGATTTGTCCGTTGGTTATTGATTCGAAACGCATGCCGTTGGTGTGTCGTTCGAGCACTTCATCGGGTCGCCATACGATTTCGACGGGTGCGACTTTTTGCAGTTCATCGATGATTGCCACGTCTGTCATGTGTCCTTTGCCGGTCGCGGCCAGACTGCCATATAGTGTAACTCTGAAAGAGTTTGCCTCGGGGTGTCGTGCAGCGAATTGTGCGGCTGCTTTGGCGGGTCCCATGGTGTGGCTGCTCGACGGTCCGCGTCCGATGCGATAAAGTTCTCTGAGTGATTCCATTAGCTGTGCGTTATGGTTAAATTTGGAACAAAATTCAAGCAAAGATACATTTTTTTTGTGGTTTTTCAAATTTTCTTGAAACGACATTGGGTGGCACACGTTTTGCTACAACGCAAATACATTGTTTAACGGTTTAATTTGAAGGAGGATTTATTTATGTCAACTATCACAAAGCGAAATCAGAATTGGTTGCCGTCGATTTTTAACGATTGGTTGGGTCGTGAGTGGCTTGAACCACGTATGACAGGCGGTGTGACACCGGCCATTAACGTCAAGGAGACCAAGACTGAATATGTGGTTGAAGTTGCTGCGCCCGGCATGTGTAAAGATGATTTCAAGGTGGCAGTTAATGATAATGGGGATATGGTGATAACCATGGAGCGTAAGGGTGAGGAGCGAGAAGAGAACCGCGATACCCAATATTTGCGTCGCGAGTTCTCGTACACACGTTTTCAGCAGACAATGATTTTGCCCGACGATGTTGAGTGTGAGCGCATTGAGGCTACTATGGATAAGGGTGTGTTGTGTATAACCCTGCCCAAGAAGCCAGAGATGACCGAGCATAAAATCGGTCGTCGTATCGACATTAAATAGGCAGAGTCGTGTAAGTGTCGAGAATGTGTGTATTGTCCGACCGACGGTCTGATTCATGTGAATCGGGCTGTCGGTCTTTTTTTTGTGAAGTTATGCCAAAAATTACTAACTTTGTCTGCGTGGTGACAGAATGTGATGTTGTCACATTATTGAAGTAAAACATCAAATAACAGCTGTAAATGCTTAAATATCTGATTGTGGGCACGGGTGGTGTAGGCGGAACTTTGGCCTCGTGCCTGGCTTTGGACGGTCATAACGTAGATTGCATTGCGCGAGGGGCACACCTTGAGGCGATACGTACACACGGACTGAGTTTTCATTCCCATCGAATGGGCGAACACCTGCTTCGAGTCGATGCTTTCACCGCCGAGGAGTATAGCCGTAAAGCTGATGTGATTTTTGTCTGTGTCAAGGGTTATTCGCTCGATTCGGTGACAGAGGTTGTTGCGCGTGCTTCGAAGCCCGAAACTTTGGTCATTCCTATACTTAATGTCTATGGTACCGGACCGCGTATTGCCCGTATGGTTCCGTCGGCTACGGTTATTGATGGATTGATTTACGTGGCTTCTTATGTCAATGCGCCAGGTGAGATTACCCAGTCGGGTGGTATCATGAAACTGATTTTCGGTGCTCGTCCCGAACAGGGCGTTTCGACCGAATTGATGAGTCGGGTGAGTGAGGAACTGACGGCCGCAGGAATCCCCAATGAGGTGTCGACCGACATCAACCGCGACACCTTTATCAAATGGGCCTACATATCGCCTACTAACTGTGCGGGATTGTACCACAATGTCACGATGGGCGGGTTGCAATTCCCGGGAGAGGCTCAGGATATGTTCCGCGCCTTGTCGTGTGAGGCTCAGGCTGTGGGCGAGGCTATGGGTATTGAATTCGGAATGAATCTGGCGGACTACAATGTGGAGGTGGCTCGCAGTATTAACCCAGAGAGCACGGCTTCGACCCAGAAGGATGTTGCCGCAGGCAGACAATCCGAGATTCAGGGTATGCTGTTCGATATGGTGGATTTGGGACGTGAAGTTGGCGTCCCTACCCCAACCTATGATATTGTTGCAAAGCGTTTTGAAAACTTAAGAAAATTATAATTGACATGAAGAGAGTTCTAACACTTTTGATGGTCGTTTTAGTGGCGCAGACATCGTTGGCACTTACTCCGCGATGGTTGCGCTATCCGGCCATTTCGCCCGATGGACAGAATGTGGCGTTCTGCTACAAGGGTAATCTGTGGATTGTGTCGACCGATGGTGGTCAGGCACGCCAACTTACAACCAACTCAGCTTACGACTATGCTCCCGTGTGGTCGCCTGACAGTCGTGAGGTGGCTTTTGCGTCGAACCGCTTTGGTGGTTTTGATGTATTTGCCGTTTCGGTCGATGGTGGCGAACCGGTGCGATTGACCACCCACTCGGCAGGCGAAACGCCTTGGTGCTATACCCCCGACGGTGAGGAGATTTTGTTCTCGGCTCAACGCGAAGACCCCGCCGAGAGTGTGATGTTTCCCGCTTCGTCAATGACCGAACTTTATGCCGTAAGTCGTCAAGGTGGCCGTGCACGTCAGGTGCTGGCAACTCCCGCCGAGGAGGTGAATTTTGTGGCAGGAACCGAGCGTTTTGTGTACCAAGACCGCAAGGGTGGCGAGAATGTGTGGCGTAAACACCACATATCGTCCATTACGCGCGACTTGTGGCTCTATGATGCAGGCAAGCACACTCGTCTGACAACGTTCGAGGGCGAGGACCGTCAACCGCGTGTCTCGCCCGATGGCAAGACGGTTTATTTCCTCAGTGAGCGCGAGGGTTCGTTCAATGTCTACTCTATGCCCTTGACAGAGCCGTTGAAGGTCGAGCGAGTGACAAACCACAAAACTCACCCCGTTCGTTTCCTTTCGTTGGCCGAGAATGGTACGTTGTGTTACGCCTACGATGGTGATATTTATATCAAACGTGAGGGCAAGCAGGCTGCAAAACTGAACGTTACGATAGCCGCCGATGATACCTCCAATGACCGCGCAATTTTGTCGGTCGGTATGAGCAGTGACTCGGATGTTTCGTCGGATGGCAAGCAGTTGGCGTTCATCTGTCGTGGCGAGGTGTTTGTGACCTCGGTGGACTACCCGACTACCCGACAAATCACCCACACGGCCGAGGCTGAATCCGATGTGTGTTTCTCGCCCGATGGTCGCAAGGTGGCTTATGCCTCCGAGAGAGATGGTAATTGGCAAATATTTACCGCCGAAATGACTCGCAAAGAGGACGTTGCATTCCCCTATGCAACCGCCATTGAAGAGAAACCACTGTTCAAAAACAACAAAATTGACCGTCGAGCACCCCAATTCTCGCCCGATGGCAAGCAGTTGGCCTATGTCGAGGAGCGCGAGCGATTGATGGTGCTGGAACTTGCAACGGGCAAGACTCGCCAAATTACCGACGGCAGTCAATGTTATTCGACTCATGGAGCGTTTGATTATAGCTGGTCACCTGATGGTAAATGGTTTACACTCAGCTATGTAGGCAACGGACACGACCCCTATACAGACATAGGCATTGTGTCGGCCGATGGTGGCGAGATTCACAACCTTACCAATAGTGGCTATACAGACCATTCTCCCCAATGGGTGTTGGGTGGCAATGCTATTTTGTTCACCTCGGAGCGTTACGGTATGCGCAACCACGCTTCATGGGGTACATTGCGCGATGTGATGATTGTGTTCCTTAATCGCGAAATCTACGACAAGGCGCGTATGAGCAAAGAGGAGCGCGAACTTGCAGCCGAAATCGAAAAACTTGCCCAAGCTGACGAGAAGAAGGAGGATAAAAAGGACTCTAAAGAGAAGAAAGATGGTAAAAAGGATGCACCTGCAAAAGTTACGACCAAGGATATTGTGGTTGAGTTGGAGGGTATCGATGAGCGTATTATGCGACTTACTCCTGTGTCGGCCAATATTGGCTATGCAACACTCGATAAGGAGGGTACAACGCTCTACTATCAAGCGGCATACGAGGCCGGTACCAATCTTTGGCAACTCGACCTGTCGAATGGAACTCCCACCAAGATAGGCTCGGCTTCGGGTCGTATGGTGTGGGATGCCAAGCAGACGACAGCTTTTATTCTCGGTGGTCGTGCCCAGAAGTTCAAACCCGCAGGTCGCAAACTCGAATCAATCTCGGTGTCGGGCGAAATGCGCTTGGACCGTGCCGCCGAACGAGAGTATATGTTCGACCGTGTGTATCGTCAAGAGCGCGAACGATTCTATGTAGAGAGTATGCACGGTGTGGATTGGGATATGTTGCGTGATGCATACGCCAAGTTCCTGCCCCACATCGACAATAACTTCGATTTTGCCGAACTGCTCAGTGAGTGGCTCGGGGAGTTGAATGTTTCGCACACGGGTAGCGGCTATCGTGCTCCGCAACCTTCCAATGCTGATGTCACAAGTGACCTCGGATTGTTCTTTGACCAAAGCCACAAGGGAGATGGTCTGAAAGTGACGGAGATTCTGGCTCAAGGTCCGTTTGACCGTGCGGCTTCGCAACTTGCCGTGGGCGATATTATTGAGGCAATCGATGGTACCCCCATCAAAGCTGGCGAGGATTATCTGCCGTTGCTCAATCGTAAGGCCGGTAAACGCACTCTGGTGCGTATTCGCAAGGCGTCGGGTCAAACTGTCGAGGAGGTTGTAAAACCCATCTCGCTCGGCACCCGCAATACGCTGCTCTACAAACGTTGGGTGCGACGCACTGCAGCCGAGGTGGAGCGTCTATCGAACGGTCGTTTGGGTTATGTTCACATTCAATCTATGGGTGACCCGAGTTTCCGCACGGTATACTCCGACATCCTGGGTCGTTATAACAAGTGCGAAGGTATTGTGATTGATACTCGTTTCAATGGTGGCGGTCGTCTGCACGAGGACGTTGAAGTATTGTTCAGCGGCGAGAAGTACCTTACACAGGTGGTTCGCGGCAAAGAGGCGTGTGATATGCCGTCGCGCCGTTGGAATAAGGCGTCGATTATGTTGATGGGCGAGGCAAATTATTCCAACGCTCACGGTACTCCGTGGGTGTACAAGCATCGCGGCATTGGCTCGCTGGTGGGTATGCCCGTACCGGGAACCATGACCAGCGTAAGTTGGGAGACGTTGCAGGACCCGTCGCTTTACTTCGGCATTCCGATTATAGGTTACCGCACAGCCGAAGGTCCTTATCTCGAAAACAGTCAGCTCGAACCCGACATCAAGGTTGCCAATTCGGCTGAGGAGGTTGTCCGTGGTCGTGACGAACAGTTGGAGGCCGCCGTTCGACAACTGCTCAAGGAGATAGATGCCGAAAAGAGATAAGGCCTAAACTCTTTCAATGCAGGAGGATATTTCATCGAAAACGAAATATCCTCTTTTTTTTGTTTGTGAGTTGACGAATTCAAAATATATTGCTAACTTTGTAAAGATATAAAGTTAAAACTAACTAAAACACAACCATAATGAATACTAATCAAGAACTGAAACTCAATCCCAACAAACTCGTCGCACACCTCGGCAAACTCCCCTCGGAGTTTACCAAAGCCGACATTGTGCGTTTTATCGAGGAGAACGAAATCCGTATGGTTAATTTTATGTACCCCGCGGGCGACGGACGACTCAAAACTCTGAATTTCGTAATCAACAACGCAGCCTATCTGGACGCTATTCTGACTTGTGGCGAACGTGTGGACGGTTCGAGCCTTTTTCCGTTCATCGAGGCGGGCAGCAGTGACTTGTATGTGCTGCCGCGTTTCAGCACAGCTTTCCTCGACCCGTTTGCCGAGCTTCCCACCCTGTCGATGCTCTGCTCCTACTTCAACAAGGATGGCGAACTGCTCGAAAGTTCGCCCGAGAACACTCTGCGCAAGGCTTGCAAGGCGTTTAACGAAGTGACCGGTATGGAGTTTCAGGCTATGGGAGAGCTGGAGTACTACGTGATTGCTCCCGATAGCGGAATGTTTGCCGCAACCGACCAAAAGGGCTACCACGAATCGGCACCCTACGCCAAATTCAACGAGTTCCGCACCCAGTGTATGGCCTACATCGCTCAAGCGGGCGGTCAAATCAAATACGGTCACTCGGAGGTTGGTAATTTCACCATCGACGGAATGATTTATGAGCAGAACGAGATTGAATTCCTGCCCGTCAACGCGCTCAAAGCTGCCGACCAACTGATGATTGCCAAGTGGATTATCCGCAACCTCGCTTATGAGTACGGCTACGACATCACCTTTGCGCCCAAGATTACCGCGGGCAAAGCGGGCTCGGGTCTGCACATACACATGCGTATCGTCAAGGATGGCGCAAACCAAATGCTGGACGGCGGAGTGCTGTCGGCCACCGCGCGAAAGGCTATTGCCGGTATGATGGAGGTCGCTCCTTCGATTACCGCCTTTGGTAATACCAACCCCACGTCGTACTTCCGCCTCGTGCCTCACCAAGAGGCTCCGACCAATATCTGCTGGGGCGACCGCAACCGCTCGGTGCTGGTTCGCGTGCCGTTGGGCTGGGCTGCCAAGAGCGATATGTGTCAGATTGCCAACCCGTTGGAGAGTGCAAGCAACTACGACACCACACAGAAACAGACCGTCGAGATGCGTTCGCCCGATGGCTCGGCCGACGTTTATCAACTTATTGCTGGTTTGGCTGTTGCGTGCCGCTATGGTTTCGAGCTGGAGAATGCTTTGGAGATTGCCGAGCGCACCTATGTTAATGTGAACATCCACCAAAAGGAGAACGAAGATAAACTCAAACAGCTGGCACAGCTGCCCGATAGCTGCGAGGCTTCGGCCGACTGCCTTGAGAGCCAACGTGCAATCTTCGAGAAGTACAACGTGTTCAGTCCCGCGATGATTGACGGTATCATCCGCCGCCTGCGCTCCTATGGCGACCGCACACTGCGTAGCGAAATTGAGGGCAACCAAGAGGAGATGCTCCGCCTTGTTCAACGCTACTTCCACTGCGGATAGTCCTCGGGGCGAGTTACATAAAAACACACAATATGAAGAAATTAATTTGGTGTGCAGTACTTTGCTGCTCCGTGCTATGTGTTGGATGTGGTGATTTTATAAATAAGTTACTTTTCGGTTACACGACACAAAAACCTCAAGACCCCCAAGGTATACTTACCGTAAATCAAACGCAGGTAGTGTTGGGCCCGACGGGTGACGAAACTAAAGCAACCATAGAAGTCACCTCAAACTGCGAGTGGGTAGCTACGAGTTATCAATGCCCGTGGTTGACGGTAACTCCACAAAAGGGAGCTGGAAATAAACAGATTGTTTTGCGAGCCAGAAATAACACTTCGACAGAGTCGCGTACCGCAGAAGTTATCATCACCATCTTCACTGGAGTAACTTCGCAGACAATAAATGTGATTCAGCAAGGTATCCCGAATCCCATAGAGTAAGGTGACTCCCCAAATATTTTGATAGGCTGGCAACCCAAGCGGATTGCCAGCCTTTTAATTTGAGCGGGAAACGGGGTTCGAACTCACGGTGAGCGCGTTGCGCCCACCGCGAGTGAGGCCCGCGAATTGTTTATATTCCCCCTAAATCCCCCAATGGGGGACTTTCCACGGGTCGCGGATTCGACCCCCCCCCCAATTATCACACAAGAGTAAAGGGATGGTAATCAAACGATTACCATCCCTTTTTTTGGAGCGGAAAACGGGGTTCGAACTCGCGGTGAGCGCGTTGCGCCACCGTGAGTAGGGCCCGCGATTTTTTTATTATGGGTCGCGGATTCGAACCCTTCATACAGTCAAACAAAAAGAGTTGGTAATTAATGATTACCAACTCTTTTGTTGAGCGGAAAACGGGGTTCGAACTCACGGTGAGCGCGTTGCGCCACCGCGAGTAGGGCCCGCGATTTTTTATTATGGGTCGCAGGTTCGAACCCCCAATTATCACACAAGAGTAAAGGGATGGTAATCAAACGATTACCATCCCTTTCTCTGGAGCGGAAAACGGGGTTCGAACCCGCGACCCTCGGCTTGGGAAGCCGATGCTCTACCGCTGAGCTACTTCCGCAGAATTTGCCACCCACAAAGGTAGCAAAACTTTTATTATCTCACAGAGTTCCGACGCAAAAAACGCGCACTAACTATTCATCGTAGCCAGCAGTTCGTCATTATCCAGCGTGTTCTCCATATGTTTCTTAATCTCCTCCATTGCCTCGACCGAGGTCATGTCGGCCAAGTAACGGCGCAGAATCCATGTCTTTTGCAGCACATCCTTATTGAGCAACAAATCCTCGCGGCGAGTTCCCGAAGCAATCACGTCAACAGCCGGATATACACGTTTATTAGCCAACTTGCGGTCGAGCTGCAACTCCATATTACCCGTACCCTTGAACTCCTCGAAAATAACCTCGTCCATCTTCGAACCAGTATCAATCAGAGCCGTTGCAATGATTGTCAGCGAGCCGCGCTCTTCTGTATCACGAGCCGCACCAAAGAACCTCTTGGGTTTATGCAGTGCATTGGCATCCACACCACCCGACAGCACCTTACCCGAAGCGGGTTGAACGGTATTGTATGCACGTGCCAAGCGGGTAATCGAGTCCAAGAAAATCACAACATCGTGACCACACTCAACCATTCGTTTTGCCTTCTCCAGCACCATCTCGGCAACCTTGACGTGGCGGCTTGCCTGCTCGTCAAAGGTCGACGCAATTACCTCGGCCTTGACATTGCGCGCCATCTCGGTAACCTCCTCGGGGCGTTCGTCTATCAGCAGTACAATCATATACACTTCGGGGTGGTTGTCGGCAATGGCGTTGGCGATGTTTTGCAACAGCATGGTTTTACCCGTTTTGGGTTGTGCCACAATAAGTCCGCGCTGACCCTTGCCTATGGGCGAGAACAAATCCACCACTCGGGTCGAAAGATTGTTGTGGCCATTGCCCGTCAGACAGAACTTCTTGCTGGGGAACAGTGGCGTCATGTACTCAAACTGCACACGGTCACGAACCTGCTCGGGTGTCAAGCCGTTAATCATATTTGCTTTCAGCAGCGGAAAATATTTCTCTCCCTCCTTGGGCATGCGAATGGTTCCGCTCACGGTGTCACCCGGTTTAAGGCCGAAGTTCTTGATTTGCGATGGTGACACATAGATGTCATCGGGCGAGTTCAAGTAGTTGTAGTCGGCCGAGCGCAGGAAACCGTAGCCATCGGGCATAATCTCCAACACACCCTCGCAGTCGATAACTCCCATGAAATCGTCACGCGTATCGCCCTGACCACGTGTTTGCTCCACTTCAACGGGCAGACCCTCGTCCATCATCATTTCGGGCACACTCTCCGAATCCAAGTTCGACATCTCCGACTTGACCACATTGGAGGACATATCATCTGTCGACTCGGATTGTACCTCAACCGGTTCTGTGACCTTAACCTTGGGTTTACGACCACGTTTCTTGGGTTGCGGTGCAGGGTTCTCGGCAGTTTGCTCCGAGGGTTGTTCTGTGGCTACGTCAGGTGAATTTAGTTGTTCGGAGGCGCTTGTGGCGGCTTGTTCGGCTGCGGCACGTTGCATCTTCTCGACCTCGCTTTTGGGACGGCGTCCACGGCGTTTGGGTGCGGGAGTTTCGGGTGTTGTTTCGGCTGCCGAAGGGGTTTGGCTATCGTCGGTTGTACCCATAATCAATTTTATGAGTTGAGCCTTGGTGTGCGAACCCTGAATATTCATTGCTTGAGCTATGGCCTCAAGTTCTTCTTTCGACTTGGATTTTAGTATCTCTATATCTGTCTGCATTTAAAAGTATGTTTTTCGGATGATTTGTAGGTGCGTCGAACAACACACCTCTGTGAACGATTACGCCACAAAGGTAATTCAAACTTGCAAAAAAACAAATTTTTCGCCAAATTATTGCAGCGAGGCGCACAACTTTTCGAGGTCTTCGGGGGTATCCACCGAGATGGTCTCGACCGAAGTCACTCCCACTCTGACCGTGTAACCATTCTCCAACCAACGCAGTTGTTCCAAAGACTCTGCCAATTCGAGCGGACTTTGGGGCAGACGGGTGATTTCGCGCAACACTTCGGCCCGATAGGCATACATTCCGATATGTTTGTAGTATGTGTGCTGGGTTTGCCAACTTTCGGGTTCTGCTCCGCGCAGGTGGGGAATAACCGAACGACTGAAGTATAATGCACGGTTATCGGCCGTCATTACCACCTTCGGAGAGTTAGGGTTGAAAATATCCTCGCCTTGGGCAAACGGTTTTACGAGGGTTCCGATTTGGGTCGACGGTTGGTCGAACAACGCGGCAATGGTTTGCAGATGGTCGCCCGCAATGAGCGGTTCGTCACCCTGTACATTAATTACTACATCGTAGTGCGTATCGGTGATTCGTTCAATGGTTTCCAACGCTTCGGCTATTCGGTCGGTTCCGCTTCGGTGGCTGTCGGAGGTCATCACAACACGTCCGCCAAAAGCCTCAACGGCATTGTAGATTCGCTGGTCGTCGGTGGCTACCCATGTATCGGCAAAGTGAGCCGAGGTGCGTTCGTAGACCCATTGAATCATGGGCTTGCCGAGAATCTGTGCGAGGGGTTTGCCGGGGAAACGTGTGGACGCATAGCGCGCGGGGATAATTGAGAGAAATTTCATGGTCATTCGCTGTTTTGATACGCAAATTTAGAAAATTTTGTACATTTGTCCTATGCAAACACTCGAAAAATTCATATCCTTGGGGCATACTCTTGCCCAATTCGGAACTGACGAGCCTTCGCAACGTGTGCTGCAACGCGCCGTGGCCGAGAATGAATGGTTCACCAGACGGGATGTAATAACTGCCGTGCGAGCCATAGCCCAAGATATGCTTACGCCGCAAAATCTCGAACGCTGGCTGGCTCTCTACCCCACCCGTCCAGTAGCCGTACCGCGTCAAGTGTTGGTTTTCATGGCGGGTAATATCCCTGCTGTGGGATTTGCCGATTTGTTGTGCGTGCTTGCCGCGGGACATCGCGCGCTGGTGAAGTATTCGAGCCGCGACAGGGCTTTGATGGAGTACATCGTACAATTGCTGAATGAGGATTTTGATATTCGAGAATATGTGCCTGAGAGTCACAAGCCGGAGCTTCTTTTGGCTATGGGGAGTGACTCTACGGCAAGGATTCTTGAGGAGCGTTTTGGAGGTATTCCACGCCTTGTTCGCTCAACACGCACCTCGGTGGCTGTGCTCGACGGACGCGAAAGTGAAAGCGAGTTGACGGCGTTGTGTTGTGATGTCGGAAGTTTTGACGGACGCGGCTGTCGCAGTGTGTCACACCTGCTGGTTCCCGAAGAGTATGATTTCAAACCACTTATCGAGGTGCTAAGCCGTATGGAAGTTTCGGATAAGTGGCGTGCTATATATACTCATAATCGTGCCATGGCCGTTATGATGGGTGCCGAGTTTATGGATTGCGGCGTGGTAACGCTCTCGGCAGGCGACCAACCGTCGATGAGTATTTCGGAACTGCGTTACACCACTTATGGAAGTGCAACCGAGCTTGCGGATTGGATTGCAGAACGCGATTCCACCATCCAGTGTATCGTGTCGCACTCATTTGAACACCCGCGCAGCGTACCCTTTGGTCGGGCGCAACACCCCTCGCTTACGGACTACCCGGACGGTATGGATACCATGTCGTGGCTGCTGTCGTATTGAGGTTCCAAGATTATTTTGTGTTAGAGGAAAAGCATAAAGGCGCTTCATAGTTACTTGTGAAGCGCTTTTTCGTGAGGTCTGAAATGCGTATTACTTTAGGCGTAAAAAAATAAAAAGTGCGCTACAATCACTTGTAGCGCACTTTTGGTGAGGTCTGAAGCGGATTCGAACCGCTGTAAATGGTTTTGCAGACCAGTGCCTAACCCCTCGGCCATCAGACCATATCGCAGATGGATGTCCCATCTTTTCGGAGTGCAAAGATAGAGATTATTTTGTTAACTCCAAATTTATTTTGAAGTTTTTTTTTGTTTGAAGGGTTTGTGCTGGCGAATTTCGGGAGTTTAGGGGAATTAGAGAATTTACTCTCTCGCAAGCTGAATTTTCTTATGCTCTTTAATTCCATATAAAACGCCAGCGCAGACACTCTCGAGAAGTGCCTGCGCTGCAGGATTATACAAATCGCTCGGGGTGACTCCTGTTAAATATCCCAGCTATCTGTTTCTTGGATAAAACCTTTATATTGTTGCCAATGTATTGCCCCTCTCAAATTTTCATTGTCATAGGTGAACTTGTCTGTAGATTCATAGCCCCTTAACCAAGTTAAATGTTTACGACCTCCTATGGGTACATAAATTTTCATTGTTTCATTTAGAGGAAATGAGCCTTTTATTCCATCTTCAAAAACTATAACGTTACCGTTTGTGTCTGATATAGTAGGTACGTAGTAAGAGATTTTTGTTATTGACCCCCCACTCATACACCCTTTATAAAGGATAGCTTTCAAATTGTCACATCCCCAAAATGCGCAATAACCTATGGTGTGTAGGTAGCCTTCAATTGTTACTCTTTCCAATGCGGTGCAATCCTGGAATGCAAAGTCCTCGATGTTTTGGCTGTATGGTATTGTTATGTTTTTCAAACTACTACACCCACAGAAAGCTAATTTCCTGATTTGAGCATATTGGGGTAAGGTTATATCACTCAAACTTATACAGTTCCTAAATGCTTCATATCCTATATAGGCAAGAGATTCGTTTAAGTATACGTTTTTTAGCGAGGTACAGTCTCTGAATACCCCTGCAATGGTAGAAATATGTTCGGGTAGTGTGATTTCTTCAAGATTAGTACACCCTGCAAATGTGTTATTCAAGGTGTTATTTAAACCAGTAAAGTATTTAAATTCATTAAATTTGCGAATTTCGGTAGCATAGAAGGGAGATGAACCTATACTGCTGGGGCTAAACATAACGGTTGCCGCTTCGTCGTATGATAATTCACCATCTCTATTGGTATCCCAATTGTCAATACAAATTTTCTTGACCAATTGGTCCTCAAAGACAATTGGAGAGGCATTCATATCGGTTTGTTCAATCACAAGAGTTGACAGCACGTTAGTGTCACTATCAAGCAATTGTATTGTGGCACTTCTGCTTGCGTCACTCTCATTCTTGGTTACTTCTATCACTAATACATCTCCACTTGTCGTGTTTTCCGATTTAAGTTCAGTAACTTTCAGCCACTCCCAGGATTCTTTAGGAGAAACCTCCACACTATATTGAATATTGGTTTCTACCATAAATGTATCATAGCCACTCTGATAGGGATAAGTATATCCCTGATAATTTTCATCGTAGTAGAGATGATTTTCCCCATTGTGCTTGTGTTTGTTCTCATACCCTTCAGGTGTGGCATTTTGGTGATAAATATGGAGGTATGGTGATTGTGGTGGTTGCTCTGATTCGGGTGGTGTTATGGGGGGATTTTCTTCGTTTGGATTGCAAGCAACAGCCAATATTCCCACCGCAAAGAATAATAATAGTTTTTTCATAGTAATTTTTATAATTTTGGTCAAACAATAAATTGTCTAAAATCAAATTACTATCCGCTCCGCAATAGTGAATGTGTTTTAAAAACAGAAAGTGTGGAGCGATTAACGTTTATCTGAACGAAGGTTGTGGAAAGACCCGAACACAAATAAACATACCCCACACTCGTATTGAAAGGAGTATGGGGCACGGAAGCACCCTCTTAGAAACAATCAATACAGAGTGACGAGTGCGTTGCTTAACCTTGTGTTCTGAAAACTTCCACATTTTCGTTCAAGGATAAAAGCGAATACACTTTCATCATTATATGTAAGTCGCACAAAACGACACTGCAAATGTATGTTTTTTTTGGCAAATACACAATACATTCGGACAGAAGAGGAAGCACCAAAAATAAGTTTGGTGGAGTGTGAAGTGGTGATTTTTTAAAATAATTTACTCAAAGGGTTGGATTCTTTCAAAAATATTATTAACTTCGCATAAACAAACCTTCCAAGAACTATGACCTCACTCAAAGAATTCTTCAATAAGCACGAAAACGATATCCAAAAAGGTATCACTCACAAAAATAACCTTATCAAACGCAATATCGTTGCATATATGGCTGTCAACGGCTGCTCGACGCTGGCCGAATTGACTCAAAAACTGCACGTCAGCGTGCCCACGATGACCAAACTCGTTCATGAACTTGTCGAAGAGAAACTTGTGGTCGAAAACGGTAAAATCGAAACTACGGGCGGACGACGTCCCAATGTGTTCGGACTTACCAACTCGGCAATCTATTTCGCAGGTATCAACATCGGTCGTGACTCGATTCAGTTTGTGCTGACCGATGTGCAAAATAATGTGATTTTTGAACAGAACAACCCCAGTTTCGTATTGACTGATAGCGACCGCTGTCTGACGAGCATTTGCCAACAGACCGACCTCTTTCTGGATAACTGCGGCGTGGAACGCAACAAGATTCTGGGTATCGGAGTCTGCATTGCGGGTCGTGTAAATCCCGACACGGGACGCAGTTACATGTACTTCACCTCGAGTGACAAATCGCTCCGACAGACCATCGAGGACCATACCAATATCCGTACGCTGGTTGAGAATGACACCCGCGCACGATGCTATGCCGAGTATTGCAATGACAATCAACAAGGTGGCAAAAACCTATTGTATCTCCACCTGGGACGTGGTGTGGCAATTGGAATCGTAACCAATGGCAAACTGTATTATGGTAAGTCGGGATTTGCCGGAGAGTTTGGACACACACCTTTCTTCGACAACGAAATAATCTGCGCCTGTGGTAAAAAAGGTTGCCTTGAAACCGAAGTGTCGGGTATGGCTATCGAGCAGAAAATTGTGCGACGTATAGAGCAAGGTGTCAATACCATCCTTCGCGAAAAATATAATGCCGGTCAGAATATTCATATTGACGACGTGGTGGGTGCTGCCAAAAAGGACGATACACTGTCGATTGAACTGATTGAGGAGGCCGGCGAGAAGGTGGGCAAGAGTATTGCTTTTCTGATTAACATCTTCAATCCCGAGACGGTGATTATCGGAGGAAATCTGGCTAAAGCGGGTGAATTTCTGATGCTGCCGCTCAAGTCGGCGACCAACAAATTCTCGCTTAACCTTGTGTATAAGGATACAAAATTCCGCTTCTCGCAGATGAATGAGAATGCCGCCGCGCTGGGTGCTGCAATGTTGATTCGCAACCGAATTATCGGTGTGCAATAAATTAGTTTGCTTGTCCAATCAATGAAACCCGATAGAGTGATACTTCGGACGGCCGGTCTTGAAGATGCTTTCATGTTGTATGAATGGGAGTGTTCGTGTGAGGCGCGTGATGTCACACTCTCCGAGCAGGAACTGACTTTGGATTTTGTGTGCAGTCACGTGTTGTCGTCGCAAAATCTGGTTAGGGACCTGCAACAACGATGGGTGGTCGAGGATTCTGACCACTCCCCCATCGGAACTCTCGATATGTATGACTATGACCCATCAAGGGCCGTGGCACGGGTGGGAATATACATCGTTTCTGAAGCCCGTGGCTCGGGATATGCCACCGAGGCTCTGCGTATGGGCATAGAGAAGGCGCGTGGTTATGGCGTGAGGAGGTTGCTTGCAGAGGTTCATGCCGAGAATGTGGCAAGTCTTTCGCTGTTTGGCCGAGTCGGTTTCGAAACCTTGGAGTCAAACGGCTCACAATCAATTGTAAGAATGTCGTTGGAGCTGTAATAGCCGCTCAGACCGCCAAAAATGGAATAATTTTTGAATTACCTACCGACCAAGTGTAATCTTTCTAACAAGCGAGTCGGTATGGATACTGTTTTAGTGGTTGGTGGCGCCGGGGCTGTAGGCTCTCAGTTGTGTGAGGCGCTACATGAGTCGGGGTATGATGTGGTCTGCATGGATATCGCGGACCCGTCGAATGCGCATGGCGTAAGGCATCTGATAGAGGAGCCTAATTTTCAATACGTTCGCCATAGTGCGACGCATCCTTTTAAGGTGAATTGCAAATATATTTATCACTTTGCGTCGTTGACCGATTCGCTCTATTCGAACCTTGAACGCCCCGTTGAAGTCCTAAAAACTGAGTTGCTGGGAGTAATGAACTCGCTTGGTGCCGCCATGCAGAACGGCGCGACGGTGATTTATGGCTCTTCGTCGAGCGTTTATGCCTACCGCAACGGCGAATTTGGCACGGCATTTCCGAGTGCGCATGTCAAGTCGGCTGCCGAGTCGCTGTGCTACTCCTACTTCAAGGAGTATGGTGTGGATGTCAAGGTGGCACGCATGTTCGAAACCTATGGACGTGGCATGGGGCCCGATGACCAGCGTATAATTCCCCGCATGGTGGTGGCAGCACTGCAAAATAGTGATATTGTAATTCGCGACGCCCGAGGACAACTGCGTACGTTTTGTTGGGTGGGTGATGTGGTACGTGGTTTGATGGCTTTGGCCGAAAAAACGCGTGACCATGATTTCGAGGTGATGAATTTTGGCGGTAATGAATCAATAACCCTCGAGGAGTTGGCACACAAGATTGTGAACATGACCCACAGTCACTCGCGCATAATCAATGAGCCGCGGCCATCACGCTACTCCTCGTCCAAAATTGCCGACACAACGCTTACCGAAAGACTACTTGGGTGGCAACCGCAAGTGTCGCTCGACCAGGGGCTTGGCTATATTATTGAGCACCTCGACAAACGCTTGAAGGTTGAGTCGAGTATCTATAAATGCGAATCGTGGATTGAGTTTTATTAATTGCACTTCTCGGGGTATGACTTACAATGAATTTATGACTCTCACGGACTCTGCCACACCGACCTTTGTGTATTTCTATGCGACATGGAGCTTTCCGTGTCGGGGTATGAGAGTGGAAGTGGATAAACTAAAGGTTCAGTTAGACTCGCACATACAACTGTTGCACATCGACATAGACAAACCCGAAAATTATCGAATTACGCAGGCCTACAATATATACTCCGTGCCCACGGTGGTTATTTTTCGCTCGGGGGTTCCCGTATGGCGCATTAGTGGTGAGGCTTCAGCCGACCACATGCGACGTATTGTCGACAAACTCTTGGCTATGCCATTAGAGTCAACCGCCACTTCTCGAAATCGTCGAAGATAAGAGAGGTGCTACTCGTCGTAGTATATTTCGTCGTTTAGCTGCTTGTGAATCAATCTGTTCGATTGTCTTATATGATTGATTACTTCGGCCACTTGTTGTACGTTGTGGTGGGTTGATAGAACAGTTGCTGCAACGCGTATTTCGACCTCTCTCATCTCATCGACTTTTAAGACGTATTCCGCGACTCGTTCGGCCGCTACATCACTGTGCATCTTGGCGGCCGTCAGCAGGGCGCAATACCGAACCTGCGAGTTGTTGTCAGTAAGCCACTCTTCCACAAAACGTATATTATCGGTACAGCGTGCCAGCAACCACGAGAGCTGTTCTGCCATTTCGCCCGTAGTCAGCGCACTGCGCCAAAACTCCTCCTCTTGAAAAGTTACATCCTCCGGAGCGGCAGTGTAGCAAGCGATAATTTGCAAATCCCTAACTTGTTGGCTATAAAGCAGTCGTGCCAACTTTGTATTCGGAGCATAGTCCTTTGCTATCTCCTTGAGAGTATGTATGGCGACACCATAATTAAGAGCATACTCTACCCCATGAGCCGCCATTCGTTCTGTCACCTCGCCATTCATGTTTTTGCGCAGTCGGCCGAGGATTTCAATCATTTGCCCGGTGCTCATCTCTTGGCTTTGGGTTTTTCTATAATTGTGTAGCCTAATTGGAATACGGGGATGATACGTTCGGCGTAGACGGTTTTATCCAATAAAATGGTGGTCTGCATCTTGTCGGCCACGGCGTATCTCTCGATTGGGCCTTTGATAGGCTCCGAAAGCGGCAATGAGTCGTTCTCGATAGGCGAGAACTTGACAATCAGTGGGTTGCCACTAAGATTATCATCGGCAAGCATACCGTCTGTTTCGCTGAATCGACACACGATACTGTTGCGACGCGAGGCGTCAATTACGTAGCGTACGGTTTGCTGTTTTACCACTCGTTTTCCAAGGAACATTTCGAGCAATTGCTCCTCCATATTGCGCAATTCATCGAGTGCGACACCGAGTCCTGCGCCATAGACATTTTCACCTAACTCTCCGGTAATCAAGTCGTAGCGGCATTTGCGAATATCAAATATGCGTTTGGCGGCCAAGCGTGCCATCTGCTCTGTGGATAACATTTCGGAACTCAAGCGGTCGATGCCTAAGCGTGCAAAACCATTTTCGTCAAGCAACGTAGATTCGTTGGGAGCCGACTCTGTGTTTGCCGTGGCAAGAGGTTCTACGTCAGTCTGAAATTCGCTTAATTTGTAGTTCAGTTTCACATCGGTGATTTCCCAATGGCTTTTGTTTACCACGGGAACTGTGAGCCCCAACATTTTCTGGGCATAACGTGCATAGGGGCCTACGATTGTACGTGTTTCAACCACCTGTATATCAGCCCATACGGCTGTTTCGGGCAGACAATAGAATACGTCGTCAGTCATTCGGATGACGCCCGATGATTTGACCTCTACATTATGTTGTGCCCACGCTTGGAGCGAGCACACACACAAAGCAATCATAAAAAGGAAACGTTTCATAACAAATTCGCATTTTAAGCAAATTTACACAAAATAGTCGGATTCTCAAAATTTAAGGTAAAAATCCTTGGTCAGTGCTTTATACTCTTCGGAATAGTCACTTCCGGCATGGATGCAAAGAGATGTGTTTCGGCACTCATGCCATGTCGAACTTTTGACAAGTTCTACAAGTCGTCGTATTTCATCCTTGCGCTCGGTAGACTTTACCGAACATATTCTGCTGGGATACATACCGTAAACTGCCGATAGTTCGACTAATCGTTGAGCTTCGGCAGAAGGTAAAACAACCGCCAATACCCCACCCTCTGCAAGTAGTTTTGAACTGCATCGGAGCAACTCTTCATGACTCAGTGTATCACAATGTCTGCTATTATTACGAGCCTTGTCTGGAGCCTTGAGCGAGTCGACAAAAAACGGCGGATTTGACACGATGAGGTCGAATAGTTGCTCATCGCGTTTGCTATACTCCTGCAACGAAACGCATTCGACCGACACACGTTCTGGCCAATCCGAGGTACCAACATTTTCGATGGCTTGCGCTACACTTTCGGGGTCGATGTCGATGGCTTTCACATAAGCCTTCGTTTGTTCGGTCCTCTGTGCCAACATTATGGAAATTAATCCGCTACCGCAGCCAATATCAAGTACTTGTTTAGTTCCGTCAGGGATGCTACACCACGCTCCAATCAACACTCCGTCAGTGCCTACTTTCATTGCGCTGCGCCCCTGTTGAATGCAGAATCGCTTGAATCTGAAATAGTCGTTACTCATCGTTCTGTCACTTTGAGATAACCGTCAATTCCTGCGCCAAAGAGCGCAAAATCGTACTTCACGGGGTCGTTTGCGTCAAATATTCTCAGCGCTGTGGTGATTTCCTCCACCGCCTTCCAGTCCGACGAACGGCGTGTCAGTAAACCTAAAGCGCGTCCCATGTTGCCGCTATGCACATCCAACGGCAAGTAAAGCGCTGATGCCGGAATGCTTTCCCAAAGGCCGAAATCGACGCCTCGAGCATCACTTCGCACCATCCATCGAACGAACATATTCAGTCGTTTACACGCTGCACCTTTATCAATACTTGAAACATGTTTCTGGCTGTGCAGGGTGTGTTTTCCCTCGAAAAATTCGCGTCGAAACTCCGACAACACCGCGCGCATATCGCCATTCATCCGATAACTCTCCTCAAAAAACTCTCCTATTGAACCATATTTTGTCATCACACTTCTCAGACAACGCACAAACGACACCAAATCGTCGCCGTTGAAAGTACGATGAACATATCCGCGCAGATGCTCCAACTCTCGTTCCGAAGCACCTCGAACAAAGTCGGCAGGCGAGTTGTCCAAGAACTCCATCATTCGGCGAGCGCTACGCACAATAGCCTTGCGATTGCCCCACGCGATGGTCGATGCCAAGAAACCGCTGATTTCAATATCTTCGCGGCGCGAAAATGAGTGAGGAATCGAAATTGGGTCATCCTCGATGAATGCCTGGCAGTTGTACTTATCGTGCAGGTAATCGAGCGTATCTTTCAGTACCTCAGTCATTATTCCCCTACAATTTTACCGTCGCGCATGACTATTTTGCGGTCGGCCAAGGCGGCCAACTCCTCGTCATGGGTTACAATTATGAATGTCTGTCCGAACTTATCGCGCAGTTCGAAAAACAGCTTATGTATCTCATTTTTGGTGGCACTATCGAGGTTACCCGAAGGTTCGTCGGCCAAAACAACGGCAGGTGAGTTGATGAGTGCGCGAGCGATGGCAACGCGTTGTTGTTCGCCACCCGACAATTCGGCGGGTTTATGCTCCAAACGATGTCCCATACCTACGGCGCGAAGTAGTTCGACAGCTCGTGTTTCAACCTCTGTGCGGTCACGCTCGGCGATATATCCGGGCAATGCAACATTCTCGGTAGCAGTAAATTCACCCAACAAGTGATGGAATTGGAACACAAAACCGATTTTCTGATTACGCACCTCCGAGGTTTGTTTGTCATCTAACCCCTGCATATCTACCCCATCCAGCACGAGGGTTCCAGCATCGGCTTTTGACAATGTTCCCAGAATTTGCAGCAGAGTGGTTTTGCCCGCACCGCTTGCTCCCACGATGGCTACTATTTCGGAGCGTCGAACCTCCAACGACACGTCGCTCAACACCTGCAACGAACCGAAACTTTTACATATTCCGTTTGCTATAACGATTGGCTTCATAGATTTCAAAAAGTTTTATGGTTTGAACCGCCTCGCGGGTATCGTGAACTCTCAATATTTTGGCTCCGGCGCGCAGACACTCCCAATGTAAAGCGATTGTTCCGGTGAGCGCCTCTTGTTGATTAGTGTCAAGAGCTTTGTATATCATCGACTTACGTGAAATTCCAATCAATACGGGGCGTCCGAGTGCCATTAATCGAGGTAAACCGTGCAGCAGTTGGTAGTTCTGTTCGAGCGTCTTGGCGAATCCAAATCCGGGGTCGAGAATGATATTATTGACCCCCATACTCTTGAGCCATTCGGCGCGTCTGTCAAGATATTCGACCACTTCGGCTGTGATATCTTCGTACTCAGTGCAACTTTGCATTGTTTCGGGGCGTCCACGCATGTGCATGGCGATGTATGGAAGTTCATGTTTAGCAACCGTTTCTACCATCCGTACATCCAATTCACCGGCCGAGATGTCATTTACCATCACTTCGCCAAAGTTACGTACAATATGACTCACCACCTCACTACGGAACGTATCAATCGAGATTGGCAGTTCGGAAGCTATACGGCGAGCACACTCAACACCCAAAGTCACGCGGCGAATCTCCTCCTCAATCGACACCTCGGCAGCTCCGGGACGTGACGAGTATCCCCCAATATCCACAATATCACAACCCTCGTCGACAACTTCGTGTATTCGTTGTTCAACAAGGTTGGCATCCATCGAACGGCACCCATCATAGAAGGAGTCAGGTGTGACGTTCACAATGCTCATTACCACGGGTTTGGAGAGGTTTATTTCCATAATCGATTTAGTTTAACGATTACTTCATCTACGGCACTTTTCAGGTCGTCATTACGGCTGTTATTGATTACAAAATCCGCCTTCGCACGTGCTTGGTCTGTTTGTTGTCTGGCGATGCGTTTTTCAACAGCGTCACGGTCACTCCCATCCCTTTGCATTGTGCGGGCGATTCTAACTTCCGTAGGTGCATCTACAAAAAGAACGGCATCCACACGGCTGTCAAAACCACTCTCAAAGAGAATTGCGCTCTCCAGCACGACAAAAGGCACATCCTCGCCAAAACTCTCGCTCCATTGTTCGAAGTCTACGCCCACGGCAGGGTGCACCACTGCGTTCAGCTGTTTCAACACGTCGGGGTTGTCAAATGCCACAGATGCAATATGCGCGCGATTCAACTCTCCGTTTATGTAAGCCTGCCTACCAAACAGTTCCTTAATGGGTTGGATGAGACTTGTATTCATGAGTTCTTTGGCTCGGGAGTCCGAATCATAAATCGGAATGCCGCGTCGGGCAAAACACTCACACACCGTGCTTTTGCCACTGCCAATACCCCCTGTTATACCCAAACGTTTCATTCTTCGGAGTGCGTGATAGCAATTTCTGGAATTTCGAGTACGTCAATCACCCTCATCGAGCCGCTACGTTGCATGATGGCATTACTAATAGACGAAGGAGTGATAGTGTAGTATGGGTTATTAGCCTCTTGTTTGGGAGATAGTTCAGTTAAAGGTATGTTGATGCGGCCACCGATAGCGAAACGTTGCGCCCAAATTTCTGTGCCACGAGCTTCTATCATACATTTAACACGATAGCGTTCACCCTCGATTCGTACAGGTACCCAAACTTCGGTTGTGTAGATGTAGCTCAGTTTTTGCGCATACCACATAAGGAATGCCAAGACGAGCATAGTGAGGAATAGTGGTGATTTTACAGACAATACGAGTTGTCGTAGCACCTCTCCTATTCGGCTCCAATTTATTTTCTTACTCATCATTCCAATAGATTTTAGGCAAAGATACGAATTCCAAAGAAACATCACAAGGTTCGTTGTCTAAATTATAAGGGGTGAGCTGAACTATTTTGTATAAAAAACGACCGTCCGACATCTTGGGTGTGTCGGGCGGTCGACATGCTTGTGGCCTACATTGTGGCCGCAACCGTAGTTTTACTCGGCAACGGTCTCCTCGGCAGCCTCGGCAGGCAGCTCTACCTGATTGGGCATAGCGGCTTGCTCGGTAGCAGTTTGCTCGATGATGGCTTTGTCAAGCTCCGAAGTGGGAGTGCCTACGTTTTTCGAGGGCATAACCAAAGTAGCAACCAGGCTCAGAACGAGAATCGAGATAGCCAAACCCCAAGTCGATTTCTCGAGGAAGTCGGCGGTTTGACGAACGCCCATTACTTGGTTCGATGCTCCGAAGTTAGCAGCCATGCCGCTTTTGGGGTTTTGAGCCAAAACGGCGAGGATGAGCAAAATGCTCGCAATGATAATCAGTACAATGCAAAGAATATACATCTTGGTTTAATATTTAATTGTTTATAATTTTTCGTCCAATCGGGCAATTATTTCGGCAAAATAAACACTTTTTTTTGGTTCTCGCAAACTTAATTTCACATAAATATTACGTGCTTCAAGCCAAAGGCCTTGATTTTCATATATTTGAGCCAATTCTTCGGTGAAAAAATCATCGTCGTCATCACTATTTTCGACCTCAGAAACCAGCGATTCGGCCTTCCCATCCTCCTCTGGGCGGGATATTGCGTACTTGCCGAGGGCCAGAAAATTGTCGACCACTTTGTTTTCAATCTCCTCGCGCAGTTCTTCTTGGTTATGGCGGTTTTCGGGCACGGGGAATAGTTGCGATAGGTAGACGCGTTCGTCTTCGTTCTCATATAATCTTACACGTACCTTACGCGCCGTTGTGAACCACGGGTACTTGTGTATGATGCGGAACAACTCCCAGCGTCCCACCTTGGGTTCTTTTGTGTCATCCGCCTCGCCGCGGGCTGTTATGTACTCCTTGAAACTTGCCATAATCTCTACCAGTTCGATACGCAGGCATTGAATATATCATCCACCAGGTCGCCCACAATTTCCTGAATCAGCGTACCTTCGACCTCTTGCAGCAGTTGGCTTGCGCTATAGTCACGGTAGGCCGAGAACGATTTGTTGTAGTTCCATTGTGGTTCGATGGCATTGGTGAATCGCACCTGCACAGTGATGGTCAGGCGGTTTGTCTCAGCCACACCTCCATCGGCGCTCGAATATGATGACGGAGCACTTACGTAATTAGTGATTTCGCCCTCAACGGCCAGGTCACCACCCTCTTGCACTTGTGATAGACGGGTTTGGCGTTCGAAACGCTCGCGCATGGCGTCGGTAAGCGTTGAACTAAGAATTGGGGCCACCATCGAGGCGTTGTTGGGGAAGTATGCAACACTGAATGTGCGGGCGTTATCCGAAATCGAGGCACCTGTGAAGGTATAACCAAAAGTGGCCTTGCCGATACGGATGGTGCAACCTCCCAAAAGCAGTAGCACTGCCGTCAGTAGCGTTGTAATAAATATCTTATTCTTGGTCATGCGTTTCATCGTTTACAAATCATTCTCGTCGATACCGAACTCCTTGATACGTCTATACAGCGTTCGTTCCGACATATAGAGTAGCTTGGCAGCCTCTTTACGCTTGCCATTAGAACGTCTGAGAGCCGAAACTATTGCCTCGCGCATCATTTCGTCCTTGGTTTGCGGAATCGTCGAGGTGCTCATCTCGGTCACATCCTCCGATTCGGTGTCGGTTACCGTGTGCGGCATTGATGAGTGGTTGGGGAGCAGACCGAAAATTTCGCGTCCCGAGTGTGGCATCGGGCTAACTGAACTACCGTGCGACAACTCCGTCACCATTCGTTTCAATTCGGCAATATCGTTGCGCATATCAAACAGGATGCGATAGAGAATTTCGCGTTCGTCGCCAAATGTAGCTCCTCCACTTGTATGTTCACCTGCCGCGATAGCCGGCGATGTTTGCATTGTAGGCAGGTAACGTTGGATTATGTCGGCCGTGATAATACGTTGTTCCTCGATGGCCGAAATCTGTTCTGCCACGTTCTTAAGTTGGCGCACATTGCCAGGCCAAGCATATTGTTCGATTACGGCGCGTGCCGACGGGTCGAGTGAGATGGCTGGCATGTGGTATTGGTTGGCGATGTCGGCGGCAAACTTGCGAAATAGCAGGTAAATATCCCCCACCCTTTCGCGCAATGGCGGAACTACGATGGGTACCGTATTGAGTCGATAGTAGAGGTCATCGCGGAAACGTCCCGAAGCAATAGCCTCCTGAAGGTTGACATTTGTTGCAGCCACCACTCGGACGTTGGTTTTCTGTACCTTAGCCGAGCCTACGCGGATAAACTCGCCCGTTTGCAACACGCGCAACAGGCGCACCTGAGTCGAGTGTGGAAGTTCGGCCACCTCGTCCAAGAAGATAGTTCCTCCGTCGGCCTCCTCAAAATAGCCTTTGCGCGAGTCTACGGCTCCCGTGAAGGCGCCCTTTTCGTGGCCAAACAACTCCGAGTCGATGGTTCCTTCGGGGATTGCGCCGCAGTTGACGGCTATGTATTTATTGTGTTTGCGCGAACTATTGGCATGGATTATTTGCGGAAAAAACTCCTTACCCACGCCGCTTTCGCCCGTAATCAGCACCGAAAGGTCAGTCGGGGCGACGCGCAGTGCTATTTCCAGTGCGCGCTCCATTCCATGGCTGGTGCCAATGATGCCGAATCGTTGTTTTATTGCAAGTATTTCCATCTATTCAAGTATTATGGTCGAGGTCATGTCTGTACCAATCACTCCGTAGGCCATGACAGCCAGAGCAATCACGGCAGCTGCAACGGCTGCCAGCAACACCCAATCAATCTGTCGGCGAGGCTTCTCTGTCGAGAGTTGTTCTCTTCTCGGCGCGCTCGGACGGGGCTTTTGTACAGTAGTAACATCGACAAAGGGTTGTGCCGCGGGACTCTCCACCTTCTCCGGTGTGTCGTTTACTTGCGATTGTTGCAACGGTGTGACGGGTGTTTCGAGTGTGGTTTGGACGCTCTCGGCAACAGGTTCGACAGTTATGGCAGTCGCAATCGGCGCACTTTCGAGGATTTCGACATGAGCCGTAAATGCGATTTTGCCGTCGGCACTTCGGCTCAAGGTTCCGAGTTCCGTCAGTTCGGCACACCACTTATCGGCAAGGTTTCGCTCCGTTTGTAATACGAAACGAGCGATTTCCTCCAAGGCTTGTTGCTCTGTTATCGCCATGGTGTTTGCCAAGGCATTCGCCAGCACGCCGTCGTTGTCCTTTAGCATATCCGTAAATAGGATTGCGCCATCGCCTCGTCGCATAAACGACCCGAGCGAGGGTACAGTCACGCGTTTTTGCGTTTGGAGCAGTTTTTTAATTTCACGACTAATCATAGTATCCTCTTTGGGGCTCAAAATTACTACTTTTCTACGAAATTCTAAAATATGTGGCACTATTTTATATAAATAATTGATAATCCGAAAAAGAATCACCATCTTTGCATCGAGATTGAGCGGACAATCCGACTGAGCTACTTTGGCCGGCCGCGAGCAATCCGGCTAAGTTAAATATATCAAAACATACCACAAGCGATGAAGAATAAGTATGTAGACCTTATCGAACAAACTTTCGAGTTTCCTCAAGAGGGGTTCAGTGTTAACGACAATGAACTCAGTTTCTACGACGTACCCTTGATGGATATTATCAAGCAGTACGGCACGCCGCTCAAGATTACTTACCTGCCCAAGATATCGTCTCAAATCAACCGAGCCAAACGTATGTTCAATGTGGCGATGGCAAAAGTTGACTATGAGGGTGACTACCACTATTGCTACTGTACCAAGAGTTCGCACTTCTCGTTTGTGCTTGAGGAGGCCATGAAGAATGACATCCATTTGGAGACTTCGTCGGCCTACGACATCCACATTATCAATGCGTTGTATGACTCGAGAATCATCGACAAAGACCGCTATATCATCTGCAATGGTTACAAACGCCCGCAGTACATCGAAAATATAGCCAACCTGGTAAACTCGGGATTTTCGAACACAATCCCCGTGATTGATAATAAACAGGAAATCGACCTGCTGAATGATGCAATCGACCGCAAATGCCTGCTCGGAATACGCATCGCTTCGGAGGAGGAACCTAAATTTGACTTTTATACCTCGCGTCTGGGTATTCGATACGCTGACATCGTGGACTTCTACAAAACCAAAATCAAGAATAACAAGAAGTTCAAACTCAAGATGTTGCACTTCTTTATCAATACGGGCATCAAAGATACGGCCTATTATTGGAATGAGTTGAATAAGTGTATCAGCGTCTATATCGAACTGCGCAAGATTTGTCCCGACCTCGACTCTCTTAACATCGGTGGTGGCCTGCCCATCCGCTCGTCGCTCGACTTTAACTACGACTATGAGTACATGATTGAGGAGATTGTGGCGCAAATCAAACACAATTGCAATATGAACGATGTGCCCGAACCCAACATTTTTACCGAGTTTGGTTCGTTTACAGTGGGCGAGAGTGGCGCGGCTCTCTATTCGGTTGTCAACCAAAAGCAACAGAACGACCGCGAGTTGTGGTATATGATTGACAGCTCATTCATCACCACCCTGCCCGACACTTGGGGTATCAACCAACGCTTTATGATGTTGGCCATCAACAATTGGGATAAAGAGTATCAACGTGTGTTCTTGGGCGGTTTGACCTGCGATAGCGAGGACTATTATAGCGGCGAGGCTCACACCAACGCCATCTTCTTGCCCAAGTTGGACCCCGACACACCGCAATATATCGGTTTTTTCCACACGGGAGCATACCAAGAGGCAATTGCAGGCTTCGGCGGCATACAACACTGCCTTACTCCCGCACCCAAACACATCATCATCGACCGCGAAAAGGGCGACACGGAGTACTATACTCGTCTGTTTGCCAAGGAGCAGAGCTATCGTTCGATGATGCGCGTGCTGGGTTATTAAACTCATTGAACGAAGGAGTCATGACAAGGAGAGTGCGAAATACAATACGGTTGAGTGCTGTGTTGTATTTCGCACTTCTGTTTGGTGCGTGCCACCCAATGGAGCCACCATTGGCTAAGAATGTGAGCATCGCGCGAGTCAAGGAGTTGGGTGGCAACTATCCCGAGCGTATCACTCGTGCGTGGTACATTAATGGTCGTGTAACGAGTAGCGACTTGGATGGTAACTTCTATAAAAAGGTGGTCATTGAGGACGCCACGGGTGCTATTGAACTGAATGTCGATAGCCGTAAGTTATTCCTTTCGGCGCCGTGGTGCAGTTTGGTTAAAATCTTTATAGAGGGATTGTGGGTAGGCTCCTATGGCCGTAGTTTCGTTCTGGGTGCGGAGCCACAAGGATATTTCCCGGTCGAGAATATCTCCAATCAAGATTTTGAACGCCGAGTGCAGATTATATCAACGTCGGATTCCACCTATCGCCCTACCACGCGCATGTTCAGCGACTTAACACTCCGAGATAATCAACGCTGGATTCGGTTTGACAGCGTACAATTCGCTGCCGAAGAGTTGTCTCTCTCGTGGGGATGTGCCGACTCCACCGCTCGTCGCCATATTGTCACACCCACTGCCGACACACTTCGTGTTGTCACTTCGGCCTATGCATCATGGGCAAATTGCCTTGTGCCTTCGGGCTCAGGCGCCATCGACGGCATATTGTATTATCGTCGCGATGGTTGGGAGTTGTGGCCGACTTCGATTGTTCGCGTCCGCATGGATTCACCGCGTTTCGAAGTGAGGTGAGTGTGCATAATCTCAAAATGTTTCTTATCTTTGCCTTACTAAAACACTTACATTATGAAAAAACTCAACACGGCAGCCATCGCTACGGCGGCCATATTCGGAGCTTGTGCGCTCGTCCACATCCCTTACAACATTCTCTCGCGTGTGGGAGTTATTGCCCGCACACCCGCTTGGAACACCGCCATAACCTTCATAGGTATAGCCATTTGCTTGGCCGAGGTGGTTTTCTTTGCGCTCATGTTGCGTAGCAAAGCACCCACCAAGTGCATCAAATGGCCCGTTGCAATGGTGATGATTGTTCCTGCAATATCGGCTCTTGTGCGCATGGGTGGTTATTGGGCAAAAACCTGCGGCGGAGGTTTCGCCGAGTGGTGGAACTCTGGAGCCGATGTCGTTTCGACCATGTCGCTCGGTGCAAGTGCTTGGGCCGTTGTATGGTTGTTGGTGTTGGCCTTTTGCTTCGGACGTGGCTCTATGGCTCGAGTGATGAGCTTTGTGGCGGCTTACGAAACGCTGCTTAATTTGGTTGTGTGGAATATTGCAACCTTGGCCGCGATGGTTACTCCTACCATTTACACTCTGATTCTTGTGCAGTATTACATTGTGTGGCCGTTGTTCTACATCGCCATCGGGCGTTATTACAAATCCAAATAATCCAAGGTAACTCGCAAAATAACGTGGGTGGTCAAAAACTCTTGACCACCCACGTTTTGTTTAACGTCGAATATGACATTAGTTACCCTGTTCACAGATAAATTTGATGCGCACCAGACGTATTTCCTCTTCGGTGTATTCGCGTCCGAGTTCGTTAACAGCCTCCGCAAGCGAATCGGTTTCGGCATCCTCCTTAAAGTAGTCATAAATCTCCTCGGCCTTATCCTCGTCCATATATTCGTTGATGTAGTACGAAATATTGAGTTTGGTTCCCGAATTGACAATGGTTTCGATTTCGGTCAGAAGTTCCTCGAAATCAAGGTCTTTAGCGCGAGCAATGTCTTCGAAATCCATCTTGCGGTCGATGCTTTGGATAATGAAAATCTTGTTGGCACTCTTGCCACCCACGCTCTTGACCACCATATCCTGCGGGCGGATGATATCTTTCTCCTCGACATAGGTCTTAATCAAGCTGACGAAGGGTGCACCGAAACGTTGCGCCTTTCCTGCGCCCACACCTTGAATGTTCTGCAACTCCTCAATCGAAATGGGATACTGAATCGACATATCCTCCAATGACGGGTCTTGGAACACCACAAACGGAGGTAGCTGATGGTCACGTGCAACCTTTTTGCGCAGGTCTTTGAGCATTGCATACAACTCCTCGTCGGCAACCGCTCCGCCTTTACCCATGGCTGCAACGGCTTGTTCCTCTTTTTGTTCGGCGTCGTAGTTGTGGTCGAGCGTGATTTCGACTTTATGAGGCTTTTTCATGAACGCGCGGCCCTTGTCGTTGATTGAAATCAGACCGTAGTTTTCGATATTCTTGTCAATCATACCTTGAATCAGAGCTTGACGAATCACAGCGCCCCAATACTTGGCATCGTGTCCCTCGCCACAACCGAAATAGTCACATTTATTGTGGCCGTAGCTCTTAATCATGGCTGTCACTTTGCCCAGCATCACGTTGATAAGGTAGTCAATTTTGAACTTATCGCCCACTTTGCTCAACACATCGAACATCAGCACCATATCCTTGGTAACCTCAATCTTTGGTTTAGGATGCAGACAGTTGTCGCAACAGCCGCAATTATCTTGTGTGTACTCCTCGCCAAAGTAGTGCAGCAGAGTGCGTCGGCGACACATCGACGACTCGGCATATGAAACAGTTTCGAGCAACAGCAATTTACCGATTTCCTGCTCGGCCACCGGTTTGCCCTGCATGAACTTCTCGAGTTTTTGAATATCCTTATAACTATAAAAGGTGATACATTTACCCTCGCCGCCATCACGACCCGCACGTCCCGTCTCTTGGTAGTATCCCTCCAGACTCTTGGGAATGTCGTAGTGAATAACATAACGCACGTCGGGTTTGTCGATGCCCATACCAAATGCGATGGTTGCAACAATCACGTCCACCTTCTCCATCAAGAAGTCATCTTGATTCTGAGCACGTGTTGCGGCGTCCATACCTGCGTGATAGGCGTGTGCGCGAATGTGGTTGGCGCGTAACAATTCAGCCAACTCTTCCACTTTCTTGCGGCTCAAGCAATAGATGATACCCGATTTACCCTCGTTGGTTTTGATATATCGGATGATTTCGCGCTCGGCATCCACCTTGGGACGCAACTCATAGTAGAGGTTCGGACGGTTGAACGACGATTTGAACACCGTTGCGTCGCTCATACCCAAGTTCTTCTGAATATCCATCTGAACCTTCGGCGTGGCCGTAGCGGTAAGCGCAATCAGCGGCGCATTGCCAATATCATTGATAATAGGACGGATTCGGCGATACTCCGGACGGAAATCGTGTCCCCACTCCGAGATACAGTGCGCCTCGTCGATAGCGAAGAAAGAAATCTTGATTTTACGTAAAAAAGCAATGTTATCCTCTTTGGTCAGCGACTCGGGGGCAAAGTAAAGCAGTTTTGTCTTGCCGGCCAGCACATCTTCGCGCACCTGATTGATGGCAGCCTTGTTGAGTGACGAATTCAGGAAGTGAGCCACTCCTTCGTCGGTGCTGAATGCGCGCATGGCATCGACCTGATTCTTCATCAAGGCAATCAGTGGCGAAATAACAATCGCCACACCCTCCATAATCATGGCGGGCAGTTGGTAGCAAAGCGACTTTCCACCACCGGTAGGCATAAGTACAAAAGTATCCTTGCCGGCGAGCAGATTTTTGATAACTGCTTCTTGATTTCCCTTGAAAGACGAGAAACCGAAATACTCTTTCAGTTTATCGTATAACACTTTATCAGAGCACTGTTTTGTTGCCATAAGAATGATGTTACGCATTTTTTACAGAATAAAGATAGTGCTTTTTTTCGAAAAAACGCTAACTTTGTCAAAAATATTTTTGAAAAATGAGATTATACACTCGTGACCTGGTCAAAAAATACAAGTCGCGCACGGTCGTAAATAAAGTATCTATCGAAGTGAAACAAGGCGAGATAGTGGGTTTGCTCGGACCTAACGGTGCCGGTAAAACCACCTCGTTTTATATGATAGTGGGACTTATCAAACCAAACGAAGGAACAATCTACCTTGAGGGCGATGATGGCACAATTGTCGATTTGAGTACCCAACCGGTATATAAACGCGCCCAAATGGGTGTGGGATACTTGGCACAGGAGGCTTCGGTGTTCCGCAACCTGAGTGTCGAAGATAATATCCGTGCCGTGCTCGAGATGACCGACTTTTCGAAGGAGTACCAAAAGCAACGCTTGGAGGAGCTGATTTCGGAGTTTAGTCTGACCAAAGTGCGCAAGAGCAAGGGTAATCAACTCTCGGGTGGCGAGCGTCGACGCACCGAAATTGCCCGTGCCGTGGCCATCAACCCCAAGTTCATTCTGTTGGACGAACCTTTTGCGGGTGTGGACCCCATCGCAGTGGAGGAGATTCAGAGCATTGTGCGTAAACTCAAGAGTATCAATATCGGTGTGATTATCACCGACCACAACGTGCGCGAAACTCTCTCTATCACCGACCGTACCTACCTGCTTTTCGAAGGTAAAATCCTTAAAGCGGGTACTGCCGAAGAGTTGGCTGCCGACGAACGTGTACGCGAAGTCTACCTCGGTAAGGACTTTACGTTGAAATAAACTTTACATTAATATAAATAGATGGACAAAACCGTCAGACGTGGGCGGGTAACAGGATGTGTTACGCCGCCAAGTTCAAAAAGCTACGCCCAAAGAGCCATTGCAGCAGCTCTGCTTGCCCAAGGTACCACCACACTGCGAGGTGTGGAGCTCTGTGACGATACCGAGGCCGCACTCGATGTGATTCAAACACTCGGTGCAACGGTCGAGAAAATTGACAACCATACCTATAAGATAGAAGGAGGTCTTGCACCACGAACCAATCTGCTCAACATCGGAGAGTCGGGACTTTCGACACGGCTCTTTACACCCATCGCATCGCTCTGCAATACCCCCATCACACTTACGGGTCACGGCTCAATCATGCGCCGTCCGGTGGCTATGATGACCGGTCCACTGGAGAAATTGGGAGTCGAGGTGCACTGCAAGGATGGCCTGCTGCCCATTACTGTCAAAGGCCCGCTGCATGGTGGTGAAGTGGAAGTTGACGGCACGGTGAGTTCACAGTTCATCACGGGACTGCTCACTGCCCTGCCCTGCGCTGCGGAGGATACGGTGATACATGTGAATACGCTCAATAGCAAACCGTATATCGATATGACAATCTCGACGGCCGCGAGTTTCGGTGTGGATATTGTTCACCGCGACTACAAGGAGTTTTTTGTGAGTGGCGGTCAGAAGTATAAAGCTGTGGATTACAAGATTGAGGGAGATTGGAGCGGAGCATCATGCCTGCTGGTTGCGGGTGCCGTGGCCGGCGAAGTGACCGTCAATAACCTAAATCCGCTGTCGTTGCAGGCCGACAAAGCAATTATTGACGCACTTACCGATGCGGGTGCCGAAATAACAACCGACGGCGACTCGGTGCGTGTTGTGAGCCGCGAACTGCGAGCCTTTGAGTTCGATGCCACGGATTGCCCCGACCTGTTCCCTGCTCTGGCTACGCTGGCTGCGAATTGCAGTGGCGAGAGTGTGATTACGGGAACCAACCGCCTGCAAAGCAAAGAGAGCAATCGCGCCGAAACCATCGCTTCGGAGTTTGGTAAACTTGGCGTCGAAGTTGATATATCGGAGGAGAATGTGATGCGTATTCGCGGCGGTGTACCTCACGGAGGTACAGTCGATAGCCATGGCGACCACCGTATAGCAATGACTCTGGCGGTGTTGGCCCTAAACGCCACCGAAGATGTGACGATTACGGGTGCCGAAAGCGTTCACAAGTCGTATAAGGATTTTTGGGAGGATTACGATAAGATTACCGCGTATGAATAGTTTTGGAAGAGTTTTCAGGGTTTCGATTTTCGGCGAATCACACGGCACATCGGTGGGTGTGACGCTGGACGGCGTACCCGCAGGTATTGAACTGTCGGAGAGTGACTTGATGACCGACCTTGCACGCCGCAAAAGCGGTGGTTTCGGAACAACCCCAAGAGTCGAAGCCGACCTGCCGCAAATCGTATCGGGCGTTTGGCAAGGACATACCACAGGAGCTCCGCTGACCATTCTTTTCAGTAATACAAATACTCGCTCGGGTGACTACGCTAAATTGCAAAATCAACCCAGACCTTCGCATGCCGACTTTACGGGTGCGCAGAAATTCGACGGTTGGAACGACCCGCGAGGTGGAGGACACTTCTCGGGACGATTGACACTTGGCGTTGTAGCTGCGGGCGTTGTAGCTAAGAAGATTCTTGGCTCGACAGCGTTCCAAACCCAAATTGTGGAACTGGGAGGTAGCCGTAATGCCGACGAGTGGGACGGAATTGTTGCCGACGCCGTAGCCGATGGCGATTCGGTGGGCGGAGTGATTGAGTGCCGCGCGAATGGAGTGCCCATAGGGGTTGGCGAACCGTTTTGGGATTCGGTCGAGAGCGTTGTGGCTCACGCGCTGTTTGCAGTTCCGGCAGTCAAGGGCGTGGAGTTTGGCGCGGGCTTCGAATGTGCGCGTATGCGTGGTTCGGAACACAATGACCCGATAATTGACGCAAAAGGCACAACTGCAACCAACCACGCAGGTGGTATTGCGGGCGGTATTTCGAATGGTAATGAGATTGTGGTCCGTGCGGCGGTGAAACCCACAGCCAGCATTGGCCGCGCCCAACAAACATATAATTTTGCTACGGGTCAGCTCGAAACACTCGAGATTGGCGGCCGTCACGATGCGTGCATTGCCCTGCGCGCAGGTGTGGTTGTCGAGTGTGCCGTGGCGATTGCATTGGCCGATTTGGCATTGATTTTAAAGAGATAAATTCGCACACTAAAAAACGCTGCGCAATGAGTAATATTCCGTTGGCCGAGAGATTAAGGCCCAAAACATTGGATGATGTTGTCGGACAGACCCATTTGGTTGGTCCGGGTGGTGTGTTGCGCCGTTTTGTGGAGGCGGGCAATGTGCCGTCGTTCATCCTTTGGGGACCTCCCGGAGTGGGCAAAACAACTCTCGCACGGGTGATTGCCGCGCAGTTGGAGCGACCATTCTTTACACTGTCGGCCGTTACGTCGGGTGTGCGCGAGGTGCGCGAAGTGATTGATAAGGCCGCCAAACAGCAGTTCTTCAACTCACCCTCGCCCATTCTGTTTATCGACGAGATTCACCGCTTCAACAAGAGCCAGCAGGACTCGCTTTTGGGTGCGGTTGAGCAGGGTGTGGTAACGCTGATTGGAGCGACCACCGAGAACCCCTCGTTCGAGGTTATTACTCCCCTCTTGTCGCGCTGTCAGGTGTACACTCTCAAATCGCTGAATGAAGACGAATTACAGCAATTACTTGAACGAACGCTTTCGCTTGATTCGGAACTCAAAGAGCGCAACCCGCGAGTGGTCGAAACCGAGGCGTTATTCCGCTTCTCGGGTGGTGACGCACGCAAATTTTTGAACATCATAGACATCGTGGCACGAGCAACGGATGGCGACATAATCATTGATGACAAAACCATAACCGACTGTCTGCAACAGAACCTTGCGCTGTATGACAAGAATGGCGAACAACACTATGATGTGATTTCGGCGTTCATCAAGAGCGTGCGCGGTAGCGACCCCAATGCCGCAATCTACTACTTGGCACGTATGCTGGCCGGTGGCGAAGACCCGTTGTTCATTGCTCGCCGATTGGCGATTTTGGCCTCGGAGGATATTGGTTTGGCCAATCCGAATGCCATGTTGCTGGCAAATGCCTGTTTTGACACGGTTCATCGCATCGGAATGCCCGAGGCGCGTATCCCGTTGGCCGAAACAACCATCTATCTTGCCACCTCGCCCAAAAGCAACTCGGCTTATGCGGCCATAAATGAGGCTATGGCATTCGTCGAACGCGACACAAACAACCGTCCCGTGCCGCTTGATATTCGCAATGGCGTCACCAAACTGATGCGCGATGAGGGTTATGGCAAAAGTTACAAATATGCGCACGACTTTGGCGGTTTTGCCGAGATGGAGTTTATGCCCGAAGGGTTGCAAGGCAAGCGTTTCTACACGCCCAATACCTCGAATACCACCGAGGAACGCATCGCCGAGCGAATCCGAACACTTTGGAAGGGGAAGTATTAATTCACAATATAAATTTACACAAAGAAAACGTCGCTGCAAAGTGGCGTTTTTTTATATAGGTACATTAGTGAGTTATAACGAAAATTTATTATCTTTGCGGAGTTAATAAGAACTACGATGACAATTATTCAACTCGAATACCTGCTGGCAGTTGCCAACTGCGGCAGTTTCTCGCAAGCCTCGGAGTTGTGTTTCGTCACACAGCCGTCGCTCAGTATGCAAATCAAGAACCTCGAGGAGGAACTTGGCGTGGTATTGCTCGACCGCTCCAAAAAGCCCGTAATACCCACCGAGGCGGGCGAAGTGGTGATTCGCAATGCCAAAGAGACACTGCGTGCCTACAACTACATCAAGGAGTCGGTCAACGAACTCAAAGGTGAAATTGCCGGCACACTGCGACTTGGCGTAATTCCGACCATATCGCCCTATCTGCTGCATAAGTTCATCCCAGAATTCCTCAAACGTTACCCCAAGGTAGATGTCAGTGTCACGGAGATGGAAACGGCAGAAATCTGCAAAGCACTCGAAAAGGATATGCTCGATGTGGCTATCATCGCAAGCGGAACCACACCTGAAGGCATCATGGAGTTTGAGATGTTCAACGACCGTTTCTTTGCCTACGTGTCGCCGCTCAACCCGCTTTACGAACGCAGCAATATTCGCATTGAAGATATTGACCCCAAGCAACTTGTGCTATTGTCGCAGGGTCACTGTCTGCGCGACCAAGTGGCTGAACTATGCCAAACTCGCAGACACGGTTCGTCACGTCACAACTTCGAAGGAGGTTCGCTCGAAACGCTGATGCACCTGGTGGATTGCACCTCCTACATCACGGTGATTCCGGAGATGGCTACTGAGTTTGTGCCCACCGAGCGACGTAACCAAGTCAAAACCTTGGCCAAGGGTGCCGCCTCGCGTAAAATTGCTCTGGCCGTAAGGCGAACATACGTCAAGCACTCCATTATCGAAGCTCTCAGAAGCACCATAATCGAGATGGTGAAGGGTAAATAATGATATAAAGGGGTATTAGCACAATTTTTTTGCAAGAAATTTGTTTATTGTTTGTATATTTGTTGATTAATTGAAACAAATACCGAAAACAGAAGATATAACACTATGGATAAACTTTTAGCTTCAATCGTAGAGGCCGCACAAAACCGTAAGGCAAAAAACATCATCTCACTCGACCTGCAACAGCTGGACGGGGCAATTTGTTCGCACTTTGTAATCTGTAATGCTGACTCAACGACACAGGTGAGTGCAATCGCCGACGCTATCGAGGAGGATGTTTTCAACTCGCTCGGACAAAAGGTGTGGAGAGTGGATGGCAAGATGAATTCGCTGTGGGTGGCAATGGACTATACCGACATCATTGTGCACATCTTCCAAACCGAGATGCGTGACTTCTATAAGCTCGAAGAACTTTGGGCTGATGCACCTTGCACCCGCTACGACTACGAGGAGTAATACCCCAAAAACGCAAAACAAGACAACACACTATGGCAAAACAACAAAACAGTAAACCTAAAATGCCACGAAGAGGCTTGCCTTTCAATCCTTTCAATGTGATGTGGTTCATCATTGCCGCCGTGATTATCGGTTGGTGGATGATGGGTGACGTCAATTCGCCTGCCGAAAGCTCGTGGACCGAAGTAGAGCAAATGGTCGAGAAGGGCGAGGTCGAAAAAATTGTGGTAGTTAATCGCGACGTGGCTCGTGTCTACCTTACACCCAAGGCTATTGAGGAGTATCGCACGCAGACAAAATACTCAACTTTACCCGACCATGATTGGCAGTTCCAATTCAATATTGGCTCGGTTGATTCGTTCCGCGAGGATTTGAAGAATGCCGAGGCCGAACACTCGCAAAGTATCCCCGTAAGCTACACCAACGAAGGTGGCGGCTGGGGTGATGCGCTGATTACATTCCTGCCGTGGCTGATATTTATCGGCATCTGGATTTTCATGATGCGCAGCATGAGCGGCGGCGGTGGCGGTGGAGGCCAAGGCGTATTCAACGTCGGCAAGGCCAAAGCTCAAGTGTTTGACAAAAACAACGCCAATAAGGTGACCTTCAAGGATGTGGCTGGTCTGGAAGAGGCTAAGGTTGAAATCATGGAGATTGTCGACTTTCTGCGTACTCCGCAGAAATACCGCGACTTGGGCGGCAAAATTCCCAAAGGCGCACTGCTTGTAGGCCCTCCCGGAACGGGTAAAACTCTGTTGGCCAAGGCTGTGGCCGGAGAAGCGAACGTTCCGTTCTTGTCGATGAGCGGTTCTGACTTTGTCGAGATGTTCGTGGGTGTGGGTGCGTCACGTGTGCGCGACTTGTTCCAACAAGCCAAGGAGAAAGCCCCCTGCATCGTGTTTATTGATGAGATTGACGCTATCGGCCGCGCACGTGGTAAAAATGCCGGTTTCTCGGGCAACGACGAACGCGAGAACACTCCGAACCAACTGCTTACCGAAATGGATGGCTTTGCAACCAACGCAGGAGTCATTGTGCTGGCAGCTACCAACCGCGTGGACATTCTGGATAAGGCTCTGACGCGTGCGGGACGTTTCGACCGCCAAATCGAGGTGGGACTGCCCGACGTTGTGGAACGCCGTCAGATTTTTGATGTACACCTCAAGAACATCAAGACCGACAGCGATTTGGACCGCGAATTCTTGGCTAAACAGACCCCTGGCTTCTCGGGCGCAGACATCGCAAACGTATGTAATGAGGCCGCGCTGATTGCAGCTCGTCACGACAAGAAGAGCGTAGGTAAGGAGGATTTCTTGGCCGCTGTCGACCGCATCATTGGTGGATTGGAGAAACGAAACAAAATTATCACCCCCGAGGAGAAACGCAAAATCGCATTCCACGAGGCGGGACACGCCACCGTCAGCTGGCTGCTGGAGGAGGCTAACCCCCTCATTAAAGTGACAATAATCCCGAGAGGTAAGGCTCTGGGTGCAGCGTGGTATCTGCCCGAGGAGCGACAACTCACCACCCGCCCGCAGTTGATGGACGAGATGGCTTCGTTGTTGGGTGGCCGTGTTTCGGAGGCTCTTAATTTTGGCGAGGTGTCGACGGGAGCACTCAATGATTTGGAGCGTGCAACCAAGATGGCCTACTCGATGGTCGCTTATTATGGCATGGGCGAAGGCACGGGTAATATCAGTTTCTATGACTCGACAGGTCAGAGCGATTTTGCGATGACCAAACCGTATAGCGAACAAACAGCCGAGAAGATTGATGCTGAGGCCAAAGCTCTGCTCGAAAAGGCTTATGCAATGGCCGAAAAGGTGCTGACCGAGAATAGCGAGGGACTCACCCGCTTGGCCGAACGCCTGCTTGAGAAAGAGGTTGTATTCACCGATGACTTGGTAGATATATTCGGTAAACGCAAAAAGGATATTGCCAAAGAGTTGGCCGAAGCGGCTCAAAATGCCGAGCCGACGATGGAAGAACCTACTGCCGACGAAGTTGCTGAAGCCTAAAAATACAAGAATATTCAAGAAACCACAGATTATGAACGACAAAACCAAAAACCTGCTAATCAGAACAGCAAGCGGTGCTGTGTTGTTTGCCGTAGTGCTCCTGGCAACACTCACCAACATTCATTTCTATGCCCTTTTTGCACTTGGCCTTACCATTGGTTCTCTGTGGGAATTCTATGGTATGTGCCGCAAGGCGGGATACACGCCCAACAGAGTATTTGGACTGGCTATTGCGGTGTTGGTGGTGCTTATTGGCCTTTTGGCAAGTCACTCTTTGCCCTATCTCCCTTCGAGTACCCTACCTTATACAATACTCATTGCTGCTGCCGTTGTTTTCTTGTCGGTCATGGTGTTTGTGTCGCAACTTTGGCGAGGTGACCCAAAGCCCATCGCCAATATCAGTACTACCTTTGCTGGAGTGACCTACATTGCCGTTCCCGTTGTGGCAATGACCCTGCTCGGACTTATGAACGAAAGTGAGTGGAACGGAGCAAATATTTTGGCCTATATGATTATCGTGTGGGCAAACGACGTCTTTGCTTATCTGTTTGGGATGACCTTTGGTCGTCACAAGATGTGCCCTTCGATTTCGCCCAAGAAGTCGTGGGAGGGCTGTGTCGGTGGCGTTGTGTCGGCTTGCTTGGTGAGCGCAGCAATCGGAGCGTTGTGGCTGAATATCCCGCCTGTGTTGATGGGATTTTGGGGTGTGGTGATTGCCTTGTCGGGTGTCGCCGGCGACCTGGTGGAGTCGATGTTCAAACGCTCGCTCGGACTGAAGGATTCGGGCAATATTATGCCGGGGCACGGTGGCTTTTTGGACCGTTTCGACGCTCTGTTTTTGTCGGCACCTATGGCACTTGTGACGGTCATCATTTGGAATTTCATTATGAACTTACAATAAACTAAAACTCAACCATAAGAAATATGAAGATTAACAGAGAAGGTTCAGGAACAATCCTGTGTGTATCAAGCGTTTTGGCCGTAATAGCGGGACTGCTGACAGCCTTTGCCCCGTTGTCGCACGTGGGACTCGGTGTGCTGTGGGGAGTAACCCTTGTGTTGTTGGTCATTGTGGTAGCCTTTTTCCGCGAACCCCTGCGCCAGCACGTTACCGCCCCCGATTTGGTCTATGCTCCCTGCGACGGCAAGGTTGTTGTGTGCGAGGATATTATGGAAACCGAGGTACGTGGTGAAAAGATGATGCAGATATCCATCTTTATGAGTCTTTTCAATGTCCACATCAATTGGTTTCCCGTGGGAGGCAAGGTGGTCTACAAACAATACCATCCCGGTAAATTCCTTGTGGCTATGCACCCCAAATCGTCTGACGATAACGAGCGCATGACCGTGGGTGTAGAAACTGATAAGGGTGTGACCGTGATTTTCCGTCAAGTTGCAGGATTGATTGCCCGCCGTATTGTGTCGTATGCCAAGCAGGGCGAGATGGCAACCCAAAACTTCAAATCGGGATTCATCAAATTTGGTAGTCGCGTGGATATCTATCTGCCGCTGGATACCGAAATCCTGGTGGGACTCGGCCAAAAGGTGGTAGGTTCGCAAACCCCCATTGCACGACTCAAATAATTAAACGCGCGTAAGAATAACGAAATGAACTCCGTTCCGAAATACATAATCGGCCTTGTGACGATGTTGGCCATTGGTTTAGGTGTATGGTACTTTAGCGATATCGTGCTGTATATCATTGTGGCAGTGGTTATTAACATCGTAATGAGTCCGTTGATGAATCAGTTGTGCAAGCTGCACATCAAGAAGTATCAGATGCCTCGATGGTTGGCGGCAGCCGTTACGCTGATTGTATTTTGTGTGGTATTTGGCGGCGTGTTCTTTTCGTTGATTCCGCTGCTGTTCAAAAAGTTGAATGAACTGTCGAAAATTGATATCAAAACGCTGGCCGATTACATTGATGAACCGTTGACTAATCTCCAGCACTTTTTGATAGATAAACTTGGAATGGATGCCGACTTCTCACTGACGGAATCCCTCCTAACCGCATTTAAAGAGATACTTAACATAGGAACCATTAACTCACTGTTAAGCGGAACGGTATCAATGGTCGGCAATACGGCAATCGCGCTGTTTTCAATCATATTTATATCCTTCTTTTTCATCAAGGAAGAAGGGTTATTCCGAACCATCGTGCTGACTATCACACCACGCAAATACGAGCAGAATATCAACCGCGCCATCGACTCGATTCAGCACTTGCTCAAACGCTACTTCACGGGAATACTCCTGGAGTCGACCATCATGTTTACATTCGTTTCGGTAGTTCTGCTGCTGTTCGGTATGCCTACAACAGATGCGTTCACTATCGGAACATTCGTAGGAGTACTTAATGTAATTCCTTATATCGGTCCGCTGATTGGCTGGTGTTTGGGTGTGACTATAGGTTTGATTACGCCCATTGCGGGGATGACCACTATGGGTATGCTGTTCATTGTGGGAGGAACAATCATGACAGCGCAGGTTGTCGACAATTTTGTGTTGCAGCCGGTGCTCTATTCCAATAGTGTACATGCCCACCCGTTGGAGATATTCTTGGTTATCTTAATTGCCGGAAGTGTGGGCGGTGTGTTGGGAATGTTGTTCGCCATTCCGAGTTACAACGTTATCCGAGTACTGGCCAAGGAGTTCTTTAACAACATTCGCGTGGTGCAGAAGTTAACCGAAAAGATGTAGCCAACCGTGATGCGAATCGAAGGAGTAGTGATTAGAGGCAATGGTATAGGACGCAAACTGAACGTCCCGACGGCCAATATTGCATTGGCTCCCGACGCACCGATTACAGATGGAGTATATGCAGCACGAGTCACCCTTGACGAAGGGGAGTTTGCGGCTGTTGTGAATGTGGGGTACAAACCGACTGTCGACAGCCATGCCGCTCGAGGAGCCGAGGTTCACCTTTTGGATTTCGTAGGGGACTTGTACGGTCGCCGAATAAGCGTTGAACTTGGCGAATACCTGCGTAGCGAGAGCCGTTTTGAGTCGGTGGAGGAGCTGCGTGCACAGATTCAAAAAGATATAGACAAAGTGAAAAACCAAATAAAAGAGTAAACAAACTATGTTTTTAGACACTACAAGGCCCTACAAAGTGGCCGACATCTCGCTGGCCGAATGGGGACGCAAAGAGATTGAAGTTTCGGAACTCGAAATGCCCGGTTTGATGGCACTTCGCAAAAAGTATGGCGCGCAAAAACCTCTCAAAGGAGCACGAATTATGGGTTCGCTGCATATGACTATCCAAACTGCCGTGTTGATTGAGACCCTGGTGGAGTTGGGTGCCGACGTGCGCTGGTGCAGTTGCAATATATTCTCAACCCAAGACCATGCTGCCGCAGCTATTGCAAAGGCTGGAGTTCCCGTATTCGCTTGGAAAGGCGAAACACTGCCCGAATATTGGTGGTGTACGGCTATGGCTCTGTCGTTCCCCGGAGGTAAAGGTCCCAATTTGATTGTTGACGATGGTGGCGACGCTACTCTGCTGATTCACAAAGGCTATGCTGCCGAGAATGATGCTACGACACTGGATTATGAGCCTTCGAGCTACGAGGAGTCGGTGATTTTGGACACCCTGCGAACACTGCTGGCCGAGGAGAACGGCAAATGGCACACAACGGTTGAAGAGTTGAAGGGTGTTTCGGAGGAGACTACCACGGGCGTTCACCGTCTGTATCAGATGATGGAGCGCGGCGAATTGCTGATTCCCGCAATCAATGTCAATGACTCTGTGACCAAGAGCAAATTCGACAACCTATATGGTTGCCGCGAGTCGCTGGCTGACGGTATCAAACGTGCAACCGACGTAATGATTGCCGGCAAAGTGGCTGTTGTTTGTGGCTACGGTGACGTGGGTAAGGGTTGCGCACGCTCGCTCAAGAGCTACGGTGCACGTGTGATTGTCACCGAAATCGACCCAATCTGCGCACTTCAAGCAGCGATGGAGGGCTTCGAGGTTAAGACCATCGAGGAGGCTCTGCCCGAGGGTAACATCTATGTAACCTGCACGGGTAACTGCGATATCATCACTCTGGAGCATATGAAGGGGATGCGCGACCAAGCCATTGTCTGCAACATCGGACACTTCGACAACGAGATTCAAATGGCACAGCTGGAGGCTTGCGAAGGTATCGTCAAGACCACTATCAAACCTCAAGTTGACAAATACACCTTCACCGACGGTCACTCTATCTTCGTATTGGCCGAGGGTCGCCTTGTGAACTTGGGATGTGCAACCGGTCACCCGTCGTTTGTGATGAGCAACTCGTTCACCAACCAGACTTTGGCTCAAATGGAGTTGTGGGAGAAACGCGGACAGATGGCCGTTGACGTTTATCGTCTGCCCAAGCACTTGGACGAGGAGGTTGCTCGCTTGCACCTCGAGAACATCGGCGTTCACCTCACCACGTTGAGTCAAAAACAAGCCGACTACATTGGTGTTAAGGTCGAAGGTCCTTATAAGGCCGACCACTACCGCTATTAATTGTTATACAACTTCTTAAGAAATTGAGCCTGTCCTAACCCCACACGGTTAGACAGGCTCTTTTAATTCACAATGCACACTATTCACAATTAATGCGGAGTGGGCACGTCATTTCTTTCGACACACTCTCTTTTGTTCGAGCATAGTGTTGCGTTCCCAAAACACGCCGCCCGAGTAACCCTGAATCGAGCGGTCCTCCAGGGCGCGTTGCAGGCGTTTTTCGGCCACCAAGCAATAGTGTTCGTCCAGTTCAATACCCACATAACGTCGGCCGAGTTTACGCGCCACAACCGAGCTTGTACCACTTCCAACAAACGGGTCCAACACCACTCCACCCTCGGGACACGACGCCAGAATAAGTTTTGCAACGAGCTTTTCGGGTTTCTGTGTGGGATGTTCCGTATTTTCGGGCATCGACCAATAGGGTACCGTTATGTCGTCCCAAAAGTTCGAAGGGCATGTGAGGCGGAATTTGCCCCCTTCCGTTTGTTGCCAACCCCGTGGCGTATCATCCGTTTTGTAGGGCGCCAACACTCGGCGTTTCTGTTTGACGGAGTCCAAATCGAAGTAGTACTGTTCGGGTGTGCGCACACCAAACCAAATATCCTCCATCGAGTTTTTCCAGTTTGACTTTGCTCCGCGTCCCTTTTCGCGTTGCCATGTTATGCGGTTAAGGATGGTCACATGGCGTGAAAGCACTCGTGACACAGCGCACGAACTCTTCCAATCGCAACACACGTAGATACTTCCCGTAGGCTTGAGTTTTGCACAAAGTTCTCCCATCCACCCCTCGAGCCACTGCTCGTAGGCGTCGTCACTCATCGAGCGGAAACGCACCTGTTTGAACCGTTTGTCAATATTGTATGGCGGGTCGACGACTATCAGGTCGGCAAATCCGTCGGGCAGTAGTGGTAGCACATGTGTGCAATCGCCGTGGATGGTCTTATCGAGCAGAGGTTCAATCTCCCCTACTCGCTCCGTGACTTTTTGCAGACCGTCACGCAGACTACTCTCCTCCGCATGAAGAATTTGGATGGTTTTATTTCGTGGAGCGCGTGCCATTACACCGAGAAAGAGCTAAGTTCCCTATTGGCCTCGTCCAACCTCAGGGCTACAAAAAACAACAGCGAGAAGGCCAAAAAAGACGAGCCTCCGTAACTAAAAAACGGCAACGGAATACCGATTACCGGCATCAGACCGATGGTCATACCGATATTAATCAACACGTGCATCAAGAACACTCCGGCCACCGAGTAGCAATAGACTCGTCCGAAGGTCTCTTGTTGTCGTTCGCCCATCCGCATTAGTCGCAGGATGAACATGGCAAAGAGCGAAACCACAAGCATTGTTCCCACAAATCCCCACTCCTCGCCCACGGTGCAGAATATAAAGTCGGTCTCCTGTTCGGGCACAAAGTTGAATTTGGTCTGTGTTCCATTCATAAAGCCCTTGCCCGCAAAGCCACCCGAACCGATGGCAATTTTGGATTGTACAACATTGTAACCCCAATTCGAAACATCGGATTCGATACCCAGCAGGTCGAGGATACGGTGTTGTTGATGAGGTTGCATCTTGTCGAAAACCACGTCTGTAACCTGTGCAAATCCCACCGAGAAAACGAACAGCAACAAGTACATAAATACTCCTGTCATCTGTCTGCGATAGGCATAGGTCACCAACACCGGCAAAGACAATCCCAAAGCTATAATCACGCTCCAGAACATCGACACAGCGGCACCCACAGCAACAAACAGATAGTACACCGCAACCGAGGTCAGTGTTACGGCCGCCAGGTATTGCAGCGTTTGCTTCAAGTTGTCGTTTTGCAGAGCCTGTAACGCTGCGCACACAACGACAAGCAGAACCAACATAACCGTCGGTTCAATCCAAAACGAGAGCACAAACAGCGCTACAACAAACCCAATTACGATGTATATCCACACATTCAATCCCTCGCGGAAAAGCATGAAAAGGAATGAACAATAAACCAGCGCCGAGCCCGTATCGTTCTGCAACAAAATAGCCAACATCGGGATTCCAATCATCACGCCGAGTTTCACAACGTCCGACAGTTTCTTGGTACTGAACGTATAGGCACTCATAAAACGCGCCACGGCCAGAGCAACGCCGATTTTCATAAACTCCGCAGGTTGAATCAGAATGGGTCCGAGTTTAATCCACGCGCGTGCACCGTTTGATTCGTGTCCCAAAGGTGTTAGCGTCACCAATACCAACAGCAGTGCTGCGATGTATATAGGATAGGCCAGGATGTGGTAATACTTATAATCGAGCAACATCATCACCACTCCAATCAGCAGCGACCCTCCAATCCAAATCAACTGCATGCCATATCGGTCGGTGATATCGAATGGGCTATCGGCCGAACCGCTATTGGTTGCAGCATAGATATTGACCCATCCGAACGCAATGAGTGCAAAGTAGAGCAACACCGCCACCCAATCGACATTGGACATTGCGCCACGGCCCGAGTTATTTATGTTTCTTGTTATCATAGTACGGATAGGCAATTTTCATGTTTTTGACATAGTCCACAAGGTGCGGGCGTGTGATGGTGTCGGTCAGGTATTTCTCGACAATCAGCGAGGCGATGGGCACAGCAATGGTTCCACCAAAGCCTCCGTTTTCGACATATACCGAGATAGCAATTTTCGGGTCATCTTTGGGTGCAAAGCCAAGGAAAGTCGAGTGGTCCTTACCTTGCGGATTTTGGGCTGTTCCTGTTTTGCCGCACAACTCCAATCCCTGCAATCGACCCAAAGCCACAGCCGTACCTCCAGGCTCGTGTACCGCCTTATACATACCCTCGACGATGGTTGAGAAGTGTTTGCGGTCAATCAATGTTGTGTGACGTTCGTAGAAACGGCGGTCAATGGAGTCACGTCCCTCGATATGTTTCACCACATGCGGAATGTAGTAGTAGCCACGGTTAGCAATGGTTGCCGCCAGATTTGCCATCTGCAAAGGCGTACAACCCAACTCACCTTGGCCTATTGACAACGAGATGACGGTCAGCGAGTTCCAATGCTTGTTATACACCTTGTCGTAGTACGCTCTTGTAGGCACATTACCGTTCAGCTCGCCCGTAAAGTCCGAATCCAACTTTCGGCCGAAACCAAAGCTGCGTACATACTCGTTCCACTGTTCCAGCGCATCACCAATTTCGGGATACTTTCGACGATTGTCCAAGATATTGCGGAATACATAACAGAAGTAGGCGTTACACGACATCTGCACCGCTTGTTCGAGTTTGATGGGTGACGGGTGGGCGTGACATGCAACACCTTTTCCTACCTTATAACCCATACTGCACGGGTAGTGTTGTTCGGTTGTCAGGACCCCTTCTTGCAGACCAATGAGTCCATTAACAAGTTTGAAGGTCGAACCGGGCGGATATTTCGACATCACAGCGCGGTTGAAGAGCGGTCTGCGCGAGTCACGCAACAGCTCCATGTAGTTGTTACCGCGTTCACGTCCCACCAATTGGTCGGGGTTATAGCTCGGGCTGCTGGCCATAATCAGAATTTCGCCCGTCGAAGGTTCGATGGCAACAATACTGCCTACCTTACCCGCCATAAGTTCCTCGCCAAACTCCTGCAAGCGTGCGTCGAGTGTGCTGGTGAGTGCCAAACCCGCCGTGGGAAGTGTATCGAAACGTCCGTCCTCATATTGTCCTTTAACAATACCGTGCACATCCACAAGGTTGATTTTTACGCCTTTTTCGCCACGCAGTTCCTTTTCGTAGGCAAGTTCGATTCCGCTCTTACCTATGTAGTCGCCACTGCGATAGTAGTCGTCGCGTTCGATATCTCGTTCACCTACCTCGCCCACATATCCAAGCAGGTTGCCCGCAATGTTTCGCGGATAGGAACGTGCCGTACGCAACACCACATAAAATCCGGGGTAATTCAATTCATCGAGTCGCAATTTCGCCTCCTTGCTGATTTGCGACAACAAAACCGACGGGCGTCGCCACGAGTAGTTGCGTGCCTTACGCAGTTCGCGTTTCAGTCGCTCCTTACTGACATTTACAATGCGGCACATGAGCATCGTGTCGAACGGTTCAACGTCGCCCGGGATAATCATCAAGTCGTAGATTTCCTTGCTCTGAATCAGATATTCGCCATTACGGTCATAGACCACACCACGCGGCGGATATTGCACCTCGTAGCGCAGACTATTGTTGGCCGAACTTCGTTTGTATGAGCCGTCAACAATCTGAATATAAAACAGTCGCAGTGCGATGATGCCAAACACCACCAACACCGCAAACCTCAGAATCCTGTATTTGTTGTTCATTGCCTCTTTGTCAGAAACTGTTATTGTAATTGCGCGGAGCAAACACCGAGGCCACGCCCCATATCAATAGCACCGTAGCAATGGTATTAATCACCACCTTCACTCCTATAAGCCAGATGTACTTCAGCGTCATAGCCTCCAGCGCAAAGAACACCATGCAGTGGACCGCCACAAACACCGTAGCATAAGCCAAAAACTTACCTACACCCACCTGCATCGGTGCTGGCACACCTCCATCTGTGGCGTTATCCTTACCCACGGCCAAGCGCAACATCAACGGTCGCACGTAGGCTGTCAGCAACGAGGCACAAGTATTGACGCCCACAAGTCCCATGGTAATATCCATCAGTATGCCTGCCAACAATCCGCACAGCAACACCACAATGGGTTTGGTACGCATCGGTAGCAGCAATACAAATGCCACATAAATCAGCGGGTTGAAGTAAATACTGATTTGCACCTGATTGAAAATCAGACTCTGCAATAGTGCAACAGCCGCCAACAGCAGTGTATATCGTAGTCCTTGATACATAAGGTTTTATTCTCTCTTCGGTTTGTTTTTTGCCCGACTCGCTCTACTTTACATATTTGACCGAGTCCTCGAGGTTCATAATAATCTCGGCATCTCGGTTCTCGACCAGCACCACCTTGTGGGTAGTCATAAAGTCGGCGCTTAGTCGAACACGAATTGTACTCGACGGCGAGTTATCGCTATTGGTTATATTGTCGACCGTTCCGATTCTCACACCCTCGGGGAAGTAGAACGAATAGGCCGTCGACACAATCGTATCACCCACCTCAATGGGCGTATATTTAGGGATTTCGGACAATGTGACAAAATGTCTGTCCTTGCCATCCCAACTAATCGAGCCGAACTCTCCACTATGGGTTGGTCGACCACTTGCGCGGAACTCCGTATTCAGCACCGACATACACACCGCATAGTGCTCTGCACACGAAACCACATAACCAAACATGCAACCGTCCGCAGTCAGCACCGCCATACCATCTCGCACACCATCACCCCAACCGCGGTCCACCGTGATGAAGTTCTGCTGATGCGATACCGTATTATTTATAACGCGCGCAGGGGTATGCAAATATTTCAAGTTAATGGTATCCAGATTGGCGTGCAATTCATACTCGTTGACTGCCGTCTGATATGCCTCCAACTCATTTTCCAGCTCAGCCACACGAGCGACCAGTCGTTCGTTCTCCGTAGCCAGGTGGAAGTATTTACCCACCGATGCAAACATAGAGTTCACACCACCCACAAATACATTTGAAGCCGTGAGCAGTTTGGCCTGTGCGTATGCCGACGAGTTGGCATAAAAGTGTAGGGAGAGCGATTCCAATATTATGAAAATCGCTCCCACATACACTTTACTTAGGAATAACAATAGTCTGTTCATCTCTCTGCACAAGGCACACCCCTACCCTCATTTAACCAATGTCTGTCGGACTCGGGTGAGGCTTTTATGTGCCGCAAACGATTATCGCATCAAGAACGGCAGACGCTCCACATTCTTCAGAGCCAGACCTGCACCACGGGCAACGGCACGCAACGGGTCGTCAGCCACAACGAACGGGATACGACACTTGTCGCTCAAACGTTTGGCCAAGCCACGAATCAGAGCACCACCACCGGCCAAATACACGCCTGTCTTGTAGATGTCCGAATACAACTCAGGGGGCATCATCTCCAGCACCTTCATCACAGCGGCATCCACCTTGATGAGTGATTTCTCGAGTGCTTGAGCGATTTCGCCGTACGACAGCGTAACAGTTTTGGGCAACGAAGTGACAATATCCGGACCGGTAATCACATAGTCATCCGGTTCGTCATCAAGTTGAGTCAGTGCCGAACCGATAGCTATCTTAATATCCTCGGCAGTACGCTCGCCCACTTTCACGCCATGGCGTTGGCGCATGTAGTTGAGAATGTCTTCGGTGAACACGTCACCTGCAACATTGATACTTTCACTACATACGATACCGCCCAGCGATATACAAGCGATTTCGGTCGTACCACCACCGATGTCGATAATCATGTGTCCCTCGGGAGCCACAACGTCCAGACCGGCACCCATAGCCGCAGCCATAGGCTCGTGAATCAGATATACTTCGCGTCCACCAGCATGTTCGGCCGAGTCGCGCACGGCGCGGATTTCGACGTTTGTCGAGCCGCTGGGGATGCAAATCACCATCTTAAGGCTGGGCGCAAAGAGTTTGTTTTTGGGAAACACTTTGCGAATCATTCCCTTGAGCATCAACTCCGTAGCAGTAAAGTCGGCTATCACACCATCTTTGAGCGGGCGGATAACCTTGATACCGTCGTGGGTACGTCCCTGCATTTGTCGTGCTTGGGTACCGATAGCCTCGGTATTATTATTGTGGAGGTTGATGGCAACAATCGAAGGTTCGTCCACCACCACCTTGTTGTTATGGATAACCAGTGTATTGGCCGTACCGAGGTCGATAGCCAACTCCTGGGTAAGCGAGAAAAGTCCCATTTTCTTGTCTTTGTGAGTCAGGTTTTCTATTAGTGTTTGAAGTGGCGCAAGCCCGAGAACACCATTGCCAGGCCGTTGTTGTTGCAATACTCAATGCTGTCGGCATCGCGTACCGAGCCACCGGGTTGGATGAAGGTCTCGATACCTGCCTTGTGAGCTATCTCAACGCAGTCGGCAAACGGGAAGAATGCATCCGAAGCCAGAGCCGCACCCTTCAGGTCGAAACCAAACGATTTAGCCTTGTCGATTGCTTGGTTGAGTGCATCTACGCGCGAGGTTTGGCCCACGCCGCTGGCCAGCAGGCAACCGTTTTTAGCAATCACAATGGCGTTGCTCTTTGAGTTTTTGACAATCTTGTTGGCAAAAATCAAGTCAGCCTTTTCGGCGTCGGTGATTTTGCGCTCGGTAACAGCGGTCAGTTCGCTATCAACACCTCCTACCACGCTGTCACGGTCTTGAACCAAGGCACCGTTGAGAACCGAACGAACCAAACGGGGGTTGCGCTCAGTGCTTTTGAGTTTAAGCACGATGCGGTTCTTCTTGGTGAACAGGGTTTCGAGAGCAGCCTCCTCGTAATCGGGAGCAATGATAACCTCAAAGAAGAGTTTATTAATCTCCTCAGCAGTTGCCGCGTCGATAGGTTTGTTGCAAATCAGCACACCACCAAATGCCGAAACGGGGTCGCATGCCAAAGCTTTGGTCCACGCCTCAAGAACGGTATCGGCAGTTGCCACACCGCAAGCGTTGTTGTGTTTGAGAATAGCAAAAGCGGTGTCGCCCTCGAACTCCATAATCAAGTTGAGTGCGGCGTCGATGTCGAGCAGGTTGTTGTACGAAATCTCCTTGCCGTGCAGTTGGTCGAACATCTCGCCCAAGTTGCCATAGAACGAAGCTTTTTGGTGGGGGTTCTCACCATAGCGCAGCGATTGCTCTCCATCCAACGACAGACGCAACGATGCGGTTTTCTCCTCGCGGTTGAAGTAGTTGAAGATTGCGCTATCGTAGTGCGACGACACGCCGAATGCGTAGGCTGCAAAACGACGACGTTGCTCCAACGAGGTCGAGCACTCTTGCGATTTAATCAAATCGTAGAGTTCGCCATATTGTGCTTGACTGCCTACGATAACCACGTCTTTGTAGTTTTTGGCCGCAGCACGGATGAGCGAGATACCGCCGATGTCGATTTTCTCGATAATATCTTGTTCGGGAGCGCCCGAAGCAACGGTTTGCTCAAAGGGATAGAGGTCGACAATTACCAAGTCGATTTCGGGTATGTTATACTCAACGGTTTGAGCTTGGTCGGTGGTGTTATCACGACGGCAGAGGATTCCGCCGAAAACCGAGGGGTGCAGGGTCTTTACACGACCGCCCAGGATTGAGGGGTAACCGGTGATAGACTCTACGGCAGTAGCCTCCAAGCCGAGGCTTTCGATGAACGACAATGTTCCGCCGGTCGAGTAGAGTTTTACTCCGCCTGCTGCCAACTCTTTGATAATAAGGTCAAGACCATCCTTGTGGAAAACCGAAATGAGTGCACTTTTAATCTTTTTCACGACTGAAAATATTTTTTAATTATTAATAATTGCATAAAATATATGGTATAACCCGCGCAAAGATAAAAAAAAGAGTTTGAATCCTTGCCATATATCCACAAATTTTACATACTTTTGTACGGAAAAGTTATGAACAATCTGTTAATGAATCCCAAAATATCCGCTTCATCGAAGTGTGCCGTCATTGGTTACGGTAGCTGGGCGACCGCCATCGTCAAGCTCTTGTGCGAAAACGAGAGTTGCGTATTGTGGTATGTTGCCAACCCCACCGTGCGCGAATCGCTGCAAAGTCGCGGCCACAACCACAAATATTTGCCTACGTTGACTTTCCGCAAGGAACAAATCGTGGTATCCGACCGTTTGGATGAAGTGGTAGAGGCGGCTGATATTATAATTCTGGCCACTCCGTCGGCTTTTTTGGCGAGTGTCCTTGAGCCGCTCACCGTATCACTCGAGGGCAAATTCGTAGTGTCAGCCATCAAGGGTATCATTTCAGATGGCTATCAGACCGTCACCGAATACATACACGAACGCTACGGACTGCCTTACGACAATCTCGGAGTTATCACAGGTCCGAGCCACGCCGAGGAGGTTGCGCAGGAGCGACTTTCGTACCTTACCGTGGCATGCAAAAGCGTTGAGAATGCAGAGGAGTTGGCACGCAAATTCTCGACTCCATTCACCCTCACACGCCCATCGACCGATATCTATGGTTTGGAGTATGTGGGTGTATTCAAGAATATTTACGCAATGATGGTGGGCGTAGCTCGCGGCGTGGGCTATGGCGACAACTTCACCGCAGTGTTGGTTGCCAATGCCGCTATCGAAACCAAACGCTTTATGGACGAGACTTACCCGTTCGAACGCGACACAAATGTATCGGCTTTTCTGGGTGACCTGCTAGTGACTTCGTACTCGCAATTCGGCCGCAACCGAGCCTTCGGAATCATGATAGGAAAAGGCTACTCGGTGTTGAGTGCCAAGATGGAACTTAGAATGATTGCTGAGGGTTATTATTCAGCCGCTTGCATACACCACCTAAACAAAAACTTTAAGGTCGATTTACCCATTGCCGAGGCACTTTACAAGATTCTTTACGACGGTCGTTCGCCGCGTAATGTACTGCGAGAATTGACCTCAAAACTGATTTAATTTTAACACGAAATAAACACAAAACAACACATCTAAAAAATGGCAAAAGTTACATTCGATAATTCGAACGCACTGGCATTTGCAGGCGTTGACGCCGAAATGGTAAAGGCTGCTGATGCAGCCGCAGAACTTCTCTACAACGGACAAGGTGCCGGCAATGATTTCATCGGTTGGGTTAACCTGCCGAGCAGTATTTCGGCCGAGAGCTTGAACGACATTAAAGCTACTGCCGCACGTCTGCGTAGTAAAGCAGACGTAGTTGTAGTAATAGGTATCGGCGGTTCATATTTGGGCGCCAAGGCTGTTTACGACGCTTTGGGCAACACCTTCGAGGCTCTGCTCCCCAAACACGATAACCCTACCCTGGTTTTTGCAGGTAACAACATAAACGAGGACTATCTGGCCGAGATGATGGAGGCTTTGGAGGGTCACTCGATTGCGGCTATTGTGATTTCGAAATCGGGAACCACCACCGAACCTGCCATCGCCTTCCGTGTAATTAAGGACACTATTGAGAAACGCTATGGCAAGGCTGAGGCTGCCGAGCGTATTGTGGCTGTTACCGACGGTGCACGTGGAGTGCTCAAATCGCTGGCTGACACCGAAGGCTACAAGAGCTACGTTATCCCCGACAATGTGGGTGGACGCTTCTCGGTTCTGACACCCGTGGGTTTGTTGCCGCTGGCTGTTGCAGGTGTTGACATCGAGGCTCTGGTTGCAGGCGCTGTCGAGATGGAGAAGGCCACCGCCGCAAACGTTCCTTTCGAGCAGAACGTTGCCAAACAATACGCCGCCGCACGTAACGCGCTCTATCGTAAGGGCTACAAGGTTGAAATTTTCGCAACCTACGAGCCTAAACTGCAATACGTTGCCGAGTGGTGGAAACAACTCTACGGCGAAAGCGAAGGCAAACAAGGTAAGGGTATATTCCCCGCAAGCGTGGTGTTCTCGACCGACCTCCACTCGATGGGTCAATACATCCAAGATGGCGAGCGCATGTTGTTCGAAACTGTTGTCAATGTCGAGAACCCTACTCGTACTATGACTCTCGAAGCAACGCCCGACAACGTCGACAAACTCAACTTCTTGGCCGGTCGCCGCATCGGTCAAATCAACCAGATGGCTCAACTCGGAACCATGTTGGCGCACGTCGACGGCGGTGTTCCCAACTTGAAGGTGAGCATCCCCGCTATTGATGCCGAGAACCTGGGTGCATTGCTCTACTTCTACGAGGCGGCTTGTGGTATCAGTGGTTACATTTTGGGTGTTAACCCCTTCGACCAACCCGGCGTCGAGGCTTACAAACGCAATATGTTTGCTCTGCTTGGCAAACCCGGCTACGAGGCCGAGGGCGAGGAGTTGCGCAAACGTCTTGAGAAGTAAGAGTTTTTCTCTAAACAAAATAAATCCGTATGACCCGACGGTCATACGGATTTATTATTTTAAGACAAGCGGTTGACTATTTCACCACCATGCACCACCGCTTCGACATTTCGGTCGAGCATATCCAAAGCTCGTTCTGAGAGTGTGTGCAGAAGTCCTTCGCGCACACTCTCAATCGAAACCACGGGACGCAAATGCAGATAAGCGCCCAATATCAGCATATTGAATAATTTGGAGTTTCCCATCTCGGCTGCACGCACCGCCGCATCGGTCGACCAGACCTCTATGTCTTTTCGAACGGGGCGCCGCGCCACTCCTCCCAAATCATAAATCAACACACCTCCTGGGCGAACCATCTGTTCGAATTTATCCAATGCCTGGCTATTCAACACCACCGCTACGTCGCACTCCGTAACAATGGGCGAACTAATCGGGTGGTCGCTCATGACGACAGTCACATTGGCCGTTCCGCCACGCATTTCGGGACCATACGAGGGCATCCAGCTCACCTCGTAACCCTCGGCCACTGCCGAGTGTGCCAAAATCTTACCCATCGACAACACTCCCTGCCCGCCAAAACCGGCTATAATTACCTCCTCTTTCATCTCATTTATTCCTCCTTCACATTTTTGATGTCGCCCAACGGATAGAACGGCAACATATTTTCGACGAGCCACTTATTTGCCGCCACTGGCGACATCTTCCAACCACTATTGCACGTGGCAACAATCTCGACAAACGACACTCCGCGACCAGCCAAAGCATTTTCAAAGGCACAACGTATTGCCCGCTTTGCTCTACGTATATGCGTCACCGAAGCCACCGTCTGACGAGTCACATAACATACGCCGTCGAGGAGAGCCAACATCTCGGCAATCTTATAGGGATAACCGTGCAGTTTAGGGTCACGTCCATCGGGCGATGTGGCCGTTTTCATTCCGCACAGCGTAGTAGGAGCCATTTGCCCACCCGTCATTCCATAGATTGCGTTATTGATATAGAACATCACGATACTCTCGCCGCGATTGCAGGCGTGAATTGCTTCACCCGTGCCGATGGCCGACAGGTCGCCGTCACCTTGATAGGTAAACACCACCTTGTCGGGTGCCAAACGTTTAATGGCCGTTGCCACGGCCGGAGCGCGACCATGAGCCGCTTCAGCCATATCGATATCGAGGTAGTTGTAGGCAAAGACGGCACAACCAACGGGACTGACGCCGATAGTCCTCTGCTGAAGTCCCATCTCTTCGATGGTTTCGGCAATCAGTTTGTGAACCACTCCGTGGCTGCAACCGGGACAATAGTGCATCGTCGCATCGGTCAATATTCGTGATTTGGAATAGACTTTATTCTGTTCGCAAATAATATCCTGCTCTCTCATAATTTTCTCACACTATTTGCTTTCGATTTGTTTTTTGAGGTTATCAAGCACCTCGTCGGGGGCGAAAATCACCCCACCCATGCGGCCATAGAACCAAACCGGTACACGACCATTCACGGCCAAACGGACATCTTCGACCATCTGACCGGCGTTTAGTTCGACAGTCATCATAGCCTTGACTTTGGTAGCCAGCTCACCAATCCGTCCGCTTGGGAAGGGCCACAACGTAATGGGTCGCAAAAGACCTACGCGCAGACCCTCGCGGCGAGCCTTATCCACACTCTCTCGACAGATTCGGGCACTACAACCAAAGGCCACCAGCAACCACTCGGCATCCTCGGTTCGGTACTCTTCCCAACGGGTTTCGCGGCTCTCTATTTGACGGTATTTTGCCTGAAGTTGCAGATTGAAGGCCTCCTGCTCCGAGGCTTGGAGTTGCAGCGAAGTCACAATATTTCGCTGACGATGCGCTCCTCGTCCAGTAAGCGCCCAAGTGTCACACTCGGCAATGATTTCGTCTTGTGTTCGGCGTTGTCGTGGCGGCGTCAGTTTCACCTTTTCCATCATCTGGCCAACCATACCGTCGGCGAGCATTATCACAGGCACGCGATATCTGAATGCCACTTCGAATGCATCAAACACAAAGTCGTACATCTCCTGCACCGAACACGGAGCCAGCACCACACAATGATAATCGCCGTGTCCGCCACCCTTGACCGCTTGAAAATAATCCCCTTGCGAAGGTTGAATTGTTCCCAGACCCGGACCTCCGCGTTGCACATTCACAATCAGACATGGCAACGAAGCCGCAGCAATATAGCTCACGCCCTCACACATAAGACTTATGCCGGGGCTCGATGACGAAGTCATAACCCTACGTCTGATAGCCGCGCCACCGTAAACCATATTTATGGCGGCCACTTCGCTCTCGGCCTGTACCACCTGCATACCCGAGGTCTCCCACGGGCGCAAGGCCATTAATGTTTCGAGAATTTCGCTTTGGGGCGTGATGGGATAGCCGAAATAGCCGTCGCATCCGCTTCGGACGGCAGCTTCGGCCACCGCCTCATTACCTTTCAAAAGGCGTACATCACTCTTCATCTCTCCTACTCTCCTCCTTTTGTCGATACACAGTGATACAACTGTCGGGGCAAACGACAGCACACGATGCGCATCCAATACATAGTTCGGGATTGAGAGCAAGGCAATAGGTGTAACCTCTGCTATTGACATTAACCGACATGGTAAGCACGTTCGACACACAAGCCTCAACACACAATCCACAGCCCTTACACTGCTCGGTTTGTATAACCACAGCACCTTTGATTTTTGTCATCACACAACAAATTTTGGTTCTCTGTGTACGGCAAAGGTAGTAACATTTCGCGGAGTTTGTTCCAAAAAACGAACTTTTTTTTCGTTCGACACTCCACTCAGGTTGAGATTCTCTCAAATATCCGTATCTTTGCGCCTCGTTATGAGAAAATTCTTCAATCTGAACAACGAATATGGTGCCACGCTGCGCTTGGCCGTTCCCATCATCCTTTCGCAGGTGGGACAAATCATCACGCAGTTGGCCGACAATGTCATGGTCGGACAGCTGGGAGCACTCCCTTTGGCTGCTGTATCGTTCGGTGGTACCGTGTCATTCATCTTGTTCATAACATGCATGGGCATCACACTCGGTATCACTCCGATTGTGGGCGAAGCCTATGCACAAGGACGCCATCGCGACGCCTCGGCATATCTGCACAACGCAATATTCCTCTATATGGGTATAGGCTTGCTGATTTTTGGTGTGCAGATGGGAATCATACCACTGCTCGACAATATGGGGCAGCCCGAAGAGGTGGTCACACTCGCCATACCATATTATAAGTATTTGGTATGGTCCGTGCTACCGTTTATGCTGTTTGCCGCCTTCAAACAGTTTCTGGAGGGTATCGGCAATACGACCATCTCGATGATAATCGTGGTATTCTCCAACCTGCTGAACGTGGTACTGAACTACGTATTCATCTACGGCAATTGGGGCGCACCCGAGATGGGAGCCACGGGAGCCGGCTTGGCGACGTTCATTTCGAGGTTGATTACTCCGTTTCTTGTGATTGGCTACTGCATTATTCATCATCGCGCAAGACGTTACTTGATATTGCTCCGACGCACACGACTGATGTGGGACAAGTTACGCGAACTGCTCAAAGTGGGCTTCCCCATTTGTGTGCAGATGTCGCTCGAGGGATGGACTTTTGCATTTTCGAGTATCATGATGGGTTGGCTGGGCACCGTTGCAATCGCCGCCAATCAGATTGCCAACACGCTGTGTAACATCGGATTCCTTTCACTGTTGGGTATCAGTTCGGCCACAACCATCAGGGTCAGTCACGCATACGGCGCCGGCGATTATCAAGCCATTCGTCGCATTGGCTCGTCGTCATATCGTATCGGATTGGTGTGGAATGCTTTTACGGCCTTTACATTCATTTTATTGCGCGACCTTTTGCCCCAAGCCTTCACCAATAACGAAGAGGTTATCGCCATGACTGCCAATATATTGATTGTGGTGGCAATATTCCAATTCTCGGACGGCATGCAGTGCATCGGCATGGGTCTGTTGCGTGGCTTGCAGGATGTGAAAATAACCATGAAAATAGCCTTCATATCGTACCTTGTAATCAATCTTCCCGTAGGCTATTTGTTTGGTTTCACACTTGGTTTTGGCGAAATCGGCGTATGGCTCGGCTACATCTTCGGATTGTCGACCGCTGCAATCCTGCTGCGCCGCCGTTTCAACCTAAAAGTAGCTCTGCATTCCGCCCCCGAGCAATAAAATCGAAGGGGAAAGAGTGTACTCTCGTATTTTTTGCTAACTTTGCACAAAATATGCTTACACATGAACAACAATCATAAAAACGAACCTAACATCGGACGTGGCTGCGCCTTCTGCAACGACTGCGAAGGACAAGAGGCCGTCACCGTATGCGAGGGTTGCTTCAAATTCCACGCCTTTGATTGGCTGGCCGACTACCCCGACCGATACCCTACCGACATCATCGAGGTACGTTTCAAAAATACGCGCAAAGGGTACTACCGCAATGTCAATAATCTTGAGCTCAAAGTTGGCGACATCGTAGCCGTCGAAGCCGCTCCCGGACACGATATCGGGGTCGTTTCGATGTTGGGCGAAATGGTGCTCAAACAGATGAAACGCACGGGATTCTCGCCCGTTGGCGGTGAATTCCGCAAGCTGTTCCGCAAAGCCAAACCCTACGACATCGAAAAGTGGCAGGAGGCTATCGCGCTCGAACACGAAACCATGATTCGCAGCCGACAAATCGCCGCCGCCATGGGACTTAACATGAAAATCGGCGACGTGGAGTATCAAGGCGACAAAATCAAGGCTATATTCTACTACATTGCCGACGGACGTGTCGACTTCCGCGAACTTATTAAGGTGTTTGCCGAGCAGTTCCGCATCAAAATCGAGATGAAACAAATTGGTGCACGACAGGAGGCCGGACGTATCGGTGGCTTGGGTTCGTGTGGTAGGGAACTGTGTTGCGCCTCGTGGATTTCGAGTTTCACCTCGGTGACAACCAACGCGGCAAGAACTCAAGACTTGTCGCTCAATCCGCAGAAACTCGCCGGACAATGCGGTAAACTCAAATGCTGTCTGGTCTATGAACTCGACTCGTATATCGACGCTCGCAAGGCTATTCCTAAACTCCACGAACCGTTGCACGCTATGGATGGCGACTACTACCACATATCGACCGATGTGCTTTCGCGCGTGATGACCTTCAGCACGGCACCCGATGCCAATGTGGGTAACATCAAACTTACGGCTGACAAAGTGCGCGAAATCATCAACCTGAACCGCGCAGGTAAGAAGGTTGACACCATTGTGGGTGAGGTGGATGTTATTGAGCCCGAAATCGCTTTTGCAAGTGGTAGCGAGGAGGATAGCATCACTCGTTTCGACCGCAAGAAAAAGAAGAACCGTTCGAAAAAACGTTCGGGCGACAAACCCCAAAACACATCACAAAATACCACTTCGGAAGATAATAATGGTGGTGAGGGCGATAAACAAAATCGTCAGCAACGTCGCGGTGGAGCTAATCGACGTGGTGACCGTCAACAACGTAAAGAGGTAAAAGGTGATTCACCTGCAACTTCGAACCAACCCAATGAGGAGGGCAACGCACCAAGCGAACGCCGCGAGAGTCGTGGTAACCGTGGTAATCGAGGCAATAACAACCGACGCACATACAAAGAGGGTAACCGCAATAACGAAGGCGAAAAACAGCCAAAATCGGAGTGATGAATGATGCGTAATGGTTGCAGTAGGTTGTTTTTGTGGGTTGTGACCGTGTGGATGATGTGTTCATGCATGTCGCACCACACCTCGGCTGTAGTCGATACCCCTCCCGAAAAGTGGTATTCAGCTGTGCAGTTGGACTACCCGAACTGCGATACACTCGAGAACCGCAACGTGAACCTGTTGACCTTCTACTCGACCGACTCCCCCAAAAGCATAACACTTGTGGTGGAGGTGACCTCCCCGGACGGTTACAAGGCCATCGACACGGTAACGTGCAATCTCCCCAAAGAGAAACACGGACGCAACTACTTCGAACAACAGACCACGTTTCGCACCGGGACCGTAATGCGCCACACAGGCAACTACAAAGTAACTATCACCCCGACCGACACGCTCCGCGGAGTGTGGGCCGTCGGACTTAACACAATTTACGACAATGGGAAAAGATAAAATACGCAGATTTGCCGAAAACCTGACATTCAAAAATATGATTCAGGCCGATTTCGAGGACATCTTCCACAAAGACCACCCGCTGAAGGGACATTGGCATGAGGAGTTTTTCCACAACTCCAACCCCATCGTATTGGAGCTTGGTTGCGGTCGCGGCGAATATACCGTGGCATTGGGTCAGGCCAATCCCGATAAGAACTTCATAGGTGTGGATATTAAGGGCGCTCGCATGTGGAGAGGTGCAAAAACGGCAACCCAAGAGGGACTTTCGAACATCGGTTTTGTGCGTACCCGCATCGAGTTTATAAATTCGTTCTTTGCCGAGGGCGAGGTATCGGAGATTTGGATTACCTTCCCCGACCCGCAACTCAAAACACGACGCGCAAAAAAGCGTCTGACTTCACCCATCTTCTTGGAGTACTACGCCCAAATGTTGAAAGCGGATGGTCTGATTCACCTAAAGACCGACTCGCAACACCTCTATAACTACACCAACGCCGTGGTCGACAACTATGGCTTGACACGCAACGTAGCCAACAACGACATCTATGGTTCGGGCTATGCCGACGAACGTCTGTCGATTAAAACGGCTTACGAGATGATGTTTCTGGATAGAGGTCTTCCGATTACCTACACACAGTTCACACTTGGTGGCCGCCGCAAATTCGAATGGTTCGATTGGGAGGGCGACGACGTACTCGAAAAAGACAACGAGCAGGAGCGTCAATAGTCACAGTTGCATAAACGACGTGGGTGTCCTAAATAATTTGGGACACCCACGTCGTTTATGTTCAGGCGCTACACACTCTAATATTTCACCTCGGTATAGTGCTTAACATCCGAACCATTGCACATCGCGCCAAGCTGGGGCACCAAGCGAGTGAAGTGCTCCGAAGCATTATGCTCTTCGATAGCCTCAAGGTCGCGCCAAATTTCGATAAAGGTATAGGTCATCGGGTCCTCGGCACAACTATTGAGTGTATAGGAGATATTACCCGGTTCAGCCTGCGAAGCCTTGACCATTTCGCCTGCCATCGACACAAACTTTTGGATATACTCGGGTTTGACATCAAAGACGGCCACAATTTTCACAGCGTTCGAGGTATCAACGTCGGCGGCAGCTTGGGTTGCGGGTTGCGAATCACATGCGCTCACAGCCACGGCGGTGGTCAACAGAGCGAACAGGCGGGAAAAGATTTTCATAACTGAGAATTATTTAATGTGTTTGTTTAGTGCAAATATACGAAACATTTTGTAATCATCTGCTTTGTACTCCAACTTTTCGCTCTTCTATCCCGCCTTTGGTCGCAAAAATCCTCTCGAAGGGCACAAAACTGTTTCGGCAGAATTTTGGCACGTGCTTTGTAATTTTTCGGGCAAGGTTTCTTCATTTATTTAAGTTTGGGTTAGTAGTTTTAGAAGGGGCAACCCTTCGGGGACGGAGGACTATCGTGAGATACTCCTCCGATTCTTTTTTTTGTACCCCTTCTAAAACTTCTTTCAGCTTGTGCGCCTCGGGTGACTTGTCTTTATTCGGGTGTGGTTTGCTGCGCAAATTGTTGGATTTGGCAGATGTTTTGCTTTGAAAATAAATTTTCAGCAACCATCTGACAAATCCAACAATCTTCGATTGCCACACCCTCGCGTCGGTCACCTCTCGGCTGCGGCCGCCGTTAGTAGTTTATTATTAGGTGCTTTGCAATTTGTTTTAGAGGGGGCAACCCTTCGGGGACGGGCGGTAGCCACAGAAAACTCCCGCCTAATTCTTCGTTTTTGATATCTAAAATATTTTGCTTAACTTTGTACTATTGAACAAAACCTTATCAGTTGACTATGAGAACTATTTTTACCCTATTAGTTGGCGTTATTGCTATGGTGTGTACGGGATGTGAAGTTGATGACACCTTGCTTAAGAATCACAAAACATATACTCTTTATGAGGAGATATCAGCCCTTGTGATATCAGATGGCGTGGATGTTATCGTGGACGATGCTCTGCCTCATAACCAAGTATATGTCTTGACAAATGCTAAAAATTTCAATAGGTTGAACATTGAGGTTATTGACGGCACACTACATATTGGAGGAGTATTAATATCTATATTTGGCTATAATCGTTGTTTGGTATATGTACCTTCAGTTGCGTATGAGCGTGTTGAGATGGGAGGCGGTAGCGATTTCTCGTGGGACAGCTGCAATAGTGATGTATTATCTGTCACAGTATCAGGTGGTAGCGACTGTTATATTAAGGGTGTCGCACAGAAACTAAGCATTGATAGCTCCGGAGGTGCAGATGCCGAGTGCGGCGAGCTGGAGGCTGAGTATGTCACCATCAACGCATCTGGAGGCTCTGATGTTGATGCTGTAGCTAACAGTACACTCTCATTAACAGCATCGGGTGGTGCGGATGTACACATCAAAGGCAATCCCCAAATTGTACATTGGGATGTATCAGGCGGCGCGGATGTGAAGTTTAATTAGGTTATACATTAAAGTTATACAACCCTTGGGTTAGTAGTTTTAGAAGGGGCAACCCTTCGGGGACGGAGGACTATCGTGAGATATTCCTCCGATTCTTTTTTTGTACCCCTTCTAAAACTTCTTTCAGCTTGTGCGCCTCGGATGACTTGTCTTTGTTCGGGTGTGGTTTGCTGTGCAAATAGTTGTCTTTGTCAGATGTCTTGCTTTGAAAATTAATTTTCAGCAACCATCTGACAAATCCAACAATCTTCGATTGCCACACCCTCGCGTCGGTCCCCTCTCGGCTTCTGCCGCCGTTAGTAGTTTATTATAGGTGATTCGCTATTTGTTTTAGAAGGGGCAACACTTCGGGGACGGAGGACTATCGTGAGATACTCCTCCGATTATTTTTTTTGTGGTTAGGGAAAGATTACGTATATTTGTAAAAATACCACAAAACTCGCAACTATTATGAAAATTTCACATTATGTGGCAGTGGTGGGAGTGTTATGCTTGGCCACAGCCTGCAATCGAGGCAACCTCGCGCAATATGTCAATCCGATGATTGGCACCGATTTTCACGCGCACTGCTATCCAGGCTCCACCCTACCCTTTGCTATGGTACAACTCAGCCCCGACAATGGTCCCGGAGGTTGGGATTGGTGTGGCGGCTACCACGCCTCCGATACCACAATCGTAGGTTTCTCGCACACCCACATCAGTGGTACGGGAGTTCGCGACCTGGGCGATATTATGCTGATGCCTGCCGTGGGTGTCGTGCAGTGGAGTGAGGGCCCCAAGGAGAGCCCCGAGCAGGGTTATCGTTCGCCATTTGACAAGCAGAGCGAGAAGGCTTCGCCTGCATACTATTCGGTGCGCTTGACCGAGCCGCAAGTTACCGCCGAGTTGACAAGCACGCTACGCTGTGGTGTGCATCGCTATCGTTTCGACAACCCCAAGGAGCAATACATAATGCTGGACCTTGACCACGGAATCGGCAATCGCACAACCGGAGCAATGTTGCGTCGCGTAGATGAGCGCACTGTCGAGGGTGTTCGCCGTGTTACGGGTTGGGCCAAACAGCGTGAGGTGTGGTTCCGTGCCGAGTTTTCGGAACCCTTTGGCGAAATTGCAACAATGGTTGATGGTACCGAAGGAGTGCTTGATGAGTGTGCCAAGGGTATAAAAGTTGCCGCAGCAATACGTTTTGCGCAACCCGCACGCGAGATTGAAGTGCGTGTGGCATTGTCAATGACCTCGACCGAGGGTGCTGAGCGCAACTTCGACGCTGAGGTTGCGGGTGTAAGTTTTGAAGAGGTTCATCGCCGTGGTGTGGCTGCCTGGAACGAGCAGTTGCAGAAAGTGCAAATCGCGCCACAGACCCCCGAACGCGATAAACGCATATTCTACACCTCGATGTATCACGCAATGGTAACTCCCAACCTATTCAGCGATGTGGACGGAGCGTACGTTAATATGAAACGCGAGCAAGCCAATGCCGGTAACGACGAGCACTACACGCTATTCTCGCTGTGGGATACTTATCGTGCAACCCACCCGTTGTACACCATCATTGCACCCAAACACAATCAGGCTTTTGTGCGTTCGATGATTGACAAGTGGCGCAGTTCGGGTCTGCTTCCCATTTGGGAGTCACACAGCAACGAGAACTTCTGTATGATTGGCTACCACTCGGTGGCGGTCATTGCAGACTCCTATATGAAGGGGCAGCGAGATTTCGATGCACAGGCCGCCCTGCAAGGTATGATTGAGACCTCGCAATATGGTCCTTATGGCGGACTTGACCAACTTATGAGTTGCGGCTACCTACCTTACGACAAGGTTTCGCAATCGGTATCCAAAGGTGTGGAGTACGCCTTTGACGATTGGTGTATAGCACAGATGGCTGCCGCGTTGGGCGACACCGCCACAGCAGCACTTTACACCAATCGCGCAGGCTTATATCGCCACTATTTCGACCCTGAGGACGGATTCCTCAAAGGTCGTGACAGTGAGGGTAACCTGCGCCCCGAATTTGACCCCGCCATTGTACCACACTACGGCGGTGGTGACTTTATCGAGGGCAATGGCTGGCACTATGCCTTCTATGTTCCGCACGATGTCCCTGCTCATATCGCTATGATTGGCGGCGACGAGGCCTATATCGCCAAACTCGACGCGATGTTCGAGGCTCCCGATTTGGATGACCACTCGGGCGCAGTGATGGATGTCACCGGCTCCATCGGTCAATATACCCACGGTAACGAACCCTCGCACCAAGTACCCTATCTGTACGCCTATGCAGGCTGCCCGTGGAAGACCCAACTTCGCGTGCATCAGATTATGGATGAGATGTATAACGACACACCTGATGGTCTGTGTGGTAATGAGGATTGCGGACAACTTTCGGCCTGGTATATATTTAGCGCACTGGGCTTCTATCCCGTGACACCCGCATCGAATATCTATGTGCTTGGAACTCCACGTTTCGATAGTGCCGAGATTGCTGTGGGCGACAACATCACCTTTAAGATTGTGGCCGAAGGTCTGTCCGAGGAGAACTTCTATGTTGCCGAAGTATTGTGGAATGGAGAGCCATACGCCCGCTCCTATATTACACACGATATGGTGATGGGCGGCGGTCAGTTGACATTCCGTATGAGCAACGAGCCGAACCGCAACTTCGCCAGCGAACCAGACAATCGCCCCCACTAAAACCACAAAAAAGTGTGGTGAGTTTTGATGTTTTTAAATTATCTACAAAACCCACCAGACAAAACACTATACATAATAAAATATTTTAATATTAATTGTAAGCAAAATAGGGCTAAAATGGAAAAAATCTAATAAAAAGCCACCAAGCAACACTTAAACGTAAAAAAAATGCCCAAAAAAGTTCCAATTTGTTTGCAATTAAAAAATATATTACTACATTTGTATTGTGAAACACAACAAAGGTTTCTTCATTTATTTAAGTTTGGGTTAGTAGTTAAGGGACACTTAAATCCCTGCTTCAGCGGGACCATCGAGAGATGCTCCCGCTTGATGTTTTTTTGGCAGTTTCCTCAGCACGTTAATTTGCACCGAATAATAAACCTATACCTATTTATACTAAATTACGCACAAGTTTCGTATATTTGCCGAGTTATTTGACTTTTGCAAGATGGATTTCAAACTCGTTTCGGATTACAAACCCATGGGCGACCAGCCGCAAGCTATCGAAGAGCTGGTACGCGCCATTCAAACCGGCAGCAACCACAATACGCTGCTGGGTGTGACCGGTTCGGGCAAAACGTTCACCATTGCAAACGTGGTCAAAGAGCTGAACCGACCGACGCTGGTGCTGAGCCACAACAAAACCCTGGCGGCACAACTTTACAGCGAGTTCAAGGGTTTCTTCCCCGACAACTGCGTCGAGTACTTCGTGTCCTACTATGACTACTACCAGCCCGAGGCCTATCTGCCCGCGTCGGACACCTACATCGAAAAAGACCTGGCCATAAACGAGGAAATCGACAAGATGCGACTTCACACTACGATGTCGTTGCTGTCGGGTCGACGTGATGTGATTGTGGTTGCCAGCGTGTCGTGTATATACGGTATCGGAAACCCCGAAGATTTCCACGCCAACACCATACAACTCAAGCAGGGACAACTCAAGAGCCGCAAAAAACTGATGTACGACCTTGTGGACATACTCTACACGCGTACCGAGAAAGAGCTCTCGCCTGCAACGTTCCGCGTGGTGGGTGACACGGTGGACATTATGCCGCCATACAGCGATGTGGCCTATCGTGTGATGTTCTTTGACGACGAGATTGAGGCCTTGGCAGCAATCGACCCGACAACGGGGCAGCGCATTGAGCGTATGGAACAGGTGCGAATCTGTCCTGCCAATCTGTTTGTGACCACCAAGGAGCGAACCGCCGAAGCTATACGTCAAATTCAACTCGACTTGGGTGAGCAAATAAAATTCTTCGAGAACGAAGGACGCCCCACCGAGGCCGCACGCATCAAACAGCGCGTGGAGTACGACCTCGAAATGATTAAGGAGTTGGGCTACTGCTCGGGCATCGAGAACTACTCACGCTACTTTGACGGGCGCAAAGTAGGTGGACGACCGTTCTGTCTGTTGGACTACTTCCCTGAGGATTTCCTGTTAGTTGTGGACGAGAGCCACGTAACAATCCCACAGGTGAGGGCCATGTATGGCGGCGACCGCGCACGCAAAGAGAATCTTGTGGAGTATGGTTTCCGACTGCCAGCCGCCACGGACAACCGGCCACTCAAATTCGAGGAGTTCGAAGGTTTAGTCGGAACCACCATTTATGTCAGTGCTACCCCCGCCGACTACGAACTCATAAGGTCGGAGGGCGTAGTAGTCGAGCAGGTGGTGCGTCCGACGGGTGTGGTCGACCCCCCGATTCAGATTCGTGGAACGGAGAATCAAATCGACGACCTTATTGAAGAAATCAATCGCCGAGCCGAAAAAGACGAGAAAGTGTTGGTCACAACACTCACAAAACGAATGGCCGAGGAGCTGTCGAAATATTTCGACCGTCTGGGAATCCGCAACCGCTACATTCACTCGGATGTGGATACGCTGGAACGTGTGGAAATCTTGGAGGAGTTGCGCCAAGGAATGTTCGATGTGTTGATAGGTGTCAATCTGTTGCGCGAAGGTTTGGACCTGCCCGAAGTGTCGTTGGTGGCTGTGTTGGATGCCGACAAGGAGGGTTTCTTGCGCAATCGACGTTCGCTTACGCAGATTGCGGGACGTGCCGCGCGAAACGTCGACGGACAGGTGATTTTCTATGCCGACCAGCGAACCGACTCCATACGCGAAACCATCGCCGACAGCAACCGCCGACGCGAGAAACAGATTCGTTTCAACATGGCCGACGGAATAGTCCCAAAAGGGGCTGTCAAGAGCAACAAAACAATCATGGTGGGTGCCGGAGCCAAAGGAGTCAAGTACGACTTGAGCGACCGCGCCGCAAGGTCCATAGCTGCTGACGTTACGGCAACCTACACCACGGAGTCACTCGACACGCTGATTCGCCAAGCACGCGAAGAGATGGAGCGAGCCGCCAAGAATCTTGACTTCTTGAAAGCCGCCGAATGGCGTGACAAAATGTACGCCTACCAAGAGCAACTCGCCAAACAGAATAAACATTAAACGAAGATGACCCTTGCACAAATTATAAAAAACGTAATAGATTTCTTCTACCGAAAGCCCATCAGCCTGCTCATGCCGCGACAAACATTCCGCTATGCAATGTGTGGCGGCGGTAATTTGGTGCTGAATTGGGTGCTATATTTTGTGATTTTTCACTTTGTGCTTCAAAAGCGCAATATAGACCTGGGATTCTACCTTATCTCGTCGCACATCGCAACGTTGTGCATCGTATTTGTGATTACCTTTTTTACGGGCTTTTGGCTCAATCGCAATGTGGCTTTCTCGGGCTCTCCTCTGCGCACGTTTCGTCAGTTGTGGCGTTATGCGGTGTCGGTTGCCGGGTCGTTTGTGATAAGCTACCTTTTGATGAAACTATTTGTGGAGGTATGCGAGTTCTACCCCACCCCGTCCAATGTGCTGACCTCGCTACTATGTACGATTTATAGTTACACAATGGGAAAATTCTACTCGTTCCGAGGCGCTCAAAACGACTAAAACATGCCCGGAATCGCATTCTAAGCTACATTTTATTTGCAAGTTGGGAATTAATCATTACCTTTGCGGCTCGTTTGTGTTATTTCACAAACAGTAAAACGCGCAATAACGATTAACCAACTAAAAATAAATGTATGTTTACTAATTTCAAAGGTTCTCATCTAATTGAGGCCTATCACCGTAAAAAGAAAGCAGACCGTACATCCGACAGCAAATTGTTGGGCAAAACCATCAAAATGGCTATTGCTATCATTGTGTCGCTTGGTCTGTGGCTGGTCCCCACCGAATTCTTCGGTATCGAAGGTCTGACCATCATCGAACAACGTGTTATCGCAATCTTCGCTTTCGCAACCTTGATGTGGGTGCTGGAGGCTATTCCCGCCTGGAACACCTCGCTGATTGTGGTTGTACTGCTGCTGTTCACTTGCTCGGATAGCTCGATTTGGTTTATGCGCGAAGGAATCCCCGCCGAAACCCTCGGACAAGCTATCAAATACAAATCCATCATGCACTGCTTCGCCGACCCCATTATCATGCTGTTCATCGGTGGATTCATCCTGGCTATTGCCGCCACCAAGAGCGGTCTTGACTCGGTGCTGGCCCGTGTGATGCTCAAACCGTTCGGAACCAAATCGGAGAACGTTCTGCTTGGTTTCTTGATGGTTACCGCCATCTTCTCGATGTTCTTGAGCAACACTGCAACCGCAGCTATGATGCTTACTTTCCTTACTCCCGTTCTGAAGGCTCTGCCCGCCGACGGTAAAGGTAAAATCGCTCTGGCTTTGGCTATTCCTATCGCTGCAAACCTCGGTGGTATGGGTACTATCATCGGTACTCCCCCCAACGCAATCGCCGTGAAATATCTGAACGACCCCGAAGGTCTTAACTTGAACATCGGTTTCGGTCAATGGATGGCCTTTATGACCCCCTATATGCTGGTTCTGCTGTTCATCGCTTGGCGTCTGCTTGTTCGCATGTTCCCCTTCAAACAAAAGACTATCGTTCTGAACATCGAAGGTGAGGCCAAGAAAGATTGGCGTTCGATTGCAGTGTACGTGACCTTTGCTGTTACCGTGCTGCTGTGGATGACCGACAAATTCACCGGTGTAAACTCGAACGTTGTTGCAATGTTGCCCGTGGGTGTGTTCTGCGCTATCGGCGTAATTACCCGCAAGGACTTGGAGCAAATCAACTGGTCGGTACTTTGGATGGTTGCCGGTGGCTTTGCTTTGGGTGTGGCTCTCAACGAGACGGGTCTTGCAAAACACCTCATCGAAACCATTCCTTTCAATACCTGGTCGCCCGTACTTATGATTATCGGCTCGGGTCTGCTGTGCTACGCTATGGCAAACTTCATCTCGCACACCGCAACCGCCGCCTTGTTGGTTCCCATCTTGGCCGTTGCAGGTATGAGTATGCGTGACACCCTGGCTCCCGTAGGTGGTGTAAGCACCCTGCTGATTGGTGTGGCTATCGGTTCGTCGTTGGCTATGATTCTGCCTATCAGCACCCCGCCCAACGCCCTTGCACACGCAACCGGTATGATTGAGCAAAAAGATATGGTTAAAACCGGTATCATTGTCGGTATTATCGGTCTGATATTAGGTTATTCCATGCTGATTGCCATCGGCTCGTTCGGACTTTTGTAATGCACATACCTACTAATATTTATGGCTGCGATAGTGATGTCGCAGCCATATTTTTGTAAGGTAATAATGCAAAAAACGGAGAATAACTCATTGCAGGTTATTCTCCGTTTCGCATTTAAGACACCGCGTGGTGTCGTATTACTCTTTCAAATCCAGACGGATGTTGAGTTCCTCCAATTGAGCGGGGTCGAGGGTCGAAGGAGCCTCTATCATGGTATCGCGTCCCGAGTTGTTCTTGGGGAATGCTATGTAGTCACGAATCGACTCAACACCTCCGAATAGCGAACACATACGGTCGAAACCGAATGCCAAACCACCGTGAGGAGGCGCACCATACTTGAAGGCATCCATCAGGAAGCCAAATTGAGCTTGAGCCTTCTCGGGAGTAAAGCCGAGAGTCTTGAACATCTGTTGTTGCAGTTTGGCATCGTGGATACGAATCGAGCCACCGCCGACCTCCACGCCGTTAACCACAAAGTCGTAAGCATTGGCGCGAATCTTTCCGGGGTCGGTGTCGAAGTATTGTACGTCCTCGGGTTTGGGTGCGGTGAAGGGGTGGTGCATAGCGTAGTAACGCTCTGTCTCCTCGTCCCACTCAACAAGCGGGAAGTCCACAACCCACATCGGAGCAAACTTCGTATTGTCGCGCAGTCCCAAACGACGACCCATCTCCAAACGCAACTCGCAAAGGATGGTTTGGCTCTTGCGTTTTTTGCCGCAAACCACCAACAGCAGGTCGCCCGGTTGTGCCTCGCAACACTCTACCCATGCCTTCAGGTCGTTAGCCGAGTAGAACTTGTCTACACTCGATTTGACACTTCCGTCGGCCTCCACTTTGACCCATACAAGGCCTTTGGCGCCGATTTGGGGACGTTTTGCCCACTCGGTAAGTTCGTCAATTTGTTTACGCGAGTAGCCCGAGCAGCCCGTAGCAGCAATAGCACCTACGTACTCCGAACCATCAAATACACCGAAACCACGGTCGCGGGTCAGTTCGGTAATCTCGTGAATCTCCATACCGAAACGCATATCGGGCTTGTCCGAACCGAAACGGTCCATGGCTTCAGCCCACGGCATACGCAGGAAAGGCTCGGTAAAGTCGATGTCGAGAACGGTCTTGAACATATACTTGGCCAAACGCTCGAACACGTCGATAACGTCGTCTTGCTCAACAAACGACATCTCGCAGTCGATTTGGGTAAACTCTGGTTGACGGTCGGCACGCAGGTCCTCGTCGCGGAAACAGCGTACTATTTGGAAATATTTGTCGTAGCCGGCCACCATCAACAGCTGTTTGAAGGTTTGGGGGCTTTGGGGCAGTGCGTAGAACTGTCCGGGGTTCATACGGCTGGGAACCACAAAGTCACGTGCGCCCTCGGGAGTCGAACTAATCAGATAGGGGGTTTCGATTTCGAGGAATCCCTCCTTGTCGAGGAATTGGCGAACCGATTGGGCCATACGGTGGCGCAGAATCATCGCATTTTTGAGCGGGCCACGACGCAGGTCCAGGTAGCGGTACTTCATACGAAGGTCGTCGCCACCGTCCGAATTATCCTCGATGGTGAAGGGCGGAACCTCCGAAGCATTGAGGATGGTCAGGCCGCTAACAGCGATTTCGATATCGCCCGTGGGAATTTTTGCATTCTTGGCTGAGCGTTCAATCACCTTACCCGTAGCTTGGATTACGTATTCGCGTCCAAGTTCACCGGCTGTAGCTTTGGTTGCCTCCGACGAATTTTCGTCCACCACGAGTTGAGTGATGCCGTAACGGTCGCGGATGTCGATAAAGGTCATAGCACCCAGATTACGGACTTTTTGCACCCAGCCTGCGAGAGTTACCTCGCAGCCGAGATTGGAGAGTCGCAACTCTCCGCAGTTGTGCGTTCTGTACATATTTCTGATTTTAGAATTTATTTCATTACTTTTGCAGACACAAAAGTACTAATTATTATGGAAAGTATAGTCGGCCGGGACGAAAATTTTATGCGCTTGGCAATAATCGAGGCACAAAAAGCGTTAAAAAAGGGAGAGGTTCCCATAGGAGCGGTGGTTGTTTGTGGAGATAGAGTGGTCGGGCGAGGTCATAATTTGGCCGAAACTCTGGGGGACGCTACGGCGCACGCCGAGATGCAGGCTCTGACCGCAGCCGCCTCGTCGCTGGGCGGAAAGTACCTCGACAAGTGCACGCTCTACGTTACGGTTGAACCTTGTGTGATGTGTGCGGGAGCATGCTATTGGAGCCAAATTGGCGAAGTCGTGTGGGGAGCCGATGACTCAAAACGAGGTTTCAGCACCGTGGGCGGACGCATTTTGCACCCCCGAACGGTGGCTCGTGGAGGTGTTTTGGCAGAGGAGTGCGGGGCTGTTGTTAGCCGTTTTTTTGAAAAATTACGATAACAGTTGGTCATGTGAAAGAAAAACCTTACTTTTGTCGGTTGGAAAATTACTATTAAACATATTCTATTAAAATGAACAAACTCAAATTCTTCGCAACCCTTGCTGTTGCTCTGTTCGCTTCGGCGACTCTTTCGGCTCAAGATGTAGCTTCTGTTACCGCAAAGTACAACGAGGCCGTTCAAAAAGTTCAAGCCAAAGATTACAACGCGGCAATTACCATCCTCAACGAGGCTATCGACATGGGCCTTGAGACCGAGGGTGCTGAGGCTACCGTTGATTTGGCTCAAAAACTGCTGCCCGCTTGCTACTTCCAAAGCGGTCTGGGTCTGGCTAAAGCCGGTAAACTTGATGAGGCTCTCGAGAGATTCAACAAAGCCGCTCAAACAGGCGAACTCTATGGCGACACCAAGAGCATGCGTAACGCCAACACCATGATTGCTCGTGTTTACACCATGAAGGGTGCTGACGCTTTCAATAACAAAGACTACGCTACTGCCGCTTCGATTTTCGCCAACGGCTACGCAGCAAACCCCAACGACACCAAACTCGGTCTGAACCTGGCTATGAGCTACTGCGAGATGGGTGACCTGGCAAAAGGTGGCGAGGTGTACAAACAAATCATGGCTCTGACCCACAGCAAATACGACGCTGACAAGGCTACCGCCAAAACAAGCTACACCAACTACCTGCTGGCTGCTGCTTCGACCAAAGCTACCGAGTCGAAATTCGACGAGGCTCTGGTTTACACCCAAGAAATCATCGCTATGGACTCGCTGAGCGCCGTAGGTAACAAACTGATGGTTCAACTCTACAACTCAAAACAAGACTACGCAAAAGTTGGTGAACTGGGTGGTATGGCTGCTGAGTTGCAAGCTACTCCCGAGGAGAAGAGCGACCTCTACTATATGCAAGGTGCAGCTCTGAGCAACACCGACAAACTCACCGAGGCTATCGAGGCTTACAAGAAAGTTACCGCCGGTAACAACGTAGCTAACGCTGCCGAGCAAATCAAGGCTCTCCAAGCTGTTATCGCTTCGAAGAAATAGCTATCGTTACAAAATACTAATTATTATACAACAAGGGCTGTTGACTATTGAAGTCGACAGCCCTTGTTGTATCTATATGTAAAAAAGAATGAAAAAAGTTTTGCACAAAACCGAAAAAACACATATCTTTGTGGTGCATAAGGAGCCTTCTTGGACCAAGCGTTCCGAGAGGTGAAAAGGGAATCCGGTGCGAATCCGGAACAATACCAGTTGCTGTAAATCCCGCCCCACAGCTAATGTGTGGGAGAAAAGCTACGAGCAGCTTGTCGCACTCTTTGCCACTGATTTTAGGAATCGGGAAGGCGCGATAAGTGGGGATGAGTCAGAAAACCTGCCTTGTGCGGCTGCGATTGTCAACCTGCTGGACTACGGGTCGAAATCAACTAATTATTGCGCCTAACAAAAGTGTAGCAATCATTTCGTTCGAATCCGAGTCGCGGTGTGTTGTACCCGTCTTGGAGGAGTGTGTGAATTGTGTTGTTTCCGTGCTGTGTAGTGCGGTGTGTGGGCGTGATTGCCGAAAGAATTTGCGCGCACAAACATTCATAACAAACTAAAAAGACAAAGGACAATGAAAAGATTTTTCACACCTATTCTCGCGGCTTTTGTGGGTCTTTCGCTCGTGAGCTGCGAGTTCGACGCAAACCCGCTATGGCAGGAGATTGATGGCGTTAAGGAGCGTGTTGACAACCTTGAGGTGAGCGTCAACAAAAACAACAATGACATTGCGGCGTTGCAGACCATCATCGAGGCTCTGCAAAAGAACGTATATGTGACGGCCGTGAATACCACTTCGGAGGGGTATACAATCAGCTTTTCGGATGGCAAGACGGCAACTTTGAGCAATGGCAAGGATGGCGCAGCGGGCGTTAATGCTCCTGCTATTTCGGTTGCAAAGGACGGCACTGATGGCAACTACTATTGGACGCTCGATGGCGAGTGGTTGATGGTCGATGGACAGCGAGTTCGCGCCAACGGAACGGATGGTAAAGATGGAGCGAACGGTAATGACGGACAGGATGGCGTAGACGGAGCGGATGCTGTGGCTCCGCAGGTGCGTATCAACCCGCTGACCAAGATATGGGAGATTTCGATTGATGGCGGCAAGACTTGGGAGTCTACTGACGTTGTTGCCGAGGGCAAGAACGGAACTAATGGTTCGGACGGTGCCGACGGAGATGATGGTGCTGCGGGTGATTCGATGTTCAAGGCGGTGGATTGCACCAATCCAGACTACGTTATCGTAGTTCTGGCTGACAATACGGTAATCAAACTTGCGCGCTACGATGAGTCTGCACCGCGTTTTGAGATTGAGAATGCCGCCGAACGTTTGGAAGTGGAGTATGGCAAAAGTGTAGAGTTGGAAGTTACGACCGCCAATGTGGCTGACTATACCATCAATTTGCCCGAGGGTTGGAAGGCGACTTTCGCCGATGACCTGCTCACGGTGACAGCACCTGCAAAGGATTTGTGTCACTACGACAAAGAGGGAGTGTTGGCCGTGACCGTAGTGTCGCAGACAGGCCGCAGTGCTATTGCTAAACTTGGTGTAATGGCTGGTGAGTGGGTGACTGTCGAGGAGTATGAGGTGCGTACGCTGACCTTTGAAGATGTTGATGCAAAGTTTACCTCCTATGCACTTGAGCCTTCGGGTAAACCCATTGAGAAGTGGAGCGACCTGGTGGATGATGCACAATATGGCGGCACGTTGACCTATGGCGACTATTCGGGTGGTGACTACTATTGGTATGACGAGGGTAACACCGAACTGTTCCACTCGTTTGTAACGCCCTATTGGGGTGGTGGCCACGTGATTTCGAACTACGTGATTGAGGACTTCGCTACCCTGCCCGAGGGCAATAATGGATGGTATGAGTTGCAGATGTGTACACCTATGGGTGGCAACCGAGGTTCGGCAAACTTTGCGGTACACAACGGTTACAGCGACTTCTTCAACTCGCAGATTTACGATGCATCGCTTCAGGGTTTTGAGTTTGCCGATGGCGTGGAGCGTGTGGTGGAGTCGATGTATGTCACCAACACCAACTATATGCTCAACTCGCTTTGCTTTGGTGACGGTTTCAACCAGCCCGCAAACGAATCGACGTGGATTAAGTTGGTCGCTTACGGCTACAACAGCAGTGACGAACTGACAGGTACAAGTGAGTTTTTGCTCTGCAAAGGTGCCGAAGATATACTTGTGGAGTGGGCTAAATGGGACCTTTCGTCGTTGGGTAAGGTGGCCAAAATTACCTTTAACTTTGAGGCTTCGGAGGACCAAATCGGCCAATACGGAATGAACTGCCCGGCATACTTTGCCTACGACGATGTTGCTGTGAAATTTGCCTCGCAGATGCAAAAATTTGAATAGCTAAAAAGTGATTGATAAACAGCTACTTTGGGAATACGAAAATATGAAACAATTAGCCATAACACTACTTTCTGTCGTATTGGCAGTGATGTGCTGGTCGTGCAATATCGACGAAGAGTTAACCGATGCACTACCTCCCAACATTCTGCTCGACAACCCCGCGGGAACGTATACCGTCAAACAGGGATGTGAACTAACGGTCGTCCCCGAGTATGAGTCAGCCGAAGGAGCTGTTTATCAATGGATAATGGGCGGAGAGGTTTTGAGTACCTCTCCCCTATTGTCGTTCACTTCCGATAAGGTTGGACGTTTCTACATTCTGCTGACTGTCACTACCGACGCCGGCTCCGACCGCGAAGAGATTTGTGTGGAGGTTACGGCTCTCGAAATCCCCAATGTTTCGATTATCGGCAACAAAGAGCAGACCATAACCCTCGGAAGCGTGCTGGAACTCATGGCCTCGGTGCGTACTACTTCGCTCATCACAACCGTTGAATGGCGGATAGGCGAACAACTGCTCTCGCAAGAGTCCGTGTGCAGTTTTGCGGCCTCTGAGTGTGGCGACTACACCATTACGGTTACGGCGTGTAATGAGGATGGTACGCATAGCGACACCGTTCGTGTGACGGTGGTTCGTCCCGAGGATATTCCTTTTGAATGGGCGTTTGCCCGCACGGAGTACCACACGGTGGAGGGTCGCACGGTGGTGATTAGCCCCGACGAAACACCTTCTCGAGAGGATGTTAGCTACACTTGGCTGATTGACAGCGAGGAGGTGGGCACGGAGTGCGGACTGATTTATACCCCCACGGCAAAAGGTACGCATAGGATTGTGGGGAAGGCAACGTTTGAACAGGGCGGCTCGGAGATGACTCTGGAGAGGAGCTTCTCGTTGGAGGTCTTTGCCGAAGATGAGTTCCATCGCGCGGCGAACGAAACCTCGCAGGCCGATTGCAATCGAGTGTATGAGTACACACCTGCCCCGGGGCAATTTATCAACGAACTGAAAACGGGCGGTTTCGACGGCACGCAGACAACTTCCGAGGCGGCTTGTCGTTATGCCGAGAAGCGGATAAACATGGGTGTGTGGCTGTCACTTGGTGCTTTCGGCGGTTACATCGTGGTGGGTTTCGACCACAGCATAAACAATGCCGACGGGTATGATTTGGCTGTTGCGAGTAATGCCTTTGACGGCTCGTCGGAACCGGGCGTAGTGTGGGTTATGCAGGACGAAAACGGAAATACCCTACCCGATGACACTTGGTATGAGTTGCGAGGTTCCGAAACCGATGTTGTCACAACTATTCGGGACTATGCCGTGACCTATTGGCGACCCGCGGCGGCAGGTATGCCCGTAGTGTGGACCGACAATCTGGGAGGAAAGGGCGAGGTGGACTACCTGAAGACCTACCACTCGCAGGATTACTACTATCCGTTGTGGATTGACTCGGAGAGCTACACCTTGCGTGGAACACGCCTTGAGGCTCGTAATTATGATAAATCGGGCAATGGTTCGCTGTGGGTGCAACCTCACTATGATTGGGGGTATGCCGACAATTTTAGCCCCACGGATTTTGTGTCGACCACCAAAGTTAATACCTTTGAGATTTCGAACGCTATGGACTTTGCTGGCAAACCTGTGAATCTTGGCCACGTGGACTTTGTGAAGGTGCAGTGTGCCGTCAATTCCAAGAGTGGCTGGGTGGGCGAATTGTCGACCGAAGTGAGCGGTGTGTATGATTATAGATTGAAATAAGATGAAAGGTAGAGGATTGATAGGATGGCTGATGGTCGGCGTGCTTATGATGTCGACATCGTGTATGAAGTGGGAGTACGGACTGGAAGAGGAATTCGATACTTCGACTTCGGCCGAGGGGCTTTTTATTTGCAACGAAGGCAACTTTCAATACGGCAACTCGACCCTCTCCTATTACGACCCTATCACCGAGAGTGTACAAAATGAGGTGTTCTATCGAGCCAACGCTATGAAGTTGGGCGACGTAGCGCAGTCAATGACCATTCGAGATGGCAAGGGGTGGGTTGTGGTCAACAATTCGCACGTGGTGTTTGCCATCGACATCAACACCTTCCGCGAGGTGGGACGCATAACCAACCTCACATCGCCCCGCTACATGCACTTTGTGTCGGATACCAAAGCCTATATTACCCAACTTTGGGACAACCGAATATTCATTGTTGACCCCTCGCGTTACCAAGTTACGGGTTACATCGAGTGCCCCGGTATGACAATGGAATCGGGCTCGACCGAACAGATGGTGCAGTATGGCAAATATGTGTATGTAAACTGCTGGTCGTACCAAAACCGAATTCTGAAAATCGACACCGAAACCGACCAAGTGGTTGATGAATTGGTGGTCGGTATTCAACCCACATCGTTGGCTTTGGATTGCAATGGTAAACTTTGGACGCTTACCGATGGAGGTTACGAAGGTTCGCCATACGGACACGAAGCACCATCGTTGTATCGCATTGATGCCGAAAGTTTTACTATTGAACAGCAGTTCCGCTTTCGTTTCGGTGATGCTCCCTCGGAAGTGCAACTCAATGGTACACGTGATAGGCTCTACTGGATTAACCGCGACATTTGGGAAATGGATGTTACGGCTGACCGTGCGCCCGTGCGCCCGTTCCTGCCCGACAACGGAACAATTTATTACGGACTTACGGTGTGTCCGCGCACAGGCGATGTCTACATAGCCGACGCAATAGACTATGTGCAGCCGGGAATGATTTACCGCTACTCGCGTGAGGGCAAACTGTTGGATGAATTTTACGTGGGAATAACTCCCGGAGCTTTCAGTTGGAAATAGACCCTGTGCCGTTCGAATGAAACCAATTTGCAGATACATACTCTCGACACTCCTTAGCCTGCTACCAACGCTCATGGTAGCGCAGGAGAGTGGTCGACGCGATTGGTCCACACGAGGAATTTCGATTCCCGAGGTGACGGTTTCGGCGGCGCGGACAATGAAGGACATCGGGACACAACAGACATCATTCGATTCGACGACACTCAAAGAGAACATTGCCCTATCAATGGCCGATGTACTGACCTACAACTCCTCGATATTTGTCAAAAACTACGGACGTGCAACCCTCTCGACGGTAGCTTTTCGCGGAACCTCGCCCTCACATACGCAGGTGTCGTGGAACGGAATGAAAATCAACAACCCGATGCTCGGAATGACCGACTTCTCGATGATACCGTCTTACTTCATCGATGACGCTTCGCTGTTGCACGGCACCTCGTCGGTTGGTGAAACGGGTGGCGGTTTGGGTGGCTCGGTGAAGTTGTCGACCCGACCGGCTGCGGCACGTGGTTTTGGGGTGCAATACATTCAAGGCGTGGGTTCGTTCCGCACATTCGACGAGTTTTTGCGACTCACCTATGGCAACAAGAATTGGCAGGTGTCGACCCGAGCCGTATACTCGTCGTCGCCCAACGAATACAAATATCGCAACCACGACAAAAAGGAGAACGTCTACGACTCCGAGATGAACATCATCGACCAATACTACCCCATCGAACGCAACCGCAGTGGTTCCTACAAAGACCTGCATCTGTTGCAAGAGGTCTACTACAACACCTGTCGAGGCGACCGCTTCGGGCTCAACGCGTGGTACATAAATTCGAACCGTGAGTTAGCAATGCTCACTACGGATTATGGCGACGACACAGAGTTCGACAACCGCCAACGCGAGCAGACATTCCGCGGAGTGCTTTCGTGGGACCACCTGCGCAAGGATTGGAAAGTAGGTGCAAAGGCGGGATACATCTATACTTGGATGGCATACGACTACAAACGTGACCCGGGAAATGGCGTTATGACCTCGATGACCCGTTCACGCAGCCGAGTCAACACGTTTTACGGACGGGTGGACGGCGAATACTACATTGGCGAAAAATGGTTGCTGACGGCCAACCTCACGGCGCATCAACACATTGTCGAGAGTCGTGACAAGAACATAATCCGTCAAGACGGCGACCGAGCCATCGTCGGCTATCGCAAAGGACGCATCGAGTTGTCGGGGTCGGTGTCGGCAAAGTGGCGACCCATCGAGCCGTTGGGTATCGTACTGGTGTTGCGCGAGGAGATGTTTGGACGAGAGTGGACACCCGTGATTCCCGCGCTGTTTGTAGATGGCGTGTTGAGCAAGCGTGGCAACGTTGTGGCCAAAGCCTCGGTGTCGCGCAACTTCCGTTTCCCGTCGCTCAACGACCTATATTTCCTGCCCGGAGGTAATCCCGACCTACGCAAAGAGAGTGGCTGGACCTATGATGTGGGTGTGTCGTTTGCCGTGGGGCGCGAAAAGCTATACTCACTGTCGGGTTCGGTGAATTGGTTTGATTCGCGCGTCAAGGATTGGATTATATGGCTGCCAACGCCCAAAGGTTTCTTCTCGCCCGAGAACGTCAAGGATGTACACGCCTATGGAGTCGAGATGAAGGCCGACTTGGAGGTCACACCCGCCACGGATTGGAACTTGAGTTTAAACGGCACTTTCTCGTGGACGCCTTCGATTAATTGCGGCGAGCCGCGTACACCAGCCGACAAGTCAGTGGGCAAACAGTTGCCCTACGTACCCGAGTTTTCGTCGTCAGTGACAGGACGAATCGGTTGGCGTCGATGGACTTTCACCTACAAGTGGTGCTATTACAGCGAACGCTAAACCATGTCGAGCAACGAGCTAACGCTTTCGGGCAAACTACCGACCTACTTCATGAACAACCTTTCGCTCGAAAAGGCTTTGTCGTTCAGTTGGGCCGACCTGTCGCTCAAGGGGTGTATCAACAACCTATTTAACGAGGAGTATTTGTCGGTGCTGTCGCGCCCTATGCCCGGTATAAACTTCGAAATATTTGTAGGCATTACGCCCAAATGGAACAAAAAACAGTAATTTGGCTACTTGACCAATAGGCCGAATATCAAGCCGCCAAACAGCGTACACGCTATCTGAACCCCGACAAACACAGCTACGGCTTTTGCTCCGCGCACGTTGCACGACACGGCAAATGCGTTGTAGCTCCAAATCCAATACAGCACCAACCACGCAGTTGCCCAAATTCCCGTGGCGCTCAACCACAGCATACTCGACTCGGGAATGGAGGTGACAACCATAGGATTACTGATAATCTCCATCATCACGTTTTGAACCGCAGGGATGAGCATTGGAACCACCGTCGGCACTATCAACAGACGTGCAAAGGCCATTGTTCCGAGCATATCAATCGGACGAATACGCGAACGCGACATCCACACTCCCGCCACATACAACAACGCTGTCGGCAGCAGCCACGACACCACATCGGCAACCAGCACGCGGCCGAAACCAACCGACTTCAGAGCGTAGTGCAGATAGCCGTCTTGCACTACCCCGCCACTCCATTCGAGCAGTGCGGTGGCAACGATAAAAATAGTTCCAAGTATCAGAGCACGTGTTCCGGCAATGTAGCGGAAGGGGTTAAGCAATCTATTCATTATTTTGCAAGGTGTTAAGTTTATCAATCAGGTTATCCAAGAGGTTTCGCACTGTCGGGTAGCTCAATTTCATCTGAGTGGCCATCTCCTTGAGCGAGCCGCTACACCTTAAGAATGCCAACACAAATGCCATCTCGTCGGCCGAAAGGCGCAAAAGTGTAGGCAGAGGATAGTCACCCGTGATGGTTGTGTCGCACTCCTTGCAATGCAGACTTTGCACGTGCAGTTCGTTTCCGCACGATGGGCAGCAGGTTGGAATTTTTCGTTCGTTAGTCATATCGAATGTTGAATTTATTTATCGCAAAGTTAAATCTTATTTTAATAAAATACAAACATAATTTAATTTTATTAAACCACATTTACAATTAAAGCACCCTACGGGTGCTTTAACATTTTTCCGAGAATATTTAGCCTAAAGGGCTCGCTCCAAGGCATACGACAGTTGGTCGGGACACGAAGTGCCCTTGCCATGACAGTCGATTCCACGCAAGCGACGGATTGCCTCCTCGATAGGCATACCAACAAGCAGCGACGCCACGCCCTGCGAATTACCCTGACAACCGCCATAAACCACAACATTACGAATCACTCCATCCTCAGTGGTGATTTCGAATTGTTGGGCGCAAACTCCTACGGGAGTATAATAAAATGTCTTTTTCATATCTATCGTTCTATTTTACCACACCACAAAGGTACAACTACGCAGCAAATTTACAAGTGCTTTGGCCTTGCATTTGGATTTTCCGAACAAAGTTGTTAACTTTGAAGAATCCAAACAACATCGTAACATCAAAAACAGACAACAATATGTTTAGCAGTCAAACCTACAAACAACGACGCGACACCCTTCGCACAATGCTCTCGGGTGGAGTCGCCCTCTTCGTTGGCAGCGTGGACGCTCCGGCAAACGCTCTGTCCAACACCTTCCGTTTCCGCCAAAACAGCAACTTCCTCTACTACTTCGGACTCGACATGCCCGACCTTGTAGCTGTGGTGGATGTCGACTCGGGCGAAGATATCATCTTCGGTAATGACTTGACCATTGCCGACCTTATCTGGACAGGCCCACAACCTACCATCGCCGAACTGGCGCAAAAGGTAGGTGTGACCATTACAAAACCGCTGTCGGAACTGCCCGAATACATTGCACGCGCCCAAGCCCTGGGACGCAAAATACATGTCACACAACCCTATCGCGCCGAAACCGCTGCAACACTCTATGCACTTAACCTCACTCAAGACATTCCCTCCGAGGAGTTGGTTCGTGCATCGGTTGCCATGCGCAGCATCAAGAGTGCCGAAGAGATTGCCGAAATGGAGGTGGCTTGCGACATAGGTTACAAGATGCACATGAAAGCTTTTGAGATGTGCCGCGAAGGTGAAAACGAACGACGCATTGTGGGCGCTATCGAAGGTATCGCTCTGCAAGAGGGTTGGGGCGTTTCGTTCCTGTCGATTGTGTCACAACACGGCGAAACGTTGCACAACCGCAACTGCGACGGAGTACTCCAAAACGGACGTCTGTTGTTGGTTGACGCAGGAGCCGAGGCTCTGTCAAACTACACCAGCGACTTTACTAGCACAATGCCCGTAAGCGGTGTATTCACCCAAAAACAAAAGGATGTCTACAACATTGTGCTGGCCGCCAACAACCATGTATTCGACATCTCGCGTCCGGGCATGCCCTATCGTGACGCACACTTGGCCGCAACACGCATCATTCTCGACGGCATGAAACAACTCGGAGCCGTACGTGGCGACGTGGACGAGGCTCTGCAAGCGGGAGCTGCCTATCTGTTTATGCCCCATGGACTTGGTCACATGATGGGTCTCGACGACCACGACATGGACGAACTTGGTGAAATGTACGTAGGCTACGACGACGAAATTCGACGTAGCGAACACCCCTCGTGCAAAGCATGCCGCATGGCTCGCCGTCTGCAACCGGGAATGGTCGTAAGCGTCGAACCTGGCATCTACTTCATCCCCGCACTGATTGACAAGTGGCGCGCCGAGGGCATTTGCAAAGAGTTTATCAACTTCGATGTGCTCGAAGGCTACAAAGACTTTGGCGGAATACGTCTTGAGGATGACATGCTGATTACACCCGAAGGTAACCGCATGCTCGGCAAACGTCTGCCCATCACCGTCGACGAGGTCGAGGCCGTGATGAAACGATAATCTCAAACTCGCCACAAACAAAACTCCCTAACCATTGAATGATATGGTTAGGGAGTTTTGTTTGTCAATCATTAACCCAACACTTACTCCACTCTTCCAGAACCAATGGCGGCGAGTTCGGGATGTGCTGCGAGGTAGTTTTTCATGGCGTCGTAGCCAATTTTGTAGATTTCCTCGAAGTTATCGAAATCAAAAGCCTTATATTGTTCATTGGCGCGAGGTTCAATCAGGTGGTCACACAAAGCACCACCCTCCTCGGAGTTACTATTCATCAATGTGTGGAGTGTAAGAGTTGCCACATCGAGGATGCTTTCGACCACGGGGATATGTTGTGCGTCGGGGTGAACATCTACACCGATTAACAAGTCGCACTCCTTGCGGATATGCTGCGCAGGCAGATTATTGAGAACACCTCCATCGACGTAGTAGTGACCTTCTATTTCGATGGCTTCGAATACTCCGGGGATTGATGACGAGGCCAACACATAGTCCACCAAATGCGAACCATGGCTAATGATTTTCTCTTCGCTGTCGGTTATGTCGGTCACGCACACAAAATAGCGTCGCGGCAACGAGTCGAAAGTTTCAGGCAACTTTTGGTGTAAAGTTTTACGCACGTGTTTGAGTGAAGCAAAACCCAAACGTTTGCCTCCTATACCACGAGTGACCGGGCCAAGTATTCGTCGTCGGTCGTTATATCTCTCCTTGAGCACCAGGTCGTGAATCTCGGTAGGTGTCATTCCCGCTGCGTACATAACACCGACAAGTGCACCCATACTTGACCCGGCGATACAGTCCGCCTGGATACCTTGTTCTTCGAGTGCCTGAAGTGCGCCTATGTGTGCATAGCCAAGTGCGCCTCCTCCGCTCAGAACCACACCGATACGTGGCCGAGCCGACAACGAAGCGTGGGCCAGCAAGATAACCCATATTAGCAATAAGATTCGTTTCATAATAGTGCGTGTGATTTTCTACAAAATTACGAAATGTGTTTGCGATTTGCAAACAAAAAAACGCACGACAATCAAAATTCGTGCGTTTTTTTGCGTTTTTTTGACAGTATATTATCTGTATTGTTGAATCGTACTATACATCAACTCCTTGTCTTCGTCGCTCATGGGACTTTCGCGGTAGAACACCATATCGCCATCCTTAGTGACAAACATCAACACAAACTTATTGTTAACGTCGGGCATCTTCCAAGCGTTGCGCAGACTGTGGTCGTTGTCGGCAAAGTTGAGCGAAGGTATGTTCTTGCCCAACACCATCTTCACCACCCCGCGAATCAGTCCCGACGGGAGTTTGGTATCGGCCAGATTGAGCACAGCATAACCCTGAATATTTGGACTGTATGTACGACCCTCCCAGCCAAGTTTACCATCTGCTTTAAGCTCTTTTTCAAGGTCACGGTTGGCGCTCTCTTTGACGTAGGATTCGGGGTCTACATAGAACAAGAACATGTGACGAGAGCCGTAATCGGGCAAATCAGATGGGTCGTTGCTCAGCGTAACAACCGTGGGATTGCACACATGGTAGGGGTTTTCGGGTGACACGCTGTATAGAAATTCGCGGGTTACGGCATCGGGAGCCAGCGGGCGTGCCTTCTTACTTGCAAGGTTGTCACTCATCTCGTTATCCGAGAGTTTTTCGCGTCGTTCCCTATCTTGCTTATCGGCTTTATTTTGCGCCATCGAGGGCGTTGCTAATAGCAGAGCTGCGGCAATGAATATGTATTTTATTTCCATTTTTACGTTTTTGGGCCTTGTGTGGTATAATTTGTATGCAAATATAGCACAAAACCATGAATATATCCCACTACAAGAACGATTTATAATTATTTTTTCGCACCTTGCATGAGATTCCGAATATTTACAAGTAGAATAACGACGAAAAGAGCTTTCACATTGCTAAACGCACAAATAAAATCGGCGAATCACCAATATTTATCGACATAAAAACATTGTGTCAACACACCTTGGTGCATCGACACAATAATGTTCCGTTTTTCGTAATCGCTCTTTCGCTATCGGATTTGAGCACGAACTGCCTCTGCCACTCTCTCGCCATCAAGCGCGGCCGAAATAATGCCACCCGCATAACCTGCTCCCTCGCCTGCGGGAAAGAGCATCTCGACCGTCGGGTGCATCAAAGTCTGTTTGTCGCGGGGGATTCGGACGGGTGTCGACGTACGCGACTCAACGCCTATCACCACTGCCTCGGAAGTCACAAAACCACGCATACGTCGGCCAAATGAGTCGATACCTTTGCGCAGTGAAGTGGCTATAAAGTCTGGCATCCATTCATCCAGACGCGAGCAGGTAATGCCTGGAATGTAAGAAGTTTTGGGCAACGAATGACTTGCACGTCCCGCAACAAAGTCACTCACACGTTGGGCGGGTGCTATCTGACGCTCGCCACCCGCGGCGCGTGCTACGTGTTCGAAACGAGTCTGAAACTCCAAGCCCGCCAACACGCCAAACTCCTCGTGCAGGTGCGCAAAGTCCTCGGGACGCACCTCCGTCACAATGGCCGAGTTGGCATAAGGCGAGCCACGGTGAGAGGGCGACATACCATTCACAACCGACTCCTCGGCCGAGGTCATTGCAGGAACAATGAATCCTCCGGGGCACATGCAAAACGAATAGACACCTCGGCCGCCCACTTGATTGACAAGCGAGTAGGCCGCGGCGGGCAGATACTCTCCACGTTCGGGCATGTGATATTGTATGGAGTCGATGAGTCGCTGAGGGTGTTCGATGCGCACGCCCATGGCAAAGGGTTTAGCCTCGAGCAGAACGCCTTTGGCGTGCAACATTCGATAGATGTCGCGTGCCGAGTGTCCCGTGGCAACCACCACCGCAGCAGCATCAACCTTTGTATCACCAAGCATAACTCCACAGGCACGGCCATCCTTGATAATAATATCTGTCACTCGACTGTCGAAGTGGAACGAGCCGCCACACTCGACGATACGTTTACGAATGGCGGCGATAATGTATGGCAGTTTGTCGGTGCCGATATGTGGGTGTGCTTCATATAGAATCTCGGGCGAAGCTCCGTAATAGACAAGAGTTTGGAGTGCCTTGTTGTAGTCGCCGCGTTTTTTGGAGCGGGTGAAGAGTTTGCCGTCCGAATAGGTTCCTGCCCCACCCTCGCCAAAAGCGTAGTTCGAGTCGGGATTCACCTCGCCACCACGATTGATGGTTGCAATATCCGTCTTGCGAGTCGACACGTCACGGCCACGCTCAAAAATCATAGGACGCAGCCCCAACTCGATGAGTCGCAACGCTGCAAACAATCCCGCAGGTCCCGAGCCAATAATTGCCACGGGCGTAGCTCCCGCAACATTCGGATAATCAAAGTGCAACGGTTCGGGCATCGTATCACCATCCACAAATACCTCAAGCGAAAGATTCACCTTCACGGCACGGCTACGGGCGTCAATCGAGCGTTTAACCACACGAATAAGCGCCACCTGTGTATCTCGGATTCCAAGACGTCGAGCCGCCAGCGAGGTGTAGAATTTCGAATCGGCCGCCTGTTTGGGCGACAATGTGAGAGTTACGATTTGCGACATGGTGCAAGAAATGTTTTTTTTCGTCACAAAGGTATCGCTTTTTCGCAGAAATTTGAATACTCCGAGTAATTTGTTACTTTTGTAGTCCGAAAAACATGCAAACGGATGAAAAAAGTCGTAATAATTCCAACATACAACGAGTGTGAAAACGTCGAGGCTATGCTCGACAAGGTGATGTCGATTGAGGAACCTTTCGACGTGCTGATTATCGATGACGGCTCGCCCGATGGAACCGCAGCTCTCGTACGTAACAAACAAGCGGAGTATCCCGAACGCATCCACCTCATCGAACGAAGCGGCAAACTCGGACTCGGAACTGCCTACATCACAGGTTTCAAATGGGCTCTGGAACAGGGCTACGACTATGTGTTCGAGATGGACTGCGACTTCTCGCACAACCCCGACGACCTGCTGCGACTCTACGCCACAGCCATTGAAGGTGCAGATGTGGTAGTTGGTTCGCGCTACGTGTCGGGCGTTAATGTGGTTAATTGGCCCATGTCGCGCCTGCTGATGTCGTACTTCGCATCGCGCTATGTCAACATCATCACGCGCATGCCCGTACGCGATGCCACGGCAGGATTTGTGTGCTACTCGCGCGAAGTGCTCGAAACACTCGACTTGGACGCTGTGCAGATGAAGGGCTACGGTTTCCAAATCGAGATGAAATACTCGGCGTGGAGATTGGGTTTCAATCTCAAGGAGGTGTCGATTGTGTTTGTCGACCGCACAAAAGGTACGTCCAAAATGAGCAGCGGTATCTTCGGCGAAGCATTCTGGGGCGTACTCGGATTGAGATTCAGATGTATCAGACCGGCAAATAAAAAATAACATACACTATGGCACGAACACTGATTAACAACGGAACAATCCTCTCGGCCGAGGGGTGTTTTGCGGGATATGTCATTTTTGAGGGCGACACCATCCGCCAAGTGGGACAAGGACGCTACACCGAATCGTTCGACGGAACGGTAGTCGACGCACGCGGCAAATACGTTATGCCCGGAGTGATTGACACGCACGTTCACTTCCGCGAGCCGGGTCTTACGCACAAGGCCGATTGGGCCTCGGAGTCGGCTGCCGCAGCTGCGGGAGGAGTGACCTCGGTGTTCGATATGCCCAACACCAATCCTGTGACAGTAACACTGGACGAGGTGGAACGCAAAGCCGAAATTGCCGCCCGAAAGAGCGTGGTAAACTACTCGGTGTGGTTGGGTGCTACCAATTCCAACCTCAAAGAGGTGACACGATTGAATCCGCGCGAGGTGTGTGGTGTGAAACTGTTTATGGGTTCGTCGACGGGTGGAATGCTGGTTGACGATACCTATACGCTGTCGGGAGTCTTTGCCGAGTCGCCCGTTATTATTTCGGCGCACTGCGAGAGCGAACAGCGAATCGCCGAAAACTCGGCTACACTTAAGGAGCGTTTTCCCGAAGCTACGGCAACCATTCATCCCGAAGTGCGTGATGCCGAGGCGTGTTACCGCTCGTCGGCCGTAGCCGTGGAACTTGCCGACAAGTATGGCAGTAGGCTCAATGTGGCACACATAACAACCGCTCGAGAACTTGCTCTGTTTGAGGATAAACCGATGGCCGACAAAAAAATCACAGCCGAGGTGACAGCGGCCCACTTGTGGTTCTGCGACGAGGACTACCCCACTCTGGGGAACTTTATCAAATGCAACCCGGCTGTCAAAACTCGTGCCGACCGCCAGGCACTTCGCAACGCTTTGGGCGGGCGCATCGACTCGATTGTGACTGACCATGCCCCCCACACACTGGCTGAAAAGCAGAAACCATATTGGATGGCTCCGTCGGGTATGCCTATGGTGGGACACTCGCTGGCTGTTGTTCTCGAATTGGCCTCAATGGGTGTTTTGTCGCTCGAAATGGTTGTGCGCTTGATGTGCAACGCTCCGGCAGACCTATATAATATAGAGCGTCGCGGTTACCTGCGCGAAGGCTACAAGGCCGATATTGCGATTGTCGACCCGCAATCGCGTTGGACGGTCAGCCGCGAGAACATTGTGTCGAAGTGTGGCTGGAGTCCTTTGGAGGGCACTGCTCTGTCGCATCGCGTGGTCAGCACCTACATCAACGGCCGCGAGGTTTGGAACGGCACTGAAATCTGCACCGACCGCACGGGCGAACGAATTACATTTGACCGATAACTCAACCACATCCGAATCACTCATTTTACGGTGCAATCCACAGAGCGATTGCACCGTTTTTTGTGTTTGTGACGAGTCGTCTTTGAAGTATTTTCACACAAATAGCAAGATTTTTCACAAAATGTTAAAAAAAATTCAATAAAAATTCTGGCATTGAAATTGTTAGTAAAAATATTTATAAATGTCTATAAATGACTGATAAAGGGTCAAAGTGAGCCACTGAACAGCCCTGCAAATTGAACCAAAATTACAATTCGTAAGTGGTCGAAAGCCACGGAGAATGAACAATATATAATTTTTTTTATTACCTTTGAGGTGTCGTTTAATTTAATACGAAAGCAATATGCAACAAGACCCCAAACAATTTGTCGAGCAATTTATGAATGATGTCATCGCTCGAAATCCCGGAGAAAAAGAGTTTCACCAGGCGGTCAAAGAGGTAGTCGAGAGTATCGCTCCCTACGTCGTGCAAATCCCCAACTGATGAAAATGAAAGTACTCGAACGACTCGTAGAACCGGAACGCGTAATCATGTTCCGCGTACCTTGGGTCGACGATAAAGGACAAGTGCAAGTCAACCGCGGCTACCGCGTTCAAATGAATAGCGCAATCGGCCCTTATAAAGGCGGAATCCGTTTCCACTCAAGCGTAAACCTGAGTATTCTCAAGTTCCTCGCCTTCGAACAAGTGTTCAAAAACAGCCTTACCACACTGCCTATGGGTGGCGGCAAAGGCGGCTCGGACTTCTCGCCCCGCGGCAAGAGCGACATGGAGGTTATGCGTTTCTGCCAAAGCTTCATGACCGAATTGCAAAAATATATCGGCGCCGATACCGACGTACCTGCTGGTGACATCGGCGTGGGCGGTCGTGAGATTGGCTACATGTTCGGCCAATACAAACGTCTGCGCGATGAATTCACCGGTGTGCTGACCGGTAAAGCCCCTGAATGGGGTGGCTCGCCCCTGCGTCCCGAGGCTACGGGATATGGCGCATGTTACTTTGCCGAGGCTATGCTGGCTACACGTGGCGACTCATTCAAGGGTAAAACCGTATGTATTTCTGGTTCGGGCAACGTGGCTCAATACGCCGTTAAGAAGGCTACCGAATTGGGGGCAAAAGTGGTAACCATGTCGGATTCAAACGGTTTCATCTATGACCCCGACGGCATTACACCCGAAAAATGGGAGTACATCTATGACCTCAAGAACGTACTTCGCGGCCGTATCAAAGAGTATGTGACTCGTTACCCCAATGCACAATACTTCCCCGACGCTCGTCCGTGGAGCATCCCCTGCGACATCGCAATGCCTTGCGCAACGCAGAACGAGTTGAATGGCGAAGAGGCCGAAATGCTGCTTAAAAATGGCTGCATGTGCGTAGCCGAGGGTGCAAACATGCCTTCGACTCCTGAGGCTATCGAGGCATTCCAAAAAGCTCGTATTCTGTACGCTCCCGGCAAAGCAGCCAACGCAGGTGGCGTGGCAACTTCGGGCCTGGAGATGACTCAAAATTCGATGCGTCTGAAATGGTCGCCCGCCGAGGTGGATGCCAAATTGCACGAAATTATGAGCAACATTCACGCGATGTGCGTAGAGTACGGAACCGAACCTGATGGCTACATCAACTATGTGAAAGGAGCCAACATTGGAGGTTTCATCAAAGTTGCTCGCGCAATGTTGTCGCAAGGCTTGGTATAAGTCCCGACAACGGTTCTCAAACAAGGACAGCCGCCCCGACAGATTCGGAGCGGCTGTATTTGTTTGCGCCTCCACGCAACTTTCTAACTATCAAAAAATAATCACACACCGAATAGATTTTTATCTGACTATTTAACTCTTCGTCAGTATAAACAACACACCCCCTGACTAAAATTAGTCGGGGGTGTATTGTTTATATATCTTCTCAAAGGAGATAATCGAATGGCTAATCTCTTCTCAAAGGAGATGTATATTCCACCACAAAGATACGAATAATATTTTAATTGACTGCCATTTACACGACAAAAAACGCCCATTCACCTCCAAATAAATTCGTGTATTTATCATTCTTCTTACGTTGATGTTTAGCAAAAACACATGCAATATTGCATCAACGTCCTGTCTTTCAACACACAACAAAATAAGTACATCTCCTTTGAGAAGATTTACATTCCAAAGTAGCATGAACACTGCGATTTTTAACATGTTGTTTGTGCGAGCAAACAACATCCAACAAAAACCTAATCACCTGAAACAGAGCATAAAGCCCTCGTTTCGGGGAGCCGAGAGAATGCACCTCGGAAAACAAAGCCCCAATGTCTGTCGAACAATCCGTAATCGAAAATGGTAATGAAGAGCCTGCGTGGTTTGCCATGAGCGCCACGTTTGGACGAGAACTCAAAGCCAAAAATTTCCTGGAAAGTCACTCCGTGAAATGTTTCATCCCGATGAAATACAAAATAGTGAGCGACAGAAAAGGGCAACAAACTCGTAAACTTGTACCTGCCATAAGTAATCTGATTTTCGCATACACCACCAAGAGTCGTATGCAAACTTTGAAAACCGGAGTAGACTATCTGCAATATCTGACGCAACCCTGCAACGGACGAAGAATACCTATCACCGTTCCAGAAGACCAAATGCAACAATTCATAACCGTATGTGACACGCTCGACGATAAACTTGTTTACCTATCGCCGGACGAAATTGATTTGGCCGAGGGGACTCACGTGAGAATTGTCGGAAGTTCATTTGACGGAGTGGAGGGGACTTTTATCAAGGTTGACCGTAGTCGCAAAAAACGAGTCGTAGTTCTCGTACAAGGTATAGCGGCCGTGATGATTGCCGAAGTCACTAACGGATATATCAAAGTGCTGGAGTAAAAACATCTTCACTAACACCTAAGTCAAACTCTATGGCAGCGACTTCAAAAAACTTAAACACGTTTGATTACCTAAACATGCTGTTCTCGAAGGAGTTGAAAAACATTGTGCGACGAGAACAGCACAACAAAAACCAAATTCATCTGTATGGTGTCGGCGAATATTGGGTCGCCTTCGAAAAATCGGCATATCTGCTTGAACAGATGTCGGTTCAAGAACCCGAACCAACTGTCCTATACCTCAAGGAGTATCCTTTTCCAATCCTAATGTATAGCGTTCACTATCGGAAAGTTAAAGATTGGTGTCGCAACAGAACGCTTTCCAAAAGCTATCAAGATTATCTCTTGTTGCCCGCCAAGACTATCGAGCCGGACCTCTACAGAAAGTGGCATCGCAGCCACATGGATGAGTGTTACGAGTAAAAACTGTAAAACAAACAACACATCAACGATATGACAGACGAATTAATCACACTGAATGAGTCATTGAACGACGGCACTCGAATATATCTATATAGAGAGCCGCGTACCGGAACGTGGAGTGCTTACGGCTACTCGGCTTACATGTTGGCTTTGAGTGGTGAAGTTGGGCACATTGCAAGTTTCTCGGAACGTATGCAGATGCCGAGTGTATGCATCGCAGAGCGTGATGTCAAAGAGATGATTTTGGCCGAGAAAAATCGCATAGAGTACAAGGACGGGTATTGTATAATCACCGCCGAAGTACAACTCAACGACAAGGACTATCGTCTGTGGGTGCAAAAACTTAAATAAAATACATTTGGTATGAAAGAGTTGGTCCCGATTTTAATTCCTGCCTTGATTTCGCTGCATAAATCCTAAAACAACCTCAACTCTTAAACACCTCATTTATAACTATTCAAAACCTGCCTATGAACTCCGCTCAAATCCAACAGAACGAGCAGAATAATAATCGTTCTACCATTCATTTATACTTTAATAAGGAAATGCACTCTTGGATTGCATACGGACACTCCGCATATGCTCTCCGTCTATTAATTAAATCAAGAAGTATTGATAGCATTAGAGGTTTTTCCACAACCATGCAAATGCCTTACACCGTGGTAAACAAGGATGTACTCAAAAAGTTGTGCGAAGACATCCCTGTTACAAAGGTTGAAGATGAGCATTATGTAGTAAATGTCCTCGAAGAGTTCGACCCTAACGATTACAAGCGTTGGGTAAACAAGCTTCGCGAGGAACTTGCTGCAAATGGAGGTTTCGACACTCAAACTCACATTAGCCACCTTGTTCCCAAAGATAAGTTTATCAAAGATGGCATGAGTTCCTTCTCGCGTAACTCGAAGCGCCTATTTGATATGTTTGCTTCGTTTATTGCGTTACTCGTTTTCTCTCCACTTTTTTTGGTGTGCTGGATATTGGTTCGCAGGGAGGATGGCGGACCAGCCATATTCAAGCAGGAGCGCATTGGTCGTTTCGGTCGTCCCTTTAACATCTACAAATTCCGCACAATGAGATTGGACGCCGAAGCAATGGGTCCTCAGCTCAGCCATGGTGGGGGAGACAATGATCCTCGTCTAACAAAGATTGGCAAATTTCTTCGTGCACACCATCTTGATGAGTTACCTCAACTTTGGAATGTATTTGTCGGAGACATGGCGTTTGTTGGTCCTCGTCCAGAGCGTAAGTTCTATATCGACCAAATAATTGAAAATGATAAACGATATGAGTATCTCTATCAGATTCGCCCTGGAGTAACCTCGTATGCCACTTTCTACAACGGCTACACCGACACAATGGAGAAAATGTTGCGCCGCTTGGAGTATGACCTCTACTATTTGGGACATCGCTCATGGAAGTTTGATATCGAAATTCTTATGCGCACATTCTTTGGAATTGTTGGTGGCAAGAAATTTTAATAATCACAATACTATGAAGATTGCAATAGCAGGAACGGGTTATGTGGGTTTGTCAATAGCCACACTGCTTGCACAGCACAACGAGGTTGTGGCAGTTGATGTAGTGCCCGAGAAAGTTGCTGCAATTAACAATAGAAAGTCGCCCATACGCGATGAGTACATTGAACAATTCTTCGCCGAGAAGACACTTAATCTAAGAGCAACACTTGATGCAAAAGAGGCTTATAGTGATGCGGATTTTGTGGTAGTTGCGGTGCCTACAAACTACGATAATCACAAGGATTTTTTCGACACATCGTTGGTCGAGCAGGTAATAAATAAAGTTACAGAGTGCAATCCAAATGCTGCAATAGTCATTAAATCGACTATTCCCGTGGGTTATACCGAGAAAATCAGCAAGAAGTACTCTACCCCCACCATTCTATTTTCACCAGAGTTTCTGCGCGAGAGCAAAGCTCTCTACGACAATCTCTACCCAAACCGCATAATAGTGGGGTGCACAGAAGAACATAAATCAATTGCCGAGCGGTTTGCATATTTGCTTAAACAGGGAGCGCTGAAAAAAGATGTTGAGGTGTTGCTGATGGGGACAACTGAGGCGGAGGCCGTAAAACTTTTTGCTAACACTTACCTTGCTCTGCGCATTAGCTATTTCAATGAGTTGGATACCTATGCCGAAACTAAGGGGCTTGATACAAAGAGTATTATAGAGGGTGTATGCCTCGACCCTCGCATAGGCTCGCACTACAACAATCCCTCGTTTGGTTATGGTGGCTACTGCTTGCCCAAAGATACAAAACAACTTCTTGCAAATTACGACTCTGTACCCCAAAATATGATATCTGCCATTGTTGAAAGTAACCGCACGAGGAAAGATTTTATAGCCGACCAAGTGCTCTTAAAAGCGGGTTATTATAGTTATAGCCAGCAGAATGGGTACGACAAAGCACAAGAGGGTGAATGTGTGATAGGTGTTTACCGCCTTATAATGAAGGCTGGTTCGGACAACTTCCGCCAGAGTGCCATCCAAGGCGTTATGAAACGCATCAAAGCCAAGGGTGCGAAGGTGATTGTTTACGAGCCCACGCTTCCCCCGAACACAACTTTCTTCGGCAGCGAGGTAGTAAACGACCTTGAAGAGTTCAAACTCCACACCCAGGTCATCATCGCCAATCGCTACGATGCTGTCCTTGACGATGTGGCAGATAAAGTATATACACGAGATATTTTTAGAAGAGATTAAAACTACAAAAGCTATATGTCAGGGCAAAACAATAAACGCATAGCCAAGAATACACTGTTTTTATATATTAGAATGGCCATAGTAATGGCTATAAATCTATATGTTACTCGAGTTGTTCTCGATGTTCTGGGTGTTTCAGATTACGGTGTATATAACGTGGTATGTGGATTTGTTTCCATGTTCGGTTTCTTAAATACATCAATGGCGAATGGTATCCAAAGATTTTACAATTATGAGTTGGGTAAAAATGGAGAAGATGCCGTTGCGAAAGTTTATAACACCGCTTTAATTATACAGTTTGTTCTAGCCGTTGGCATTGTGATATTAACTGAAACCATTGGTCTATGGTATGTTAACACAAAGATGGTAATATCACCCGAGAGAATAGTGGCCGCAAATTGGATATTTCAATTCTCAGTCCTATCATTAGTATTTGTCATTATGCAAATTCCGTATAGTGCCGCAATATTGGCATACGAAAGGATGGACTACTATGCAATAGTAAGCATAATAGATGCTGTTATGAAACTGGCAATTGTGATTATTTTGCCACACTTGTCTGGGGATAGCTTGATTCTTTACGGTTTGTTGATGATGGCCATTAGTATTATTGACTTTATATTGTATTCTGTATACTGTCGTAACAAATTTCATCATCTCAAGTTCAAAAAAATGTTTGACAAGTCATTGTTTAAGTCAATGATGAGTTTCTCTGGCTGGAATTTGTTTGGATCGTTTGCGTATGTTGTGAAAGGTCAAGGTGTCAATGTCTTGATAAACACTTTCTTTGGCACTGTCGTTAATGCTGCTAATGGTATAGCCACACAAATTTCTTCGGCCATTCAGACATTTGCAGCAAATATTGTACTCGCGTTCAAGCCACAATTAACACAATCATATGCAATTGGAGATTATAGGCGAGCAGAGAACTTAATGTTTAGCATGTCCAAAATAGCATACACATTGATGTGCGTAATCGCAATTCCCATAATGGTTGAAATGGATTATGTATTAACATTGTGGTTAAATTCTGATATTCCTACCTATACGCATAGTTTCGCAAACCTTACGATAATTGCAACAATGATAGGAATATTGAATACACCTATCACGCAGATGATTCACGCTTCCGGGCAGATGAAAAAATATCAAATAGCCACTAGTATTGTCATATGTAGCATATTACCGATATCATGGTTGTTTCTCAAACTTGGCTATGGGGCAACGAGTGTATTTGTTATTACAATTATCATAATGGTTATTAACCAAGTAGTCTGTCTGCAGGTCCTTCATGCAATATTCAAGTTTAGTTTCACAAAATATGTTAAAGAGGTTGTGGTTCCATGCATCATAATAACAATCATTCCGCTATTTGCAGTATCATCTATAAGTAATGCAATTGGATCTTCTTCTATTTGGAACTTTATAGTTGTGACTATTGTAAATCTACTTGTTGTGGGAATATTATTCTATCTAACCCTGAATAGTGCTGAAAAACAAATTATTAAATCGTATATAATTAAAATTAAAAACAAAATATGTTAAAGAGATTAGTTATCGCTCTAATGTCATTTAGGGCCAAAAAGAGAGTCCGCTCAAATGCAACAATTTGTGGAGAAGGACACAAATACTCTGCAAAGTCCAACATCGTATTATTAGGAGGAGCTACTAAAAAAAATGTAGTACTACAAGAACATTGTTGGTGTGAAGGCCAAATATATGTAGAAGGTAATGGTCGTGTTGAGATGCATCCATACTCTAAAATTGGATCTACTACTAGAATTCTATGTGTTAATAAGGTTGTTATCGGAGCATATACTGCCATAGCAGACGATACAACAATATGTGATAATAATAACCACCCCATTAGCCCTTCATTTAGAAGACAGATGCGCCTAACTCCCGTTGGGGATGACATGAGAATGTGGAAGCATTCTGCCAATGCCCCAATTATCATTGGCGAAAATTGTTGGATTGGCACAAATGTGCGTATTTGTAAAGGTGTTACTATTGGTGATAATTCGATAGTGGCCGCCTGTTCTGTAGTAACAAAAGATGTCCCGGCTAATTGCATAGTAGCAGGCAATCCGGCCAAGATTGTAAAAACCGACATTGATAAGATCTAATTCTGTGTTGGGGATTATATAAAATTCGAAAAACAATCATTTGCATATTTATGAATAAACGAATAATCTCCACTATAATCATACTCCTTCTAATTTTTGCTGCATTTGTTAGCATCAACAGCCCACAGCTCAACAGTATTGCTTTGTATGTTGCCATACCATTAGCCTTTGGATTGAGCATTATACAATATGGGAACCCATTGTCTAATAACAGATATATGCAATGGCTACTTGTACTTTATTGTTGGATTGGTATTACATATTTTGGTGCATACAATCAAGTCGTGGCTTTGGCCCAAATGAAACAGATACTTGGCGTGGTTCTGTTATCTTCCGTTATGGCAAATGTATCCAAAAATCAAAAAGCAATACCATGGTTATATGTGGTGTTTATTTGCCTATTTATGTCTGCTGTTCATTATGCCAATACGAATTTGGTAAATATCCTTGGTAAGGATGAGCGTGCAACAGATGATGTGTTAAATGCCAACACCTTGGCGTATTATGTATTCTATTTTAGTTGTGCTATTTATGCTTTGGGGGAATGTGTCAATAATGCACGATTGAGAAAGGTAATGCGTTATATGTTTTTTAGTGTGATCTTTATATCTGTATGGATTGCACTCATCACGGCATCCCGTCAAGTTTTAGTTATACAGGTTCCTCTTTTTTGCATTCTTTTATACATTAGGTATGGATTTGGTAAAGGCAAATGGTTATTCTTCTTTATTATTGGCGCAGTATTGATATGGTCGTTCAGTACAAATACCTTGGAGACCATTTTTGAAGGAACACTACTTCAAGAAAGATACGAGATAGAGTTGGAAGACGACCAACGCACTCTTGTATTAAGAGAGGCTATTGAGGTGGGTAATAACCATCCGATAATAGGTATAGGTCCAGGAAATTTTGTTCTTCAATCAAGGTTTCATATATTTTCACATTGTACATACACGGAGTTGTATGCCAATAGTGGTTTTTTAGCTGCTCTTATATTTATATGGGTTGTTGCAAATTTTATCATAAAACAATTTAAGCGGTATCGTAAGAGTAAAGATACAATGTATCTATTCTTTATGGCCTTCGGGATATTCTTTGCCGTAGACAATTTTGTTTATGTATTCTATGCTCAATTGTGGCTAATGGCTTTCTTCGTCCTTGTTGCTAGCCATAGCGAAAAATATTATCGTTTGCAACAACAAAGCAGAACTTCAACAAAATAATAAGCATGAGAGTAATTAAATTAGTTTGCCTGGTTTCATACTATTGTTTTGCACGATTTCTCCCAACTAGTTATACCCCAATCGTAGGGAAACCATCAAAATGGATTCGATATCAATTATGTCGTAACATTTTTGCCAAATGTGGCAAGAATGTAAATGTAGAGAGAGGAGCATTCTTTGGTAGTGGTAGTCTTATAGAGATTGGAGACAACTCTGGCATAGGAGTAAATTGTCATCTACCTTCTAATACAAAAATTGGTAATAATGTTATGATGGGTCCCAATTGCTACATCTTTAACATTAATCACGCTTTATGATAGAATAGATATTCCCATGCGTCAACAAGGTCCCCCCCCCCTCTGCCGACAATCATTGAAGATGATGTTTGGATAGGGAGAGGTGTTATGATGACTCCAGGCCGAGTAGTTAAGCGAGGTTCTGTTGTTGCGGCAGGATGTGTATTATGTAAAGATTTTCCAGAGTATTCTATTGTAGGAGGGAATCCTTCTCAGTTTATTAAAAGCCGATTATAGAAAGTCGGTCATTCAATAAGCGTTGAACTTGAAAGAATATAAGTGTATTAAAATTCGATAAGTGTTTATATGAAGATAGGTATTATTACAGGGGGCAACTTTCAAGCAAAAAAGGGGTTATTCAATTCTGTGCATTGCAGAGCTAAAGAATTAATGCGACACCCAAATGTTGATGTAGATATCTATTTTTTGGAAGAATATCCTTCTTTGTTGTTTAAATTGATTTTTAAAGCATTTAGACCAAATGCAACATTGGATGAGACTGTTGACGCTAAGGAAGTTATCTACAAAGGAGTTAAATATCACATTTTAAGGACTCCTAAATTAGTAATAGATTATATACTATCTGTTAAACTACACTTTTCTGCTACGATTTCAAAAATTATAGAACAAAAAAAAATGTCGCATTTTAGAGAATACGACATAATTATAGCTCAATCAACCACCGGAGCTCATCTCGCCAAATTAATTTATCATAAATACCACATTCCATATATAGCGGTATGGCACGGTTCGGATATAAACTACACTCCATTAGAAAGTAAATATAAATTCAATGAAGTTTGTTCATACATACACAATGCAGCATACAATGTATATGTAAGTAATGCATTGAAAAATACAGCCGAGAAGTTGTTCGGTATCCATAAAAGCTGCGTCATTTATAACGGTGTTCAAGATATTTTTATGGTCAGCCCTAACAAGGAGCAGATATGCAAAGCGTACAATTGCGAAAAACGAACTATTGTTGCATTTGTTGGAGGATTATTAGAAGTGAAAAACATCGAAGTTCTAGCTCCAGTGTTTAAGGAAATTAATTCCAAAATTAGTAATTGCCAATTTTGGATTATAGGTGATGGGAAGTTAAGGCATTCATTACTAAGTTCGTTGAACGATGCAAATATCGACTATAAGTTTTGGGGAAATACAGAACAAAATAAAATGGCAGACTTGTATAATTGTATAGACTTACTTGTATTGCCAAGCAAGAATGAGGGCCTACCATTAGTGGTATTAGAATCTATGGCTTGTGGATGCAAGGTGGTTACATCTGATGTGGGTGGAATTTCTGAAGTGTTGCCAGCAAAATATGTCGTTCCACTAAATCAATCATTTATTCAGAATTTCTCACAAAGATGTATAGAAACATTAATTGAAAACAAAGAACAGTTAAACTTGTCAAAAGATTTTTCTTGGGAAACCATATCCAAACAAGAATACGAACTCATTAAAGGTATTCTCAACAATCATTGATTGTCTTGGAAAATTTAAACAAATTAATAAAAATAAAATAATGAAAGCATGTTTTATGGGCTTGGGATATATTGGACTCCCAACTGCCATTATTGCCGCTAAGCACGGCATCCAAATTCACGGTGTTGACATCAACCCCAATGTGGTAGAAAAAACCAACGCAGGTCAACTACACATTATCGAACCCGGTATGCAGGAACTTCTGGAGGAAGTTGTTAAAAACGGACAGCTCAAAGCAGATACTAAGCCAGTAGAGAGCGATGCATATTTTATGGTTGTTCCTACACCTTTCAAAGGCGACCACCAGCCCGACACCTCATATGTAGAGGCTGCTACTCATGCTGTACTTCCTTTACTCAAAGAGGGAGACCTCTATGTCATTGAGTCAACTTCCCCTGTTGGTACTACCGAAGCAATGGCTGAGATTATTTTTACCGAGCGTCCAGAATTGAAAGACAAAATATACATTGCTTATTGCCCCGAGCGTGTATTGCCCGGTAATGTTATTTACGAGTTGGTTCACAATGACCGTGTAATTGGTGGTCTTAATCCTGAATCAACAGAGAAGGCTATTGCGTTTTATTCGCAGTTTGTGACAGGGCAGTTGCACAAAACTAATTGTCGCACAGCAGAGATGTGCAAACTCACCGAGAACTCTTCTCGCGATGTTCAGATTGCTTTCGCAAATGAGTTGTCTTTCATCTGCGACAAAGCAGGCATCAATGTATGGGAGTTGATTAACCTTGCTAACAAACATCCCCGTGTAAACATCTTGTGGCCCGGTTGCGGTGTTGGTGGTCACTGCATTGCAGTTGACCCCTATTTCATTACTGCCGAATTCCCTATGGAGTCGCGTATGATTGGGCAGGCTCGTCAAATTAACAACTATAAAGCATTCTGGTGTGCCGAAAAGATTCAGAACGAAATGCTCAAATTTGAATTGGAGAATGGTCGCAAACCAGTAGTGGCAATGATGGGACTTGCATTTAAGCCAGACATTGACGACTTGCGTGAATCACCTGCCAAACAGATTGTGGCAAGAGTAATGCAGAGTTGCAACAATACCAATATATTGATTGTCGAGCCCAATGTGGAGGAGCACAATGTATATAAATTAACTCCATATAAGGAGGCTTTCGACAAGGCCGACATTGTGGTATATCTTGTTGCTCACTCACCATTCAAAGAGTTGCCTAAAGATTCCAACAAGGTTGTACTTGATTTCTGTGGTGTAAATAAAGGCTTCTAATACTAACCATCTAACCACTATATCAATGAGAAAGGTAATGTTGGTCTTCGGTACTCGACCCGAGGCAATTAAGATGGCTCCACTGGTTAAGGTATTCCAAAAGTATCCCGAACAATTCAAAACAATCGTGTGCGTAACCGGTCAGCATCGTGAAATGCTCGACCAAGTATTGAGTTTGTTTGAGATTACACCCGACTACGATCTCAACATTATGAAGCAAGGCCAAGATCTTTATGATGTTACCGCACGAGTGTTAGTTGGAATGCGAGATGTATTGAAGGAGGCTCAACCAGATGTGGTATTAGTACATGGAGATACGACCACATCGACTGCAGCCGCTTTGGCAGCCTTTTATCAACAAATTCCTGTGGGACACGTTGAGGCGGGCCTTCGTACTCATAATATTTATAGTCCTTGGCCTGAAGAAATGAACCGTTTGATTACAGGACGCATTGCAACATATCACTTTGCACCTACACCTTTGAGCAAAGAGAATCTGTTGAAAGAAAATGTGTCCGAGGAGGCTATTACAGTAACCGGAAACTCTGTTATTGATGCGTTGTATATGGTCGTGGATAAGATTAAGAATGATGCGACGTTATCTCAAGAATTGTCAAGATTGTTGACACAAGCTGGATATGATGTTTCTCGATTGGCTGACGGTAAAAAATTGGTGCTGATTACGGGGCATCGCAGAGAAAATTTTGGTGATGGTTTTATCAATATGTGTACTGCTATTAAGGATTTGACACAGAAGTATCCCAATGTGGATTTCGTATATCCTATGCACCTTAATCCCAATGTTCGCAAACCTATTCACGAAGTGTTTGGCGAAGATTTGTCGAATCTCGGCAATATGTTCTTCATTGAGCCTTTGGAGTATTTGTCGTTTGTCTATTTGATGGAAAAATCGACCATTGTACTGACCGATAGTGGTGGAATTCAGGAGGAAGCACCTGGCTTGGGCAAGCCTGTATTGGTTATGCGTGATACAACCGAGCGTCCCGAGGCATTGGAGGCAGGCACTGTAAAACTTGTTGGTACAAACTACGAAAAGATAGTAGCAGAGGTTTCTCGCCTGCTTGATGACTCCGAATATTATGATATAATGAGCAAGGCTGTCAACCCTTATGGCGATGGTTTAGCTTGTGGTAGAATCGTAAGTACACTGTATTAAATATGAAGATTTGTCATATAACATCTGCTCATAATAGATATGATGCTCGAATTTTTAAACGCGAATGCGTATCTCTTGCTAAAGAGCCATCAAATGAAGTAGTTTTAGTCTGTTGTGATGGGAAACCTTATGAATTTAAGGACGGGATTCAGATAACAAGTTACTCTTCTACGAAATTATCAAAAAAGGAACGATTTAGGCTACTATTCTCAAATAAAACATTGGTTAATTACTTACTCACCATAAACGCAGATATTTATCAATTTCATGATATAGAACTTATTGAAGTAGGACGAAAACTATCAAGAAAAGGTAGATGTGTAGTTTTTGACAGTCATGAAAATTGGCCGGGATACATTGCAGAACTTGTTGCCAAGCCATATTCATGGTGCTATAAATTTGTAGTGCAACTTATTGAGTTTTACTATAGAAGAGTATTTCACAAATTCTCTGCGATTTATTCGGTATCACCTAATATGGTAAATGATTTACAAAGGCTTACTTCTACACCTGTTTTTTTTGTTCCTAATTATCCTTTCTCGCATGACATAAGTCCCATTTCATCTCAAGACAAGAAAAATAAATTCATATATCAAGGAACTGTGTATGGCATAAGCAATCAAGAAACCATAGTAAAAGCGTTACAGAAGATTGAAGGAGAGGTGTCATATAATGTTGTTGGATTAATCTCTGAGCAGTTAAAAGCGGAAATGCAACAATTAGACTGCCGTAAATCTGTTGAATTCACCAATTGGGTATCCCCCATCGAACTAGAACAAATAATGAATGAGTGTCTTGCAGGTATTGTTGTACTTGATTACTCACCAGTTTGTTGTGGTAAAGAAGGTCAATTAGGTTCAAATAAGATATTTGAATATATGAAGATGGGGCTACCTGTAATCTGTACAGATTTTGACCTATGGCAATCAATGATTATTGGTAAATATAATTGTGGTATTGCAATTCCTCCTCAAGATGAAGACAAAATGATAGAAGCTATCAACTTCTTCTTGTCTCATAAGGAGGAGGCTATTGAAATGGGTAGAAGGGGACAACAAGCAGTTGTCAAAGAGTTCTGTTGGGAACTATTCGAGCAAGAGTTTGTTATCAGATATAATACAATAGCTAACAATGGTAAATAATGTGGACATATTATACCTCCCTAAACACACCGATCCTCGCGGTAATCTTTCGTTTGCAGAAAATTTCAGACAGATTCCCTTTGTAATAAAGAGGGCTTACTGGATTTATGATGTTCCTGGTGGCGAAAGTAGAGGTGGACACGCTTACGAGGAAAACGAAGAATTCATCATTGCTCTATCGGGGAGTTTTGATGTAATTTTAGATGATGGCGTGGAGAAAAAACGCTATTCACTTAATCGTTCCTATTACGGTCTTTATGTTCCCAAGGGCGTTTGGCGGGAGATGGATAATTTTTCAACTAATTCGTTAGCCCTCATTCTCTCTTCTACATTCTATAATGAAGAGGATTACATTCGTAGTTATGAGGACTATAAAACTTGGTTGCAGTATGAGAGGAAAAACGACAAAGGTTGACGAGTGCTATATAGTAGAACTTGACAAACATCATAGTGATCGCAAAGGCAATATTACTGTCGTTGAGAATGGAATAACTGTTCCATTCAGTACGGAGCGCGTGTATTATTTGTACGATATTCCAGGAGGCGAGTCACGCGGGGCACACGCGCACAAGGAGTTATACCAATTAGTTGTGGCCGCAAGTGGCTGTTTTGATGTAGTGTTAGACGATGGTGTCAATAAAAAAAGATTTACCCTTAATCATCCATACCAAGGATTGTTGGTCGTTCCTGGAATGTGGCGAGACTTAGAAAATTTCTCTTCTGGGTCAGTGTGTCTTGTTCTGGCATCAATGGTCTATTCAGAAGCTGATTACATTCGGGATTATGAAGATTTTTTGAAATTTAAATTGGAATAAAACTTTTATTAAGAATTGGATATGCAGAAGTATTTTGTTGTTTTAGGTGGTAACAAATTATTATGGGGACAGGTGTGTCATCTTCAAGAGTTAGGTTACAAGGTAATCGTTGTTGCATGGAATGACAACCCTGATATAAAAGGTGATTTATTTATTCAAATGGATGTAAAAGATTCAGTTGGAATAATCGCCAAATTAGAGGAATTGGGTCTTTCGGGAAAGATTGAAGGTGCAGTATCTAGTATAGATTTAGCCGCACCAACTGTTAATGCCATAAACAAATGGTGTGGCAATAAAACTATGCCCGAAAAGTTCAATAAGGTTCTTACAAAGAATGAAATGAGAGATGCATGGATGAAAGCTGGTATTTTTAATCGCATCTCTAAAACTGATGATGAGATTTCGTTTGATGAGATTTTTACGCTTTCACAACAAATAAAGCTCATTTGCAAGCCTGATGTGGCAGCAAGCTCTAGAGGTATAACAATTCTTGAACAAGGCAGAACAAGAGAGGAACTTGAAGATGCTATCAAAAAGGCGAAGGAAATATCGTTCAATGGGAAATGTCTTATAGAGGAGTTTGTTGAGGGTGAGGAATTTACCGTCGATATGTTGGGAGATGCTTACGGCAATGTTAATTGCTACGGAAGCTCCATACAACATCACTCATTGTATGCTCTGAATAATCATGTTACAGTTATTCATCATTGGAATTCACGCAAATATGATGATGCGACATGGGAACGCATTGCCAATTTTGGCATACAGTGCTATAAAGCTTTAGGATTGCATAGTATGTTTGGACATCTTGAAATTATAATGAAACCAGATGGTTCTTTTACGCCAGTTGAAATGGGTGCTCGTTCGAGTGGCTTTATTTGTAGTCATACCGTATGGAAAGCATCTGGGCACGATTACCTGGGGGATTATATTAGAGTCTTGCAAGGAGAGAGTATCGAACCTGGGAATTATATGAATGGTGAAAATGCATCTATGTGGTTTGGGTATGATATTCCATCGAATTCTCACTCTGTACAAGCTACGGATATTACGGAATTCCTTGATCACCGTATAACCGTGCTCTATGAGAACCATGATGGCTTAAAAGTGAATGAGGATTATGGAGATTACATAAACGATGGTGACAGAGATAAATTTGGCTACGCAATTTTATGTGGTCCTCGAGATGTGTTAACATACGAAAGTGTTCAAGATGCAAATGAAAAATTTCTTGATAAATTTTTGGGAAGGAATTAATTATGCAAGTTAAATTTCTTGATTTACAGAAGATTACTGCCAAGTATGCAGACAAGATGCACGAAGCAGTATTGCGTGTGGTAGATTCTGGTTGGTATCTGCAAGGACACGAAAACGAACGATTTGAAGAAAACTATGCTAAATACATAGGCTCAAAACACGCAATTGGTTGCGCCAATGGTTTGGATGCACTGATTTGGATTTTTAGGGCTTATATTGAGATGGGAGTTATGCAGCCGGGCGACGAAGTTATCGTTCCCGCCAACACATATATCGCAACCATTCTTGCAATTACCGAAAATGGTCTAAAACCCGTGTTGGTAGAGCCTAAACTCTCCACCTATCAGATAGATGATGATCTGATTGAACAGGCAATTACACCTCGAACAAAAGCAATATGCATTGTTCACCTCTATGGTCAGTGTGCATACACCGATAAAATCGGCGAGTTGTGCCAGAAATATAATCTTAAACTCGTTGAGGATAATGCACAAGCTCACGGTTGCCTTTACAAAGGTCGCAAGACTGGCTCTTTGGGTGACGCAGCGGGTCACTCTTTCTACCCTGGTAAAAACCTAGGTGCATTTGGTGATGCTGGTGCGGTAACCACTGATGACGATGAGTTGGCTGCAACTGTGCGTGCTTTAGCGAACTATGGCTCGCAGAAGAAATATGTTTTCAAATACACCGGACGCAATAGCCGCTTGGATGAAATACAGGCTGCAATTTTGGATGTTAAGTTGGCGAACTTGGATGAGGATGTTGCTCTTCGCCAAGAGGTGGCAAAACGCTACTGCTCTGAGATTACCAACCCCAAGATTATCTTGCCTCAGATTGCAGATTGGAAGGCTCATGCATTCCACCTGTTCCCCATTCGCTGTGCCGAGCGCGACAGATTGCAACAATATTTGTCAGAAAATGGCATCCAGACCATTATTCACTACCCGATAGCACCTCACCAGCAAGAGTGTTATAAAGAGATGAATGATATGTCACTGCCTATTACCGAGCAAATTCACAACGAGGAGTTGAGTTTGCCCATCAGTCCCGTAATGACTGCCGAAGAGGTTGAGTATGTTATCGAAACCATAAACAAGTTTAAGTAGAATCCTTTATGGAAGCAAAGAAAACCATCTGGTTTGTCAATAAGGATGCTGCGCCTATTGATGTGTATGCGACACATTTGCGTACAGTAAAACAAGCGCAATATTTTCAGCAACAAGGTTATGATGTCAAGTTGATATGCTCTGCCAATGTACACAACAAGGATATTAACTATGTGGACAAGGGGTGGTATGTTGAGCAAACTCACGATGGGGTTCCTTTTGTGTTTGTAAAATCGCTTCATTATGGCAATAGCAGCATAAAACGAATATTGGCATATATGCTGTTTTCATTGAATGTAAATAGGCTATGTCGAAAAATGAAGTCGCCAGATATTGTAGTTCACACATCTCGAATACCATTTGATTATCCCATCTATCTGTTTGCAAAACGCAAAAAGGCAAGATATATACTTGATATTACAGATCTTTGGCCTATGGAATTTGAACATATGGGCTTCTTATCATCTCGTAGCCCAATACTCAAGTTCTTTTATATGATTGAGAAATCATTATATAGGAAAGCTGACCATGTAGTAATGTCGATGGAAGGGTGTCAACAATATATTAAAGAACACGAATGGGATTTAGATAGTGGTGGGCCGATTGATTTAAGCAGAATACACTATGTAAACAATGGAATTGATGTGAATGAGTTCCAGTTCAATGCAACCAAGTTTAAATTGCATGATGCTGATTTGGATGACGACTCAATTCAAAAGGTTGTATATTTAGGAAGCATTAGATTAGCAAACAATTTGGAGCAACTTATAAATGCTGCGAAGTATTTGCTACCACATCCTGACATAAAAGTGCTGATATATGGAGATGGCCCTGAAAGAAATGTACTTGAAGAAAGGTGCCGAGCAGAGAAAATCAATAATGTGATTTTTAAAGAGAAATGGATAGAACCGCATTTTGTCCCATATGTTTTATCGAAAGCCTCCGTCAATATACTTAATTACGCTAAAGGTTGGGCTCCTTATGGTGGTAGTATGAATAAAATGATGCAGTCTTTTGCTGCAGAGAAACCAATTGTATGCAATGCTGGTATGCGATTTAGTCCAATCAGAGATAATGAGGTAGGAATAGATTGCGCCTTTGGTAATGATGTAGAGTACGCAGATGCTATTCTCAAAATGGTGTATTTGACAGAAAATGAAAAACAAGAGTTGTCAAATAGATGTAAACGAGTTGCACAAGAGTTTCATATTCCTAATCTAAACAAGAAATTCCAGTCATTGTGTGACATTCCCGTATTATAACAAACTACGGAGTATAATAGAACGAAATATATACGGTAAGATATGGATAGGTTGTCTAATACACTCTTTTCTGTACTAAAAACAGCACTATGGAAAGAAACTCTGAACATGGATGTTTTTATTTCCTTTACAGTAGATGATTGGCAACAATTTTACAAATTATCAGCCCAACAAGGTGTATTAGCGATAATCTACGATGTGGTATCTAGGCTTCCTGAAAGATGTCAACCCCCACGTAATATCAAATTACGCTGGGGTTTAGGGGTGGAAAATATTGAGAAACGTTACAAAATTCAACTTGCAGGAGCAAATAAATTGTGTGATATATGGGATGCATCAGGAATCAGAACAGTAGTTCTCAAGGGATTCTCATTGAGTAAATATTATCCAGTGCCTGAGCATCGTGAATGTGGCGACTTTGATTGTTATTTATTGGAGGGCAGATATGAGGATGGTAATGTTTTGGCCGAACAGAATGGAGCGAAAGTAAATCGCGAGTGGTATAAGCACTCACAGATTTATTTTCGAGGTATGATGGCTGAGAATCACAATTTTTTGGTTACTACGCGCGAAGGAAAGTCGGCAAAAGAACTAAATACAATATTGGTAGATAAATTGGGAGGCAATTTGCAACCTATTGAGAATACAAAAATCTTTTTACCATCACCAATATTTACTGCACTTTTTGTAACGTATCATTCTTTCAGCCCTTTTATTAGCGAAGGAATAACCATTCGCCACCTATGTGATTGGGCCTGTTTTATGAAAGCAGAGCAAAATAATTTTGACTGGAATTATTTTTATGAACTATGTAAACAATTTAAGTTTGATAGATTTGTTGATGCGTCAAATGAAATAATTACCAAGTTCCTAAATGTAGAACTTCCCAATAAAAGTATTATCTGCAATAGTCCATATACCCAACAAGTATTAGATGACATCTTGTATGGGAATTCAAAAGTCTTTAATAGTAATAAGGGAAAGTGGTATAAAAGAATAAAACTTATCACTAACATATTTTCATATAGATGGAAACATCACGACATTGCAAGAAGTAGTAGCCTAAATTATTTCTTGTCCATTATATTTGGCTTCCTATTTAGAAAGGAGAAGCACTAATCTAAAATTAATAGTTAAATATGAAAGGTATTGTATTAGCAGGAGGTAGTGGTACTAGATTGTACCCTATTACAAAGGGCGTTAGTAAGCAATTGCTTCCTATTTACGACAAACCAATGATTTACTATCCAATTTCCACCTTGATGTTGGCTGGTATTAGGGACATTTTAATTATTTCGACCCCACATGACTTACCTGGTTTCAAGCGTCTGCTCGGTGATGGTTCTAATTATGGCGTACATTTCGAATACGCAGAACAACCTTCGCCTGATGGTTTAGCACAGGCATTTATAATTGGCGAAAAGTTTATTGGTGATGATTGTGCATGCTTAGTTTTAGGAGATAATATTTTCTATGGACAGGGGTTTACTGACATGCTCAAACAGGCTGTAAATAATGCAGAAAGACTCAACAAGGCTACTGTTTTCGGGTATTGGGTTCCTGACCCAGAGCGATTTGGCGTTGCAGAGTTCGATGAAGAAGGTAATGTTTTAAGTATTGAGGAGAAACCCCAAGAGCCCAAAAGTAATTATGCAGTAGTTGGACTTTACTTCTATCCCAATAAGGTTGTGAAAGTTGCCAAAAACATTAAACCATCTGCACGTGGTGAGTTGGAGATTACGACTGTTAATGAGCAGTTCAGACAGGATAGAGAGTTGAAACTCCAAATTATGGGTCGTGGGTTTGCATGGCTTGATACCGGCACTCAAGAGAGTCTTTTTGATGCTTCGAGATTTGTAGAAGTAGTTGAAACACGCCAAGGAGTTCAAGTATCTTGTCTTGAAGAGATTGCATGGAAGAGAGGTTGGCTATCAGATGAAGATATGCTTCGTTTAGCAGAGCCTATGAAGAAAAATGCCTATGGTCAATACATGATTAACTTGGTTAAGAATACACGTCATTAAGAGCATTTATAGTCATTTATTCATAGTTTAATAAATCCTTTCTCATAGTGTGAAGATGCCTATTGTATTAGATAATATTCATTCAATAGATTGCCACTAATTCTATCCCAGTTTAAATATAAATATCGAAAATATTAATATGGTTCAACATATCTTTTGTTAGATATTAGATAAACGAGCGTTTTACTATACATTTGACATTATCATATCCATCCGGCATAACTCTCTGCTAATAAAATTAAACAAACACCAAATATTATGGCAAAAAGAAATATCGTAATCACAGGTGGTGCGGGATTTATTGGCTCGCATGTGGTGCGCCTGTTCGTGAATAAGTACCCCGAGTACAACATCATCAATCTCGACAAACTTACATACGCGGGAAATCTCGCAAACCTCAAAGACATAGAGGATAAACCCAACTACAAGTTTGTCAAGATGGATATCTGCGACTTTGATGCCTTCCACAAACTTATGCAACAGGAGCAGATTGACGGCATCATCCACCTCGCCGCCGAGAGCCACGTAGACCGCTCCATCAAAGACCCCTTCACCTTCGCCCGCACAAACGTTATGGGCACTCTCTCGTTGCTACAAGCTGCCAAACTCTATTGGGAGAGCCTGCCTGAGGGCTACGAGGGCAAGCGATTCTACCACATCTCGACCGATGAGGTATATGGTGCTCTTACAATGAATCACCCCGAGGGTATCGAACCTCCATTTAAGACCGTTGCTTCGTCGGAAGGTCACAAGGCTTACGGTGACGACTTCTTCTACGAAACAACGAAATACAACCCTCATTCGCCCTATTCGGCGTCGAAGGCCTCGTCAGACCATTTCGTGAGAGCCTACCACGACACCTACGGCATGCCTACAATAGTTACCAATTGCTCGAACAACTACGGTCCTTATCAGTTCCCCGAAAAGCTGATTCCGCTATTTATCAACAACATACGCAATCGCAAGCCGCTGCCCGTATATGGCAAAGGCGAGAATGTGCGCGACTGGCTCTATGTCGAGGACCACGCGAGGGCTATCGACCTTATTTTCCACGAGGGCGAGGTAGCAGAAACCTACAACATTGGCGGTTTCAACGAGTGGAAAAATATCGACCTTATCAAGGTAATGATTAAGACCGTGGACCGTATCTTGGGCAACCCTGAGGGTGCATCGCTCGACCTTATCACCTACGTTACCGACCGCCTTGGCCACGATGCCCGATATGCAATCGACTCAACAAAGTTGCAAAAGGAGCTTGGCTGGGAGCCTTCGCTCCAATTCGAGGAGGGCATCGAAAAGACCGTTCGCTGGTACTTGGACAACCAAGAGTGGATGGACAACATCACAAGTGGTGAGTATGAGAAGTACTACGAAGATATGTATAAATATAACGGATAGATAATCATATTACTAATATTTCGCTACACCATTCGCTATTGGATTAGTGGATGGTGTAGTTTTTTGTGCTATCTTTGTTCCATAAAGGACATTTGGTATATGGATGCAATTTCATTGAAACAATTGAAAGATAATGTGGCCGCTTTCTATCAAGAAGGCGTGTTTGATTGTGACAAACAATTCGAACAATTTCCATTGTTCAAAACGCCCGATAATGCATTTGAGATTGTATCTAAAAATGATGGTAGCCAGCAGAAACTTCTTATTCCCTGCGCGGGACAATATTCAATACTATTTCGTGGACAAAGCAAGGATTTTTCGCCTTGCGTACCCACACTATACCGAGGAGATTATACGGCTGTTGATGTTTTTATAGAGCGATTGAGATTGGCTGTCCTTATCGAGCTTTTGGATTCACATCCCGTTGTAAAAGAGATATTTATCAAGAACCAATGGAAGGTAGATTATGAGGGGTTGGCTCAACATTATGGTTTGAAAACAGCTATGCTCGATTTTACATCAGACATTGATGTTGCTCTATTTTTTGCAATGTGTCCGTATAATCCTCAAACCGATAGCTATGAATCTGTCACAACTGAAAATAATACTGGGGTAATATTCAGTGTTAGTCCAGTGCAAATGGCAATGTTTGGCAGTACTATGCCAAACCTATTTTCTCATAAGATAGAAGTAATCGGTCTTCAACCTTTTGAGCGACCAGCATTGCAACGAGGTTTTGCCCTTAGAATGAACGAAGGTGAGGACTTGCAAGCGTGGAAATGCCACTTCACCTTCACAAAGGCAGATTCAGAAGAGTATCTTAGGAAATTCAATAACGGACATGGACTCTGGTGTACCGACATCTTGGTTGGTAAGGTCAATGAGATAAAGAGTTTGACTGCTTTCACCCCACAACATTTTAGAAAGGCTTATAAATTGGCTGCGCTGAAAGGACTTTCCAAAACGCAAATACGAGCAATGTTGCAAGAGAGAAAGATACTCATTACAAACAAGGCTTCATACCCAGTTTTTAGCATTGATGAGAAGCAGAACATAATAGATAATTGGAATAACTTTGGTGAACAAAAATTCTTCTCTCGGATTGTGACTCGAAGAATGATTACATTAAACAATTCAGAAACCAATGAACAGGGAGAAAAGAGAGGACACATTAAGGAGGAGAAACCTAATATTGATATTAATCACATCTCCCATATAGAGCTATTGCGTACCATCCAAACGGGTCGTCTTGCACCCAATGGTTTCGAGGCAAGGCGACCACATTCTTCAGTATAAAATAGGTGAAATAGACTACACCCTACGGATAGCGGTACGGGTCGTAGTCGTTCTGGAATGTAGCCAGTTGCCAATCGGTGACTGGCTTCTTTGTTTCGTCGACCTTACGAGGAATTTGTGGGTTGAGTCGAAGTTTCGCCGCATCGTTGAGCCACTTCATCGAGTCCTCATAATCTCGCATACGCACTGCACTCACATTGTTTGGAGCGATGAGTTTTGTGAGTTCATAGACAGCCAAACGCACCATCGTCTTGCTTTAAGTCCCGCCAACACATGTACACCTTAGCACAAAAAGGTATAAATCTCCTTGTTGGCGTTGTCGATTCACCACCAAGCGAGTTCGCCGCCTACTTGAGTTTGGCGATGGCACTATATATCACCATGTAGGTATATCCATGACAAGTGAGGTATACTACTTCTTGACATTGCTATTGCCCTCTCGTTTCTCCCCAATTGCCAAGATTGTTGTACTTCAATACACACCTAACAAGCCCGATCAATCTATTTTGCGTAACACGCTCCTTTGCCCCGATAGTTGTGTCCGTAGTTTTAATTATCCAATTTTTCCAGCAGTAAATTAGCTATATGCTCTATTTGAGGCTCAATTTCATTAGTGGTATCTATTCGCTCATATCCTTTATTATACAAGGTATCCATAGGTGACGGTGTAAAATCTTCAAACAATATAGGAATGACACTATTCTCACCACATCTATCTTTGTATTGTTGCGACTCAAAAACAGTCCATACTTTCTTCGGATAATTACTGTCAATCATTGCGACCACATATTTAGCATCAGCAGCATAAATTGGCTTAAAATATGCATCTAGATCTTTACCAAGAATATCGGCAGCCGCATTCCTATCATAGAATACGCTGACTTCATTTGCCACTAATTTATTTACTAATAGTTCAACATATTTTCTCTTTTCTCCTGCAAAAGACATTGCAAAATCATATTGAACTTGTTCGGATATTTTAAATCCCATTTCTTTCTTGAATTTCATCCAATTAGTATTTTTTATATAGAATAAAAATTTGGGATCCTCTATAGCTAAAATCTTTGATGCAACATCGTAAAATAGGACTTTTGCTATTTTTTCATTATTGTGAATCAAACGTGTAATATATCCTTTATCAGCAATCTGGCTAATACTAGCTTTGTATTTGGGGTGAAGCATATAAACATCATCCATTTGCAAAGCACCATTAGCCGATTCTGCGAGCCATTCTAATAATCGTAGATATGGTGCTAGTCCACCTCGTCTGTTCCGATTTCCTACTGCGAATTCTTTAATAGTGCTATTGAAAACCCTATCCAGTTCTTGCATCTTGTTAAGTATGGCTTCGTCTGGCAATGTGGTAATTACGGTGTTAGCATCTTGTGTTTCCGTAATACCATTCATTATACACAATGTCTTGCATAACATTTGAACGATATGAAAACTTCCAAATGAGTTCTTCGCAAGTTGCTCTTTGTTTGCAATTTTAATATTTAGAGCTATCTCTCCTTTACTTATGAGTTCAACCAATTTCTCTGTTGGATTCGCCTCAAATCTAATAGTATCTATTCGATTATTTAGATCAGGGGCTAATTGAACTAAACATTCTCCAGCCTTATTGATTCCAATAAGCACCAATTTTGTATCCTCGCAACATTCATCAGCCAAAACTTTCAAAAGATCTGAGAATCCATGTTTTATTTCATCACTTAATAGATGAAAATCATCAATAATAACAATACCGCATTTTCTTGGACTGCTCAAAATGAGTTTAATATACTCAATATCTTCTTGTATGCGAGCGGATAAAAATTCGGCAGACATTGCATTATCTGCAATAATTTTCTTAATACATGTTGTTTTGCCGATACCGGATGGTCCCTCGACAATTACACCTCGACCTTTAGATCTTAAAGCAACCTTAGTTTTAATATGCTCATTAGGCTCAATAAACCTATGTTTAGGGACGCCTGAATCACAATACACATCTTCTAGAAAAAGTCTTTCCATATCTTATTCTTTTTTTAATTTTATCTGTCCTGTTAGTAGTTTTTGCATCATACCTGATTTTAGGAGGCAGTACTTATCACATTGGGTTTCAACATCAGCTATCTCACTATTTCTCTATACAGTAGAAATTATTTATTACTCTTTTGTATCTATCAGTAGTTTATTATTGATTAATACATCATAGGTGTACAACAAACGTCAAAATAGTTCCATTATTGCATCTTAACATCCAGCATTCAACAATTTTTAACTATCTAATTTCTATAGCATTAGTACAAATTTATGGATTTTTATGTAAAGTTCCAAATTCATACGGCAGATAACCAATCAATCAGTTAGATATTTTTATTGTACAATAGTGATATATTAACTAAAAATCCTCTATCGGGAAAGTGATATTGAACGAGTATTACAAAGTTGCTATCGAGGGAGGTTTTAGGTTATACCCGATAAGGTGTAAAATGCAAAACTTTCATTATATTTGCACCCGAAAGGGTATAATTTATTGCATATATGGAGCAGACAACACTTTCAAAATATGTAAAGGCGATGCGTAAGCAGTATAATCTTACGCAGGTGGAGCTTTCCGAGAAGTCGGGGGTGGGCTTGCGTCTTGTTCGTGAATTAGAGCAGGGCAAACAGACTTTACGCCTTGATAAGGTGAACCAAATATTGAATCTCTTTGGTAGCGAAGTGGGCGTTGTGCCAATAACTAAATCCGTTGAGCGATGAAACAGGCTGTTGTGTTTTTGTAATGTCAGCTATAAAATATAAGTAATTTACGGATAGGTTACTACGCAAATCTTGACAGAATAGCGAATAAGAAACTGTGGGTACAGGAATTTTAGTGCTATAAACACAAGATGATTATAAACGGAGAAATTCTTTCACTTGGTTTATTTCAAATTCCTTTGTGTTATAATTATTTGAATAGTTAGCATATGGTGGAATATACAAGTAGTAGATTATGTTTCAAGGCTGATTTGATAGAGCCTTTGAAAGATAATGATTCTTTTATTGTTCATACGCCAAATGGAATATTCAAGTTTACAAGAGCCGATTTCTATCGTGTCTTTCCAAATGTTATTGAAACCAAGAGCTATCAAGAGGGCAGATTGTATAGTTATAAATATCCGCCTAAACGAGCATTACCGTTTTTAATCTCTGGTCAAAAGCAAAGAGATAATAACACGAACAAACAGACTCATAAAAATGTACACAAAACAAGTATTCCTCAACAAGATATTGTCGGAGACGATATTCGACAAAAGATAAAAGAGATTGGTATATTGTGGTGCAACTCTCCTTATAATCCTTCAATCGATAGTGAAGTACTCAAGAAATGGGAAAATCTAATCGAAGAATGGATTGCAGATGAAACGATGCCTTTGATTATTCGGAAAGAAACAAGTAAACGAGGTCAGGCGTTTAACCATCCTTGTAGAAGAGAGATTATAGTCTCAGATAATACTGTAGCTATTTGGGTATTTAGCAATGTCCTAAAAGGCAAAGTATTTACATTAAGTGAGATAAAAGAACTGCTACGAAACAATGAATTACCAATGGTTTTTATGGCAACAAAAGAGATTAAGGCAAAAGCTAAATACACTAAGCCATTAGGCAGTTATGCTTTATCTAATTGGAAAGTATGTCATATCCAACCTGTAGGATTCAACACTAATGCTAGCATTGAAGATTTGGAAATGTCCGATATTGAAGACCATTTCAGGAAATATGTAAATCCTAACAATATGTTTTTACTTCCTAAAGAAATTGGTTATTTAGGAGAAATAGATGTGTTTATAAAGGAGCAGAAGCGATAAATGATAAATACATATATCCATTACACACCTACTATTTATCCAATATATGACATACCAATTGAGGAATTGGCGTTGACCCTCAACGACAAGAAACGCAAAATCAAAAAGGCTGATTTTGTAACCTCAATGCAAGCATCGGGGTTGGAAGATAAGGTTATAGAAAATATCTTCAACAAATTTGCAAAGGCAAAAGAGAAATGGTTTGAGTTTATTGACCTATCTTTTTTGCCGGACGAAATGAAAGAGGCATTCAAGGCTATCATTGCCGAAAAGTTGAGTCTGTTAGCATAACAACGCAACACTAATTTATGCAGAGTTGGGAGTGAGCTGCCTTTGTCCCCAACTCGCAGGTATTGCCCTCCGAGTTAACTTTACAAAGGGACGAAAGCAGGCGAAGCGTACCGCAGACTTCTATCCTAAATTCACTATAGAACTCTTCACATTCATCATATCTTCAGTTTAAGACCGATCTTCCCAAGCAGTGCCGTCAGTGCGACACAGAGAAGAGAGAAAAGCGCACATTTCAGAAGTCCCAGGCCTCCAGAAACCCATTGAGGTGTATGAAGGCCGATAAATCCTCCTATGCTGTACAGAAGATAAGGCATCATATACACCGTCAAAGTTGCGGTTCCGGAAGGGCTCAACGGACGGAACCATCCTGTCCTGCCGTAAGCCTCGAGGATACGCAACAGAGTATATACAGCTATAGAGAGCGATGAGACGTAAAGGCACCAGGGAAGAGTGCCGATATTCTTGGATATGATCCACCAATGATGCGATACGAATGCTGCCAGAGCCAGAATGACAGATGCTGCAAAAGCATAGCATATACGCGTTGTCCCCTTCCTGTCGGAGAACTTCTTTTCCGCCAATGACAGCAGGACGCCTCCCATCGCCATTATTGCTGAAGAAGCATTGCCCAGCCTGAGAGCTCCGGCCATATCACCTATGAATGTATGTCCATCGATGATGCTGCCACCTTCCCTCATCCCTGTCTGCAGCATATTGATAATCAGCAACATCAGCCACAGAGCCACAAGGATGGCCGGCTTTCTGCGGGCAAGCAGGTATGCGACGGCACAGAAGCAGTAAGCCCATCCTATGAGACCGAGAATCCCCCACCAGCCTGCACTGAAATATCCTCCGTCCGGAGTGCGGAAAGTAAAAGCAAGAAAAGCGAGTATCGCCACTCCTGAGGCCTGAAGCCATTTCTTTGCACGCATTCCTTCAGGATAGGTATTCCATATAAGGAAGAATCCGACCACCATAAGCACGCGGTAAAGCCCCCGTCCATAACCGATCACAGAGTCGAATCCTCCTTCCGTATTTACGATGAATACTCCCATAAGGAGCAGAGCAAGGGTCCTGGAAAGGATGTGTGCAAGGGTGGATTCTCCCGAGAATCCTTTGGAAAAACGACGTTCCAGAGCGTAGGGGATGGACATTCCCATAGCAAACAGAAACATAGGGAACACCACATCAGACACCCCCATACCATCCTCGTATGTATCGAAATGCTCCAGGAAATGCGGCACACCATCCACACTCCAGAAATCATTGACAAAGACCATCAGAAGCATAGTCAGCCCCCTCAGCATATCAATAGCCACATTACGCTTTGAGAAGAGAAGATTTTCCATATCAATATTTTTTGTAAATATAGTCATTATCGCGTCTGCTCGTGATAAATTTCATATATTTGTAAAGCAAACACTATGACTATGAAAAAATACATCTTTACATTGATTGCAGTTCTGCTTACGGCGGCAGGATGCACCCAGGAAGTCCAGGACGAGAGTGAAAAGGTGGTGGTAGCATACGTCACATCCTGGAGCACGGTGATGCCGGACCCGGACAGGGTGACACACATCAACTATGCATTCGGTCACGTATCGGATTCATTCGACGGAGTACGCATCGACAATGAAGACAGGCTCAGGAGCATAACCGCTCTCAGGGACGACGCTCCTTCACTAAAAGTTCTCCTGTCGGTCGGAGGCTGGGGAAGCGGCAGATTCAGCGAGATGGCGGCGGATGATGCCTTCCGCAAGTCTTTCGCGGAAGATTGTGCAAGAGTGGTGAAGGAATTCGGACTTGACGGCATCGATATCGATTGGGAATATCCGACAAGCTCTGCAGCCGGCATATCCGCATCGCCTGAAGACAAGGACAATTTCACCCTTCTTATGCGCGACATCAGGGAAGCCATCGGCACGGAGAAGGCTCTTACGCTGGCCACCGTATGCTCCGCGCAGTACATTGATTTTCCGTCGATTATGCCATACGTTGACTTTGTGAACATAATGTCATACGATATGGGTTGGGCGCCAAAGCACAACGCACCGCTTTATCGCTCAGATGCTCAAGGGAATATATCTCCGATTGTCGGTGGTCATTGTGCCGACGAGGCAGTAAAGGCTCATCTTGCGGCGGGAGTTCCGGCCGGAAAGCTTGTAATGGGTATGCCTCTTTATGGAAGAGGAAACGAGGAGACCTACGGAGGAGGAGTTGACTACAATGAGCTCAAAGGACCGATGGAAGGTCATAGCGAAATCTGGGACGACATCGCCAAGGTTCCTTATTATGCAGATCAGGACGGAACGCTTCATCTCGGTTTCGAGAATGTACGCTCAATCTCTGAGAAATGCAGATATATTATGGACAACGGCCTTCTGGGAGGAATGTACTGGGACTATGCCGGTGACAATGAGGCCGGAGACCTGACCCTCACCATCTCCAGACTTATACTTGGCAGATAAATGGATCATCAGATATTCCGTACCGCGGCTTCGAATTCATCTCTGGAGCCGCGGGCTTTGTTTTTGATCTTGGCCCTGTAATTATAGATGGTATTGACCGAATAATGAAGTAGAGAGGCTATCTTGCTGGAATCGGTGATGCCAAGCTTTATCAGGGCGAATATGCGGAGCTCCGGAGTGAGGATATCCTCTCCTTTCGGGATTATCGCAGCCCCATCGACCAGAAGTTCATTGAAACGCTCTACGAAATCAGGGAAAAGATTGATGAATGTCTCATCGAACATCTTGTAGAATTCGAGAATGTCATCATCGATTGGAGGCATCTGTTCGATCTCTTCCACGAGAGCCTTCGTATTGCCCTGACGGATATATTTCAGAACGCGGTTGCTGTATTGACGCGTCTTGTTTATGTTTTCCGAGAGTATGCCGAGGAACAAGGCTATATATTCCTGCTTCACCTTATCCGCCTCCTGCATCTGTGCGTTCAAAGAGGTCAGACGGCTGTTTACAGCTATAAGGTCACGGTTGTGCCCGTCAATCTGAAGATAGGATTCCTGAAGCTTCTTACGCATCGAATCAAGAATCTGCTGACGCTTGAAGATGAACATCAGCAGCAGAAGAAGGATGATCAGCAGCCCTACAGCTACCGCCATAACCCCCGCCATACGCCTTGTCTGGCGAGCGTGCTTGTCCTGATAGGCCCTCTCTATTTCCGGAAAGAACTTGGATATCTGCCAGGCTCTGAGCTTGCCGTTATAAGCCAGGGCATCTGTCATACAATGGTCTGCAACATATTTGAACGCCCTGTCTATATCACCTCTTTCGAACAGGATGCGTGAGATCTCATTCAAAGAAGCATAGTCGTTTGTCGCGCACATCACATCAGCTATTGCCGAGCGTATCAGCCACTCTTCCCTTTCAGGATTCTCCGGTTCTGTCCTGAATGTATGTGCATAGAAATATGCAGACCTCGCATAATCCGGTGTGTTCACTTCCGTGCATTCTATCATCTTACCGGCATACTCCCTTGCTTTCAGGACATCTCTTGACGCCTCGGCCTCTTCCCTCTTCAGGTCATACCAATACAAGGTTCCCTCTTCTATCATCTGAAGCACAAGTGTCCTGAAATGGTCTCTTTGGGCCTCTTTTTCAGCATAAAGCGCGTCAGAGGATGTATAGGCCATAGTCTCCCCATAGAAGCAATGAGAGGCACTGTAATATGCCCTGAGCATTCCCTCCGGTACGGATTCTGCCGAATATCCGCCAAGTATTTCGCTGGCTTCAAAGTGATAACCGGCCTTTGTATAGGCCTCTACGAGCATAAAATCAGTCTCTGCCTGCTTCAGGAGATCTCCTTCAGATATTGCAAGGGCACGGTTTGCCAGAAGAAAGTTCAGGGTCGAGTCAAAACTGTTGGGCTTGTATGCCAGAGCCAGACGTTTGTGGAGATTGTATATCTGCTCAGGATCGTTCTGCTCTGCCAGCACATCATTCAGCACAGCAATACGTTCCTTGAAATAGCCCTGATAGGTTTCCTTCATCTCAAGAGTCGCGTCCAGACGCTCCAGAAGCGGATCATCCTTGGTCTCATTGCAGGAATATATGCCGAATGCCGCAAGAGTGCAGACAAAGAATATTGTAAGCAGATTCTTCATAATATATCTTCAGATGAGCAAATATAGTCAAAAGATTTCTCGTCAGGCTCGAAAAGACAAAAAAAAAGGCTGATGAACGGGTCACCAGCCTTTCGTATGAGAGGAAGAATATTACTTCTTGCGGAAATCGATAGTACAGTTGAACTTGCTGTTGGAATCAAGAGGTGTACAATCTGTAACTGTCATTACGTATGTAGCACCGAGCTCGAGTGGATAACGTGTCTCCCAACCGGAGTCATCAGCCTTTCTGTCCTTACCGATAAGTTCTACGTTACCGTAAACCTCAAGCCATTTCTTAGCCTCATCTGTAAGGGTTACAGTACCCCACTCAGCACCCCAGCCTGCC
>JAGBFQ010000021.1 GCA_017936385.1 Rikenellaceae bacterium
CGAGATTGAAAATATGGAGGGCGCAGCATTCCTTGCTACGGCTCGTGCCATGGGCGTGGAGTGTATGGAGGTGCGCACTATTTCGAATCAAGTGGGCGAGAGGTTTGGCCTCCAAGAGGTTGAGCAGTGCGCCGAAGTGTTGGCCGACCGATTGTGCATAATATTGAATAATTTAAAGTAAAAATGCGATTGACACTTAATATATCACCCTGCCCGAACGATAAGTTTATGTTCGATGCCATAGTCAACCGACGGATTGACATCGCACCGTTTGAGTTCGAGGTGCGCTACCTTGATATCGAGCAGCTTAATGCCGCGGTGTTGGAGGGTGGTCCTGCAATATCCAAAATCAGTTATGCCGTGCTGCCTGCAATCAGCGACCGCTATCGTGTGCTGAATAGTGGCAGTGCCTTGGGGCGCGGTAATGGTCCGCTATTGGTGTCGCGTGGAGATGTTGATTTGTCAAACCCCAATCTGAGGGTGGCTATCCCGGGTGTGCATACTACGGCCAATGCGTTGATGACGAGATTGTTCCCGCAAGTGACGGATAAGGTGCCGATGCTGTTTTCGGAGATAGCTGAGGCCGTGGAGCGCGGAGTGGTTGATGCCGGAGTGTTGATTCACGAGGGACGCTTTACGTATGCTGCACGGGGACTTCGACTTGTTGCTGACTTGGGTGTGGAGTGGGAGCGTGCCACGGAACTTCCCCTGCCGTTGGGGGCTATCGTAGCAAGTCGCCAACTGCCCGAAGATGTGGTGATGGCTTTTGATGAATTGTTGCACCGAAGCGTGGAATATGCCTTCCGTAATCCGATGATTTCGCGCGAATATGTGAAATCCCATGCCCGAGAACTCGCCGATGATGTGATAGATAGTCATATTGCGTTGTTTGTCAATGAGTTCTCGCTGTCGTTGGGCGACGAAGGCCGCCGTGCAGTAGAGGCTCTTACCGGCGCGCAAGGTTTGTTTTTAATGTAATGTTTAGTATCTTTGCACATATTATAAAATAAAAAGTGCCGTGTAATCGTATGAGTGCTAATTTGGCAAAACCATTTGTGAAATGGGCGGGAGGAAAGACTCAGCTTCTGTCGGAAATAGATAAATATTTATCTATAGCTTGTTCTTCTCGACGAAACATTACATATGTAGAGTCCTTTGTCGGTGGGGGGGCGGTTTTATTTTGGGCACTTCAAAAATATCCAAATATTGAGCGCGCAATCATTAATGATATAAACCCCGATTTAATTAGTGCTTATAAAGCTGTTAAGTACGCACCAACTGAACTGTTGCAAATATTGGAGAGGTTTCAAAAGGAGTATTTTTTAAGGGACGAGGTCGAACGAAAAGAATATTATTTATCACAAAGAGATATTTATAACAATATCTCGGCATCCTCCGATGTGGAACGTGCAGCTTATTTTATATTTCTCAATAAAACTTGTTTTAATGGTCTGTATCGCGTGAATTCAAAAGGTGTCTTTAATGTACCTCATGGTCGTTATAATGCACCTACAATATGTGATTATGATACCATATTATCAGATTCATGCATTTTACAGAATGTAGAGATATTGTGTGGCGATTTTAATGCTACTATGGATTTTGCATCTCCCGATACATTGTATTATTTAGACCCTCCTTACAAACCGATAACCAAAACATCTTCTTTTTGTGCCTACACCTCTATGGGTTTTGATGATTCTGACCAGATGCGTTTGAGAAGTTTTTGTGGTGGGCTTACAGAGCATGAAGCACGATTTATTCTTAGTAATTCTGATGTGGCAGAAACTGGTTTGAATGAGGGCTTCTTTGATAATCTTTATATGGACTATAATATACGTCGTGTCGCTGCGTCGAGAATGATAAATTCCAAAGCAGATAAACGAGGTAAATTGTCGGAATTACTTATCTCTAATATTCAATAATTATGAGAGATTTCAATACTTGGCTTGGACAGTTTAAGCAGAGTATAGCTAACTATCGTTATTATACAGATTTTGATAAGGTAAATACTAATGTCGATGCAATTAGAATAGAATTAAATATTCTTAATTCATTGATAGGTAGTCCTAATATAGAGTCAGACTTTGAAGCCTTGGTGTTGAGGTATCCAGAGGTGCTTAAATGTATTCCGATATTGATAGCAAAACGCGAAAGAGAAATTCGAATAACTGAATCGTCAGGAAGTTTTTGTTATGATTTTGCTAATGCCAATCTCCCGATAGAACAATATCGTGTATTTATGCGTGAAACGGGATTGTTTGAACTGTTGGCAAGCAATAGGATTTCAAATCTGATAGATTATGTTACGGGAGTTGAGGTCGGCTTGGATTCGAATGCACGTAAAAACAGAGGTGGTCACTTGATGGAGGATTTGATAGAGTCGTATCTGCAAGTGGCTGGATTTGTTCGAGATGAATCATATTTCAAAGAGATGTATATTCATCAAATAGAGCAACGTTGGAATGTTGATTTGTCGTGTATATCTAATCGTGGAACAACGGAGAAACGTTTTGACTTTGTGGTTAAAACTCCTCGTATGATTTATGGAGTGGAAACAAATTTTTATGCAAGTAAGGGGTCTAAGTTAAATGAAACAGCTCGAAGTTATAAAAATATAGCACTTGAAACTAATGCGCTTGAAGGTTTTGCATTTGTGTGGTTTACAGATGGCTGTGGATGGAATAATGCACGTCATAATTTGGAAGAAACTTTCGGTGTTTTAGAGCATATTTATAATATTCACGAAATAGAGGGCGGAATTATGCAACAGATATTCAGGTAGTTGTGAATTTTGTGTGGTTAAAATTTAAGAAAACGTGCGGTGTTTCGGAAAAAAGTGTTATCTTTGCGCTCCGTATAAACAAACTTATACCAATTAAACAACTATGAGAATTTGCGAAATTACAGGTAAAATCGCTCAAGTGGGCAACAATGTTTCTCACTCGAACCGCCGCACCAAACGTCGCTTCAACCCCAATTTGAAGAACAAACGTTTCTGGTCGGAAAGCGAGGGCCGCTGGATTACCGTTAAAGTATCGGCAGCCGGTATGAAAACCATTAACAAAAAGGGTCTTGACGCAGCACTCAAAGAGGCTGTTGCTCCCCGTAAAGTGTACTAATCATCTAAACAATTAACAAAATGGCAAAAAAAGATGTTCGCGTTCAGGTGATTTTGGAGTGCACCGAACAAAAAGAGAGTGGCGTTCCCGGAATGTCGCGCTACGTAACCACCAAAAACAAAAAAAATACTCCCGAGCGTTTGGAGCGTAAGAAATACAATCCTTACCTCAAAAGAGTAACTCTCCACCGTGAAATTAAGTAATTATTGAGTAGACCATGGCAAAGAAAGTAGTAGCAACCCTTAAAACGGGTTCGGGTAAAAACTTTACCAAGTGCATCAAAATGGTTAAGTCGGAGAAGACGGGTGCTTACTCGTTTAAAGAGGAGATTGTTCCCAACGACCAAATCCAAGATTTCTGGAAGAAGTAATTTCTCCCGCCACGTTAGGTTAGTGCCCCACGCAAAGGGCGTTAACATAAACACGCAAGTCCTCATAGGCTTGCGTGTTTGTGTTTTATATGGGTGTGCAATGGCAGAAGTGTGGGAGGCGAGTACTGCTATGAAAAAGATACCCCTGATTCGCTGTTACGAACCAGGGGTGTTGTATTAAGGTTTCACCCGAAGGCGAAACCATTAATATTGAGTAGTGTTAGGGTTTAACTTGAATGTCGCCCGAATTTACAACATCCCAATTCTCGAGTGCGGGCGCGAACAGAATCTCCTCGCCTTTGGGGTCGATGCTGATGTTGTAAACGATGCTTTGGCCCATTTGCCAGCTGGCGATAGCGCCTGCGATATTTTGCAAATCCATCTCATAGGTGTGTTCGGTGATAACATTGTTGCCACCTACGGGGTCGGTCTCGATGGTGTAGTTAATCACGATTTTTTGAACACCAGTTTCCAGAGCTTGGGGCAGTACATAGTAGTTGCTGGCTACATCATAAGCAACATAATCGGTGGTAAGAGTTTGGCCAGCTGGTACTACACTCCAGGTCTTGTCGGTTTTGTTGCCGTCTTTAGCCCAAACGTTACCGGCGGGTTTAGCCCAAGTGCGTGTGCCTGTAGAGTAATTGTTAGTGGTAGTCATTACCAAATTACCACTGCTGTAGATGTCTTTCAGGGTAATTGATTTGATTTTGGTTGTCCAGGTGGTTGCAGGTGTCGCACCGTCGGTAGTGTAGAGGGCTTTAACCTTCAAGCTAACCTTTGCCAAAGCGTGGTGGAACAGGGTGGGAACACCGTTGAAACCATAGCCTCCAATACCAAATCCGCTACCATTATTTGCAGCAATCTCGTTTGCAGTGAAGTTCTCGGCTTTGTCGCTATACAGCAGGTCGGTTTGACCGGCAACAGAGGAAACGTCTACACCGGTGTAGGTCAGAGTGGTGTAGTCGGTGCCACTGATGGTGGGTTGGTAAGTGTGACCATAGGGAGCATAGCTTACGAAGTCCAAGTTTCCTTTGGGCCAGTAGTAGTTACCCTCAACAGCTTGCCATACTGCATCATTGTAACCGATTTCTACATTGTTCATGTAAATAACACTTGCGTGACCAGCCTCGGTAGTCGAGTGGTAAGCATAAGTACCGAATTGGATACCTATGTCAAACTCACTGTTTGCGCGCGTGGTGTTTTGATGAACGCCTACCTCGAAAGAGATGGCTTCGGGTTGGGTTGCGCCTGACGGCTCATCCTTTGTACAGCTTGTAAGTGCTACACTTACAATAGCTGCCAACATCATTAACTTTTTCATAGTTTTTTGTTGTTTGGTTGTTAATAAATTTTGTTTGTTATTTGTTTTGTTAGTTGTTACGGTTTGATGGGGACATATTCGTCTGTGTGGGTCCAGTCGTCAAGTTCTGGTTTGAAACCTCCTCCGACGTTGTCCGTGGGCGGGTCAATGGGTTTAGGCAACTCCCAAACCTCGTCGATAAGCAACCAATGGCGCTCGCGAGCATCGTCCGATGCGAAAATAGGACTCATATCTACCTCCTTTTGGTGAATCTTGCCGTCGCGGGTGACAACCTGCAGGGTGATGGTCAGGTTGCTCGGTGCATCGGGGATTTTTCCAAAGGTGTTGAACACGGCACACAAAACTTCGTTTTCGCTACTACGTTGGCGTTCGTCAACGCTCTTCTGCAACTCAAAGTACAAGGCTGAGGCATCCTCCTCGTTGCGAATATTCGGACCAAGCAGGTTTGACGGTGCAAGACCCGTAAGTACGGCCGAGGCAGCGGTATTCGTCGCAATATACTCCACACCCCGCACACGAATTTGGATGTAGTAGGTGTCGATAATCGGGCGGGCGTCGGCCTCAATGACACGAACTCCCAAGTGCGGGTCGATTCGGACATTCATATTGCGAGCGACAAACAGATGGTCTGGCTCATAGTATATGTGGTCGAAATCATCGGCGCGGCTCTCCAGACAAGCGTAGTGGTACTGCGAAATCTCGGAGGTGTAGGCACGGATAGTTTGGCTGCTGCCTTCGTTGTCGATGAACGTGTTGGGAATATCGAAGTTGTAGCTTAGAATCTGGTAGTCGCCGTGCGAGAGTTTCATATTACCGCTTATCACCTCGTAGCCCTGTGTGTCGCGTTCCTTGTTGCGGATGAAACCCTGCGATAGCAACTCTTTGCTTGCGGGGTCGTAGACCAGCACACGCATGACGTCAGTCGAAATATTTGGGCGTTCGATTTTGTCGTTATAGATATGGCACGTAACATTGGGAATGCTGTCTGTCATGAGGCGCACGCGGAATATAGCCGACGAATCGGGGTCGACCAAAGGACGGCGTTCGCAGCCAGCTAACAGGCACAGCAACATCAAAGTTGTGCACAGAAGTATGTTACGCCACATTCTCATCGCAGCCCTCCTTTCTTGTGATAGGGTACACGGATGGGCACAACCAGCGAAACTTTCAGCTTGGTGGGGCCTACGTACGAGACTCGTCCCTGCTTGGAGTAGTCTCTCCACAACACGCTGTAATCATCCGCTGGGAAGTAGTGGCGATAGGCTGACGACAGGTAGCCGACCGACAGCGAGAACTCCAAATTGACATTACGATGAACCTTCAAACCATAGCCATAGGTCACACCGACCGACCAATACTCGCCCTGATAGCAAGCCTTGCGGTCCCATTGAAAGTCGTACTTGGACGACATACCGTAAAGACCTACGAAGTGGCCGCGAAGTTTGTCGGCATGCCAACGGTTGTTGCGAAACCAATAACGACCTTCGAGGCCCATCTCCCACATTTCGAAACAGTACTTGTTGTCCTTCTCCCACCACGGGAATACATCTTCGACCATCACCGACCAATGGTTGCCAATCGGAACTTCCAATTCGACGTTGAGCGCAGTTGCTACGTCATACAGCATGTTGGTTTTGAGTGCAAAGGTGAAGGTGTCAGGGGCAATCACATTTTTGAGAGCCGATTGTACCAAGCGCTCGCGGAACTGAATGGGTGAGGAGATTTTGACGGGGCGTTCTACAGGTGCAAGTTTGGTTTGCGGTTGTTGGAAACGCTCGCGTACGTACAGTACCAAAATCTGAGAGTTACGGATTCGGGGATAGTAGGTTGTCAGCAGGTAGCGATAAACGGGGTCGTGTGAGATACGCCACTTCTTGGTGTCGATTGATACCGAGTTGTCATCGATGATTCGCAGTATTCGGGCGATTGATTCGTCCTTGAGTCGCTTGTCGTGGCTGACATATTCGCGCAGTTGCATCCATGACTCACCATCGGGATTGACCGTAAGTTTGTCGGTCAACGCAGGGTGGCGATTCTCCATGTAAGTGCGCATGGTCGAGGCTCTTCGGGTCGAGAGCTTTTGGTTGTGTCGGTATTGTCCTTCGGGCGATGATTGCGAAATAATCACCACCGAGTCAATGTTGTGAAGACCTATTGAGTCGAGCGTTGTATTTAGGAAACGTAAGGTTTTATCGTTGCCCATGTATAGTGTGTCGAGAGTAGCCTTATCCCAGCGGAAGTGGATTTCTGTACGGATACTATCCACGTGCGGAAGCGTTGCCGGGGGCGTAGCCGAGGGCGTAGCCGAGGCTCCCAAACATACTACTGCAAAGATGCACGTGACAAATAGGTATCGTAAGTTTCTCAACATTTAATCAGGTCAAATATTGAATGGGTGAACCACATTGTGACGCATGTTCGATTATACGCCATTGGTTGCTTCAATTTTCTTTTGCTCGCTTTTGTTTTTTGTTGGTTGCTTTGGGTTCATATCTCTTGCTCACATGAAGTGTTGCGCTGACCCGAAATGTGGACTACACGCAACTCTACTCAACTTTCTAACCCTATTATGAACCATACAAATATACCTATAATATTAATATAAGCAATAATAAAAATGCTTAAAATTTCAACTGAAATTTGCGGGGGGGGGGTAAAGTGTTTATACACAATCAGTTACGTGTGAAATTATTTTCGCGCGTAATGCTCTTA
>JAGBFQ010000022.1 GCA_017936385.1 Rikenellaceae bacterium
ATGTGCACCCGGTGGTGGCTTTGCCGTGATTATCGAGAAGTTGTAGTTGATAGTCTGATAAGTAAATAGAGCGTGTCCAAAAACTTTTTGGACACGCTCTTTTCTGTCGGAAGTTGTATAACAAGAGGGATTTCAAGGCTTGCAAAGCCCGAAAAAGCGCAGTTTACTAAAGTGTAAATGAGCATTTTGAGGGCGAGCGTAACGAAGAAATCACCTTGTTGGACAACTTCATTTGCATCATAGCGTTTAGTCGACTACTTGTTCAATTCGCTCAACTCGGTGAACAGTGCGTCAACGCCGGCAAACATATCGCGGCGAATTTGTGCGTAGTGTTTTGCAACAAGCGATTTGTTGTGAGGCTCTGCGGGGCTGTTGATTCGGCCGAACAATTCGTTGCGAAGTTCTACGGCTTTGTTCATCACGCCTACAATCTCCTCTTTACGCTCCGAGTGGAAGTAAATCGAAAGGTAGCAATCGGTTACGACCTCTTCTACCAGATAGTCGATATCCTTTTTAAGTCTTTTTACACTTGCCATAATAGGTTTATTTAGTTTTGTTATTTGTCACAAATATAGCGATAAAACCCGAATTTTCAAATTTTCGCGCAGTTTAGTGGTGATTTACTCCAAAACCGTACCGCGACCGCTTGCGATGTTTTCGGCCGAGCAGATGCGGACACGGGCAACGCCGCTGTCGATGGCCTTGAACGAGTTCTCGAGTTTGGGCAACATTCCATCAGCCACCACACCTTCGGCACGCAGACGGGCGAAATCCTCGCGCGTAATGTGCTCGATTAGCGAACTCTCGTCATTCACGTCGCGCAGTACCCCCGACTTCTCGAAGCAGTAAATCAGTTCAACCTCGCCCTCGGCAGCCAAACCCGTAGCCACCGCAGCAGCAACCGTGTCGGCATTGGTATTGAGCAGACCGCACTCGGGGTCGAACGTGATGGGCGCAATCACAAGGTTGTAGCCCGCATCGGTCAGTGTTCGAATCAGTTGGGTATTTACTTTGTAGGGGTCGCCCACGAAGCCATAATCCACGGGGGCGGGTTTGCGGCGGTGCGAGGCGATAAGGCAGCCATCAACACCACATAATCCGATGGTATTTAGTCCTTTGCGTTGCAGGCGCGAGGTGATGTCTTTATTCACGCCACCGGCATAGACCATCGTCACGACACCCAAAGTTTCGGCGTCGGTTACACGTCGTCCCTCAATCATGGTGGTAGGGATTCCGAGCGATTTGGAGATTTGGGTTGCAATCTTGCCACCTCCGTGAATCAGAATCTTGGAGCCCTCAACCGTTGCAAAGTCGCTCAAAAAAGAGTCCAGTGCGGCGGGATTATCAACCACATTGCCGCCAATCTTGAAAACCTTAATCATACGCCACTCCGACTAACCGTTAATTGCACTGCGGAAGGCTGCGATAAACTCCTCAACCTGCTGGCGACCGATGCACAACGGCGGTAACAGGCGAACAACATTGGTTCCTGCCGAACCGACAAACACGTGGTGGTCAAATAGTAGGCGGCGTTTAATCTCCGAGCAGTCGCTCTCAAACTCGATACCAATCATCAGTCCCTGGCCACGCAGCTCTTTGATACCTTCCAGCTTGCGTAACTCAGCCATCAGCAATTCGCCCATCTCGGCGGCATTGGCAACCAAACCCTCGGCAGCCATAACGTCAGCCACAGCCACAGCCGCTGAGCACGACAGAGGGTTACCTCCGAAGGTTGTACCAAGCATACCTTTCTTGGCCTCGATGTGGGGAGCAATTGCCACCGCACCCACGGGGAAACCATTGGCAATACCTTTGGCCATGGTGTACATATCGGCCGAGAAACCTGCGCTGTCCGTAGCATAGTAGTGACCCGTACGGCCGCAACCCGCCTGCACCTCATCGGCAATATACAGAGCGCCATACTCCTCGCACAAGCGTTTAGCCTCGCGGCAGAAGTCGTCCTCGGCAACGATAATTCCACCAACACCCTGAATCTTCTCGAAGATTACACCGGCGATATTCGCACCCTCGGCGGCAAACAGCGCACGCAGAGCCTCAATATCGTTGATAGGGGTAAACAAAACGTTGTCGGTTTTATTTACGGGTGCCTGAATTTTTGGGTTGTCGGTAGCCGACACCGCCAGCGAAGTACGTCCGTGGAAAGCCTTGCGCAGAGCCACAATTTTGCTACGACCCGTAACGAACGATGCCAACTTCATGGCGTTCTCGTTGGCCTCGGCACCCGAGTTGCACAAAAAGAGTTGATAATCCGCGTGACCCGACAACGCGCCGAGTTTGTCGGCCAACTCCTGCTGACCGGGCAGTTTGACGGCATTCGAGTAGAATCCCAGAGTTGCCACCTGGTCGGCAATTCGTCCGACGTAGGTGGGGTGGCTGTGACCGATTGAAATCACGGCGTGGCCGCCATACATATCAAGATATTGTTGTCCTTTGTCGTCCCACACATACATTCCATTGCCCTTGACAATGGCGATGTCGTGTTGGCTGTAAACATCAAAAAGTTTCATATTTCGAATCTATTTAAAAACCCGAAGTGCGCATATACACCTCGGGTAAAAAGTTTTATTATTAGGTCTGTTACCCGAAACTAAAAAGCCGAAGGTTTCAAACGCAAACCCGCAGTCTGCTCCAAGCCCATCATGATGTTCATGTTCTGAACAGCCTGACCGCTGGCACCTTTCACCAAGTTGTCGATGGTCGAACTTACCAATAGTTGGTCGCCGTGCTTAACCACATTAACCAGACATTTGTTGGTATTCACCACCTGCTTCATATCAATGGCCTTGTCGCTAACGTGGGTGAATGCAGCGTCCTTGTAGAACTCCTTGTACAACTCCACGGCTTGTTCTTGGGTCATGTCGGTACGGGTGTAAATCGTAGCGAAGATTCCACGGGCAAAAGCTCCACGCATAGGAACAAAATTGATTGCGCCACCAAACGAGGGTTGCAGGCGGGTGATGGTTTCGCCAATCTCGTGCAGGTGTTGGTGCGTAAAAGCCTTATAGTGGCTCAAGTTGGAGTTGCGCCAACTGAAGTGCGTCGTGGCCGAAGGTTTCTGTCCTGCGCCCGTCGAACCCGTGGTTGCGGTAATCTGAACATCGTCGGTCAGCGCACCCGCAGCCGCCAAAGGCAACATACCGAGTTGCAGGCAGGTGGCAAAACATCCGGGGTTGGCAATGTTGTTTGCGCTCTTAATCGACTCGAAGTTCACCTCGGGCAGACCATACACAAATTCGCGCGAACCTATCGACGCCGTAGCCGCCAAACGGAAATCTTGGCTCAGGTCAATCACCTTGACCGATGCAGGAATGTCGTGCGACTCCATGTATTTGCGTGCGTCGCCGTGGCCCACACACAGGAACACAACATCCACTCCGTCCCAATCAGGCTCGGCAACAAACTTCATATCGGTATCGCCAAACAAGTCGGCGTGCACATCACTCAAAAGGTTGCCACCGTTGCTGGTACTTTGCACAAAACGCAGTTGCGCCTCGGGGTGGTTCAGCAGCAATCTGATTGCCTCACCGCCGGTGTATCCGGCACCACCTATAATCGCTGCGCCAATCATTACTGCTCGTTGATTTTGTGCCAGATAACGTTTTGCAGACCGAAAATCTTGCCAAAGCCCTCAACGTCGGTGCTGCTCCAATCGCTCATCACCTCGCCATAAGCACCGAACTTGTTGCTCATCAGGTCGTGCTCGCTCTCGACACCAACTACAACATAGCGGTAGGGATACAGGTCGATAATCACGTCACCCGATACCATACGTTGCGAAGTTTCGAGCATAGCCTCCATGTCGCGCATCACGGGGTCGTAGTATTGACCTTCGTGCAGCCAGTTGCCGTAGAATTGCGAAATTTGGTCCTTCCAAAAGAGTTGCCACTTGGTCAGAGTGTGTTTCTCCAACATGTGGTGAGCCTTGATAATCAGAATAGGAGCGGCAGCCTCAAAGCCTACGCGACCCTTGATACCGATGATGGTATCGCCAACGTGCATACCACGGCCGATAGCATAGGGAGCAGCGATGGCTTGCAGGTCTTGGATAGCCTTGATTTTGTCGTCATATTTCACACCGTCGATAGCCGAAATCTCACCTTTCTCGAACGAAAGGGTCACACGGCGAGGCTCGGTAGCGGTCATTTGCGAGGGATAAGCCTTCTCGGGCAGGGTCTCCGACGAGGTGAGGGTCTCTTTACCGCCCACCGAAGTACCCCAAACGCCTTGGTTAATCGAGTACTCGGCCTTCTTGAAGTCGAAGTCTACACCGTGCGAACGCAGGTATGCAATCTCCTCCTCGCGGGTGAGTCGTTTCTCACGAATCAGAGCAATAACCTTGATGTCGGGAGCCACGATGTTGAAAATCATATCGAAACGTACTTGGTCGTTACCCGCACCGGTCGAGCCGTGGCACAGATAGTCGGCACCGATTTGTTTGGCGTATTCGGCAACGGCAGTTGCTTGCGAGATGCGTTCCGAGCTAACGGAGATAGGATAAGCTCCGTTTTTGAGTACGTTGCCATAGACCATATAGCGAATCGAGTCGTTATAATACTTGTGGGCTACATCCAGCACCGTATACTCTTTCACACCAAGGGCACGGGCACGGCGCTCGATTTCGGCCAACTCGGCCTCCGAGAAACCACCGGTGCTTGCCAATGCTGCATAAACTTCGAGGCCCATCTCTTTGGCCAAATACACGGCGCTGTACGAGGTATCCAAACCTCCACTGAACGCCAAAACTACTTTTTTGCTCATGATTTTATGTTATTTTGATTTAATTACAATGTTTTGATGTCGATAGGCTCGACGTTGGCCAGGTCCTCCATCATGTCGAACAGGAATTTAGGCTTCAGTGTCGCTGTGATGTAGTCCACCTCGGGGTCGAACAGCATGGCGGTACACAGACAGTTGTGACGCTCCTTGCTCTCCAAAATGGGGTAGTTGACACAGCTCTTGCAACCGGCCCAGAACTCCTCCTCGTCGGTGAGTTGCGAGAAAGTTACGGGGTGGTAACCGAGTTCGGTGTTAATTTTCATAACGGCCAAACCGGTGGTCAGACCGAACAATTTAGCTCCCTTGAACTTTTTGAGCGACAAGAAGAAGGTCTTGGTTTTGATGGCTCTTGCCAGACCAAGTTTACGGAATTTGGGATTGATAATCAGTCCCGAGTTGGCTACATATTTGCCGTGGCCCCAGCACTCGATGTAGCTGAAGCCGGCCCATGTGCCGTCTTTGTGAATGGCGATAACGGCCTTACCGTCACGCATTTTACCTGCGACGTATTCGGGCGAGCGTTTCGAGATGCCCGTACCGCGTGCTTTGGCCGATTCTGCCATTTCGTCGCAAATTTCTTTGGCATAGGGAGTATGCTCCTCCGAAGCCACCACAACTACAAAGTCATCAATTGTCATTTCGTATTTAATTGGGTTGAGATGTAACTTTTGGATGCAAAGGTATAAAAAACATCTTGGAATTGTTCCCACCTTTCAAACTTTTTTAATACCTTTGCGTTTTTACTGAACGAAAGTACAAATAATATCATACAATGAGTAACGCCAAATTTAAGGAGTACAAAGGACTTAACCTGACCCAACTGTCGCAAGACGTTTTGGAGAAGTGGGACCACGACGACACCTTCCGCAAGAGTGTCTTGCAACGCGAAGGCTCGCCTGCGTTCATTTTTTATGAAGGACCGCCCTCGGCTAACGGTATGCCGGGCATTCACCACATGATGGCTCGAACCATCAAGGATATTATCTGTCGTTACAAAACCGGACAAGGTTTCCAGGTGAATCGTAAGGCAGGTTGGGATACACACGGACTGCCCGTTGAACTGGGTGTCGAGAAGAAACTCGGAATCACAAAAGACGAAATCGGTACCAAAATATCTATTGAGGAGTATAACCGCACCTGCCGTGAGGCTGTGATGGAGTACACCGACGTGTGGGGCGATTTGACCCGCAAGATGGGTTATTGGGTCAATACCGACGATGCATACATTACTTATGATAATAAGTATATCGAAACCTTGTGGTGGATGCTTAAGCAGCTCTACGAGAAGGGACTGCTCTACAAGGGCTATACCATCCAGCCCTATTCGCCGGGCGCGGGTACGGGACTCTCGACCCACGAGCTGAACCAACCGGGTTGCTACCGTGATGTGAAAGATACTACGGCTACGGCTCTGTTCCGCATTGTGAACCCGCGCGAGGAGATGGCGGCTTGGGGTACACCCTGCTTTGCTGCGTGGACTACCACTCCGTGGACTCTGCCTTCGAACACCGCGCTGTGCGTGGGGCCCAAAATCGACTACGTGTGCGTACAGACATACAACCCCTACAACGGCGAGAAAATCAGCATTGTGATGGCCGAGGCGAGAGTAAATGCCTACTTCAAGGCCGAGGGTGCCGAAGCTCCGATGGAGGAGTACAAGGCTGGTGACAAGGTTGTTCCCTATCGCGTGGTGGCTCGTTATACGGGTGCTGATTTGGTAGGTATCCGTTATGAGCAACTCATGCCGTGGGTGAAACCTGTCGAGATGGCAGGCGTGAACGCAGCCGAGTGGGTTAATGCCTATGCCGAGGCCAACCCCGACAAATGCTTCAAAGTTCAGAAAGACGAATTTGTGGAGCTTTCGGAGTGCGCTTTCCGCGTAATCCCCGGTGACTATGTTACTACCGATGATGGTACGGGTATCGTTCACATTGCACCTACGTTTGGTGCCGACGACGCCAAGGTTGCCAAAGTCGCAGGCATTCCGTCGCTGTTTATGATTAACCGACGCGGCGAAACCCGCCCGATGGTCGATATGACCGGTAAATACTACCTTTTGGATGAGTGTGACGACACCTTTGTTAATATGTGCGTCAACCGCGAGGGTTATGGCGTACACGAGGGTGCTTACGTCAAGAATGCTTACGACCCGCAGTTCAACCCCGGTGGTAAGTACGACGAGAAGGCCGCAGCCAAAGCCGAAGACCTGAATATTTACCTGTGTATGGAGATGAAACAGGCCGGCACTGCCCTGAAAATCGAGAAACACACTCACAACTATCCTCACTGCTGGCGTACCGACAAGCCTGTGCTGTACTACCCGCTGGATTCGTGGTTCATCCGCACCACCGCGTGTCGTGAGCGTATGATGGAGCTCAACGAGGGTATCTATTGGAAACCCGAATCGACAGGCTCGGGACGTTTCGGCAAGTGGCTCGAAAACTTGCAAGATTGGAACCTGTCGCGTTCGCGTTTCTGGGGTACTCCGCTTCCCATCTGGGCTACCGACGACTACTCGGAGTTGAAATGTATCGGCTCGGTGGAGGAGTTGAAGGCCGAAATCGAGAAGGCCATCGCCGCAGGTGTGATGACCGAAAATCCCTACGCCGATTTCTGCGTGGGCGACTTCAGCAAGGAGAACTACGACAAAATCGACCTGCACCGCCCCTACGTCGACAACGTCGTGCTGGTGTCGAGCAAGGGCGAGCCTATGCGTCGTGAGAGCGACCTGATTGATGTGTGGTTCGATAGTGGCGCAATGCCCTATGCACAGGTTCACTTCCCGTTCGAAATGAGCAAGGAGGAGTTCCTGAAGGTTTACCCCGCGGACTTCATCGCCGAGGGTGTGGACCAAACCCGTGGATGGTTCTTTACGCTGCACGCGCTGGGCACAATGTTGTTTGATTCGGTAGCTTTCAAGAACATTATTTCGAACGGTCTGGTGCTCGACAAGAACGGTAACAAGATGAGTAAACGTCTGGGTAACGCCATCGACCCGTTTGAGGTTATGGATAAGTATGGTGTGGATGCCGTGCGTTGGTACATCATCTCAAACTCGCAACCGTGGGACAACTTGAAGTTCGACGTGGATGGCGTGGATGAGGTCCGACGCAAATTCTTCGGCACACTTTATAATACATATAGTTTCTTTGCGCTGTATGCCAATGTGGATGGATTCACCGGTGCCGAGGAGGAGGTTCCCGTCGAGGAACGCCCCGAAATTGACCGCTGGATTATCTCGTTGCTCAATACTCTGGTGGCCAACGTTACTAAGTGCCTGGATGATTACGACCCCACACCTGCGGCTCGTATGATTCAAGAGTTTGTGGGCGAGAACCTGTCGAACTGGTACGTACGTCTGAACCGCAAACGTTTCTGGGGTGGCGAGATGAACCGCGACAAGTTGGCTGCTTACCAAACGCTCTACACATGCCTTGAAACCGTGGCTCAACTGAGCGCACCGTTTGCACCGTTCATCTCGGAACAGATTTTCTGTGACCTGAACGCCGTGAGCGGTCGCCACAATGATGAGTCGGTTCACTTGGCACTCTTCCCCAAAAGCAACGCCGAGTTGATTGACAGCGACCTGGAGGAGATGATGGCAGTGGCACAACAGGTGTCGTCGATGGTGTTGGCTTTGCGTCGCAAGGTAAACATCAAAGTACGCCAACCGCTGACCAAAATCATCATCCCGCTGTTGGACGAGAAGCTCGGACGCCATATAGAGGCTGTTAAGGGACTCATTATGGGTGAGGTCAACATTAAGGAGATTGAATTGATTACCGACACCACGGGTTTGATTACCAAACGTATTAAACCCAACTTCAAAACTCTGGGCCCGCGCTATGGTAAGTATATGAAACAGATTGCAGCTCTGGTTGCCACCATGGGTCAGGAACAAATCGCCGAGATTGAGGCTTCGCAAACCTATGTGTTGAACGTTGCAGGCGAGGATTTGACTCTGGAGCGCGGCGACTTCGAAATTACTTCGGATGACATGCCCGGATGGTTGGTTGCCTCGGAGGGCAAACTGACCGTGGCTCTGGATATCACCGTGACCGACGAGTTGCGTAAGGAGGGTACTGCACGCGAGTTGATTAACCGTATCCAAAATATTCGTAAGGAGAGCGGGCTGGAGGTTACCGACCGTATTCGTCTGTCGATTCAGCGTACTGACGAGGTTGCCGAGAGCGTTGAGGCGTTTGGTGGTCTGATAGCTTCGCAAACGCTGGCTGTGTCGATTTCGGTTGACCAGCAGGCCGAGGGTACCTTTGTGGCCGACACCGACATCAACGAGGTGCCGTTGCAAATCGGTATTACCAAAGAGTAAGGATATAACACATTCTGAAAAGGTGGACTAATGAAAAGTCCACCTTTTTTTGTGATTTTATGCAAAAAGTTTGGCCGTTTCGAAAAATATGCTTAATTTTACGTAATCGAAAGAAACAAAACTAAAACTAAACTAACTATGGATGCTGTTGAGAAAACCAGATACAACGACGAAGAGCTGGCCGAATTCAAAGCCATAATTCTCGAAAAACTCGCTCAGGCACGAGAAGATTACGAATTGCTCAGAGCTACCATTACGCACTCGTCGAGCAATGACACCGAAGACACCTCGCCGACGTTCAAGGTACTTGAGGAAGGGGCAACAACCCTTACCAAGGAGGAGTGTGGCCGTTTGGCTCAACGACAACTTAAATTTATCCATCACCTCGAGGCGGCTTTGATTCGCATTGAGAATAAAACTTATGGCATCTGCCGCGAGACGGGTAAACTTATCCCCAAGGAGCGTTTGCGCATTGTCCCGCACGCAACCTTGAGTATCGAGGCCAAGAAGGATAAATAGAACTCCGTTCTCGAGAGAATGTGAAATTTGCTTCGGACGTGCGCTAATGGTGGCATGCGTCCGAAGTTGTCTTTTTTTTGGGGAGTGGTGATTTAATGGCGAAAAATGAACGAGAAATGAAAGTGCCGGACAATAAAGTCTAATTATAGTTAGCCTAAAACCTTGTTTAAATAATTTGTTTTTCAAAAAAAATAACTACCTTTGTATGTATGTGCCGCAGGTCAGTGTCGGCACCACACATATTATGGCAAAGTGTTAAGTTGAATCCTTGTCAGGAATCTGGAAAATTTCAAGTAAACAGGATAAGCACTCACACTCATCATTTGTGCAGGCTTTTTGCAAAGCAGCCTCACAGGTGTGGGGTGTTGCTTATTTGTTTACGGGCATTCCAGAGCCTCTGACGAGATAAGTGACGAGAAACCTCACACTTTTTTTGCGCCGTAACTTCACAATTCACAACCGACGCAGTAGCCGAGCGCAGAGCCAAACCATAGGTTTGAGCTATGCCGAGGCACAAGGAGGAAAAGCCGCCGAAGGCGGGTTAATTCACAATTCACAATTATTTTGTGAGGAGTGATTGAAGTGGTTGCGATTATCTGAAAGTCTGGGGCATGAGAGTCGTTTTTTTGGTTCTTTTTGTCGACACAAAAAGAACCTCTCTCTCAATAAAAATTACCACTTCCAAACAGAAGGGTCGAGGTGCTCCTCGGCAGTGTCCGAAAGTCCGGGGAAGAAGTCATAACCCGTGAGCTCCTCCAAGTGATTGACACTCACAGACAATGCCGACGTAAGTTTACCCGAGGCCGGGGCGGCATTGGGAATCCAAAAACCAATACATTCAGCCGTGGTGTCGGAGGGCAGACTGCCGCAAACCGTACTGCGCAACAGCACCTTGAAGTAGGCCCTCGGAACGGTTATACTATCGCCATGGGTTTTGTGTGCAGCTCTAAGCGGAACGGGTTGTTCGGCGGTGGTCAACACGCAACCCGTCACCACCCAAAGAGTATCGGCCGCGGGAGTGTTATTACGCACAAAGGACTCGAGCTTTCCCCACAGACCACGATTAAGACTACTCTGCTGGGGCGTCATATTGGAGTAGAAGAAGGTTGCGGCGTTGGCCTGGCGACTGACCGTGCGGTCGGCCGAGGGAATTTGATGCCCACGGTCGTAGGTGGAGCATCCGTTGTCGTCGATGAATCCCGAACGCGACATATTCATCTGCGACGGTCGAGGAATTATGGGGTCGAAGGCCCAAGCGTCACTGCGGCCTGCCGCCCCCAAATAACACGAGTGCATGGGGTAAGCCACCCAAAGAGCGAGCTTGTCGGAGTGGTCGTAGAGCATCGAAAAGTTGCGACGTCGGAGGCTATCAATATCCGTATAGTGGGTAATAAACTCTTGGTCGTCGGCGGGATTTATGGCAGGTAGCTCGCGCCATACGCAAGTGGCGACAGTAGGCATTGTGTCGGAGTTGACGGTCGAAGCGACAAAGGCAACTCGCGCACGGCGCGCACGGCGGCGGCGACGATGAGGTGACGCCACGACATCGGCTACGGTAAATATCAATATAATGTATATAAGTATGTGTGTCACTCGTCTCATATCGGGTTGTGCACTCTTGGAAACATCGGCTCAACAAAAGTACTAAAATTCATGGAGTTTGCTCGGAGGACAAAAGATTTTTTTAAAAAAGTAGGCGGATTATGTACTATTTTTTGAAAAAATTAGTACTTTTGCATCAATTGGAAAAATATAAACTGTAAAATGCCTATAACCAATGACAAGGTTAACGTGCGATTAAAACCCGATTGGCTCAAAATCAAACTTCACGACACCGAAGGGTTTGCCGAAGTAGCCAAGATTGTGGAGAAGTACCGACTTCACACCATCTGCGGCAGCGGACAATGCCCCAATAAGGCCGAGTGTTGGAGCCGCCGAACGGCGACATTCATGATTTTGGGAGATGTCTGCACACGAAGTTGTAAGTTCTGTGCGACGGCATCGGGACGGCCGTTACCTGTTGACAACAGCGAACCCGAAAACGTGGCGCGTTCCATCGCTCTGATGGGGCTGCGGCATGCTGTGATTACCTCAGTGACTCGTGATGACCTGCCTGATGGCGGAGCACAGTTCTGGGCCAATACGGTGCGCGCTGTTCGTAAGTCGAATCCCGACACTACCATCGAGGTGCTGATTCCCGACCTTGACGGACGTGGCGAGTTGCTGGACATAGTCCTCGACTCGGCGCCCGACATCGTGGGACACAACATCGAAACCGTCGAGAGGTTGACTCCGCTTGTACGCTCACGAGCCAAGTATCACACGAGCCTGCAAACGCTGGAGTACATAGCTCGAAGCGGCGCGACAGCCAAGAGCGGTATCATGGTGGGACTCGGCGAAACTCAAGACGAGGTGGTGCAAACCCTGCGCGACCTTGCCGACGTCGGCGTGAGTATCGTCACGCTGGGCCAATATCTGCGGCCGACCCTCCGCCACTATCCCGTGGCCGAGTATATTCATCCCGATACCTTTGAATGGTACAAACAGCAAGCTTACAGTTTAGGATTTAAGTATGTAGCAAGTGCACCTTTGGTACGCTCGTCCTATATGGCCGAGCAAGCCTTGGGTTGCTGTGCGCCTAAAAAGTAAGTTTAGAATGAGTCCGACTGTCTTGCACAAGACACCGGGCCTGATAGATTACGCCGAGTGTTGGGACCTCCAACGCGAGCTGTTTGATGGCCTGGTGGCGCGTAAAACCAAAATGCGTTCGGGCATGGTTGAGAACCATGCCGAGGACGTTGTCGCCCCTAATGCACTCGAAGGCATTGATGCAGGGTATCTCATTACGTGCGAGCATCCGCACGTCTACACGCTGGGCAAAAGCGGACACGCAAGCAATCTGCTGGTGAATCCCGACTTTCTGGCACAAATTAATGCTACATTTTATAAGATTGACCGCGGTGGCGACGTTACTTATCACGGACCGGGTCAGTTGGTGGTCTATCCGATTCTCGATTTGGAGCGCATCGGCATGGGCCTAAGAGATTATATATACCTGGCCGAACAATCGGTCATTGATACCATCGCCGAGTGGGGCGTCGTGGGAACACGCAGCGAAGGAGCCACAGGTGTATGGATTGAGGGTGGAGGACGACCCCTGCGTAAGATTTGTGCAGTAGGCGTGCGCTCGTCGCACTGGGTTACGATGCACGGTTTGGGATTCAACGTCTCCACCGACTTGTCGTACTTCGGATATATCAACCCGTGTGGTTTTACCGACCGAGGAGTTACCTCGCTGTCGGTCGAGGCGGGTGTCGAAGTGAGCGTGGGCGAAGCGGAGGCTGCTCTGTGCCGCCATTTGGAGAAGAATATGAATATTAAAATTATAAAATGATAAATTATGCCAATAGAGAAAACTTGGGTCCTCAAACAACAAGGGGACTCGGGGACGGTAAGCCGACTGGCACAATCCCTCGGGATTGCTCCGGTGCTGGCAAACCTCCTCGTTCAGCGTGGCATAGAGACAGAGCAGGAGGCGCAGAAGTTCTTTAACCCGCAGCTGGCCGATTTGCACGACCCGTTCCTGATGAAGGGAATGGACAAGGCAATCAAGCGTATCAGTAGCGCGGTACGAACGGGTGAACCCATCATGGTCTATGGCGACTATGATGTTGACGGTACAACAGCCGTGGCACTCGTTTACATCTTTCTGCGTAAGTTGGGCCACACCAACTTGATGTTCTACATACCCGACCGTTACACGGAGGGGTATGGCGTGTCGTACCGAGGTATCGACTACGCCGAGCGCAAAGGGGTCAAACTCGTCATTACGCTCGACTGTGGTATCAAGGCTGTCGACAAGGTCGCGTATGCCAAAGAGAAAGGAATTGATTTCATTATCTGTGACCACCACCTGCCGGGCGACGAAATCCCCGATGCAGTGGCAGTCCTGGACTCCAAACAGAGCGATTGCAACTATCCGTTCAAGGAGTTGTCGGGTTGCGGCGTTGGCTTCAAATTGGTGCAAGCCTACTGCATGCGCCACGAAATGCCATTCTCGACCATCGAGGGCCTGCTGGACCTGGTGGCCGTAAGTATCGCCTCGGACATCGTGCCTCTGATTGGCGAGAACCGCGTGCTGGCCTACTATGGCCTGCAAAGGCTCAACTCGAAGCCGAACAAAGGTCTGGCCTCGATTATCAAGATTTGCGGTCTGGAGAACCACGTCATCACCATCGACGACATCGTGTTCAAAATCGGCCCGCGTATTAATGCCGCAGGACGTATGCGTGTCGACGAGGACTCGTTCTCGGGCGGGCACTCGGCAGTGAACCTTATGGTCGAGCGTGACGAAAGTTCGGCCGAGGACTTCGGACAGATGATTGACGAGGCCAACAGCGAGCGCAAAAGTATCGACCGCTCGGTGACACAGGAGGCTCACGACTTTATCGAGAGCCACCCCGAGATGAAGGCACTCAAGAGTACGGTTATCTATAATCCCAAGTGGATGAAGGGTATTGTGGGCATCGTGGCTTCGCGTCTGATTGAGACTTACTACCGTCCCACGGTGGTGCTTACGATGAGCAACGGTTTGGTTACGGGTTCGGCACGCAGTGTACCCGGATTCGACCTCTATCAGGCTGTGGAGTCGTGCGCCGACCTGCTGGAAAACTTCGGAGGACACATGTATGCCGCGGGCTTGACCATGAAACCCGAAAACGTACCCGCATTTACGGAGCGTTTCAACCGCTATGTGGACGAAAATATCGACCCCAAGATGTTGGTACCCCAAGTTGACATCGACGCCAAACTGCTGTTTAGCGATATAACACCCGCGTTCCGTGACAGCTTGTGCAAATTCCAACCCTTCGGCCCGGGCAACACAGCTCCCGTGTTTATGACCTGCGGAGTGAGCAACCGTGGCGATGCGAAATTGGTGGGCGTCGAGCGCGAACACCTCAAGATGGACCTGGTTCAAAAGGAGAAACCCAACACCTCGATTCCATCCATCGCATTCCAACAACCGCAACACTTTCAATGGATTCGTGGCGGTCGTCCCATAGACGTTTGCTACGTAATCGTCGAGAACCACTATCGCGGAATCACAATGCCTCAACTCCGCGTCAAGGATATCAAACTCTGCTCGAAATAGTCTTCGAGGGGGGGGGGGGAATGAGCTCTTTTTTCGAGGGGAAACCGAGTGAAGTGTTTCTTCGAGGAGACTGTTTAGACGGAGTGTTTTGGGAGTAGTGTCACACCAAATACCACCAAGCAAATAAGGGGTTGTCCAACAAAAAAGTTGAGCAACCCCATTTTGTAGAAGTTGTATAACAAGAGGGATTTCAAGGCTTGCAAAGCCCGAAAAAGCGCAGTTTACTAAAGTGTAAATGAGCATTTGAGGGCGAGCGTAACGAAGAAATCACCTTGTTAGACAGCTTCTTCGGGGAGGGTCCAACGCCCAATAAATATCATCACAAGAAGAAGACAATAGCAACAAAATGGCTTGCGGCGGCAAGGTCTATGAATAGGTGCCACACCAGGTGATGATATTTAAAACCTTTCATGGCGTAGATTACGGCACCGGCCGTGTAGAGCACTCCACCCACCGCTATCAAGGTCATAAAGAGCGGCGTAGCATTACTCAAAAACAACGGCAGGAAGAATACAATAGTCCAACCCATGATGAGATATATGGTCAGACTTATAGCGGGTATAGATTTGGTGCTTAGTGACTTATAGAACACTCCAAAGACAACCATTGCCCACTGAACTATCACGATTAACGTACCCTGCCAGCCACCGATAACATCCAATGCCACGGGAGTGTAGCTGCCTGCGATGGCGACATATATAAATATGTGGTCGAGGATATGAAACACCTGTTTGTGTCGTGAGTCGGGCGACATGGCGTGGTAGAGCGTCGAAATCAGAAACATGAAGAAAATTGAGATGCAGAAAACACTCACTCCGACCACGGTTTGCACGCTTCCGCCGCTTCGCACCCACGCCCAAACGGCTGCAAAGGGGAGTGCCAAGAGCGTCAGGATGGACATTACACCATGTGAAATCGAGTTACCTACCTCCTCACCGAAGGATTGAATATAGTTTTTCTTCGTCTTGTTTGCCATAGTTTTGATATGCTTTGTGCTGGACAAAGATAGCGCGAAATATCTGTTTTTGATACTTCTGACAGACCTTTTTATCTGTTTTTTCGTTCTACAAGTGCTACTCAGCCAAGATTGCACGAGTGATGCTGTCGACGTCGATGTTGCACTCTGCGTGAAGTTCTGCAGGAGTGCCGTGCTCGATGAAACGGTCGGGAATACCCAGACGAACCACCTTGCCATTCCAGCCCATTTCGTGCAGACGAATCTCGATGTTCTGACCCACGCCACCAATCAACGAGCCATCCTCGACGGTAACAACGCGCTCGAACTCTCCGCCGACAACTTCGCGTAAAATCTGCTCGTCCAGCGGTTTAACCCATCGCATATCATAGTGTGCAGGGTTGGCACCTTCGGCCACGGCCCTCTCCACCGCTTGCGAGGCGGCGATACCCACGGCTCCAATGCTCAACACGGCAACTCGTTCGCCCTTACGCAACCTTCGGCCACGGCCGACCTCCACACTCTCGAATGGTCGGTTGCGCCACTCTGCCCCTCGACCCGTGCCTCTCGGATAGCGAATAACCCAAGGCGAACCTGCTTGTGAGGCGGTGTACATCATATTTCGCAGTTCCACCTCGTCGTAGGGTGCGGCGATGGTAAGTCCCGGAACACAACTCATGTAGGCCATGTCGTATGCACCGTGGTGTGTGGCTCCGTCTTCGCCTACGAGTCCTCCGCGGTCGAGGCACATGACAACACCCAGCCCCTGCAACGCAACATCGTGAATGACATTATCATAGGCTCGCTGCATATAAGTCGAGTATATATTGCAGAAGGGAACCAACCCCTCGCAGGCCAAACCTGCCGAGAACGTTACGGCATGTCCCTCGGCGATACCCACGTCAAAGTAGCGGTCAGGCATGGCCTTGGCCAGCAGGTCCATCGAACATCCCGTCGGCATGGCAGGTGTAACACCCACAATGCGCGAATCCTGACATGCCAAGTCGACGAGTGTCTGTCCGAACACATCTTGGAATTTGTCGGCGTCACTCTTACTGCGAATCACCTCGCCCGTTTCGGGGTTATACTTACCCGGGGCGTGCCACAACACGGGGTCCTGTTCGGCTTGGGCAAAGCCTTTGCCCTTGGTGGTTATGGTGTGCAGCAGTTTCGGTCCTTTGATTTCGCGCAGGTCGCTCAACACAGCAACAAGGCTCACGACATCATTGCCATCCACGGGGCCGAAGTATCGGAACTTGAAACTCTCAAACAGGTTGCTATGACGCAAAAGGCCCTGTTTGAAAGCGTTTTTGATGCGTTTGAAAGCGTTGTGCAGGCGTGACCCGGCTGGGAACATACGCCACACACGGGTTTTCAGACGGTTGTAGCGTTTCGAGGTCGAAATCCCCAACAAATACTCCTTGAGCGCACTGCGGTTGTGGTCGATAGCCATGTGGTTGTCGTTGAGAATAACCAGCAGGTCGGCACCCACCGTACCCGCATTGTTGAGTCCCTCGAATGCCAAGCCACCTGTCATTGCTCCATCGCCAATCACGGCCACCGTTTTGCGCTCCTCGCCTATCAGTTGCGAGGCCGTAGCCATACCCAGCGCAGCCGAAATCGACACCGAGGCGTGTCCTCCGACAAAGGCGTCGTAGGGGCTTTCGCTACGTCGCGGAAAACCTCCAATACCCTCGGCCGTGCGCAGTCCCGGAAATTCGTCCCTTCGTCCGGTAATAATTTTGTGAGCATACGCCTGATGACCCACATCCCAGATGATTCGGTCGTCGGGGGTGTCAAACACATAGTGCAGAGCCACAGCCAATTCGACGGCTCCCAGACTCGACCCGATGTGTCCCGTACCTCCGGCCAACGAATGCAGGATGTAGTGTCGCACCTCTTCGCAGTAGACGGGCAGTTGGCTCGGCGAAAGCTGTTTGAGGTCAGCAGACGAATTTATGCTGTTGAGATATTTGTACATGCGCTTGTGAGGTTTTCGTTCTACAAAGGTACGAAATAATTGTTAAATTCATTAAGTTTTTGTATTTTCGCCATACGGAAAAGTACGAATCGAGATGAGAAAAATAATTAAACTACTGATAATCTGCATTATAAGCGGCTCTCTTGGAGGCTGCGTCACCATGCGTAAATACGACTCTGCACGCGCCGAGATTTTGGCACTTCAAAATACCCTCGACAAACGTGATGCCGAACTGCAACGAATATTGCAAAGCAACGAAACACTCGCAGGACAAAACAAACAACTCACCGACGGCAAACTTTCGCTCGAAATGCAAGTCGAAGAGCTGATTAAAGATACCGCCGCACTGAACACCCAACGACGTCAACTCGAGGTGCGATACAAACAACTGCTGGCTCAAGGCTCGGCCGAGGCTTCGCGTATGCTCGAGGAGCTGAGTCGCAACCAAGCCGACCTCCAAGCTCGCTCGGCACGCATCGCCGAACTCGAGGAGAGTATCGCCGCACGCGACCGCGCACTGAGTGACATTCGCCAAAAAGTGGAGCAAGCTCTGCTCGGTTTTGATGGCAAGGGTCTCAGCATTTCGCGCCGCGACGGCAAAGTCTATGTTTCGATGGCCGACAAGTTGCTGTTCCGCTCGGGCAGTTTCGAAATCGACCCCGAGGGAGCCCGTGCCGTGCGACAACTCTCGGAGGTGCTGGCCGCAAACCCCGACATCGACATCATGGTCGAAGGCCATACCGACAACGTACCCTATCGCGGAACGGGGCAACTGCGCGACAACCTCGACTTGAGCGTCAAACGCGCTACCACCGTAACCCGCCTGCTGCTGGAGAACAAAAACATCTCGCCGCTGAGAGTTATCTCGGCCGGTCGCGGAGAGTACATGCCTCTGTCTGACGAAAATTCAGCCGAGGCAAGAGCTCAAAACCGACGAACCGAAATCATCCTGTCACCCAAACTCGACCAACTTCTCGAACTGACAAAATAAAATACTCAACGATATGAAATACAAACGTATACTTCTGAAACTCAGCGGTGAATCGCTGCAAGGCTCGTCCACTCACGGACTGTCGACCGACGTACTCCAAAGCTACGCCCGCCAAATCGGTGAGATGGCTCGTACGGGCGTACAAATCGGAATCGTCATCGGTGGTGGCAACATCTTCCGTGGTTTGAGCGGCGTGGGTCGTGGTTTCGACCGCGTCAAGGGCGACCAAATGGGCATGTTGGCAACCATCATCAACTCGCTGGCACTGCAATCGGCTCTCGAAAGCGAAGGCGTACCTGCCAAAGTGCTCACCTCCATCCGTATGGAACCCATCGGCGAATACTACTCCAAAGCCAAAGCACTCGAATATATGGCTGCCGGCAACGTGGTAATCATCGGTGGCGGAACTTCGAACCCCTACTTCTCAACCGACTCGGCTTCGGCTCTGCGCGGAATCGAAATCGAGGCCGAAGTGCTGCTTAAGGGTACCCGCGTGGATGGCGTCTACACCGCCGACCCCGAGAAAGACCCCACGGCAACCAAGTTCGATACCATCACCTTTGACGAGGTGTACAGCCGCGGACTCAAAATCATGGACCTCACGGCTTTCACCCTCTGCAAACAGAACAACCTGCCCATCGTGGTATTCGATATGGACACCGAGGGCAACTTGGCTAAAGTGCTTGGCGGCGAGGCCATCGGCACACTTGTAACTTTGTAATTATAAACCAAACAAAAGCATAACAACTATGAGCGAAGATTCGAAACTCATTCTCGACATCGCGTCCGAGAAGATGCAGAAAACCATCGACTTCCTGAACGAAACGCTGCTCAGCATTCGCGCAGGCAAGGCAAGTGTCAATATCCTCAACGGTATCACCGTTGACTACTACGGCAGCCAAATGGGCGTCGACAAAGTAGCCAGCGTAACCGTGCCCGATGCCCGTACCGTGCTTATCCAACCGTGGGAGAAGAGCATGATTCGCGCCATCGAAACCGCTATCATCAACGCCAACATCGGTCTTACTCCGTCGAACAATGGCGAGGCTATTCGTCTGAATATTCCTCCTTTGACCGAGGAGCGCCGTCGCACGTTGGTTAAACAAGTTAAGGACGAGGCCGAGCGTGCTCGCGTAGGTTTGCGTGCTGCCCGCCGTGACGCTGTTGAGGCCTTTAAGAAGGCTGTTAAGGACGGTATGCCCGAAGATGAGGGTAAGGATGGTGAGGAGCAAACTCAAAAGCTGACCGACAAATTCTCCAAGAAAATCGACGAACTGTTCGCCGAGAAGGAGAAAGAGATTATGACCGTATAGGACTGTTTTGGGGACACCCCAAAAAGAGGTCGGATTAATCACTCCTCACAGAGAAACGCAGTTTCTCATCAGGCGGTTTGCGCCTTGTTTTTTGGTTCTTTTTGTCGACACAAAAGAACAATATACAATTCGGGCGTATGTTGCAATCAACATACGCCCGAAGTTTTAATCACACAATATGGGATGGACTACTTTTTGAAGTAGCGGTTGAACAGACCCTCGAAACCTTTGCCGTGACGAGCCTCGTCTTTTGCCATCTCGTGTACGGTGTCGTGGATAGCATCCAGGTTCAACTCTTTGGCACGTTTTGCGATAGCCATTTTACCCTCGCATGCACCGCACTCAGCGTTCATACGTTTCTCAAGGTTGGTCTTGGTATCCCAAACAACGTCACCCAGCAGCTCGGCAAATTTTGCAGCGTGCTCAGCCTCTTCCCAAGCGTAGCGTTTGAAAGCCTCGGCAACCTCGGGATAACCCTCGCGGTCGGCTTGACGGCTCATTGCAAGGTACATGCCCACCTCGGTGCACTCGCCCATGAAGTGCTCGTTCAAGCCTTGAAGAATCTCGGCATCCACACCTTTGGCCACGCCCAGCTTGTGCTCGTCGGCAAAAACCAGACCATCGCCGGTCTCGACAACCTCTACGAATTTATCTTTTCCTACTTTGCAAACGGGACATTGCTCGGGAGCCTCAGCACCTTCGTGAACATATCCGCATACCAAACATCTGAATTTCTTTGTCATAGTTGTAAGTGTTATTTTAGTTGTTATTTAATTGGTTTTCTATACATTTTGTGCACGTTCCAAAATAGAGCAGTTGCGTCTTGGCCAGCGAAACACCTTCGGGGGCTGCGCTGTTTACAGTTTCGGGCGAGGCTATCGGGGTGTCGATGATGGCTCCGCAGTTGCTGCACAAGAAGTGGGCGTGTAACTCGGTGTTACCGTCGAAACGCTCGCTTGTTCGGTCGATGAAAACCTCGTCCACCACGCCGTGTGCCACGAACAACTTGAGGGTGTTGTAGACCGTAGTCTTGGACAACGTGGGTATTTGCTCCTTCAGGGCCTCAAAGATTTCGTCGGCGGTGGGATGAGTCGGATGCGTTGCCATATATTGGTATATGGCCAACCTCTGCATCGAGGGTCTCAGCCCACACTCTGCCAGGTATTTCGCTCCATTTTTCATCTGCTGTACAATTTTGTAACGATTACAATTTTATTTTCATTGCAAATATACGGACTTTTTCGGAATCTCCAAACTTTTTGTGATTTTTTTTCGATTTTTTTTTGGGGGGGGCGGATAAAAATAGGGCTACTCAACCGTTGAGTAGCCCCTATACGTGTGTTATGATTGATGACGTGACTTAACTTAGAAGCGGTTTCAGAACGCCGAACATCAGGTAGGCGACAGCCAGCGTTACAAAGATATTGAACGTTTGAGCCGTCAGGAAGGCGTAGAGCGGACGGCGATTCTCGCGGCTAAACAGGTCGCGGAACGAGGTTTCGAGTCCGATGCACACGAAGGCGATGCTGAACAGTGTGTTGCTAAAACCTTTGGTCACCTTGCCGATAGTTTTGGCCATCTCTGGTTCGAAGCAGAAACTGAATACCAGCGACGCCAAGATGAAACCCACCACAAACTTAGGAAAACGGTCCCAGATTACGCTCAGCGTAGGACGCTCCCCACTCCTATAGTTACCCTTATAGGCCCACGACAGCGAAATCACGAATGCTGCAACGCCCAACAATATGTTTTGCGACGATTTGACGATTACGGCTGTTTGGGCGGCCTCTTCGCCAATGAGCGAGCCCGAAGCCACCACTGCTCCCGTTGTGTCGATGGTTCCGCCCATCCACGCTCCGGCAACCTCCTGACTCAGTCCAAGCACCTCGGCCAACCACGGCATGAGGTACATCATGGGGATGGCGCACACCAACACCAACGACACAATGTATGAGAGCTTTTTGTTGTCACCCTGAATTACACCGCAGGTTGCAATGGCCGCCGACACACCGCAGATTGACACCGAACTTGCCAACATTGTCGAGGTTTCGTCGTCGACCTTCATGCGACGCGACACTCTATAGGCGAAATACCACACCGAGAACACCACAATCAGCGATTGTGCCAATCCATAAACGCCCGATTTGAGGACTTCGCCAAACAGAATGGTGCTACCCAGGCAGATGATACCGATTTTGATGTAGAACTCGCTCTGAATTGCAGGTTTCATCCACTCGGGGACGTGGGCGCAGTTGCGGACAATGAGGCCGAAAATCACCGCAAAGAACACCGATTCAAATCCAAGACTCTTGACGGCGGGAATTGCGGCCACGGCTTGTGCGGCCAGTGTGAGCGCGAAAATCATCAGCAGTGAGAGGAATACCCCTTTGACGGGGCGGTGCAAAAGCAGCGAAGTGGCGTAGGTCATCACCAACACAAAGCCAAACATATATGCGGCGTCAAGCCAATTCTCGAGTGTGCCAAGTGTTTTGGGCATTGCGGGCATCCACTCGGGGAATATTACAGCGAGAAGGAGTATAGCCATACCGGCCAGCACGATTACCCAATCCTCGGTAAGTAGTTTTTTCATACTATTTTGTGATTTTGTTGTTTCGTTTTGCGTCGCAAAGGTACGCAAAACAGCCCGAATATATAATAGGTATAAATACCACTTTGCCCACAACAAACACAAAGGGCTGTCGCAACACCACTTGGTTGGACAGCCCTTTTCTCGCCCTTAACGTATCAGACGTTCAATTATTTTGTCAGTGCGGCCAGACGCTCCTTGATAGCAGCAATCTTGGCCTCGGCATCGCGTTTCTTGGCGTGTTCGGTCTCGACAACCTTGGCGGGAGCCGACGACACGAAACGTTCGTTGCCCAGCTTCTTCATAACACCTGCAAGGAAGCCCTCGAAGTAGGTCAAATCCTTGTTCAGTTTCTCAACCTCGGCCTCAACGTCGATTTTCTCGCTCATGGGCACAAAGTATTGGGTGGTCTTAACCATAAAACTCTCGGCCGTAGCGTCCTTCTCGGTGACATACTCAACGCCCGACAGACCCGCCATCTTGACAAGCAGCGGCTCGAACTCGGCGTGGTAGTTATCGTCGCGGATGACCTTCAGAGCCAGCGGTTCTCGGTTGGGGATATTCTTGCCCTTGCGCACGGCACGAACCGCACTCACAGCCTCACCCACGGGACCGAACTTCACAATCAGCTCCTCGTCCCACTCCTCAACGCTCGGCATCGAAGCCAAACACAAGCTCTGGTCACCGCGCGGTGCAAGGTCTTGCCACAACTCCTCGGTTATGAAGGGCATGAAGGGCGACAGCAGGCGCAGCAGTTTATCGAAGAAACCGCGCGTTGCCTCCATGGTAGGAGCGTCGACGGGTGCTTGGTAAGCGGGTTTCACCATCTCGAGATACCAACCCGAGAAGTCGTCCCAGAACAGACGGTACACCGTCTTGAGTGCATCCGAGATGCGGTATTGTGCAAAGTGGTCGTCCATTTCGGCAACAGCCTTTTTAAGCGTTGCGTCAAACCACTTGATAGCCATTTTGTTGCCATCGGTTTGTGCCAGCGATTCGTCAACCTTCCAGCCGCCAACCAGACGGTAGGCGTTCCAGATTTTGTTGGCAAAGTTACGTCCCTGCTCGCACAGAGCCTCGTCAAACATCAGGTCGTTGCCCGCGCTGGTACACAGCAACATAGCACAACGGACGCCATCGGCACCATATTGGGCTATCAGGTCGAGCGGGTCGGGCGAGTTGCCCAGCGATTTGCTCATCTTGCGGCCCAACTTATCGCGCACGATACCCGTGAAGTAGACGTTGCGGAAAGGCATATCACCGTTGTACTCATAACCGGCCATAATCATACGTGCCACCCAGAAGAAGATAATGTCGGGACCAGTCACAAGGTCGCTGGTCGGATAGTAATACTTGATTTCGTCGTTGCCGGGGTTGTTGATACCGTCGAACAGCGACACGGGCCACAGCCACGAACTGAACCAAGTGTCGAGTGCATCCTCGTCTTGGCGCAGCTCCTCGGCCGAGATACTCTCGTAACCGGGGATTTCTCGTGCCAAACGGAGTGCCTCTTCGGCGTTCTCTGCCACCACGAAACGCTCCTCGCCCTCGCCCGCAGGCAGGAAGTAGGCGGGAATACGATGGCCCCACCACAGCTGGCGGCTGATACACCAGTCTTGGATATTTTCGAGCCAATTACGGTATGTGGTTTTGTATTTTGCGGGGTAGAATTTCAGTTCGTCGTTCATCACGGGCGGCAGTGCGATGTCGGCAAAGTGTTGCATCGACAAGAACCACTGCATACACAGACGCGGCTCCACGGCTGTCGACGGGTTACGCTCCGAGTAGCCCACCTTATTGACGTAGTTCTCAACCTTCTCCATCAGACCTGCGGCCTGCAAATCAACCACGATTTGGCGGCGCACATCCTCACGGTCCATACCGACGTACATACCCGCAGCCTCGCTGATGGTTGCATCGGGGTTGAAGATGTCGATGGTTTCGAGCTGATGGGTTTTACCCAACATATAGTCGTTGGTGTCGTGTGCGGGGGTAACTTTCAGACAGCCCGTACCGAACTCGATTTCGACATAACGGTCCTCAATCACGGGAATGGAACGACCCACCAGAGGTACAATCACACGTTTGCCCTTCAACCAGCTGTTCTTGGGGTCTTTGGGGTTGATACACATCGCCGTATCGCCCATAATGGTTTCGGGACGGGTGGTGGCAACCACTGCATAGCGACGGCCTTCGGCATCACGGTGCAGGACTTGGTGTTTCACCGTGGGGTCAAACGGAGCGTCAGCAGAGAGGGTTACAGCACCCTGCTCCTCGCCATCGGTGCTACCCGCGGGCTCGTCAACATAGTAACGGAGATAGAAAAGTTTGCTTTGCTCCTCTTTATAGATAACCTCCTCGTTGCTGAGTGCAGTTTGGGCCTTGGGGTCCCAGTTTACCATACGCAGGCCACGATAGATAAGGCCTTTGTTGTAGAGGTCTACGAAAACCTTGATAACGCTCTGACTGCGTACCTCGTCCATAGTGAACGATGTACGGTCCCAATCGCACGAAGCACCGAGTTTGCGCAACTGTTTGAGGATAATGCCTCCGTGCTCACGGGTCCAATCCCAGGCGTGCTCCAAGAACTGCTCGCGCGTAAGGTCGCTCTTGCGGATACCCTGTTCGGCAAGTTTTTTGACCACCTTGGCCTCGGTAGCGATACTTGCGTGGTCGGTACCGGGCACCCAGCATGCGTTCTTGCCCATCATACGGGCGCGGCGCACCAACACATCTTGCAGCGTGTTGTTGAGCATGTGGCCCATGTGGAGCATACCCGTCACGTTGGGTGGCGGAATGACGATAGTGTAAGGTTCTCTGTGGTCGGGGGTTGAGTGGAAAATGTTGGACGACTCCCAACGCTCATACCACTTACCCTCAATGTCCCCGGGGACATACTTATCGGCTAATGACATACGTTTATGACGTGTTAAGTTTATTCAGTGTTTATACATTAGTGCGCAAAGATAACGGTTTTGAGTGAGAATGTGAGTATTTTCGAAGAAAAAATGCTACCTTTGCGACCTATTTAGGGATTTGAATATATGGAAAAGAAGATAAAAGTAGAAATTGAGGACTTGTCGAACATCTCCGATATGCTCGACGGTTCGCATCAGGTTATACCCATCACGGGCGGCGATGACGACGAACTGCCTACGGGAACGGTTATTCCCGATGTGTTACCCATCCTAACGTTGCGCAGCTCGGTGATGTTCCCCGGCTCCATCACTCCCATCACCGTGGGACGCGAGAAGTCGATGAAACTTGTGCGCGATGTGGAGCAACACGGCGGACTGCTGGGTGCCGTTCTTCAAAAGGAGAGCGACGTTGAGGTTCCCGGTCCGGGCGACATGTATCGCATCGGTACGGCAGCCAAGATTCTCAAAATTTTGGAGATGCCCAACGGCAATCTGACCGTCATACTGCACGGCTTGGAGAAGATTGAAATCAAGGAGTTTATGGCCAGCGAGCCCTTCTTCCGTGCCACCGTGACCCCCATCAAAGATTGGACTCCCGAGAAGGGTAACGTCGAATTTGAGGCTCTCGTGGACTCGATTCGTGACGTGGCTCTCGGGATTATCAATATCTCGGCGGGGATGCCCAAAGAGGCGGTGTTTGCCATCAAGAATATCGACTCGCGCCGCAGCCTGATTAACTTCATCTGTACCAATATGGACTTCTCGGACGCCGACCGCCAACACCTGTTGGAGGCTCCGGGATTGTTGATTCGTGCCCGCCGTTTGTTGGAGATTCTCATCCGCGAGCAGCAGCTGGCCGAGCTCAAAAACGAGATTCAAAATAAGGTCAAACAAGACCTCGACAAACAACAACGCGACTACTTCCTGCAACAGCAAATACGCACCATCCAGGACGAACTCGGTGGCGATGGTGACTCGGGTGATGTGGAACGTCTGCGCGAACGTGCCAAAGAGAAACAGTGGAACACAGAGGTGGCCGAACTCTTCGAGAAGGAGCTCTCGAAGTTGGAGCGTCTGAACCCCGCCATAGCCGAGTACTCGGTGCAGATGACCTACTTGGAGTTGATGTTGGAACTTCCGTGGAACGCCACCACCGAGGATAACCTCGACTTGGTGCAAGCACGTGAACGCCTTGACCGTGACCACTACGGTTTGGAGGAGGTCAAAGACCGCATCTTGGAACACTTGGCTGTTATCAAACTCAAAGGCGATTTGAAGTCACCCATTCTGTGCTTGTACGGACCTCCGGGAGTTGGTAAAACTTCGCTTGGACGTAGCGTTGCCGAGGCTTTGGGACGTAAGTTCGGCCGTATCTCGCTGGGTGGTCTGCACGACGAGGCCGAAATCCGTGGTCACCGCCGTACATACATCGGTGCCATGCCCGGCCGAATCATCAAGACCATCGCCAAGTGCGGCTCGTCGAACCCCGTAATCATCCTCGACGAGGTTGACAAAACGGGACAAAGCAACCACGGCGACCCCGCATCGGCCCTGCTGGAGGTGCTTGACCCCGAGCAAAACACCACCTTCCACGACAACTACCTCGACACGGAGTATGACTTGAGCAAGGTGCTGTTCATCGCCACGGCCAACAACATTGGCAACGTACCCCCTGCCCTGCGCGACCGTATGGAGATGATTAATATCCCCGGCTACATCCTCGAGGATAAGGTTAAAATCGCAACCAACCACTTGATAACCAAGCAGTGCGAGGCACACGGCGTTCCTGCCGAGAGTCTTACCATCGAACCTTCGGTTATCGAGAAAATCATATCGCAATACACCCGCGAATCGGGCGTGCGTCTGTTGGACAAGTCGCTGGCTAAGATTGCCCGCTACCGTGCCAAACAAATCGGTATGGAGGAGCAGTACTCGGCGGCCGTGAGTGCCGAAGATGTCGAGAAAATTCTGGGTATGCCCCGCTTCCGCGAGGATAGCTACGAGGTTGCAGGCATGGTCGGTGTGGTTACGGGTCTGGCATGGACCGAGGTGGGTGGCGACATCCTCTATATAGAGTCGCTGCTGACCCCCGGCAAAGGCGATATAAGCCTGACGGGTAACCTCGGCACGGTGATGAAGGAGTCGGCAACTATCGCCTACGAGTGGGTGAAGGCCCACTACGAGGAGTTGGGAATCGACAAGGAGCGTTTCTCGCAATTCGATATCAATATCCACGTTCCCGAGGGCGCAATCCCCAAGGACGGCCCGAGCGCAGGTATCACCATGGTGACCTCGATAGCCTCGACCTTCACGGGACGCACCATCCGCGAACGCATCGCAATGACGGGCGAAACCACCCTGCGTGGCCGTGTAATGCCCGTGGGCGGTGTCAAGGAGAAGATTCTGGCAGCCAAACGCGCCGGCATCACCGACATCATCTTGAGCGAGGACAACCGCAAGGATATAGCCGACATCAAAGAGGAGTACTTGGCAGGCTTGACCTTCCACTACGTTCGTACCAACGACGAGGTGCTGGCTTTGGCGCTTAACAAATAAAACCGCCGGCTGCCGTGAGAAGACTCCTGACCCTGCTTGTGGTGCTGGCCGCCTCGATGGCAGGTGTGGTGGCACAACAACGCCCCACAATACGATTGAGCGACCGACCGCATCGACCCATAGACACCCTGGCAACCGAACGCGAGGGGGTTAAATTGGTGTTGTACTCCGATTTGACCTACGATTATATCGACCTGCGCCGCCAAAAGTGGGCCGAAGATGAGATTTTCTGCGGCCATTGGGATACACTCAAGATTTTTGCCTACCGCGACATCGAACTCAAGGACCTGCCCGAGGAAATCGAAGTCAAACTGCTCGACGCACTCGACGACTACCACTGCCCCGTCATGGGACGCATCGTGTCGAGATACGGCCCCCGAGGACGACGCAACCACAACGGTATCGACCTGGCTCTCAAAACAGGTGAGCCTATTCACGCCACATTCCCGGGTCGCGTGCGCTATGCAACCTACAATACGGGCGGTTTCGGCAACCTCATCATCCTGCGCCACCCCAACGGACTGGAGACCTACTACGCCCACCTGTCACGCATCAACGTCAAGGTTGGCGATTGGGTTGCAGCCGGCGAGGTCATCGGCTACGGCGGAAGCACGGGACGAAGCCGCGGCCCGCACCTTCACTTCGAGGTGAGATATTGCGACCAAACCTTCGACCCACAGCACTTGATAGATTTCGAAACGGGTAACCTAAAGTATGGTACCTTCCTGCTGGAGCGCCGTTACTTCAACATCCGCTCGCGTGCCACCGAGGGCTTGGAGGATGACGAGAGTCTGATAGACCCGTCGGCTCTGGTTTCAAAAGCCGACAGTGACTCCATTTCGGCCGCAATCCTTGCCGAGGTTGACCGCAAAGACCGCGAAGCCGCAGCCAAAGCCGCCGAGGAACGTGCCGCCAAGTATCACACCATACGTTCGGGAGATACGCTGGGAGGCATAGCCCGTCGTTATGGCACAAGTGTTTCGGCCATCTGCCGCTTGAACGGCATCTCAACCAAGACAACCCTGCGCATTGGCCGTAAACTGCGAGTAAGATAGAGGTCGACCGAACTCCTACACACGCCAACACACTTTTACCCACATGATTCGCAATAACGTACTCATTTTCGCTCTCATCTTCGCCTGCACGATACTTCTGGGAGTATTGCAGAAACCCGTTTTTCTGATTTGGTACGCTCCGCTTGTGGCCGACGCCGAGTGGACAGAACTTATTGGAGTGGTGCTCAACGGCCTAAGCCTTGATGCCACCATGGCGGGATATATCTGCGCTCCGTTGGCACTTTTTATGCTCCTTGCTCTGTGGTTTCCTCACCGATTGTGGCAAAAACTCTGTATGGGATGGCTCTGCGTGGCGGCAGTAATCACGGCCGTAGGTTTTTCGTCCAACCTCTCGCTGTATGGATATTGGGGATTCCCGCTCGACGGGTCGGTGCTTCAATTTTTGGCTACTCCCAAGGAGGCCGCCGCAAGCGTTCAACTCGGAGAGTTTCTTGTTGCATGCGTGGCTGCCGCCGTGTACTTTGCAGTTTCGTGGGCGCTGTACCGACGAATCATTCCACGTTACAACTCCGAGGTTCGTTACGGGTGGATGCAACGAACGTGTTATTCGATTGTTATTCTGCTGATTGCGGGTTTGGACTTTCTGGCCGTTCGCGGCGGAGTATCGACGGCCGTGGCTAATGTATCCAAGGCCTACTTCAGCGACAAGATTGTGCTCAACCATGCCGCCGTGAACCCTGCATTCTCGTTCCTGTCATCACTCTCGAGCGACGATAATCTGAACCAATACGACTTCTTCAGTGAGGAGGTTCGCGCCGAACATGCCGCCGAAATCCTTCCCGACAAAAGCCTTGCACCAACTCAAAAACTGCTCTCGACCGAGCGACCCAATATAGTACTCATCTTGGCCGAGAGTTTCGGCCGCTCGACCATGGACGAAGTGGTCGACGGACGTAGCGTAGCCCCACACATGCAACGCCTACGCTCCGAAGCAGTGTGGTTCGAGAACCTAATAGCCTCGTCGTTCCGCACCGACCGCGGTGTACTTGCCACATTGAGCGGATTCTGCTCGCAACCCACCATGTCCATCATGAAGGAACCGCAGAAAGCTTCGCATCTGCCATCCATTGCCGGCAGTCTGCGCGACCAAGGGTACTACACGACCTACGTCCACGGCGGTGACCTCAACTTTACCAACATGGCCTCATACCTCTACTCCACGGGATTCGAGAAACTTGTGGCCTACAAGGATTTGAATTTCGACGCCCCGACCTCCAAATGGGGATACGCCGACGACGTGTTGGCCGACTATTTTTCGTCCATGCTTGCGGAGCTGGAGCAACAAGACAAGCCCTACTTTGCGGTGTGGCAAACTCTGTCGAGTCATGAACCTTTTGACGTGCCCATCGCTGAGTTCGACGACAAGATGCTCAACTCGATGCACTTTGCCGACCTCTGCATTGCACGCGTTGTCGACTCCCTGCGTCAAAGCTCCGAGTGGGACAACACTCTGGTGATTATCATCGCCGACCACGCCTACAAATATCCCTATGGTTCGAGTGCAAGCGCTGTCGTACGCCACCGAATACCGATGCTTTGGTTGGGTGGAGCAATTTGTGGCCCGACGGTCATTTCGGACTACTGCTCGCAGAGCGACTTTGCCGCCACACTGCTCTCACAGCTGGGACTCGACTACACAGCCTTTGCGCTTAGCCGCGACATTCTGGCTCCCAACACCCCGAAATTCGGATACTACACCTTCAATAACGGCTTTGGTGTAGTTACCGCCGAGGACAGTGTTATTTTCGACTGCACTTCGGCACGTACCCTCTCCGACGACCCCTCGGAAGAGCACCTCACCATCGGCAAAACTCTCCTCCAAACCACCTTTAAGTGCATCAAGGAGTTGTAGTTTTTCTCTCGGTCTGCGAGATAGACGAACACTTACAATATTGCTGCCGAAGGCCGTTACTGCTTTTGAGAGGATGAGCGGCAGCTAATTCTCTCGGCCTGCGAGATAGTCGAACTCTTACGACATTGCCGCCGAAGGCTACTATTACTTTTGAGAGGATGGGCGGCAGCTAATTCTCTCGGTATGCGAGCGGCGAGTCTGGGCTATGCCGAACCATGCAAAAAGAACTGTCATTAAGGGTGACAGCCAGCAGAAGAACGCAAATGGAAGATAGGCTGCCGTAGCAACGCCAAGAACGGCTGCTTGAGTTGCACCACAGGTGTTCCACGGTATGAGCACGCTGGTTGCTGTGGCACCGTCTTCGAGCGTGCGGGTCAACAGACAGGGGTCGTAACCTTGGCGTTTGAAGGCCGTTTGGAACATCTTGCCGGGTATCACAATCGACATATATTGGTCGCCCGTGGTGAGGTTAAACAGCAGACAACTTGCCGTAGTAGCCGTAACCATCGGTGCACGGCTCTTCATGCGACGCAACATGGCGTCAGTTATGCTCTCGATGAAACCTCCGGCATCCATAACACCTGCGAAAATCATGGCCGAAATAATCAACCAAATGGTATTCATCATACCCATCATTCCGCCCGTCGATACAAGGTCATCTACCACGGCCAAGCCCGTCGAAGGTTCGGTTGTTCCATACACACAACGGGTCAGCGTATCGTAGCCATTGGCCCAAGTCAGGGGTTCGCCTGCAAGTTGCGTGAGCAGGGGTTGCTGAAACAGAGCTGCCGCAGCCACGGCCACCAAGGTACCTATCATCAACACCGGCACGGCAGGCACTCGGCGAGCTATCAGCACCACGACCAACAGCGGAATCAACATTAGCCATCCGCTGATACAATAGGTGTCGGCCATAGCTTGTTGGTAAATGCCCACCGACTGCGGGTCGACGTCGCCTTCCGCCGCGCGAAGTCCCATGATGGTAAACACCACAAGAGTCAACAGAATGGAGGGTATGGTAGTTCGCATCATGAATCGTATATGGTCGAACAATTCGACTTCACCCACCGTTGCGGCGAGATTCGTGGTGTCGGACAAGGGCGAAACCTTGTCGCCGAAGTAGGCACCCGAGATGATGGCTCCGGCCGACCATGCGGGGTCGATTCCGAGGGCATTTCCGACAGCAATAAGAGCCACACCAATGGTGGCCACCGTCGACCACGAGCTACCCGTTGCCACCGAGATAATAACCGTGATAATGACCGTTGCGGGCAGGAAAAACTCGGGACGCAACACCTCCAAACCGTAGTAAATCATCGTCGGAATGATTCCCGAGGTCATCCAACTTCCCGACAGTGCACCCACCATCAGCAGTATAAGCATTGCGGGAACGGCCGTGGTAAAGGAGCGAGAAATGCCCCCGACAAGAGTATCCCACGATGCTCCTCGGGCAATGGCAAGGGCACCTCCGACAAAGGCAGCCAACAGCAGTGAGAGTTGATTAGCTCCGGCCATGGTGTCGTCGGCTGCAATTAGTACGTTGAGTGCGATGAGCACGAGCAGAGTGATAATCGGTATAAAAGCCTGGATTACGGTTGGTTTTTTCATAACATTCGGGTCTTACGTAAGCGCAAAGATACAAATTACAATCCACAGCACCAATAATTGTGAATTATGAATTTAAACACTACGGGCTGTCAGACGCTCTTTGTCCAACAGCCCGCAATGCTCTGTGTGAGTGTGTTTACTCCTCTTCGTCCTCGACGGGAGCCTGGGAAGCTATCTCCTCGGGAATCTCGCAACGCTCATAGACGCACACCACCGAGTCGTCACCAAGTGCCGTCCAAACCATCGTACGACCATAGAGAGTCACCTTGTAGCGATGAGCCCATTGGCCTACGCCATAGTCATACTCACCACGAATCACTGCACCGTGCGCCTCGTCGGTGTAGATGTAGTAGACTCCCGTACGAACCGTGCCATAGGCGTTGTCCACATTTTGGAACTCGGTGAATTTGCGGTCTTGACGTTTGATATCAAGATAGACATAGCTGCCATTGGCGGGATTTGCGCCTTCAAACTTGACAAGTTTCCACTCGCCCGAGATATTGTGGGGCGTAACATCAAGTTTCGGGTCGTCATACGAGTCAGGTTCCGAACATCCCACAGCCGCCATCGACAGCAGTGCCAGGGTCATTATTTTCAACCAATTTTTCATACTTTATCTTTGTTCTATATATTTTCCTTATTTCACACTTACCACTTCGAGTTTGCGCATCCGCGGCGGCAACTCCAAGCCACCCACATACAATCGCACTTCCTCTGTCGTTCGGCTCTTATATTCAACAATCAGCACCCCTTCGGCTCCGGGAGGCAACACGGCGGGTTCGGTTCGGAGCACCACGCCCGGTGAACTCAACATTACATCGGCCGCGATTCGCAAGGCTCGTCCGCCGGCATTCTTGCATGCCAAACTCGCCCTACCCTCCACAATGGTTACACTCTCGGCACTCAGGCGCAAATCGCCCATCGCCTTCGGATAATCGTCGTTGGTCTTGGACGAAAGCACTCGCCCATGCAGTTCCAACACAGCGGTCGGCGTCTTGGCCGACAGGTTGGTATAAATCCACACCCTCTGCACCACACCTCCCACTCTGCCTTTGGGGTCAAAGGTGACCTTTATCCACCCTTTTGCCCCCACTCGGACAGGTTGTACGGAGTGTTCGACACGCACACAATTGCATCCCGTCGTCACTCGCGTCACGACCAACGGCTCATTGCCACGGTTGGTCCACTCAATGGTTCGGCTCCACGGCTCGGAATCTTCGTTCAAAGTTCCAAACTCCACGATAGGAATATCTACATTAGCCATCCGACCCTCCGAGAAGAGCACTCGTCCCTTGCCTACGGTTGCAGGGTTGGCCACACTGTCAAGTCTTTCGCGTGGAACGATGCGAATCTGAGCCTCGGCGGATGTCACGCCCAACAGCCACACAGCAGCCATCACAGCCACCCGCATGCCCCACCTACTCATATCGCCTACAACCAGCCGTTACCCGTACTGCGACGCACGGTGATATTGAACGAGTGAACCTCGCCGTTGCTTGCGGTGATGGTTGCCTTCGTGGCACCGGCCTTGGCACCCTTGAACAGCACGCGGCCATCCTCATTGGTGCAGGTTGCCACCGATTCGTCCTCTATTTTAACCGTATAGGTAAGTTTTTCGCCATCCTTGAAGTAGCGTGAAGGTACAAACGCCACAGCTCCTTGCACTGCCACATAGACATTGGGGAAACGCATCGCCTCACCGGCATCCTCGCCTGCAATAGCCGCCAAGAACTTATCGGCATTCACCTGTCCCGAACCCATTTGGCCTTTGTAATCGGGCAGATTGAGTTGCATGGGTTGCAGCGGACCAAGGTCTGCCACATAGCGATAGTAGGTTTTGCGTCCCGTGCAGTATTGGTCAATAGGAGTTACGTTTGCATGCAGCAACTCCTGCAACTCCTCAGCCTTAAAGTGTTTGCGCAATTGTGCGGCATACGAAATGCCCAATGCCACAACTCCCGACACGTGAGGGGTTGCCATCGAGGTTCCCTCCATGTAGCCATATCCCGTGGGGGCGATATGGAGCGGCAGAGCCGACAGAATACAGCCCAACTCGCCATAGTTGCTACCATAGATGTTATCCTCGTAGCGATAGTCCCAATAGTAGTCTTGGTCGCCACCGGGAGCCGAAATAGTGGTTCCGGGACCATAGTTGGTGTAGACCGCAGGGGTGAAGTCAGCCGCAGTACCCGCTACCGACACATACTCCTTGGCCGCACCGGGGAAACCTGCCGCAGGGGCACTCTCGTTACCCGCCGCATACACAGCAATACCACCATCAATCGGGCCATTGGGCGAACCTGCATTGTGGGTGAAGTAGTCCAACGCATCCTTCTCCAACGGCGAACCTGCTTCCCACTGCTCTTGAGTGGCAAAACCGGCCTCGCCCCAATCATAGATATTGGCAGCTCCCGACACATAGCCCCAGCTACATTGCAGCACCACGGCGCCGTTGTCGGCAGCATATTTGATTGCTTGCATGGTTGCCAGCAGGCTGGTCGCCATATTACCCGAGAAGATTTGGCACACCATGATGCGTACACCATTTCCCGAGCCGTCGCCACCTGCAATCGAGCTGACACCCAAACCATTGTTGTTGACAGCCGAAATCACACCCGCAACGTGCGAACCGTGACCCGAGTCATAGTAGTCGTTCCAAGTGATTTTGCCCGAGTTGTTTACAAAGTTATATCCGTGGATATCGCCCTTGTAGCCGTTATCGTCGGCGTCCTCGGTCATACTCTCCACCTCGTCCTCGTTAATCCAGATATTGTCTTTCAAGTCGGGGTGCTCAATCCACACACCCTCGTCCAACACAGCCACAACAACCGAGTTGTCGCCCGTCGAACGCTCCCAAGCCTTTTCAACCTGCACATCGGCACCTTCGACCGATTTAACAGCACCCTCTTTGGTGAACATATCACCACGGTTGATAAGGTTCCATTGTGCCGCCAGCAGTTCGTCATTCAGAGCCACCGAGCGGGTCTGAGCCGCTGAGTTCGAAATAGCCGCCAACTTCTCGGCCGACAAGGGCACTGCCTTGCTGTCGTAGGCGCGTTTCACCTTGCGGTTAAGGTCTACATTCTGAACCTCACCCAAAGCCGACAGGCGTCGTGCTACATCTCCCACGGATTGCGATGCATCGAAACCTACCACATACCACAAGTGGAGTCCACTCTTGCGGGTACGCTCCTCATTGGCCTTGTCAACGGGGAACACACGTTCCAAGCGGTAGCTGCCGATAATATCCAGCACTTGGTCCACATTCACATTTCCGCTGCGGGTAACTGCTCCGCCGCGAGTCAGGCCGGCGGCCTCAATCATCTCGCCAACCTCAGGGGTGAATTTAACCATCAACTCGCCCTGAACATACGGTACTTCGGGGGTCGGATTCTTACCTACGCCTTCCGTTTCCATCGTGTCTGTGCACGAGCCAAGCGACAACACTGCCGCCGCAATCAATGCATATATCTTTACTTTTTTCATCTTCTTCGTTTTGATGATATTCCGTGTCTGTTTTTACTCTATTTGTTCTGTCGTACTGTGCACAATCTATCGGCGCGAACCATCGGAAGAGGATGTTTCATCCTCATTCGATGCGTCCTCTTGGTCACCCTGCTCAGAGTTCGCCATCTCCTTATTGACATAGTGCTCATAGTAATAGTTCAAGTTGGCAGGAGCATTGCTGAATCCGGCGTATGTTCCGTCGGTCCAACGTCCCTCCTGTGGGAAGACCAAACTAAAAGGTGCCCACCAGTCCAAGGCCGGGTGATACAACAACCAATCGGGAAGTTCGCCACTCATGCGGTTGAGGTTGATGGCAAACCACTTGGTCGAAGGCATAACCTTCTTGATTTTGCGTTCAACCAAAATTTGCGGCAGTGTATCCACTCCATCCTTATTTTTCGATGCAGCGATATCTTCTTGGGTGTAGACAGGTATCTCGGGGTCGTCCTCAAAAGTGGGCAACGAACCGTGCAGGTAGTTCACCGACAGCACTAACGTGTCCAAATCCCACTTAAGCAGGTCTGCGGGGAACTCCTCCTCATCCATAAAACCGCCCAAATTTTTCTTGACATTATTGCTCAAGTCCGTAACGAGGTTACGTTGGTTGGCATTCATAATCAGAGTGCGCAGTTTGGGGAAGTTCTCCTTGGTCAGCACGTCGGGTATTTTCTGGAAGTTGTTGGAACCAAGGTTCAGATACTCCAGATTTTTGAGTTTGGCAATATTTTTTCCCAGCGAACTCAAACCGTATGCTCCGAGGGTCAAACGTTTGAGGTTCTCGGACAAATAACCGATGCTTTCGCCCTCGTCCAAATCAAGCAGGAAGGTATTGGCATTACCAAAGAAGTACAACTCCTCGGCTGCCGTCAAGAAACGCACCTCATAGGGCAGACTCTCTTTGGTGTAGAAAATCAGGAACTCGGCTCTCTTAACACGACCTACCTTGTCGGGAGTACAACCCTCCTCGCCATCTTCCCACAGAGTAACACCGGTCCAACTGTCCATAGGTTGCGAGGTGTCGTATGATGCGGTGCTGCGCAGGGTACGCGCAATGGCAAGCATCGCCACCGAGTCTCCTTCGCGGGTATTCTCCTTGATAGGCACTGCGGCCTCTTGAAGCACGGTCAGCACATCCTGACGGTCCATCTGACGACCATCTTTGGGCACAAATCGAATGTCGGCCGTGCGGATGGTATCTCGCGAGTTGATACCCCAGTCGAAACGAATTGTAACCTCGCGAGGACGCATGCCGCGATTGAGGTTTTGCGAGAATCGTTTATTGGTCAGCCATGTCACATTATCGGGAATGTCAACATCGAACTCGACATTCGAACGAACCGTAACCTCAAAGTAACGCTCATCGAATTCATCATAGCACTCCAACTCCACTTCGGGGTTGTCCAACTCAATAACATAGGGGAAACCTTGTTGCTCAATCTCCACAAGTTGAACATTGGTATCGGCACTTCCAGTGGCCACGGTTTCAATTTTCACCTCTGCTTCACGCGCCTCGTTCATCAGAGCCGAGTCGACGATGATTTGACACTCGGTAGAGCCACGGCCGTTGGTCGGCGACACGGTAATCCACGGTGCATCGGTCGATGCAGTCCACGACTCGCCGGCAGTGATTCGGATGATACGTGTACCACCTTCGGGTGCCATTTCGATTTTTTGGGTGTCGACCTCAAACTTTATGTTTTCGTTGTCAGGTGTGCAGGCGCCGAGCATCAGCGCGGCGGCAAGCACAATATATTTCATCTGTTTCATATCTCTTGTTCTCTCCATTCGGGGTAACTACTCCAACATATATTCGCAATTCTGAATATTCTGCGTCTTATCGTAAATAAGGTAGTAAGCACCTACTTGCCAAGCGTAGCAGATATCCGACGCATCAAACACGATTCGCGGGTTATCACTGATATCCAAATAGTAAATCAATGTCGAGATGGTGTCATCCACTCTGCGAAGGTCATTCGAGCCGATGTAAAATCCTCTCAGACCCTTATGGTTGTACAATCCCGTAGGCCACTTGCGAAGACAACGCTCACCTTTGTCATTTCGTTGACTGCGGATTGCATATACTGTCAACGAGCCTGCGTCAAGCGGCTCGAAGGGGAACTCACTGAACGCATTGAAGGACAAATCCATACCGTACAGATAGGGGAAGTTTCCGGCATGAAACATCTTGGGCAGTTTGCTCAAGCGGTTGTACGACAAATCGAACGACACAAGGTCAACCGAATTCTTGTAACTCAGCGCTTCGTCAGGAATCGAACGGATTTCGTTGGCGCGGAGGATTATGTACGACACAAGTGAATTGGTCTTGGCTATCGCCGTGGGATACTCCTTGAATTTATTTTGGCTCAATGTAAGTGTCTCGACGCGGATACCCTTATAACCATCCTTACCACTCTTTTCTTCATCCTCAAAGCCGTCGATTTGGTTTCCCGAAAAATCGACCGACGACATAGTGAATTTGCTGGTAGCCGAGAAGATATTGGGTACTTTTTTGAGTTTATTGTACTTTACAGAGAAGGTATCGACATCGTCGATGGCACAGAAACCAACCTCCTCTCCATTCTCGTCAAAACGGGGCAGGCTCTCCAACTCATTGTAGTCAAGATAGAGTTGAACCAGGCCGACATTCTTGCCGAACGGGTGCATCTTACGAATTTTGTTGTAGGCCAAATCGAGCAGACTCAGGCTGTGCATATTGCTCAGCGATGCAGGGAGCTCCTCCAGTGAATTCTCACGCGCATATACCAATTGAATGCTTTTCTGCGACGGACCTTTGGCGATTGCATCGAATCCGTTGTAAATATCCTCTGCCGTCCACTGTTTGTTATTCGACAAGTTGAGAGCCACCAGCGACGGAAGTTTCGCAATCATAGCCGGGAACTTCTTCATGTTCGGGCAGTTATAAATCTCAAGGTCGGTCAGCGCATAGCACTTCGACAACTCCTCGGGCAGTTCGGCAATGGTACTATTGGCAATGTTCAGATATTGAAGGTTCTCCAAGTTGCCGATTTCGGCAGGCAGCGAAGTCAGACCATTGCACAATGTGCCATGGTTGGTGTCCATCGGACGGATTACACGTTGGTGACCGGTCGAAGGCTCGATGATTTCGTTCTCCTTCATGCTCTCATAGAGGCTGATTTCCGGCACACTGATATTGTGCTCCATCAGTGCGCGGGCACAAGGCTCCGACATCTGAGTCGCAGGATGGAGTTTACGCAGATACTCCTTGTGAATCTCCATGCGGTTGCGGGTGCGATAAGCCAACGATTGGTTATGTGTCTTGGCCTCTTCCGGGTCATAGGTAATCATATTGGCATCGTTGTGAGTACCCAGATAGAGCTCCATCAACTCTGTCAACTGTCCGATGGCAGGTGACATCGCGCCACTAAAGCCGAAGTCACTGATGTCAATAAATGCCACGCGGCCGTTCGAGTGAAGTTTAACTCCGGGTTGGTCGCCCCAAAGGTCAATGTCCTTATCGAAATTCCAGTTGGCTCCACGGGTGAAGTTCTCACCCACATAGTACCAATCCGGACCGTTCAAACTTTTCCAGATTTCGTACAATGCCATATAGTCCTTGATATACTCGGCGCCGCCGTATACATTAATCGGAACTTCAACATCCACGAGTTCATTATCATCGACTTTGAATGTTGCTTGGGTTGAGTTCACATCTATCGAGGCATCATATTCGTCATAGGCCACGTAGCGGACGATTCTATATTCGCCAGCCTCGAGCCACATCACCGAGTCACTCTCCAATATTGAGGTACGGTGACCGTTGGGAGTATCCACGCCATCCTTAAATTCGAGCGAAAACTCCATAGGGATTTTCGAGAAAGTGACCTCTCTGTTGGTCAACGTGTGTCGCACGGTGATATCCACCTCTTTGATTTCGTCGAAGGTGTACTCTCTGTCGGCAGCACGTGTTCCCGCTGTATCAGGCATCGAACTCATATCCTTAACCAACGAGAAACGCACCTGGCCGCGAGGTACGACGTTAACCGTCAAGTCGTGCGTACAGAGCGTACCAACTTCAACCTCCATGGTTTTGAACTCTTCGGCAGGTACACCAACGTAGCGCACCTCATCATAGGCGTCATACAGCGTGAAGTTGTTGATGGTGTATTGTCCCTCCAGCAGTTTGACCTTGTCGCTACGCAGCCCCCATTCGGCAAGCTCCGTGCCTGCTGAATTAAGATTGAGGGTCAGGGCAATATCACGTCCGTTTGCTCCTCGCAACGACACGCGGATTTTATACGCCTGAGCAAGCCAATCGAGTCGGTCCACCACTTGGGCACGTGCTTTCGGTTCGCCCTGCGCCTCGGGGGTATACGAGGCTGCTTTGTAGAGTTTGAACTGCACGTATCCGTAGTCGGTTTCGCGGTTATCGACACCACTATCCTCGACGCAACCGGTCATAAACATCGCCGACATCATGGTCAGCGCCATGCATACGAATAATCTGTAAAATTTCATTGTATTATAGCTCTTCTTTTTTACACTTTTCTTTTATGCTCCGCACTTTCGCAGAGCCTTGCCCGCTCTCTGGCGGCAACGGTTAGCCCATGTATCCGAATACACACACGATGATTACCACCGCCGTATCTCCGTTATAGAGGGTGATTACGCCACGTCCCTTGTTACCGGTCAGCGCCTGCATATCGACGCAAGGCAGGCCTGCATTATAAGCTATCTTCAACCAATCCTGGGTCGAACGCCAAGTGGTGAATTCCGGGAACTTCATTCCTCGTAATGACGACATTGCGCTGCGGTGTACAACTCTGACCTGAATCAAGCCGGGGTACGAAACGGCTGCTTCGGCGTTCCAATCGGGGTCACTCGGGGTCAGGAACTCAAGGGTTTCGCCAAAACTCTCCTCGCCAAGGAAAGCAACTGCCGAGGTGTCAACTTCATAAATGGGAGGTGCTACGAAATTCTCGTCCAGCACGCACTCCACAACAGCATAAGCTGCCTTGTCCTCGCCATAGAACACCAAATACGCCACGTTTTGGCCATCGGGACCGGGTTTGGTGTTTTTCTTATCGTCCATCATCACCTTGTAGCAGTTCTCATTCTCGGCATGTGCCGACAGCGAAATCCAGCAACCATCAAGACTCTCGAACTTATCGCTTTGACCATTGTAGCCATACACTTCGTAGCTGCTGAACGGCACATTGAACGTCAAATAATCGCCCGTATCAGCCTGGCTGTACGACAGACGGTAGGCGTGAGTGATACCTGCCCAAGCACCTGTGATGAACGAGGCATTCTCCAACTCCTCGAAGTCGGCATTATATGCACGCATGGTCGAGATATTGGTAGCATCAATCACTCCGGGCGGAACGTAGGGAAGTTGCTCAATTTCGCCGAAAATGTAGTCACGCAGGTCATAAGCCACGGTCGTGTGCTCCTCATCGGCATAGAGTTGGTTTGCAGGGTCGGTGATGGTAGATGCAACCGACGCGGGCAGAGCCATCAGATATGCTTTACGTTCGGTCAGTTCTGTATTTGCGTTCACGGTCAGCGACATTGCGCGGGTATAAAGTCCCTTTTCGTCGGCTCCTTCGGGATAGTCGGCCACCGTAAAGTTAATCCACATTGCATAACGGTCATGATAGAGTTTGCCGTTACGCTCGACAAAGGTGTAGAATACCACTCCCTTGGGTGCGGTAATCGTACCTGCCGCGGGAGCTGCCACAAAATCCATGGCATGAACGGGGTCGTAATAGTCGCCAATCGTATTGAAACGCAATTGATAGTTCATATCGAGTTTGAACACATCTTTGCAGCCGTCATAGTCGATGGTAAATGACTCCACGACCACCGGATTCGAGAGGTCGGAGTAGTCGCAAAGGTCGAATTTGACAACCGTCGGCTCCAAGGGCAGTTCTTCGGGTACGGTATTGAGAGATATTTCGGTGCGGCCGTTCTCACCCGAGGTATTCGAGAGCTCAAGCCACGCGGGAATTTCGCCCACCAACGACCAATTAAAGTTGGCATCCACAGCGATTTTTTGTCGGAACAGACCATTAACCCATCTCATTTTCACACTTTCAACCGTACTCTCCGAATAGACATATTTGCTCAACGAGTCCATTTGAAATACATTGTCCGTCTCATTGAACTCGGCCTCATAAACATCTATCTCGCGTTGTGCCGCGGGGAGTGTGAGTTGTGCTATCACTTCGGTGCGGTTGCCCATGTTCAACGACACCTCACAAGTGTGTGCCTGACGGTAATCCACAATGTTACGAACTTGGATTTGCACCTCTTGGGTTCCGGTTTCGGTACCACGCAGCGAAAGGGTGGTGTTTTTGCCATCAACGATACTGAACCAAGCCGATGTTTCGGCAGGTACAGACACCTCCCATTTGGTAGCAGCTTCGAAAGTCAGCGTAACAACCTCTCCGGGGGTTACATTAGCCACAACCTTTTCGGGGAATACAACATCTGTATTACCTTCGCCCTCACCGGGTTTATCACCGGGGGTTACGTTCTCGTTTCCGGAGCCATCATCCGTTCCTTCATTCTCGGGGGTATCGGGGTTACATGCGCTGACAGCCATTGCCACAACAACCAGCAGGCTGAACAGACGAACCATATATTTTTTCATTTTCACTCTTAATTATATATTGTACTCAGATTACTTTTACTCTTTTTAGCGTCCTCAGCACTAAAGTCCCTCGCGCATAATTCGGTTGGCCTCCTCCTCGGTGACCCACTCCATAACATTATAGAAGTCGCCGACAGCACCCACTGCCTCGCCCACATTTTCGACATAGACATAGGTCCACAGCACTGCGAATTTTCGACACGAGTTGAAGTATGAGGTATTGTAAGGGCTCGCTTTGCCCAGGATTCTGTCGTCGCCATGGAACATTCCGAACACCGAACCCTCGTCGCTCAGCACTTGGTCGGCATCCATCGTCACTTTGGGCTCTGCGGGGTCCGTAGCATCGAAACCGATAATCACGTCGTAACCCTCGTAGAATGCATCACGCAAAATTACGTGGGTATCGTCCACCTTGTCAACCTTAACGAGTTTTTGGAACGCTGTGTTGGTTCCCGGATAGTTGTAAATCAGCATCGACGACAACACGCACCAACCCGTAAAGTTGTTGATATCCCACGGGCACGCCTTATAGAAGGTTGCCTTGTGGGTGGTCCAGCCCTCATAGAGGTTCCATTGCACCTTCTCGGGAACCACAAGTCTCAGCACAACACCCAACGAATCTGCGTCGGTGATATTGGCATAGTGTCCGCGGAGTTGCACATCCACGGCACGTTCGCCGGCAGGGATGACCACTTTGTTCGACAGAAGTGTGAAGTGTTTGCCCTCGATAGCGTTGCTACCTTGGTCGACGATTTCGACGCCGAATGTGCGGTCGTAGTCGCAAGCCACGGTCGAAGCCACAGACACACTGAACAACTCATTGTCGGCAGTGATGACGTTGCTTGAGAGCGTATCGGCAAACATTACGTACTCGGCATCCGAGTAGGTGGTATACTCCTCGTGGCACGAAGTCAGCGAAATGAGCATCAGCACCGAGGCCGAAAGTATTGAAAGTATGCGTTTCATTGTTCTAACTTTGGTATGGTGTTAAATCACGTTACTAATTGTTGCTGGGGTTGGGTGCCACCTCCGAGCCGGGTGCGTCGAGTTCGTGTTTCGGGATAGGCCACACAAAACGCGGGTTGTCGACCGAAATTTTGATGCTGCTACCCTCCTTGAGCGAGTTTTGCTGAGGGGTACGCTCAAAGACGCCGTTGTTGAGCAATTTGCCCCAACGTTTGAGGTCTTGCAGACGGTGTCCCTCCATGTAGAGTTCACGCACGCGCTCATCCGAAATGGTTTGCAGGAAGTTATCCTTATTGACAACTGTCGAACCGACTCCATTGGCAAAACGAGACTCTCGCAGGGTGCTGAGGTCGGCCGAAGCTGCCGCGTAGTTAGGATTATCCTTGCGGCAGTAGGCCTCGGCACGAATCAGATATTGCTCGGCCAAACGGAAAGGCTTGGGTGAGTTTACGTGGAATAGCTGATAGCTGTTCATAAAACTCTCGTTTCCATAGTACTTTATCAGCAATGGCCAAACAAGTCCGTGACTGTGACCGGTCTGCATCGTGGCGAAATATGCATCATAGCGCAAATCGGCCGATTGATACAGATTCAAAACCCATTGTGCAGGCACATAATCCGGATAGTAGTACACATAGTCGGTATTAAAAGCCAAGAAGGACTGACCCAACGCTCCTCCATACGATGTGGGAGTGAAACCGATTTGCCAAATAATTTCGGTGGCAAGGTCATTCGACCACATATATTGGAAGTAGCTTTGGCTACCGGTCGTTTGGTTGTAGATATGATACGAATTGGGATTTGTGTTCGTATAGTTAACATTGGCTTCCGACAACGCAAAAGCCTTATGAGGATGGTCGATAACCTTCGACGAGTATTCGATGGCGGCATCCCAGTCCTGCATATAGAGGGCTACGCGAGCATGAAGGGCATAAGCCATACCTTGAATTGCGTAGTCGCTGCTGTAACCGTCGTAGTCATCATCCAACAAGCTCTCGGCCATCGACAAGTCGTCAAGCACCATTTTGTAAGAGGCCTTGAGCGAGGCACGCACGGCACGCTCTTTCTTCGAATACGACTTGCGCAGCACCACACCGAGCTGGTTATCGGCGTTATCGGGGTCGTAAGCCTCGCAGTAGCATTTGATAAGTTCCGAGTAGCACAGTGCGCGGATGGTGTAGACCTCGCCCTTATAGAAGTCCAAAGCCAGCAGATTGTCGTCGTCGGTCTCCTTGGCAATCACTTGGTCAATCTTCTCGAGGAAGAAGTTACACTCGCTGATGATGCTATACAAACCGCCATACACAGCCTCAATCTCCTTGCTTGTTCCGCGGAAGGTCCACAACCAGAACTCGCCCATATTATTGGAGTAACCCTCAACAGCATAAGCCAAATCTGTTTGGATGTCGGGCAGCAGGGTCAAGTAGCCGCTCCACAGCGCGCTGCTCTTCATTTGGGCATAGATACCCGTAAGATGTTGTTCGGCGTCATCGAAGGTCTGCATCGCCTTGTCGACGGGGATTGCCGAGCCGGGCGTTTTGTCAAGACACGAGGTTGCCAACACTGCAACCATCAGGCAGACGCATATTTTTATTTTTCTGAGCATACTTTATAATGGTCTTTGTTTAGAAAGTTAAGTCAAGTCCGAACGTAAATTGGCGAGCCATCGGGTACTGTGCCGCGTAGATATTGGCCGTACCCTCGGGGTCCAATCCCGAGAATTTGGTAAACGTAAAGAGGTTCTGACCCTGTGCATACACGCGAACACCGCTGAATACCTTGCTCTTTTTGAGCAGGTTTTGGGGCAGCGAGTAGCTAATCATCAGGTTCTTGAGTCGCAGGAACGAAGCGTCCTCCAACAGACGACTATCGAATTCGGTGTAGACACCGTGGCGCGGAATGTCGGTCACGTCGCCCGGCTCTTTCCAACGGTCCAACAAGCGGCGGCTTTGGTTGTACGATGCAAAGCGGCCGTTCGATTCATCGAAGTAGCGGTCGTTGTTAATCATCCAACGGTCGGCAACCCAGCTGAATTGTGCCGAGAGCGACAGGCCCTTCCAAGCCAAGGTGGTTCCGAAACCGCCCTGCCACGGAGCGTGATAGCTCTTGTCGATAAGCACCTTATCCTCGTCGCGCAATTCGGTGGTGATATTACCGTTCTTGTCATACCACAGAGCGTCACCGTTTGCGGGGTTGACACCTGCATAGCGGTTGATGTAGAATTGGCCGAGCGATTCACCCACAACGTACTTGGTATAGGCTCCCGAGTTCTCATACTCCGTAACACCGTTGTAGAGTTCGGTAATCTTGTTGTCGTTGTACGAGAAGTTGGCGTTGATGGTCCACGAGAAGTCCTTAACAGCGATGGCAGTTGCATTGACACTCAACTCGACACCTTTGTTAACCATCACACCCACGTTGTCCCAATAGTAGCCGAAGCCCGAAGTCGAGTACGGCAGCGGAACGTTCATCAACATGTCGCTGGTACGTTTGTAGTACAACTCCAAGTCGACGTTGAGTCGGTTCCAGAAACCTACGTGGATACCGAGGTTGCTGGTCCAGGGTTTCTCCCATCCGAGTTTATCGTTACCGGGTTGCATCAGGCCCAAACCTGCGTCACCCACATAGTCCAGACCTCCGCCCACAAGAGCCAAGTGTTCGTAGTTGGGGATTGACGAGTTACCCGAGGTACCGGTCGAGAGTTGAACTTGTGCGTTGGTCAACCAGCGCGAGGCATTTGCCATAAACTCCTCGTTACGCAGGTTCCACATGAAGGCCGCCGACCAGAACACACCCCATCGGTTCTCCTTACCGAATCGGCTCGAAGCGTCGGTACGCAGAGCGGCCTCGGCAAAGTAGCGGTTCTTGTAGTTGTACTCGCCACGGGCAAAGAACGACAAGAAGCCGTAATCCGAATCGGTGGTATCATCCCACGAAGTTGCGCGGGTTGCGGTGGTAAGGTTGGTCAGTGCGTTGTTGTTCTGACCTGCGGTTGCCACGCTGAACGCCTCATAGTGGTAGTCGATACCCTCATGACCCACGAGGAAGTTGAACGAGTGGTCCTTCTCGATGTCAAACTCATAGTTGATGGTGTTGGTCATGGTGAGAGTATAATTATCGGTCGAGCTGCGCGATGCCGAGCCTTGTCCCTGGTTGGGAGCGTAGCTCGGAAACGACTGAGCAAAACCGGTCGAGTGCGAGTAGTCGGCGCTGAACTGCGAACGCAGGGTCAGACCCTCAATGGGGTTGGCCTCGGCGAAGATGGTTTCAATCATCTTATATTTTTTAAAGGTCAGCGGGTTGTTCTCCAGCCACTCGAGCGGGTTTTGGCCGTTACCTTTCCACGAACCGTCGTTAATCGACGCCAGCGAACCGTCTGCTCGGTAAGGGTTCCAGTAGGGCAACATGAAACGAGCCGCCGAGATGGGGGTTACCAGCGTATAGGCACCCTCGTCGGCTTGTTGGATGTTTTGGAAGTTGAGCATGGTGTTGCTACCGATTTTGAGCCAGCGAGCAGCTTGACGCTCAAGGTTGGCGCGCAGCGAGTAACGCTCAAAGCCCGAACCCACAGCAGTACCGTCTTGATTGTAGTAGCCGCCCGACAGGTAGTAGTTGGTCTTCTCGTCGGCACCCGAAACCGCCAGCTCGTAGTTTTGCAACAGAGCGCGGGGGTTGAACACTACATTCATCCAGTTAACATCCGTCTGACCGAGCACATCGTAGTTTTGGCCGTCGGTCATGCCGATTTCTTTTTCATATTGGATACGCTCCTGGGTGGTCATCAGGTCCCACTTCTCGCCATTGGCCTGCGAGAAACCAACTTGTGTTTGGAATTGGATTTTGGGTCGGTCGGCGATGCGTCCCTTCTTGGTGGTAATCACAATCACACCGTTGGCAGCACGCGCACCGTAAATCGAGGTCGAAGCGGCGTCTTTCAGCACGTTGAGGGTTGCGATGTCCGACGGGTTGATGGCGTTGAAGTCGCTTGCCGAGATGGGCGCGCCGTCAAGGATATACAACGGAGCAGTACCCGAGTTAATCGAGTTGACGCCACGGATTTGCATGGTTGCCGAGGCCGAGGGTTCGCCCGTATTGGAGAGAACCGACAGACCGGCCACCTGACCTTGCAGAGCTTGGTCGAAGGCTGCGGTGGGCGTATCTTCGATTTTGGCGGTATTGACGGTGGCTACCGAACCTGCCACGGTACCCTTTTTGCGGACACCATAGGCAATCACCACCACGTCGTCAACAAGTTCGGCTTCGCTCTCCATTTCGAGGTTGAAGGTTACGGCCGCTTGTCCCGAGGGTACAAGGTACTCCACGGTTTTAAAACCGATGTATTGGAACGTCAGCTTGGTACCGGCGGCAGCCTGCACCGAGTATGTTCCGTCGAGCTGTGTGCTCATACCGCTGAGGGTTTCGGTGACTACCGTAACGCCAATCAGCGGCTGCTTGTCTTCGGCCGATGTTACTTTTCCACTGACCGTCACTCGCTGTTGGGCGAGTATTGTACCGGGCAGTGCGAGCATCAGTACCAGCAGAACTTTTGATAGATATTTTGGCATAAGCGCAACTATAAATTACATTATTGACCTGCAAAGCTAAAAAAAACTACGGGAAAAACCAAACAAAGTATAAATTATAACAAATTTTCAACCAATCTCATTTCAAATCATCACCACTTTCGGTCAAGTTGTAACACACTGAAAACGACCACTGTACACGCATCCGTTGGTATGAATTTAGCGACATTGTACGACTGAAAAAAAAATACAAAAAAATTTTACGGTCTATTGACAAATCGACCATTTTACCCAAATCCACCTCATTTCACCGGCTACAATGCCAAAAAAATATTGGGCAATAAAACACAATGTTTTACGTTTATTTCGTATCTTCGCCCAAGGAGCAAACAAAACATCACATACCATCATGACCGACAAAACAAATTTCTACCGTCTGTCCGTCGACCAGACGCGACAACAACTCAATGCCCAATCCCCCGACGGACTCTCGGCCTCAGAAGCCGCCGAACGATTGGCACACGACGGCCACAACGAGTTCGCCAAAAAGAAACACACCTCGACCATTGTCAAGTTCTTAAATCAGTTCAAGAGTTTCATGATTTTGGTACTCATCGCGGCGGCCGTGATTTCGGGCGTTGTGGGAGTGATGAACGGCGAGGGAATGGCCGACACCTTCATCATCCTTGCCATCGTGGTTATCAACGCCATAATCGGCGTATTGCAGGAGAACAAAGCCGAGAAGTCGCTCGACGCGTTGGAACGTATGTCGGCGCCACACTGCAAGGTTATGCGCGACGGCGAGGTGCAGGTCATCGAGAGCCGCGACCTGGTGGTTGGCGACACCGTGGTGATTGAGACGGGCGACAGCGTACCTGCCGACCTCCGACTCACCGAGGCCACCAACCTCAAAATACAAGAGGCCGCTCTCACGGGTGAATCACTCCCCGTCGAAAAGAACACCGACACACTCACCGAAGAGGTCGGTATTGGCGACCGCACCAACATGGCATTTGCCTCGTGCAGCGTAACTTACGGCCACGGCGTGGGTATTGTTACCGCCACGGCTACTGCCACCGAGGTGGGTAAAATCGCTTCGATGATTCAATCCGTGCCCGAGGTCAAAACTCCGATGCAACAAAGACTCGACCAGCTGGGAAAATTCCTTGCCATCGCAGCACTTGTAATTTGTGCCCTCATATTTGTCATAGGCATAGCCTATGGCAACGACATTCTGACCATGTTTATGACTGCTGTCAGTCTGGCCGCTGCCGCCATACCCGAAGGATTACCCGCCGTGTCGACCATTGTGCTGGCTATGGGTGTTACGCGCCTTGCCAAACGCAACGCCATTGTGCGCAACCTCCCTTCGGTCGAAACCCTCGGAAGCACCTCGGTAATCTGCTCCGACAAGACCGGCACGCTGACCCAAAACCGCATGACGGTGGTTGCGACCTATACCGAAGGCTCTCAACGCGAAGCCTCCGAGCTCACCCCCGCCATCAAAACTTTGATTCGCATTGCGGCGCTTGCCAACGACGGAAAACTCAACAGCGAAGACGGCTCGACCGTGGGCGACCCCACCGAAACAGCCCTGCTCGACTTGGGTCGCCTGCACGGAATCGACAAAAACGAGCTGGATGCAACCTCTCCACGTACGGCCGAGATTCCGTTCGACTCCGAGCGCAAACTCATGACCACCATCCATCCCGAGGGCGAGGCTCTGCTGGTTGCCACCAAGGGCGGTATGGACGAACTCTTGGCACGTTGCAACCGCATCCTTGATGCAGGCGCGGTTCGTCCACTGACCGACGCCGACCGTGAGTCGCTGCGCACGGCCAACACCTCGCTTGCAGGTCAGGCTTTGCGCGTGCTGGCAATGGCCTATAACGAGATACAGACTCTGCCCGCCGAAGTTTCGAGCGCGACCATCGAGCGCGATCTTGTGTTTGTGGGTATGGTCGGAATGATTGACCCTCCGCGCGAAGAGGTTAAAGCGGCCGTTGCGGAGTGTCGTGCAGCGGGAATTCGTCCCGTGATGATTACGGGCGACCACCTCATTACCGCCTCGGCCATCGCCCGCCAATTGGGAATCATGGCCGATGGCGACATTGCCGTCATGGGTGCCGAAGTCGAGAAGATGAGCGACGCAGACTTGCGCACAACGGCCCAACGAGCCGCCGTGTTTGCCCGCGTAGCCCCCGAGCATAAAGTACGCATTGTCAAAGCATTCCAGAGTCTGGGTAATGTGGTGGCAATGACGGGCGACGGCGTAAACGACGCCCCGGCTCTAAAGCTTGCCGACATAGGCGTGGCGATGGGTATCACGGGAACGGACGTATCGAAAGAGGCCTCGGATGTGGTGCTTGCCGACGATAACTTTGCAACCATCGTTTCGGCCGTGCGCGAAGGTCGCCGCATCTACGACAATCTGATGAAGTCCATTCAGTTTATGCTGTCGACCAATTTGGGCGAAATCCTTGTGCTGTTCGTGGCCGTGATTTGCAACCTTGTGTCGCCGTTGCTGCCGATTCACATTCTGTGGATTAACCTTGTGACCGACAGCCTTCCTGCGCTGGCGCTGAGTTTCGACCCCGCCGATGACGACATAATGAAACGTAAGCCCATAGATTCCAAACAGGGAATCATGACACGCGGATTCTCCCTGCGCGTGTTGTTGCAGGGTGCTTGCATCGCAGGTTTGTCGCTTGCGGCCTATCACATCGGACTCCAAACCTCTGTTGACGCAGCCCGCACAATGACCTTTGCAACGCTTGCGCTGTCACAAATGACGCTCATTTTCAGTATCCGTTCGGGTATGCACGCGGCCGTGAGGGGCATGTTCCGCAACAAGTTCTTGTGGGGAGCCATTCTGTTTGTGGTGGCGCTGATGGCGCTGGTATTGTTGATTCCCGCGGTTCAGAGCGTGTTCCACGTGGTATCGCTGACGGGTACCCAATGGTTGTGGGTCGGCGGTCTGTCACTCGGTGCAGTCATCCTCGGCGAAATGCTCAAGGGTATAATTCGTCTGTTCCGCAAATAGCGTTTGGAGAGTACATTAAAAAAGGGCGTGTCCAACAAGTTTTTGGGGACACGCCCTTTTCTGTCGTAAGTTGCAGATTGACAAAAACTGAGCGTTCCGCAAGGCATACATACCCGACGGAACGCTCTCCAACAAAATCACCCTCACTTTTCTCTCTCACTCTATCGGCTCGGACGCATCTCTTTCACTCTATCACACACACTTTATCCCATGTGCATCCGGCACGAACTCTCTCTCACAATTCTCTCTCCTCTTTCTTCTTCTCTCCTCTATTTTCTCCTACTCTCACCTGCCCCACACTACTCACAAACCTCTCTGCACGGGGCAAGTTCTCTCACTCACTTTGTCGGCGCCGTGAGGGGGCACCTTACTATCCGAAGCGCAACTCGTTAGCTATACAAGAAACGTTTGATGCTACGCTTGGGGGTCTTTTCGAATTCGCCCTCGATAAGCTCAATGGCGGCAACCTTGCTGTAACCGGGCAACATGCCGTTCAGTGCCACAAGGTTCTCGGCCATGGCCTTCTCGGCTTCGGCTTTCAACTCGGGGGTCATGGTTTTGCCTGCGGTGTCGGCGGCAACCAGCGCAACAAGTTTGCCTTTGCCACGCTCAACGACCAGCGACTCCGAAACCATAGGCAGGTTGTTGAGTTTATCCTCAATCTCCTCGGGATAGATATTCTGTCCGTTAGCGCTCAAAATCATAGCCTTGCTGCGTCCGCGGATGAAGATGTTGCCTTTGGAGTCTTTGACGCCCAGGTCACCCGTACGGAACCATCCGTCATTGGTAAACGCTGCGGCAGTCGCTTCGGGATTTTTGAAGTATCCGATGGTGACGTTATCGCCCTTCACCTGAATCTCTCCCACAATCTCTCTCTCGTTTTCGGAAGCGATTCTCACCTCCATTCCCGAAACGGGTTTGCCGCACGAGCGTTTAGCGAAATGTTGCCAATCTTCGTAGCCAATCAGCGGCGCGCACTCGGTCATGCCGTAGTCCACCGTGTAGGGGAACTTAATCATACGCATGGCGCTCTCGACCTGGCCAGCCAAAGCCGCACCACCGACAATTACGCTGCGCACCTCGCCACCCAGAGCTGCCAACAGAGTCTTGCGAATCTTGCCGCAGATGAGTTGACGAACACCCGGAATTGCCAAAGCCACCTTCATTGCGGGTTTCTCGATTACGGGGATTACCTTGTTGCGGAATATCTTCTCCATCACCAGAGGGACGGTAATAATCAGATAGGGTTTCACCTCGGCAAAGGCCTGCAACAACACGCTCGGTGTGGGAGTCTTGCCCAGGAAGTAGATGGCGCAACCCTGACACAACGGATAGGTCAACTCAAAGGCCATGCCGTACAAGTGAGCCAGCGGCAACATCGACAGCATGCGGTCGCCGGGGTAGGCGGGCAGACGGTGAATTCCGAAGTCGATGTTCGACGAGAAGTTGCGAGCCGTAAGCATAACACCCTTGGGCGAACCGGTCGAACCCGACGTATAGTCAATCATCAACAGCGAGTCCATCTCGGTCTTGGCGTAGTTGATACTATCGGGAGTTATGCCATTGGGGTATTTTGCGGCAAGGGTTTCATCCATATTCTCGGCCGCTTTGACGGTTTTGTCGTCGGCAGCCCAAAGAATCTCGAAGTTGTCGATGTTGATGGCCGCAACCAAACCTTCGATATTCATCTTCTGCATCTGCTCCCACGAAGCGCTTTCGGTGAAGATGAGTTTACACTCGGCGTGCGCGGTAAGACCCGCGGCACTGTCCACCGTGAAGTCGCCAAGAATGGGCACAGCCACAGCGTCGGCAGTAGTGATTGCAAAGAACGACACAGCCCAACGTGCGCTGTTTTTGGCATAGATTGCGATTTTATCACCGGGAACGACTCCGGCACCCTCCATCAACACATGGAGGCGTTCGATTTCGACAGCTGTCTGTCCGAACGAGAAACTCTCGCCGTGGAAGTTGCACAGCGCAGGCGAGTTCCAATTCTTGCGAACCGCTTGGTCGAAATAGTACAAAAAGTGTTTCATCGTGTTTTGAGAGATTGTATATATTTTAATAAAAAACGAGAGCTTGTTTGGTCGGTTCGGATGCCACGGCCGGGGAGGATTCTATGGTTGAATCGGTCGGTGAACGATGGTCCGAAACTTTCGACGGCGAATTTGATACATTTTTTCGGATTCGGTCAAAAAAAGGTCTTTGAGCCACCAAAAATGCTCGATTTTACCCGTTTTAGGGATGAAAATCGCTATGTAGGGGTGAAATTCCCTTTTCGAGTTCGAATCTCGGGACGAAAAACAGCCTACCCAACAGCAAAAAATCTCGACGATTATTGCATATTTACCGACTAATTTGTATCTTTGAAAAACTCAAACCACAAAACACCAACCGCCATGAAAACCGCTCTTCTCAAACGACTGCTGCCGACGCTCATCCTACTGCTCGGCGTGGCTGCCACGGCACGGGCGCAACGACACGAAATCGGACCTCGACACGAACTTCGAGCGTCTTTCGGTATCATGCCCTCGGCAAATAATATCTATGGTGCTTTTGTCAACAGCTATGAGCACGACAACAGGTTGCTCAACCAACGGCTCGACAACATCAACAACATGCCATACATCTCGCCCTCCGAGGATAGCAAATTCATAGATGGTCTATATTACGATGCTCTCAAATATTACGACAGCGAGAGCGTCAAAATGCCTTCATTGGGTCTCTCCTACACCTATCGCGCAAAACGTTGGTGCGAGGTGGGCGTGGCAGTGGCCTACACAGGAACTTTCAACCGTCGATACTCGGCCATGGACAACCATCCGGTCGGACGGTGCAAGGAGCACTTTCTGGTGGTGCTGCCGACGGTGCGTTTCGTGTGGGTGCGCACCGATATGGTACGACTCTACTCCACCTTCTCGATGGGCGTAATCGGTTCGTGGATGCGCTCAAACTACGAGTATGCGGAACCCACTACGGCCGGTTCGAGCGAGATAGGAGTTGAGGTTATCCCGTTCGGAATCAGCGTCGGACGTCGTGTGTTCGGCTTTGCCGAGTTGGGATACTCCGAACGTGGATGGCTCAATATCGGCGTAGGATTCAGAATTAACTCCAAAAATCAAGATTTTGACTATGAATAAGATGCACAAACTCCTAATCGTGGTTGCGACGGCAGTCATGTTGGGCGGCTGCACCTACGAGTCACCCGAAATTGCGCAAACTTCGCCCAACGCAGCCTACAAATACGCCTACTCGCTCATGGAAAGTCACATTCATGACCGAGTAACCTCCATTCAAACCATCCTTGCGGCCGAGTATTGGGCCTCACTCAGCACCGACACGGAACGTTACGCCTTCGAGGACGCGCACTTCCCCACCTACAAGTTGCGCGACATGGGAAACTACATCTCTCTAATCAACTCCAACGGCGGAACACGTCAGATAACCCGCGACTCGTTGCCGATAACCGAGGTAGGTGCTACTCGACAATTCTACAACATGACCCTACGCACCATAGGTACCAACACCTATGAGATAGAGTGCATTACATCGGATTGTACGCCCGAAAAGCCCTACGATTTGTTCTATTACACATATTCGGCCGAAAATATTCGCTGGAAGGTACTCTACAAACACGACTTTGCCAAGTCGACCGAGCTCATCAACATCGTCGAAGGCCAGGGCGTCTACCACAACAAGGGTTTGACGCTATACTACCAGGTCGACGCCGTGATGTGTGAGGTCAGCCACCTCATCGGCAAACACATAAGCATCTTCAATGGCGACGTGGATGTCAAATCGAGTTCCATCGTAATGGACGCCGAGGGCACTCCCCCCGACCACTTCACCATCAACTACTCCGCCAGCGACAACTCCCACATGACCTACTGATTGAGCGGTTGTGATGTAAATTAAGGGGCCATCCAACGAATTTGTTGGACGGCCCCTTAGCTATATATTAAGGTATCTTGCAAGCAACAACTTTAGTTACTTGCGGCGTTTGGCAGCAATCAGAGTGTTCTTCATCAGCGAGATGATGGTCATCGGACCAACACCACCGGGAACGGGAGTAATGTATGCACATTTCGGAGCAACCTCGTCGTAAGCAACATCACCAACCACACGCCAACCACGCGCATTATCGGCAGCAACACGGGTAATACCTACGTCTATAACCGTTGCGCCCTCTTTGACCATATCGCCTTTCACGAAGCCGGGGATACCCAGAGCGGCAATAACGATATCAGCCTCGCGCACGGTCTCGGCCAAATTGGCGGTGCGGCTGTGGCACAAGGTTACGGTTGCATCCCAGCCCTTCTGCGACAGCAGAATCGACATCGGGCGGCCTACGATGTTGCTACGTCCGATGACAGCGCACTTCTTGCCCGATGTGGGGACGTTGTAACGTTTGAGCAGTTCGAGAATACCTGCGGGAGTTGCGGGCACAAAGCACTCAAGACCCAACACCATGGCACCCACGTTGATGGGCGTGAAACCGTCCACATCCTTGCGGGGCGAGATGGCCTCGATTACACGTTGCTCGTCGATATGTTTTGGCAGGGGCAGCTGCACGATGAAACCATCCACTTCGGGGTCGTTGTTGAGGCGTTCAACCTCGGCGAGGAGTTGCTCTTCGGTGGTCTCCTCGGGCATGCGAAGCACGGTCGAGCGAAATCCACACTCGCCACACATCTTCTCTTTGTTGGCAACGTAGGTCATACTTGCACCGTTGTTACCCACCAGAATAGCAACCAGATGGGGTGCGGGCTTTCCTGCGGCTACCATTTCGGCCACTTCGGCGGCGATTTCGGCACGCAGTTGTTGGGCGGTAAGTTTTCCGTCAATGATTGTCATAATTTCTTATTGTTGTTGGTTATAGTAATCGCGGTAGTAGATAACCTGCTCGATGGTGGGGATTGACATACAATCCTTGAGCAACACGGTTTTGTTCTCGTCCAGCAGGTAGAGCGTCGGGATTGCGCGCAGGTCATAGAGCTCCTTGTCGCGCATTGCAAGTGCCTTGTCGTAGGAGTTAATCCAATTTTCGGGCATATTGGGTTGGTAGTCGTACCACTCCTTGAGGTCCTCGTCGGGATAGACGGCCAACACCTTGATTATGCCTTGGTTGATAAGGTCGGTGAGCATTGCCGAGGCCGAAATCTGTTCGCGTGTCTCCTTGCAGGCGGGACATCCCGGGTTGTTGATAAACAGCAGGGTGTACTTGGCGCGTATACCGTAGAGAGTTCCGCGACTGCCCGTCTTGGTGACATATCCGAAATCCGTTGCGCGTGTTCCCAAGCGGTTTTTGAGTGCCAACGTGAGTTGCGATTGGGGTCGTACGCGCTCCCACTCGTCATAGAGCGAGGTGGTGGACATAACCTCCAGCGCACCGATGTATGCCTCTTCGTTTTTGACGGGCGAGTTGGGGTCATAGAGGTATTTTTCGGCTTGTGCGGCGAATTCGTCGAACATCTGCTTGTTCTTTTGCGCGGCGGTCATCGTGCGTTTCATGGCTTTGTTTGCCAACTCGGGCGACACCGAAGCCAAGACCTGTCCGTATTGTGCGAAAGCCGTTTCGATGGTTTTGAGCGTGTCGATGTAGGTCGTGTCGGCGAAGTCGAAACGGTCCCAATAGTGCTCGGCCATATATTCGGTTGCCTGCTGCTGGCTGTTGATGAACCCCGGCAGTTCGGGCAGAGGTATTTGTCGTGGTTGTGTTTGCGTGGTTGTTGCGGCCGTTTGAGTGCTTTGTTTTTTGGTGTTGTTGCCTGCGCAGGCTGCCAGAGCGAACACCGTTATGGCTATTGTTGCGATTTTGAGATTTTTCATAGAGACATAATTTTGCACAAAGATAGCCAAAAATAATTGAGCAATCTTCATTTTGCAAAAAAAATCGCAGGTTTGCACCTTGTGGGTACAAACCTGCGAAAATCCACTCACCTCGACCGAGGGCTACTACTCCTCCAGCGCCTCGTCGGTCAGAGTGTAGGTATAGGCGCACTCAAACGTTCCATAATGTCCAGGGTAGTAGAACTGAAATCGTGTACGGTTATGACCATTACCATCCTTGTCAAAATACAATGTATCCCTAAGTATAGTCAATTCCCAATTCTCTTTATTGTATATGGAATGTTTTTTATTATCATTAGGAGTCCAAAACTGTATTTGATTGTCTGTGTCATTCTTAGCGTCATACTCATAAACACGATACCAACTATCCAGATTGAGATATGCATATTTGTCTTTTTTTATGCTGTCCCGAGGATTCCCAGTATGCCGCGCTTGTGCCTCTATTAGCCTACTAATAAATAATACTGTTGAATCTTTAGGTAAATCAACCTGCGGATATCTAATTCGTACAAAGTCGCTTGATTTATTTTGAATGTAATAATGGCAACGCACATCCACATAATAGCTATTCTCACCATCATTATCGTTATCCAAATCAAACATATCAATAATAAAACCGCACGACGCAAGGCAGACCGAAATCAGCACTATATATAGCGCATTAATAATCCGTTTCATAAGCATACCCTTTTTGTGTTGTTCGCAAGATACAAAAACAAAATGAATTTTACAACAATCCATGGGTGTTTTCGCACAGTCTGGGTTGCGATTACGCTTTTATGTCGTATCTTTGTCTCTTCGTTTGGACTATGAAACGACTCGCACTTGTCATACTTACACTGCTCGGGACTACACAACTCGGCGCACGACCGTGGGCGAACACACCCACAGCCGAGCCCGACACCCTTATGCAGTTGCAAGAGGTGGGCATCGTGGCCGTAAAGCAGGGTATGGACCTCGCGCAAAGGGCAAGTGCCGCGGCCGTGGTCGACAGCCGAAGAATCGCACGCGAAAGAATCTCCGACATCAAAGGTATCTCGGGCAGCGTGCCCAACTTCTTTATGCCCGACTACGGCTCGCGCATAACCTCGTCGCTCTATGTTCGCGGCTTGGGCGCGCGTATCGACAATGCCGCAGTGGCCGTGACGGTGGACGGCGTGCCGCTGATGGACAAAAACTCGTTCGACACCGACATGGCCGACATTGCACGCATCGAGATGTTGCGCGGACCGCAGACAACACTTTATGGTCGCAACTCGATGGGTGGTGCAATCAACATCTACACCCTCGCGCCGTTGGCCGTGCAGGGCGTTCGTTTCGGCGCGGAGTACTCGACGGGAAACACCTACAAGTTCTCGCTGGCCCTGCTGCACAAGGTGGGCAGCCGCACGGGAATCTCCGTAAGCGGCCAATATGGCCACACCGACGGACTTTTCACCAACCTCTACGACGGCTCGAAGTGCGACCCCGCGGACGAAGGTGGGGCGCGAATCCGCCTGCAACACCGCACACGCCGTGGCTTGGACATCGACAACACGTTAGCCTTCTCGATGGTTGACCAGGGCGGCTACCCCTACGCCTACATGCCCACGGGACGCATCGAGTACAACGACGAGTGCAGTTATCGCCGCGCAACGGTGAGCGAGGGACTTACTCTGCGCAAACGTTGGGACGGAGTGGAGTTGTCGAGCGTGTCGAGCTATCAGTTTATGGACGACCGCATGCGCATGGACCAAGACTTCCTGCCCGCAAGCTACTTCACGCTCGAGCAGGCAAAACGCATGCACGCCATAACGGAGGACATTGTGGTTCGTTCGACCCGTTCGTTGGGCGGTTACGACTGGTTGGTGGGTGCTTTCGGGTTCTACAACCACACGGCAATGGGAGCTCCCGTAGTATTCAAGCAGACAGGCATTGACTCGCTGATTATCAAAAATATACCTTACGACGGACTCACTTGGAACCAAGACTCGTTCCGTCTCGACACCGACTTCATCAACCACACGGCAGGCGGTGCCGTCTATCACGAATCGAGCTATTCGGTGGGAGGGTGGCACTTCACGGCGGGTGTGCGCGGCGACTTCGAGTTCGCGCGTCTGGAGTTTACCAAGAAGGTCGACACCTCGTGCACGTTCCACACCGAGGAGGGCGACATCAACCGACCGCTCCGAATTGACCAATACGGCGCCATGAACCAAACCTTCGTGGAGGTCGCACCGCGCCTTTCGGCCTCCTACACGTGGCATGGCACGTGGCCCGGAATGGCCTATGCAACCATATCGAGAGGCTACAAGGCGGGAGGTTTCAACACCCAGATGTTCAGCGAAATCCTGCGCCAAGACCTGATAGCCGAATTCGGAGGTTCACCCCTCAACGAAAAGGAGGTGACAGCCTACAAACCCGAACGAGCATGGAACTATGAAGTGGGTGCACGTGTCCGCTCCGAGGATGGCCGCTGGCAGGGCGACGTGGCACTGTTCGCCATCGACTGCCGCAACCAGCAACTCACCGTATTCCCCGAAGGCGAACTGACGGGACGACGAATGACCAACGCAGGACGCACGCGCAGTCTGGGCGTTGAAGTTTCGGCCACGGCAAATCCCGTTCGCGGACTCGACCTTTCAGCCGCATGGGGTTTTACGGATGCACGTTTTGTGGAGTTCCGCAGCGGCAACGACAACTACCGCGGCAACCACGTACCATACGCACCGCAGCACACCCTCTACGGCTCGGCCACCTACACCATAGAATTGGGCCGCAAGTGGGCCGAACGGATAGTCGTGGGGGTACAGATGAACGGTGCGGGACGCATCTGGTGGGACGAGGCAGGTGAGTTTGTCCAACCGTTCTATGCTCTGTTGGGTGCTTCGGTGAGCTATCACACAGCCTACGGTTCGCTCACGCTGTGGGGGCGCAACCTCACGAACACACGCTACAATACATTCTGCTTTGCGTCGATGGGCAATCGTTTCCTGCAACGGGGCAAGCCCACAACACTCGGCATAACACTCAATATTAACATCAACAACACCGTAAAATGAAAAAACTTCTGATGATACTCTGCACCGTCTTCGCGCTCTGCGCCTGCGGCGACGAAATTATACCCAACGCCAACCGAATCGAAGGACAATACGTCGGCGTGTTGCAAACTACATCGCTGACAGACGGCGAGGTTTTCACCGATACGGGGGTGCAATTCTCGCTCTCGACCGCCTCGGCCACCACCATGACCCTAACAATGCACAACACCCACTTTGTGGCTATGATGCCCCGACTTACGATGCAGGCTGCAGGAATAACCAACCAAATGGTCAATTTTGAGCATATTCTTACCGGTCCCGAGGGTGGTATCGTGCCGACCATCGGCGACATCAAGTACCCCAAATACATCATCACCAACCTCACGGGCAAACGCATCGTGTCGGCCGACAAGGATGGTGCGGGCGCGCTGTCGCTGACCTTCAACTGCCGCGGCTACCTGGTCGAGTACGTGGGAGTTACGAAGTAGTCCTGACTCTCACGAAATAAAGAGGACATGGAGTGCGTTCTCGTTTTGTCAGATAAATTTTGTATATTTGTCCGCTATGAAACACTTTGGTAAAATATTTCTGCTGCTCGGAGTGGCAGCCTGCATGCTCTCGATGAGCAGTTGCGAGGATTTGCGATATGTCCGCGAAGAGGGTTACGTGCTCTATTGGCGCAAAGCCGCACCCGAAGTGGTCTACAAACGACCCATCAACCTGTCGACCTTTACGGCCTCCATCAAAATCCTCTTCTGGGGCTCCAACCCGACATACAGCGCAACTTACCGCGACGAGGCTCGCTATCAGGCTCTGTGTCAAAAGTGGGGCGACACAAGCTACAAGGGCACACGCAAAATCCTGGCCGACCACCCCGACTTGGAGTACACCTCAACCGATATGGGTTTCACGGCCATGGACATTTCGATTGACAAGGATGTCAAACGTAACGGCGAAACATACACCGCAGGCACGTCGCTGGCAACACTGGCCGAAATCTCGTTCACCACGCTGAGAAGATACATCGAAAACGGCTATAAACGTCTCAGCGACGGCGATTATTCGGCAATCACCGAAATCGACGACCAGATGTATCTGTACGGCTACGAGAGGGTTACCAAACTTGTGTCGGAACTCACCCCCGAGGATTTGCAGTTGGTGGGTCCCTACGCCCGTATTACATGGCTGTCAAAGACCTCCGTCCCGTTGGTCTACAACGTAACCATCACACTGACCGACGAAAATGGCAAACAACACGTCTGCACAACCGAGGTTGACCCGTATAGCAGCGACCTGTAAAAGCTTTAATACACCCATTGAAGATATGAAAAAACACATTATAACACTTTTGTGCTCACTTGTGTGCGGCTTGGCTGCCACGGCACAACCCGCCTCGCCCGTAAAGTGGTCGAGTAAAGTTGAACGACTCAACGACACGCTCTATCAGTTGGTGTTCGACGCCACCATCGAACGCACGTGGCACATCTACGACTTGGGACCCTATGACTGCGGTGTCAACCCCACAACCTTCGAATTCACGCCCTCGGGAGGCTACTCTCTGGTTGGTGAACTCACCCCCGACCATACCTCTACGGTGAAATACGACCCTGCGTTCGATGCCCAAATCGGCTATTGGGAGGGTCGCGTGCGTTTCGTGCAGAAGGTTCGCCCCCACAACAATGTCGACATCGAAGCCACGGTTGAGTGGATGGCCTGCAACGAGGGTAGTTGTACACCTCCCGAGGACAAGACTTTCAAATTCTCGATTAACGACTTCGTGGCCTCGGAGCGTACCACCCCCACCTCGAAGGTCAAACTTCGCAACGAGAGCAAACGCGCGAAAACAGCCCCGGCAAACACGCAAACCTCGACACAAACGCCCGAACCCCAGGCAGTTAAGGTTGTGGAAGCCATGAAACTTGTTCCCGCAACACCCGTTGAAACAGTTGCCAAGGATGAAAACACCGAACAACTGCCAACCAACGAGCCGAACAACGATGAGAACAACGATGAGAACACCGCCACGGGGAGTGTTGTCACTCCCGCTCCGGAGGAGAGTGGTTCGATGTGGGCTGTCATCATCGAGGCGGTGCTGTGGGGCTTTGCCGCCCTGCTCACCCCGTGTGTGTTCCCGATGGTGCCGATGACCGTGTCGTTCTTCATCAAGGGAAGCGAGAACAAACGTCGCGGAAGATTCAAAGCTCTGATGTACGGCGTGTTCATCGTGCTGCTCTATACACTGCCCATTGCAGTGATTATACTTGCCACACGCCTGATTGGCGGCGAAGCCGTTACGGCCGATATATTTAACTGGTTGGCAACACATTGGCTGCCTAACTTGGTATTCTTTGTGGTGTTCATGGTATTTGCGGCGTCGTTCTTCGGAGCCTTCGAAATCACCATGCCCAGCTCGCTGGTCAACAAAGCCGACCGAGGTAGCGAACGAGGTGGACTTGGAGGTCTGTTCTTCATGGCTCTCACGCTGGTGCTGGTGTCGTTCTCGTGCACAGGCCCTATTGTGGGTACGGTGATTGTCAAATCGACCTCGGGCGAGTTCTGGGAGCCGATTGTAACCATGCTGGCCTTCTCGGTGGCCTTTGCCCTGCCGTTTACACTGTTGGCTCTCTTCCCGTCGATGATGAGTTCACTGCCCAAAAGCGGCGGCTGGCTCAACTCGGTGAAGGTTGTGCTGGGTTTCGTCGAGGTGGCTCTCGGTTTCAAGTTCCTCAGCGTAGCCGACCAAACCTACCATTGGGGATTGCTCGACCGTGAGGTCTACCTGGCTATTTGGATTGTGGTTTTCTCGCTTATGGGATTCTACCTGTTGGGCAAGATTCGTTTCGCCCACGACAGCGAGGTCAAACATGTCGGTGTTGTGCGTCTTGGTTTGGCAATTGCCGTGTTCTCGTTTGTGGTCTACATGATTCCCGGTATGTGGGGTGCACCGCTCAAAGCGTTGTCGGGCTACCTGCCACCCATTTCGACTCAGGATTTTGTGATGGGTAAATACGCCGCGGCCGAGAGCGCAAAACCCGTCGACAACAACATAAAATACTCCGACGTGTTGCACTTACCCCACGGTCTTAACGGCTACTTCGACCTTGAGCAGGGCTTGGAAGCCGCACGCCGCGAGGGTAAACCCGTGTTTCTCGACTTCACGGGTCACGGATGCGTCAACTGCCGCGAGATGGAGGCCCGTGTGTGGAGCGACGCCGAGGTGCTGCGCCGCCTGCGTGAGGACTATATCATCATCGCCCTCTATTCGGACGACAAACTGCCCCTGCCCGAGAGCGAATGGCTCACAACCGAGGGTGGCAAAACTCTCAAAAGCATCGGCAAGAAGAACTCCTACATCGTCAACTCGCGCTATGGCGTAAGTTCGCAACCCGCCTACCTGCTGCTGGATGCCGAAGGAACTCCCCTCGTACCCGCCAAAGGTTACGACCTTAATATTCAGAACTATATCGATTTTCTGCAAAGCGGAGTCGATGCCTACAACGCCCGCCGATGAGTCTGAAAGCAACAATCCTCGGCCCGGCATATCCCTATCGCGGAGGCTTGGCCTCAATCATGGAGACCCTCGCCCGCACGTTCAGTAAGCGTGGCGACAGAGCCCGCGTGCTGACCTTCACGGTGCAATACCCGAGTCTGCTTTTCCCCGGCAAGAGCCAATACCGCGATGGCGAACCTCCCACGGATGTCGACATTACACGCTGTGTGAGCACCGTCAATCCGCTCAATTGGATTAAAGTCGGACAACTCATTCGCCGCGAAGCACCCGACCTGCTGGTGTTGAAGTATTGGACACCCTTCATGGCACCCTGCTTCGGTACCATTGCCCGCATCGCTCGCGGAAACAAACACACTCGCGTGGTGTGCCAAATCGACAACGTAGTACCACACGAACACCATTGGTTCGACTCGATGCTGACGCGCTACTTTGTAAATAGCATGGACGGTTTTGTGTATATGTCGCATGAGGTCGGCCGCGAATTGGAGCAGTTCACCCGAGGTCAGAAGTGCGTCTATTCGCCCCACCCGATGTTCGAAAATTTCGGTTCGCCCATCCCCCGCAGCGAGGCGTGCAACCGCTTGGGACTCAATCCCGGAGTGCATTATATGCTATTCTTCGGTTTGGTGCGCGACTACAAGGGGCTGGATATACTGCTTGATGCGTGGGCAAGGTTGAAATCCACGGGCGCAACCGAAGGACGACGGCTCATCGTGGCAGGCGAATTCTACACCGACCCGCGACCCTACACCGAACAAATCGAACGCTTGGGACTCAGCGAAGATGTGATACTGCACAATTGGTTTGTCCCCGACGAACAGGTACCTCTCTACTTCTCGCTGGCTGATGCGTTGGTACTCCCCTATCGCACCGCCACCCAAAGCGGAGTGACACAGATAGCCTACAACTTCGATGTGCCGATGATAGCCACCGACGTTGGCGGTCTGGGCGAAATCGTTATCCACGAACGCACGGGCCTGATGTGCGAACCTTCGGTCGAAGGTGTCGCCGCAGCATTGGAGCGTTTCTGGAACGAAGAGCTACACGACAGCATGGTAGCCGCCATGCCCGAAGAGAAAAAACGTTTCAGCTGGGACCACGCCATCGATGCCCTACTCTCCGCCGCTGATATTTAGTGAGGGACCGTACTTTTCGAACACTCCTAAAGTTCAAAAAAAACGGACGCAGGCCACCAGATTAACTATGGGGTATATCACGCGTGGATATACCCCATAGTTATTTAAACACGTGTGACTGATTTAATAAACCACCTTACTCTAAATCACGAAAGCGATTTGTTTGAAAAGGAATTGTTGGAGGCCATGGTCGGTGTCGATTATGAGGTCGCCATGGGGTGCAACGTTGCGGATGGTGCCACGTAGCAGGGTACCGTCCGAAAGGCGGAATGTGGACTCAACGTTAAGGCGGAACATGCGTTGGACATATTCGCGGTGCAGGGTGTCGGCTTGGCCCGACTTCAAAACCTCGTAACGGCGCCAAAAGTGCTCGACAAAAAGCTCCAAAATATCCTCTCGCGGAAACTCTCGCCCACACTCCAGCGACATTGAGGTTGGGTTTGGGAGATTGGGCGCAAATTCGGACTGATTCACATTGATTCCAACGCCGATAATCGAACGCCAGAGATGGTGTCCACCAAGCGAGTTCTCAATCAAAACCCCGACAAGTTTGCGGTCGCCGACATAGATGTCGTTTGTCCACTTGATTGTGGCGTCAATGCCGTAGTGCGCCAAGGTGTCGACAAGCGCCAAAGCCACACACTCCAGAAGCGAAAACTGCTCGCTTGCAGGCAACCACACGGGTTCAGCTACAAGACTGAACATCAAGTTCTTGCCTTGTACACTCGACCAACTGTTGCCACGTTGTCCACGCCCCTCGGTTTGGTAGTCGGCAAGAATGATATCACCGTGCAGGTAGCGCGGGTTGCGAGCCTCGTCGTTTGTCGAGGAGAGAGTGTCGAAACGATAAATCATGCAAGTTGTGGTGATTGATAGTTTTTTGTCATTTGGGGGCGCTGTGTGTTAATATTTTAGCGTGGCCAAAATAAAAACGCATTTCGGAATAGCAAAGGTATGATTTTGAGCGAAAAATCACAATTTGTTTTGTAAATTTGCAGCCGAAAAAGTGAACAACCATGAAAACACACCCGACTAAGAAACTCCTGATTACACTTGCGGTATGCCTTGCCGCAGGTCTTACATCGTGTCGAAATAATATGAAAATCAATATGTTGCCATATCCCGAAACACGCCTCGACACCGTCGTGGACAACTACTTCGGAGTGGAGGTTGCCGACCCCTACCGATGGTTGGAGGACGACCGCTCGACCGAAACCGCCGAGTGGGTGAGCGCCCAAAACCGTGTGACGTTCGACTATCTGAACCAAATCCCGTTCCGCGACGCCGTGCGCCAAAGACTTACCGAACTCTACAACTATCCCAAAGTGGGTATCCCGACCCGCGTGGGTGAGTGGTGGATGGTGTTCCGCAACGACGGCTTGCAGAACCAATCGGTGTTGTATCGTTGCTCGTCACCCGAAGACGAGGGCGAAGTGCTGCTCGACCCCAATACTCTGAGCGAAGACGGCACGGTGGCACTGTCGGATGTCAGCTATTCGAAAGATGGCCGTTACATGGCCTATGCGGTGTCGGTTGCTGGTTCGGATTGGGTCGAAATACGTCTGCGCGAGGTGGCTACGGGCAAGGACTTGAAGGATGTGATTCGCAATGTCAAGTTTTCGGGTGCTTCGTGGGCCGCAGACTCCAAGGGATTCTATTACAGTGCTTACGACAAACCACGCAAAGGCGCAGAGTTGAGCGAGTTGAACCGTTTTCAGAAAGTTTACTACCACCGCTTGGGTCAGCCTCAACGCTACGACCGTCTGGTATATGAGGACAAGGAGCACCCCTTGCGCTACTTCTCGGCCGAGGAGACGTCGGACGGACGCTGGGTGATGGTGTTCGGCTCGGAGGGAACCTACGGAACGGAGGTGCTGTACCGCAAGGCCGACGACCGCAAGGCTCCGTGGCGAACCCTTTTCGAAGGTTTCGAGTCGGAGTACTCGATGATTTATGCCCGTGGCGACATGGCCTATGTGCTGACCAATCAGGACGCTCCCAACTGCCGCCTGGTGGAGGTTGAGTTGGAGTCGGGTGCAATTGTACGCGACGTTATACCCCACCGCGAAGACGCCCTGTTGGAGAGCGTTTCGGCTGTGGGCGGAGGCTTCGTGGCACGTTACCTCAAGGACGCCTGCTCGAAGGTGGAACAATGGACCCTGGAGGGTGTCAAAATGCGCGACGTGGCAATCGAGGGTATTGTGTCGGCGGCGGGATTCGACGGCCGCATGAGCGACTCTACGGTCTACTACTCGCTGACCGGTTTCACCGCTCCGACGAGCGTATGGGAATTGAACCTCGAAGATGGCACAAGCCGCGAGTTGTTCCCTGCCGAGGTGTGCTACGACCCCGATGATTTCGAAACCCACCAAGTGTTCTTCACAAGCAAAGACGGCACCCAAGTGCCTATGTTCATATCGCACCGCAAGGGACTTAAACTCAAAGGACAAAACCCCACGTATCTGTATGGCTACGGAGGTTTCAGCATCAACCGCACGCCGAGGTTCGTCCCCGCAGCCATCATGCTCATGGAGCAGGGAGGCGTTCACGTCGAGGTGTGCCTGCGCGGAGGTAACGAGTATGGCGAAGAGTGGCACCGCGACGGAATGTTGGAACGCAAGCAGAACGTGTTTGACGACTTCATCTCGGCCGCCGAGTGGCTCATTGCCGAGGGTTACACCTCACCCGAGAAGTTGGCCATCGCAGGAGGCTCGAACGGAGGTCTGCTCGTGGGTGCGTGCATGACCCAACGTCCCGAGCTGTTTGCCGTGGCACTGCCTGCCGTAGGAGTGATGGATATGTTGCGCTACCACCTGTTTACCGTAGGCTGGGGCTGGGTAGTGGAGTACGGTTCGAGCCAGGATGAGGAGCAGTTCCGCACCATCTACGCCTACTCGCCACTTCACAACATCCGCGACGGAGTGTGCTACCCCGCAACAATGGTCACCACGGCCGACCATGATGACCGTGTGGTTCCGGCCCACTCTTTCAAGTTTGCCGCGCGTTTGCAGGCGGCTCAAGGTTGCGAAACCCCCACGCTGATTCGCATCGACACCAACGCAGGTCACGGAGCAGGCAAACCTACCTCAAAACGCATTGACGAGGCGGCAGACACCTACTCGTTCCTGCTGTGGAACACCGACAGCGAGTTCCGACCCATCAAGAAATAACCCAAACGAAAATAATTAATCACAAAACCATATTATGAAAGTTTACAAATTTGGAGGCGCATCGGTTCGTTCGGCCGAGGGTGTGCGCAACCTCAAATACATCATTGAGGACCAGCAAGAGTTGTTTATCATCATCTCGGCCATGGGCAAAACGACCAACGCCCTGGAGGGTGTTCTCGACCTGTTCTATAAGGGCGACAAACAGGGCTCGCTCAACGCCATCGCCGAGGTAGAGAACTACCACGCAACCATCATGGATGACCTGTTCGGGGCTGGAGTAGTGCCTGCGGCCGTGCAAGAGCTGTTCGACGCACTGCGCCAAACCGTCAGCGAAGGTGTGCCTGCGGACCGCGAATGGGAGTGCTGGTACGATGCAGTGGTTAGCTACGGCGAGTTGATTTCGACCTGCATCATCTCGGAGTTCCTGCGTAGCGAGGGCGTTGCCAACAAGTGGATTGATATGCGCCGCACGTTCGTTACGGACGGCAATTTCAAATATGCAAACGTCGATTTGATTGCCACCAAACGCCTGCTCGATAAGGCCGTAGCCGAGGCCACCGAGAGTATCTACATCGGTCAGGGCTTTATCGGCGCGACCCACACGGGCGAAACCACCACTCTGGGACGCGAAGGTTCGGACTACTCGGCAGCTGTCGTAGCTTCGGTTATGGGAGCCGAGAGTTTGGCCATCTGGAAGGACGTGATTGGTGTGCTGAACGCCGACCCCAAGATTTTCTCGGATGCACAATACATTCCCGAGCTGACCTATCTGGACGCCATCGAATTGGCTTACAGCGGTGCGCAAATCATCCACCCCAAAACCATCAAACCGTTGCAGAACAGCGACATTCCATTGTTCGTTCGTCCCTTCGGCGACAAGTTTGCACCCGGCACGGTAATCAAAAACACTATCGACCGTCCGGTTGAGATTCCTATCCGAATCCTCAAACGCAAACAGGTGGTGATGAGCATCCAACCCAACGACTTCTCGTTTGTGCTGGAGGAGCGTCTGGCCAAAATTTTCACCCTGCTCGAGGACTACAACATCAAGGTCAACCTGATTGAAACTTCGGCCATCAAGATGAGTATCTGCGTGGACGATTCGCGCCACCTGCCCCGCGTTATCGAGGAGTTCAACCGCTACGGATTCACCGTTGCTCACAGCGAAGGCATGGAGTTGCTCACCATTCGCGGCTACACCGAGGAGTTGCTGGACCGCTACATCCGCAAGGGCGAGGTGATGGTTCAACGTTCGCAGACGCTGTTGCGCATTGTGCGCCCCGAAGGTTCGGAGTTGTAATTAACGAAACCAAATAACGAAACCTATGAAAAAAGCTCTTATGATTACTATGTTGGCAGGGGCCGTGTGCGCCTGCTCGGGCGAAAAGCCGCGTAAGGCCATCGACCCGGTAAATTTCAACCCCGAGGTGGCTCTGGAGGAGGACTTCTATGAGCACTTCACCGGCGGCTGGCAGAAACTGCACCCGCTGAAACCCGAATTTTCGCGTTACGGAGCCTTTGACGTGGTGCGCGAAAACAACGAAATCCGCATCAACGAGCTGTTTGGCGAGTTGGCAGCACAGGACCACGAATACGGCTCGGTGGCACAGAAAATCGCCGACCTCTATAAACTCGGTATGGACTCCGTGCGCCTCAACTCAGAGAGTGTCAATCCGCTGGATGCAGACTATCTGAAAGAGGTCAACGCCGACAACCTCGCCACCATCGTAGCCACGATGCACACCGTGTCAGGCTCGCCGTTCTTTGTGCCGTTTGTGGATGCCGACTTGGTAAATCCCGAGGCCAACGCACTCTACATCTATCAGGATGGACTCGGAATGGGCAACAAGGACTACTACCTTGACCCTGCAAACGAGCGCATCTTGGAGGCCTACAAACTCTACATCACCAAACTCTTTACGCTGGCTACGGGCAACGAAACATACGCCCGCACGGCAATGGAGAATGTGCTGGCCATAGAGATGGATATTGCTCGCGGTTCGTTCAGCCAGGTTGAATTGCGCGACATCCAACGCAACTACAACCCCACCAGCGTGGCCAAACTCGCCAAGGACTACCCCGCGTTCGATTGGGCTACATATTTCAAACAGATGGGTATCTCGGTCGAGAACGTTGTGGTGGGACAACCCTCGGTGCTGGCAGCTATGAACAACATTCTCAAAACGGCCAATCTGGAACAACTGCGCGACTACCTCGCATTCCACGAGATGAACGCCGCCGCACCCTATCTTAGCGACGAGTGGACCAATGCCCGCTTTGAGTTCTTCGGCCGCGCAATGTCGGGTCAGGAGCAACCCAAACCCCGCTGGAAACGTGCCTTGAGCGCACCTAACAATGTGCTTGGTGAGGCTGTTGGCGAGTTGTACGTTGCCAAATACTTCCCCGAAAGCCACAAGGCCAAAGTTCTCGAAATGGTGCAAAACCTCCAAACCGCTCTCGGCCAACACATCGAGTCGCTGGAGTGGATGGGTGAGCAAACCAAACAGGCTGCCATCGAAAAACTCTCGAACTTTATCGTCAAAATCGGCTACCCCGACACCTGGAAGGACTACTCGACACTCGAAATCAACCCCGAAACGAACTATTGGGAGAATATGAAACGCGCACAAGCGTGGTACACCGCCGACGCAATCGCCAAACTCGGCAAACCGGTCGACAAGATGCAATGGTTGATGTCGCCGCAGACGGTGAACGCCTACTACAACCCCGTAACCAACGAGATTTGTTTCCCGGCTGCGATTCTGCAACCTCCCTTCTTTGACCCCGAGGCCGACGACGCAGTGAACTATGGTGCAATCGGTGTTGTGATTGGTCACGAGATGACCCACGGTTTCGACGACCAGGGCCGCCAATTCGACAAGGATGGAAAGTTGCGCGATTGGTGGGCTGCGGAGGACGCTGCCAAATTCAACGAGTTGGCACAAGTGCTGGTCGAGCAGTTCAACAAAATCGAAGTTATGCCCGGACTGATGGCTAACGGACAACTGTCGTTAGGTGAGAACATTGCCGACCAGGGTGGTCTGAAGGTGTCGTACACCGCGTTTATGAATACGCTTGAAGGCACTGAACCCGCACCTATCGACGGATTCACGGCGGCTCAACGCTTCTACATCGGTTACACCAACGTATGGGCACAGAACATCCGCGACGAGGAGATTGCCAAACTGACCAAGATGGACCCCCACTCGCTGGGCAAATGGCGCGTAAATGCCACACTGCGCAATATTCAGGAGTTCTACGATGCATTCGACATCAAGGAGGGCGATGCTATGTGGATGGCTCCCGAGGAGCGCGTGAATATTTGGTAAGCAGTTTTGCAAACACTACAAACGAAGGGTGTCCGCGTTATGTGCGGACACCCTTCGTTTGTAGTGAAGTATGCCGGACGGTTATTCGTAACGTTGGATGAACATCATCGCCTCGTAGAACGGGATTGAGGTCTTGACGGTCTTGCCATTGATGTCCTTGTCGGAGATTTGGTCTTTGGCGTTGTTCCAACCACCAATGTGGCCACCCGTTGCCATTGTGCGCAGCGTCGCGTTGCCTCCCGCATTCTTAATCATCTGAACCATAAATTCCGAGTATCGGTAGGCCACAACGGTGTCGTCCGCAGCATGCCAAATCTTGAGCGGGCAGGGGTAAATCTTGCTCAACGACATATATGCATCGCGCTCGGCATCGTTGTTGTAGTTGGCATTGGCCTGGTCCTTCATCTCGGGCGAACCGATGGTGTTAATCATCAGGTTGTCGTAGCCCACCACACGGTCGTAGTTGTCGAGGAAGTATTGTTGGTTGAGCGTAGCGTTTTTCCAATTTGCAAAGTTGTATTGACCGGCAATGGTGCGTTGTTGGTTGGCACCTCCCCAGGGTTGCATAAAGTTGTTCTTGTAGACCGACAGCGCGGGACAGAACGCAGCCTGGGCAATCACGGGCAATATCTCGTGTTGAACAATCAGAGTCGAGGCACCACCACCCATCGAGATACCCATCACGAACACCTCTTTGTGCAGGTTGTACTTCTCCATCACGTAGTTGTAACCCTTCTTGTAGCACTGCAACACATGCTTGTTGGCGTAGTGTTGGTCTGTCACGGGGAAGCCCATTGCCGAACCCCAGCCCGTAGCCATACCGTTCATATCCATCACAGCGTAGCCTTTGGCAAGGAAGTATTTCCATCCGTGATAATTCAAGGGGTTGGTCGTAGCACCCGTGCGCTCGCCTGTACCTTGACACAGAATAATCAGACGTGTGGGGTTCGCGGGGTCGGTAGAGTAGTTCTCGGGCAGGGCAATCACGCCATAGTCCGTGTAGAGCTTCGAACCGTCTTGTTTGATTCCCGACGAGGTTTTGTCGTTGTCCTCGAGGAAGTAGTTGACCGAGACGCTGAAGTTCTCGTAGCCTTTTGCGGGACGCTCGGCATAGCTTGCACCACCTGCCGCGCCCTTGCTGCAAGCCAGCGAAGTGCCGTCCGAGAAGTAAAAGGTCAACTCCGTAGCGCTGTCAACCACGCCCACCATGGTTACCGTATTGTCCGGTTCGGGCTCCGCAGGCGAAGCCGAAACACCCGTATCAACTCCGTCAATGAGCCAATTACCATTCTCGCCAATGGTAACTTTCGAGCCGTTGGCATTAACACCCGTATCCACGCCGTTGATGGTCCAATTACCATCCTTGTCGATAGTCACGAGCGGGGTTTTGCCATCTTGTAGAGTGAGCGTGTTACCATCGCTGAACGAGATGGTGTAGCTGCCGTTGCCCTCCTCAATATCGGTGATGGTACTACCCTCTTGGAGGCTTTCGATGAGGAGTTTCTGGGTCTGAAGTTCCTCTTGAAGTTTTTTGATTTCGTCCTCGAATCCTGTGTCGGGTGTGCAAGCGAGCATACCCATACAGAGTGTAATGATTGTAAAAAATCTTTTCATGTGGTTATTGTGTGTTTAGTTGTTTCTGTGTGCTATATCGGTCAAAGATAATACATTAAATCAGAAAAAACAAGTATCCACCTACGGAATGACCGTGAGCGAGGTTTGGGTGTGGTGTGGTTTTTGACACGGTGGCGGTGTTTTAACTCTTTGGCTTATGAAAATACTTATCTTGGCCGTTCGGCCGACAGACCGCTACGCCTTGCAGGGTTTGGTGGCTCCTCTGTGCCGCGATGTGGTTGTCACGGACTCGGTGGCCGGGCTGGAGCGCATGTGCCTCAGACACCGTTTCGACGCTGTGATTTCGGTGGGTTTTGAGTGGCTTACGAGCGGCCGCGACACAGCTGTGGCGGTTCGGCGTGGCGGACGGGATTGTCGTGTGCTGGTGTTGAGCGAGGCGTGCCACGAGCAGGCGGTGCTGGGAGTTGTGGAAGGGGGCGTGGGACAATACCTATCGTTGCCGGTGGAAGCCCACCGATTGCGACGCAAATTGTGTCGAAGATGATAACTTTCGTGGAGTCGATATTGCTGTTGGTGGGTTGTGCCTTGGCTGTTTTCGTGTGGCAGGAGTTGATGTGGGATGTGCGGCGACGTGCGCGACGACAATGGCTCAGCAGACACGGAAGTGGCTGTGCATCGCACATTTGCGGTTATCTGTTCGATGACGCACCCATACCTTTGCCCGAGACCGAATGTAACCACGAGGCCCTGCTCGAACTGCTCCACTCGGTGTGCACTCTCACCTCGGGCTACGACCCGCGACGCGTGGCTCTGCTCTCACGCCGAATGGGGCTGGACGACTACCTGCAACGTAGAACACGCGGCCGAACACGTTGCACACGGGCGGTTTACTCGCTGCTGGCTCTGCAAACGGGTATCGACGTCGACCTGCGACTTCCCGCAACGGGAGATGACCTCGCTTCGCAGACGCTGTTTGCACTCTCGGCCACACGCCTTGACGACACCGACGCTGCTGTTCGACACTTGGCAGCTCGCAACCTTTCGCCCACCTCGGCGGCCATGGCCGTCGAGATGCGCAGTCGACGTTACCCTCTCTCGGATTACTCCGAGGCTCTTCACTCGGCCGATACTATGGCCGTGCGAATCGGACTTGCAGCCGTAAGGCGAACGGCCAATCCCGAGATGACCTTCGAAGTGATACGTCTGGTCGATACGTGCAACGACGAACTCCTTGAGGATTCGCTTTATGCATTGGTAGCTCTGCGGCTTTCGGTTGTACGTCAATCGGTTGCGCGGGCTGTGGCACATCTGGGCGAAATACGTCGCACGAGATTCTACCGTCATTTGGTGGTCGAGGGTTACTCGTCGCAGGCCATCGAACTATTGTGCCGCAACGAACCTTCGGCCGCGATTCGGGATTACGCCATATCGCTCGGAGAGTCACACAAACGACGCCTCGACCAACCCCAAAAACAGACCGTCCTATGATGTTCCTGTTGATGTGGTTGTATGTGACGGCCGTAACCATGCTGGCTGTTGCGGTGACGGTGGCATGCGTGGCTCGGCACGTGGTGCTGATGCGTGACGGATGCACAAGGCGCCTTGCGGGTCTGTGGACTCTGACGGGGTGCGATGCGCTGGCCGAACCGGGCGTGTCGTTGCTGGTCGACTACGACGGCAACGAACAGACGCTCGAAGAGCTGTTGTCGCTGGACTACCTGCGCTACGAGGTGGTTGTGGTGGGCAATCTCGCCGTCGACCACAGCTTGGCACGGGTTGTCGAACGCTACTCGATGGTCGAGGTGGGTGCTCCAGTGGTTGACGAACGACTATCCAACTCCCCCAGACGACTCTACCGCTCACGACGACGAAGCTATCGCCGACTTGTGGTGGTGGACTCGGCGGCCGAACACACCGCCGAACGACTGGATTGTGCTCTTGCCGTGAGAAGCTACGACCGCGTGCTGGCCGTCGAACGTGGCGTGAGATTGTCGCCCGAGGCTCTGCGGGTGATGGTGTGGCGTGCGTGCGAGTCACCCGACACGGAGGTGATAACGGCTCCCGTGATGACGGACGACAGCGTGATGGGAGCTGTGAGCGAAGTGTGGGGTTTTTTCGGCCGATGCCGCACGGAGGTGGCTCTGATGGACGGTGACACTGTAGTAGCGGTGGGAGGTTTCTCTGCCCCGCGCGGAAGGGGAGGTGCAACGCGGCGAATAGTCAAACGACTTCGGAGGGCAGGTTGCCTACGTTTGCGCCTGGGCGTGGCCGTGGGACGAAACCCGAAAGCCGTGCCACGGGTCGGATTGGTGGATTTTGCGGTGTGTCACCTGTTGGGTTATGGGGCAGTGCTGTTGTGGTTTGGTGACCACACGATGCGGCGTGTTGCGGTACTGTGTCTTGTGATTCTGTGGCTCACGGGACTTATGGCGGCCGTTGGGTCAAGGGCCTTCCGTCGCTACTCGGGCAGCCGACGAAGTTGGTGGCAAACCATAGCCGTGCCGTTGGCCGTACCATTCAGAATATTTCTGGTGCGACACCGAAAAAATGCATGAGAATCCCAAAATTTTCCGTACCTTCGTGGCGTTATTAATGTGGAACGGAAAATCGAAACTCCGATGCAACTCAAGTCGCTGATAATAAAACAACTCATACCCGCTGTGCTGATGCTCTGCCATGCTCTTGGAGCACAGGCACAACAAGAACTGCGCACCTCTCACATCAACGTCAATCGCGGCGAAAAGTGGTGGGGCGCTTTCGTAGGCAATGCACCCGAAGAACCTTTCGCCGAACCTTTCGAAATCCTCCCCGACACAGCCTACCGAAAGGCTGCGCTGGCACCAATGTTCATCTCCTCGACGGGACGTTACATTTGGAGCGAGTGGCCCGTGGGCGTACGCTTCGACGGCAAGGAGTTCATCATAACATCTCCCGAAGGGGCTGTCAAAGCACAACGCGGAGGACGTACACTGCGCGATGCCTACTTGGTATGCCGTCACCGCAACTTTCCGCCGCAAGGCAACCCCGTGTCGGGCGAGCTCTACTCGCTGCCCGTGGTCGAAACCGAACTCGAATTCGGCTTCATGCAGTCGGCCGAGACCATCATCGACTACGCACGACAACTGCGACAAGCAGGCATCGAACAAGGTATAATCGTTTTGGCCGACGGTTGGTCGTCGATGGACGGTTCGCTGGATTTCGACCGTAACTTCTATGCCGAGCCCAAAGCATTTGTCGACAAACTGCATGAACTCGGTTTCAAACTCATGCTCAACATCACACCCTATCGCACCGCCTCGGGACGTGGCTACGTCGAAGCTATGCGCAACGGAACATTACTGCGCGACAGGTCGGGGGCTCCCGTGTTTGTCAACGGCGATATGGGGTTCTTTGCCGTGTGCGACGTCACCCAAGCGGAGTGTCGCAGCGACATCGAACAGAAACTTAAACGACTCACCGAACAATACGGCGTCGACGGTTTCCGTTTTGATTGTGAACAGTTGAGCAGCACGCTGGCAGGACGAACCTCGCTCGAAAGAGCTTTCCTCGATGCGTGGTACACCTTGGGTGCCGACTACGCGTTGGCAGAGTACATCCCCGGCACAGCAACCCTCGAACGTTATGCCCCGGGACGTGTGACGACCTCATCCGCCGAGCCACTGAGCTACATCAACGACATGCTTACGGCAGGACTTATGGGTGTCTCATCGGCCTACGCCGACGCCCCCGAAATCGACCTTGCAAAAGCAGATGACCTAACAAAACTGCGCACACTCCAACAGGAACTGATGATGCCGATGGCAAGGGTCGGATTCGCTCCGTGGCGAATCAAAAACAAGGAGTACTACGCTGAGTACATGCGCAACCTGCAACTGCGCTGCGAAATGGGCAAACATCTCCAACAAGTGGCCCAAGAGGGGTGCAAAACAGCCGAGCCCATGGCTCGACACATGGAATACTTGTTCCCACGCAGTGGATTTGCCGACTGCTCGACACAATACATGCTCGGCAACAAGTATCTCATAGCTCCCGCCGACAACCACAACAAGCGTATGGTACGACTGCCACGAGGCGTGTGGACCGACACCGACGGACGACGATACCGCGGACCCGTGGTAATAGACGCCGACACCTCGAATGGTAAACTGCTCTGCTTCGAACTAAACTAAAAAACGATATAAACCTAAAGCAAACATACTCGGATGAGCACTATCATGACAACACAGCAACGCGAGTTCTTCCTACCCATGGCCGTAAACGCCGCCGTGCGCGCTGGAGCCGCAATACTTGAGGTCTATCCCGACAAAAGCAACTATCAGGTGGACTACAAAGCCGACCAATCGCCCATAACGCTGGCCGACCGACGCGCTCACGACGTAATCAAACAACACCTGTCGCAAACACGCATGCCTATTCTGAGCGAGGAGGGACGCGAAATGCAATACTTCGAACGCAAAGGCTGGGACCTGTTCTGGATGGTCGACCCGCTTGACGGCACCCGCGAGTTTATCAAGGGTAACAACGAATTTACGGTCAACATCGCTCTCATCGCCGACAACCGACCCGTCATGGGAATCATCTACGTACCCTACTTCCACAAACTCTACTTCACCGAGAAGGGTTTTGGTTCCTACGTGCGCGAAGTTGCCCCCGACGCCGAGTGTATGCTTGAATATGACGAAATATACGAAGGAGCTCACGAACTGCCACTACACAAAGAGCCCAACTCACCATTACGCGTAGCCATCAGCCGCTCGCACAACAACGAGGCAACCTTCGAACGTATAAAACTGTTCCGAGGTCTTTACCCCGACGCCGAACTCGTCGAACAAGGCAGTTCCTATAAATTCTGCCTGCTGGCCGAGGGCACTATCGACTACTACCCGCGCACCAGCAATACCTACGAATGGGACACCGCAGCAGGTGAGGTTATTCTGAGCGAAGCGGGAGGCGTTATAAAAGCTCTTCCCGACATGGCAAAGTTCGCCTACAACAAAGAATCACTGCTCAACCCACACTTCGTCTGCCGCAGCCACGCTATCAAAGATGTGGTTATTTAGATTGGTTTGAGGAGTGGCAGTGCCACTTTGGTTATATGTACTTTTTGTGTCGACAAAAAGGTGGCAGTGCCACTTTGGTTATGTTCTTTTTTGAGTCATCAAAAAAGAACCAAAAAAATGAGCCGCAGACCGGCGGGTGAGAAACTTCGTTTCTCTAAATTTTTATGTGGTATGTGTGATTTTGTTGATGTGGTGCTGCCGTTGGCATTTTTCGGCTATTTGTAGGTATGACCTCACAAACAAGTTTGCAGGTCACACCTACAAACATCCGATACATCCCTGCGGGATGCCGTACCCCATCATCAAAATCTCACACACTCCAAACTTTCCGAAGAACCATCAGTGGCTAACATCTGCTACACAAATGTTTTGAATGGAACTTTACCTAAACATACCTATTGTTGGTAAGTTAGGTAGGTTGTGAGGTTATGGTATTTAGGGTTTATTCCTTTTGAATCCTCAACTGAATCAAAATTGACCGCATCCAAGGTTCTTATAACTACTCTGCATATACCCCGCGTGGGTATATGCAGAGTAGTTAAACCCCCGGTCCGCGGGTCATTTTTTGGTTCTTTTTGATGACTCAAAAAGAACAGTCCCCTCAAACTATTTTTGGCGGAAGAAGATTTGCATTGGGATTCCCGAGAAGTCCCATTGTTCGCGGATTTTGTTCTCGAGGAAGCGTCGGTAGTGGTCGCGCACGTATTGCGGAAGGTTCACAAAGAACGCAAAGCTCGGAGTCGGACTCGGCAGCTGCATGGCGTACTTAATCTTGATGAACTTACCTTTGACCGAAGGGGGAGGTGTCTGCTCGATGATAGGCAGGATGAAGTCGTTGAACTGCGAAGTCGGGATGCGACGGTTGCGGTTCTCGTAGACTTGCAGAGCTGTTTGAAGCACGTCCATGATACGTTGTTTGTTGAGCGCCGAGGTAAAAATCATGGGTACATCGTTGAACGGAGCAAGACGGCTTGCAAGGAACTCGCGCCACTCCTTCATGGTGTTGTTGTCCTTCTCGACCAGGTCCCATTTGTTGATTACCAGCACACAACCCTTCTTGTTGCGAACCATCAGGTTGAAAATATTGAGGTCTTGCGACTCCAAACCTTGAGCCGCGTCAATCATCAGAATACATACGTCGCTGCTCTCGATGGCACGAATTGAGCGCATTACCGAGTAGAACTCCAAGTCGTCCATGGTTTTGCCCTTTTTGCGCATACCTGCGGTGTCGACCAGATAGAAGTCCATACCATACTTATTATATCGCGTGTAAATGGAGTCGCGTGTGGTACCTGCCACCGAGGTTACGATGTTGCGTTCGGTACCGAGCAGTGCGTTGGTGAGTGAGCTTTTGCCCACGTTGGGACGTCCCACGATGGTGATGCGTGGGAGTTCCTCTTCGACTTGCTCTTGTTCGATGGGTGGCAGAGCGGCAACGATTGCATCAAGCAGGTCACCCGTACCGCTACCCGTCATGGCACACACCGAATAGGGGTCACCAAGACCGAGCGCGTAGAATTCGTTTACCGAAAAGTATTGCTCGTTGTTGTCAACTTTGTTGACTGCCAGCAGAACTTTTTTGGTTGTGCGACGCAGGATTCCCGCCATCATTTCGTCAAGGTCGGTGATACCCGTTCCCACCTCGGTCATAAACACGATAACGTCAGCTTCATCAATAGCCAACATCACTTGTTTACGGATTTCTCCTTCGAACACGTCGTCGCTACCCACGGAGTAACCTCCGGTGTCGATAATCGAGAATTCGCGTCCATCCCAATCGGTTTTACCATAGTGGCGGTCGCGTGTGGTTCCGGCCACGGAGTCGACGATAGCTTGGCGGTTGCCCACCAGGCGGTTGAACATTGTGCTTTTGCCCACATTGGGGCGACCTACGATGGCTACGATACTCATTGGTGTACTACAATTTAGGGTGTGAACAAGTTTTTCCGACCGCAAAGATAACGATTTGACTCGATTTGTCAAAAAACGAACCGTTATCAGACAAAAAAAACAGTCACTTGGTCAGATGTCGCACAAAAAATGTTACCTTTGCCGACACAAACCATAATACTATGACGAAACAGATGAAACATTACACATTTCGAATACTGACCCTCGCGTCGGCTATGGTCTTGCTGGGGGGACTGACCAACATCAACGCACAGACCCGCGGTGAGGTTACGGGCATTGCTACGGGACAAATACGCAAGGTCGAAAAACCTGTCACCGCCACTAAATCGGCTGACTATGACATCAACGCCAAACGAGGTGAGCAGAGTGCCGAATGGGTGCGTGTTGCCGAACATACCAAGAGATTCACACCGCGATTCCAATACGGCGTCAAGGGAGGTATCAACGGCCTGGTTCTCAACAACTCGGCTGCAATGAACGAGAAGGGTGTGGGTAACCGCCAATACTCGGTCAACAATAGTTGCAAATACTACTACGAGGACACTCCGAGAAGTGAACGCCAAAACCGTGTGAGTTGGAATATTTCGGCTTTCGGACGTTTCAACTTCGGACAGGGTAACCTTCAGGCCGAGATTAACTTCAACGAGAACCGCTACGAAACCGTACTGATTAACCAAACATGGTCGCCCGACAAACGCATCATGACCGGCACAATCTACGACCGCAGTATCGATATTCCGGTGTTGATTGGTTGGAAATACTCGATTTTCCGCCTCTATGTGGGTCCTCAGTTCCGCGTATGGACCAAATACAACACCGCCAACGAGGGAACTTTCGAGTATAAAGACCCGTCGATGGACGGACAAATAATCAAACTCGAAACCAATGTCAAGAACGTGGGATTCGACCCCAATAAACCCGACCAGGAGTTCGACAAGTTCGGTCTGCAACGTGTCGAAATCGACCACTCGGTTGTGCACTTTGCCATGGGTATGTCGTTTGAGTTTTCAAATGTGGTGATTGATGCTCGCTACGTTACACCTTTCAAACGACCGGTTCAGAATTTCTACAGTTTCAACAACAACATCCCTATTTCGTACAAACTCTCGTATCACACCATTCAGGTGGGTGTCGGAGTGATTTTCTAATTCACACAACGCGCACAATTCGCAAACAGGATTGTGCGTTGCTGATAATAAGGTTAACACAAACAATAATTCACAATGAATTACTTTAAGAGATACAACCGATGGGTGGGATGGGGCGTATTCCTCGTAGCTGCTCTGGTTTACCTGCTCACAATCGAGCCGTCGGCCAGCTTGTGGGACTGCATGGAGTTCATCGCAACCTCCTATAAACTCGAAGTTGGACACCCGCCCGGAGCACCGCTGTTCATGATGCTGGCGCGTGTGTTCTCGCTCTTCGCCTTTGGTGACACCGACCTCGTGCCCGTGATGGTCAACGCAATGTCGGCTCTGGCGAGCGCCTTCACGATTCTGTTTCTGTTCTGGACAATCACCCACATCGGACGCAAAATCTATGCACGCACAACCGATGCACTGACCAAAGTTCAAACGTGGACCGTGCTGGGTGCAGGTGCTGTGGGTGCTTTGGCCTATACCTTCACCGACACTTTCTGGTTCTCGGCCGTCGAGGGCGAGGTCTACGCCATGTCGTCGATGTTCACCGCCATGGTGGTGTGGGCGATGCTCAAATGGGAGGAGTCGGCTGACGAACCCCACGCCAACCGCTGGCTGGTGCTGATTGCCTACCTGATGGGACTTTCAATCGGCGTGCATATCCTTAACCTGCTGACAATCCCTGCATTGGTGTTTATCTACTACTTCCGCAAAACCGACAAGGTTACGCTGTGGGGTGTGGCCAAAACCACTCTCGTTGCAGGTGCTATCTTGATAGCCATCAACTCGATTATCATCCCTTGGACCGTAGCCATTGGAGCTGCCGTCGACCGCTTTGCCGTCAACTCGTTGGGACTGCCCATCAATAGCGGTTTGGTGTTCTTTGTTGTTGCGCTGGTTGTGGCTTTGGGCTGGAGCGTGTGGTACACCTACACTCACGGTAAGGTTGTGTGGAACACCATTCTGCTGTGCGTGTCGGTCATCATGATTGGCTATGGCTCTTACGCCTCGGTGGTAATCCGTGCTGCCGCCAATCCCCCGATGAACAGCAACGACCCCGATAACCCTTACGGTCTGTTGCGCCTGCTCAACCGTGACCAATATGGCGACCGCCCGTTGTTGTATGGCCCTGCATACTCGTCGATTCCCGTCGACACCGAGAGCGAAACACTCTACTACGTGGGCGACGACGGCAAATACGAGTCGGTGGAGCGCATCAAGGACTATGTCTATCCGTCGCAGATGAAGTTCATCTTCCCGCGTATGTACTCACCCGCCGAGCGCCACGTTGATGCCTACAAGGCATGGGGTAACGTTAAGGGTCGCCGCGTGAAATTCATGGACGAGGTGGTGACGGTGCCCACGTTTGGTGAGACACTGCGCTACTTCTTCAGCTATCAGCTCAACTTCATGTATTGGCGTTACTTCTTGTGGAACTTCGCAGGACGACAGAGCGACGTGCAGAGTACGGGCGAAATAACCGACGGCAACTGGATTTCGGGTATCAAATTCATCGACCAATTGTACCTCGGCCCGCAGGACAACCTGCCGAGTGGAATAGCCGACAACCGAGGACACAACCGCTACTACTTCCTGCCTCTGATTTTGGGAATCATCGGTTTGATGTATCAACTCGGTCGTGACAAACGAGGCTTCACGGTAGTGGCTTGGCTGTTCATCATGATGGGTATCGCGCTGGTGGTTTACTTCAACACCACACCCGGTGAACCGCGCGAAAGAGATTACGTCTATGCCGGTTCGTTCTACGCCTTCTGTATGTGGATTGGCTTGGGTGTTATGTGCGTCAAAGAGTGGATTGACAAGGCCACAAAACGCAACACAATGGCAACTTCGGTGGCTGCAACGCTCGTGTGCATGAGCGTACCCACCATTCTGTGCGCCGAGAACTGGGACGACCACGACCGTAGCGGCCGCTATGTGGGTGTCGACCTGGGACACAACTACATGACATCGGCACTGCCCAACTCCATTGTGATGAACTACGGCGACAACGACACCTTCCCCTTGTGGTACAATCAAGAGGTCAACGGTTTCCGCCCCGACATCCGAATCATGAATATGAGCTACTTGGGTGGCGATTGGTATATCGACGAGATGAAACACGCCTACAACGAATCGGCTCCTGTGCCCTTCTCGTTGCCGCGTAGCAAGTATGTTGCCAGCCGCAACGACTACATCTCGGCCGAGGATGTGTTCCCCGTGGCCACCGCACGCCAGGTCATCGACTGGATTAGCAGCACCAACCCGCGCACCAAAGCTCGATACGCAGGCGAAGAGGTGGACTATATCCCCACAAAACGCATAGCCATCCCCGTTAATAAGGAAAATGCCGTGCGTAGCGGAATCGTCCGTGCCGAGGATGCTCACTTGATGGTGGATACGGTCTATATGAACCTCAAGAAAAACCGTTTGGACAAGAGCGAATTGATGTTGCTTGACCTGTTGGCAACGTTCGATTGGAACCGTCCGCTGTTCTTTACCCAATCCTATGCATTGCGTCCGCTTGGCTTGCAGGAGTACCTGCAATTTGACGGCGCTGTGTACCGTCTGGTGCCCATCAAAACCCCCGTCGAAGACCCGATGTTCATCGGTCGCATCGACACGGAGTATCTCTACGACAACCTGATGAACAAGTATCGTTGGGGCGGTGTCAGCGACCCCGATGTCTATGTCGACAGCTTTATCGCGCACAACTTCGCCTCGTCGAACGGCCGCCATGGACACGTCCGTCTGGCCGAAGCTCTGATGGCCGAGGGTGACACAACGCGCGCCATCAAGGTTTTGGACCACGCCTTCGAGGTGTTGCCTCAGAGCCAATTCCGCGACACCTATATGATTACCACGCCCTCTATCGAGGCTTACTACAAAGCGGGAGCGTATGACAAGGGCGACCAGATTCTATTCAACTTTGCCGAGGATTTGCAGGAGTACATTCTCTACTATCTGCAATTTGAGGGTCGTTGGGAGAGCATGGTTTCGGAGGACCTTCAAGACAAGCTGGCCAATCTGCAAGAGCTCTATCGCATCGCCCTGCTATACAATCGCAAAGAGGCTGCCGATAGAATCTACTCCGTCTTCGAGTTGTAACCCCATCCATCATAAACAGCAAAGGGCCTGTCTGAATTGACAGGCCCTTTGCTATTTGTCTATGTCCTAAACGAACACAGCTCCTCAAACTAAAGTGATTAGAGCGATTGAGCGATTTTCGAGAACTCCTCGGTCGAAACGCTCTTGTTGCCAACCTTAATCATGGGTTTCACAGCCTCAACAACTTTCTCCTCGGTGAGTTTGTCGTAGATGCGTTGAGCCTCCTCTTTGTTCGAGAGGATGTTCTTTGCATATCCGGTCAGAGTCTCCTCGGGAACAGCGCCCATGCCGTATTGTGCGAATTGCATTTGAGCCAGAGCTTTAGCCTCGGTCAGCATATCCTCCTCGCCTACGGTCAGGTTGAGAGTGGTCTCGTAGTGTTTGCGGATAATGTTCCAAGTCATCATCTTCACGAAGCCCTCGAAATCTTTCTCGATGTCCTCCATGGTGAACTTACCCTCGTTGATGACGAACAACCAACGTTTCAAGAAAGCCTCGGGCAGTTGCAGACCAGCCTTCTTGATGAGGTAGTCACGCAGTTGTGCGGTGAACAGGTATTTGCTCTCGCGGTCCAACTCCTCCTCGATTTGAGCGGTCAGGTATTTGTCCAGGCCCTTCTCGTCGGTAACGTTGCCTGTGGGGAAAGCCATCTTGTAGAACTCCTCGTTGAGCTCGGGCTCAGCGAATTTGCGGATTTTGGTAATCTCGACAGTGAACTCAGCCTTCACACTCTCCAGCTCCTCCTCTTTGAGGCTCAGCATAGAAGCGCGTTGTGCGGGGTTCTTGTACAGTTCGTTGATGTTAACCTCTACTTTGTCACCAACTTTTTTGCCTACGAAGGGTTTGCGCTCCTCGTCCGACATCGACACCAAACCGATGTAAGCGTCCTCAACGCGGAGTTCGCCGTTGTCGAGGGTTGCGGTGATAGCCTCATCGCTCTCGACGCTCTCAACCTCTACCAGACGGCCAAATCGGCGCAGGAAGTTCGAGCGGTAGTTGCTCTTCACGTCATCGGCAACTTTGATTTTGTAGTAGGTAAGTTTGTCGGTGTCTTTGCTCAGTTCGAGCTCTACCTTGGGAGCCAGACCGAGTTCGTAGTGGAACTCGTGCTCGGTATTGTTATCGAAATCGAGTTCGGGTTGGTTCTCAGCGGGGAGGATGTCACCCACGAAATCGATGTTGTTCTCTTTGACATACTCATACACGCTGTCGGTAGCTTTGCGGTAAGCTGCCTCGGCAACAACGCCTTTGCGATAGAGTTTGTTGATGATAGAAGCGGGCACCTTGCCGGGACGGAATCCGGGGATGTTCGCTTTGCGACGGTACTCTTTGAGAGTTTTCTCGACCTGTTCGTTGTAGTCAGCCTCGGCTACTGTAACTTTCACCAGAATGGTGAGGTCTTGGTTTTCCTGTTTTACGATATTCATATTCTTATTTGATAGTTTTTGTCGTTACTTTGAGTTTTGCGCCAGTCAAAACAGACTGCAAAGATAACGCATTTTCCGAAACTCTCCAAGTCACCCCCTAATTTATTTAAAAATATGGCACACGCGCGCGAAATCCACAAAAAAACTATTACCTTTGTAAGTTGGAATGGGTTTGCCCCGATTTAACAGGTAAAATAGTAGAAACGAACATAATGAAACAGCTTAAGACACAACTTTTGGCGATGCTGACTATGCTGGTCGGCTTTGCCGCAATGATGGGCGGATGTACCCCCCCCGCAGTCGAACCCGAACCGGACAATGGTGGTGATAGGGATACCGTTCAAACACCCATCGACCCCAATGTTTTCCGAGTATTGGCCTCGCCTGAGGAGTTTGTACTCAGCCCGGCCGACACCATCGTTACGGCTACCGTTACAGCCGACTGCGAATGGGCTATCGAAGGACTCACCTATTGGTGCCGCGTGACCCCCGACGCTGCGGGCGAGGGACGAACCACCATCGAGATTCAACTTGCAGCCAACAACGAGGGTGAAACACGCACCACGATGCTGACTTTCGACTCACCGGCGCAAATTCGTCGAAGCATAACCATCACCCAACGTAGCTACATGGACGTGACGGCACTGCAAACCGAATTCGAGGCCGACCACCTGGGCGGAACATTCACTACACAAGTGGTTTCGGACCGCGAGTGGAGTATCGAGGGTGCACCCGAATGGATTACGCTCCGTCCCGTTCAAGGCGACAAGGGCGAAACTTCGCTGGAGATTGTGGTGGCACGCAACACTTCGACCGAGAGCCGCTCGGCCGAAATGTACTTCCGTGGCGAATTCGACACGGCCGACACCCTGCGCGTAACACAATCCGGACACAGCGATTGGATGGTAACCGCACCTAAAGAGCACGAGTCGCCCATTGCAGGCGATACTCTGAGTTTCTCGGTATTGAGCAACGTCGACTACACCATCCAAAGCTCCGAGCCGTGGATTCGACTCTCGGCAACCGAGGGTACAGCCGACCCCAACAATACCAAAGATTTCGAAATCTACGTGGGCGAGAACTACACCGCCTTGCGCGAAGGATTTGTGACAATCACCGCACCGAGCATCGACTCCACATTCGTCATCACCATCAGTCAGGATGGCACGCTGCCTTCGTCGGGTTGCAACATCACCTCATTCCGCTTTACACGAAGCGCCAATCCGGGACTTAGCAAGGATGTCGAACTCACCATCGTGGGCGACTCCATCGTGGGACTTATCCCCGACCTGGGCGTCGAGATGAGTTCGCTGGTTCCCAGCTTCTCGTGCAGCAACCGCGCCCATGTCTACATCGGCAACATGCGACAAGAGAGCGGCAAATCCAAACAAAACTTCACCAAACGAATCCGATACACGGTGGTGGCCGAGAATGGAGAAGAACGCGTCTACACCGTAGCCGTACGTCACTTCACAGGTCTGCCCATTCTGTATATCAACACCAACAGCGGCGGCGAAATAGCCTCGAAGGAGTATTGGGAGGGAGCAACCTACCGCTTGGACGGAGGTCTTGATTTCGAAAGCATCCCCGAAACCGCACTCCAAGTAAAGGGTCGCGGCAACTCGTCGTGGAGCACTTTCCTCAAGAAACGCTCCTACAACATGAAACTCGAGGAGAAAGCCGAACTGTGCGGCATGCCCAAACACAAACGCTGGTGCCTGATTAGCAACTACCGCGACAAAACCCTGCTGCGTAACCAAGTAGCCATGGAGCTCGGCCGCGTGACCGAATTGGAATGGATTCCTCGCTGCGTACAAGTGGAACTCGTCAAGAACGGAACCCACCGCGGAACATACCTGCTCAGCGAACAAATCCGAATCGACAACGACCGACTCGATATCCGTGAAATGCATAAAGACGATGTCCAAGGTGAAGCCATCACGGGTGGCTACGTGTTGGAGATGGACCGCTACGGCGACGCCGACACCTACACCTTCAACTCGAAGTACATGACCGGCACCATCTACAATCCGTCGAGCAAGAGCGTGGTTCACGTCAAAATCCCCTCCATCGAGGATGGCAACGACCAGCAATTCCGTTACATCGAGAACCACTTCCGTAAGGCCGAAGAGGCTATCTGCAACAATGGAGGAGATTGGAGCGAGGCATTGTCGACATATATCGACCTCGGCACCATTATCGACCAATGGCTGATTTACGAAATCACCGCAACACCCGAGCCTGCCCGTGGCCCCTACAGCTACTACATGTACAAGAAACACGGCGATACGAAATTCTATGGCGGCCCGCTGTGGGACTTCGACTTCCTGTCGTTTATCCGTACCACCCAGAATCAATGGGTCAACAATACCGCCGCATGGATTCCGTTCTTGTGGGATTGCCCCGAATTCAAGGCCACGGTCAAAGCCCACTGGGATATGTATAAGTCACACTTCTATGACGTCCAAAGTCGCTACATCGACGAACAGGAACAATATCTGCTCAAATCGGCCGAAGCCAACTGGGCCATTCACCATCAAAACCTGATTGACGATGGCCGCCGCGAGAATGGCGACGAAACTCTCACATCTACCGAGGCCATTCAACGTATGCGCGAGGTACTCAAATCACGTCTGGATTGGCTCGATACCCGCTTCAGAGATTGGGCCAACGCCGAAGCCGACGCAACTATCAAACCGTTGCCCGGCGACAACTCGGATAAAGACAAAGAGGACTTCTGGAACTAACACACTCACAACACGAACGAGATATGAAAAATCTGAAATATATAGCACTTGCCGCGGTAGCCGCGTTGACCACCGCGTACAACAATGACGAAATGTACGATGTACAGCCCGAGGGAACGTTCCGCGTCAATGTCGAGGCCGTGTGTCCCAATACCCGAACCACCATTGCAAACGACAACTCTCTGAGCTGGAGCGAAAGCGATGTGATGGGCGTGTATGTCGACAACATTCAATCGAACCGTCCGTTCAACCGTTCGAATTCGGGAGGATTCATCGGCAGTTTTGCCTACACGGGCAAAGCAGCATCGACAACCACCTTCCGCGCATACTATCCCTACTCCGAATACAACAACGGCTTTACAATCACCGCCCTGCTGCCCTCGGAACAAAGTGCGGAGTTTGATGGCGCAGCCGACTTCATGATTTCGGACCCGCTGACAGCAGCCTATACCGAGGACAAGGAGATGACCGGACTGAAGTTCAACTTCTCGGCAGACAGCCACTTGTTTACGGTCGTTCGTCTGACACTTAAGGATGGCGCCCAAAAAGCACTTGCCACCGAGAACGTCTCGTCGGTGAGAATCTCGTCGCCGGGCAACACTCTGAGCGGTACTTTCAGCGTTGACATGCGAGATGCGGCAAATAGAGTAAACTTCACGGTTCCGAAAGATTACGTCAACCTGACTTTCAAAAAGGCCCGTCCGTCACTCTCATCACCGGTTACGGTCTACGCCGTGGTACGCCCCACCGACGAGAACAAGCCTATCACACTGACCGTTGATGTGATGACAAGCGGCGGTAAAGCACAATTCACCTCGGGCGAAATCGAATTGAAACGCTCTACCGTTAAGGAACTGCCACAGATTGTGGTTTCGGACACATGGAAGAAGTCCGAAAGCGTGAACGAATCCTTCACCGACAAGCGACTGCTCGAATTCCTGATTAAGAATTACGACTCGAACGATGACAAATTGCTCACTCGCGGCGAACTGTCGGCCGTAACCGAACTGTCGTTCCCGGGCATCAATGTTTCGTCGCTGGCCGGCATCGAGATGTTCGACAACCTGGTGTCGCTCGACTGCTCAAACAACAACATCACCGTGCTCAATCTTGAGACGTGCACCAAACTTACCAGTCTTAACATCAGCGGCAATGCCTTTACGTCCATCAACCTGTCGAAAAACGCCACGCTGCAAACCCTAACGGCTCAAAGCGTCAACGTAACAAAACTCGACCTGTCGGGTTGCAGGGATTTGAACACCGCCGACTTCTCGAATGCCAACATCGGCACGCTGATTCTGGACGGCCTTACCAAGTTGCCTAGCTTCACAACGGGACGCATTTCGCACCTGTCGGCCAAGAACAACAAAGGCCTCAACTCACTGTCCATCATCAATATCGGCTTGAAATCGCTCGACCTGACGGGCTGTACGGGACTCCTGTCGCTCGACTGTTACGATAACGCCGAACTGACCGAAATGAAACTCACCGGTTGTAAGGCTTTGAGCAGTATCATGTGTCGCAGTTGCGCTTTCACATCACTTGATTTGAGCGGCCTCTCGTCGTTAACCACAATCTATTGTCAACGTGGTCAACTGCAAAGCATCAATCTGAAGGGTTGCGTTGCACTCAACAACTTCTACGCCCACACCAACAAGTGGATTGAGATTGACCTGACGGAGTGCGTAAGCATCGGCTCGATTAATGTCAAGGACAGCCCCACTATTAAAAAAATCATCCTGCCCGAGGGAAAGAACTCCTCGATTGTCAACCATGAAGGTAGTTCACCCGAGATTGTGATAGCCAAGTAACCAACTCACGAGCCGTTCATTACCCTCGTCATTCGGGGGTAATGCGCCGTGAATTCGAAATAGAAACAGGTGTAAATTATAAAAATATTTAAAAAGGTGTATTTTATTTGGTTAAGTCCAATAAATTCATTACTTTTGCACCAAAATTGACTGTTAGATAGATAACACAAGAAGTTTAACACTAAATATTTAGGTAAAATTATGTCGAAAATTAAAATTGGTATCAACGGTTTCGGACGTATCGGCCGTTTGGTATTCCGTGCTGCTTGCAACAACGCAGACACCATTGAGGTAGTAGGTATCAACGACTTGGTACCCGTTGAGTACATGGCTTACATGCTGAAATACGACTCGGTTCACGGTCGTTTCAATGGCACCGTAGCTGTAGAGGACGGTAAACTCGTAGTTAACGGCAACGCTATCCGCGTAACCGCTGAGAAAAACCCCGCTGACCTGAAATGGAACGAGGTAGGCGCTGAGTACGTAGTTGAGTCGACCGGTCTGTTCTTGACCAAAGAGAAAGCTGAGGCTCACATCGCAGCTGGTGCTAAATACGTTGTTATGTCGGCTCCTTCGAAAGATGACACCCCCATGTTCGTATGCGGTGTAAACACCGACACCTACGCTGGCCAAACCATCGTTTCGAACGCATCGTGCACCACCAACTGCTTGGCTCCTCTGGCTAAAGTTATCAACGACAAATTCGGTATCATCGAGGGTCTTATGACCACCGTTCACGCTACCACCGCAACTCAAAAGACCGTAGACGGTCCTTCGATGAAAGACTGGCGTGGTGGCCGTGCTGCTGGCGGTAACATCATCCCTTCGAGCACCGGTGCTGCAAAAGCAGTAGGTAAAGTAATCCCCGCTTTGAACGGCAAATTGACCGGTATGGCATTCCGCGTTCCTACCCTGGACGTTTCGGTTGTTGACCTGACCTGCCGTCTGGAGAAAGGCGCTACCTATGAGGAGATTAAAGCCGCTATGAAAGCTGCTTCGGAGAACGAGTTCAAAGGTATCATCGAGTACACTGAGGACGACGTTGTTTCGACCGACTTCACCGGCGACGCTAACACCTCGATTTTCGATGCAAAAGCAGGTATCGCTTTGAACGACAACTTCGTAAAACTCGTTGCTTGGTATGACAATGAGTGGGGTTACTCGAACAAAGTTATCATGCTGATTCAAAAGATGTACGCTTACAACAACAAGTAGTAGCGCGCGGTTTTCAGGCCGCACATCTTGAAGCACGAAGCCGTCCGACCGAAAGGTTTGGGCGGCTTTTTTGTGGGTGACGGGCTCGAAAGATTGAAAAATTGAAACGGATTTTGTAAATTTGCCGTGAGGGTGTAACTTTCACACGAAAATATCGTACCTTTACCAAAAATTTAGATTGTACAAATATTATATATAGATATGGAAACCAAATTGATGCTCTATAACACAATGAGCCGACGCAAAGAGGAGTTCGTACCCTACAACCCGCCTCACGTGGGTATGTACGTTTGTGGACCCACCGTTTATGGCGACCCGCACTTGGTCACGCCCGTCCGGCCGTTACGTTCGACCTGCTGTTCCGCTACCTCAAATCGCTTGGCTACAAGGTGCGCTACGTCCGCAACATCACCGACGTGGGTCACCTCGAACACGACGCCGACGAGGGTGAGGACAAAATCAGCAAAAAGGCACGACTCGAGAAGTTGGAACCGATGGAGGTTGCACACTACTACACCGAGCGTTATCACGCCGCTATGGCACAGCTCGGAGTGCTGACTCCCTCGATTGAGCCGCACGCTTCGGGACACATAATCGAGCAGATTGAGTTGGTACAGAAGATTCTGGACGCAGGTTTTGCATACGAATCCAACGGCTCGATTTACTTCGATGTCGAGAAGTACAACGCCAGCCACCACTACGGCAAGTTGTCGGGTCGTAACCTCGATGATATTCTGACCAACACGCGCACGCTCGACGGTCAGAGCGACAAACAGCACTCCTACGACTTCGCCCTGTGGAAGAAGGCCTCGCCCGAGCACATCATGCGTTGGCCCTCGCCGTGGAGCGACGGTTTCCCCGGCTGGCACATGGAGTGTACTGCAATGAGCACCAAATACTTGGGTGAGAAGTTCGACATCCACGGTGGCGGCATGGACCTGATGTTCCCCCACCACGAGTGCGAGATTGCACAGAGCACCGCAGCTTACGGTTGCGACTCGGCACACTATTGGGTGCACAACAATATGATTACCATCAATGGTCAGAAGATGGGTAAATCGTTAGGCAACTTCATCACCTTGGAGGAGCTGTTTACGGGTTCGCACAAACTTTTGGAACAAGCCTACACCCCGATGACCATTCGTTTCTTTGTGTTGCAGGCGCAATATCGCTCGACGCTCGATTTCAGCAACGAGGCTCTGCAAGCCGCAGCCAAAGGTTTGGACCGTCTGATGAAGGGCGTCGAAACCCTCGGCAAATTGAAGGCTTCGGCCACAAGTTCGGTAGACATCAACGACCTATGGAGCCGCTACACCGAGGCTATGAACGACGACCTGAACTCGCCCATCGTGATTTCGGTGCTATTCGACTGGGTACGCATCATCAACCAAATCAACGACGGCGCACAAACCATCTCGGAGGCCGACTTGGCAGAGTTGCGTCGTATGGTGAAGGTTATCGTGTTCGACGTGCTTGGACTGCGCGACGAGAAGAGCACCTCGGCAGCAGGCAATGACAAGGTTGCTCCCCTGGTGGAGATGTTGCTCGAAATGCGCACCAAAGCCAAAGCCGAAAAGAATTGGGCTCTGAGCGACGAGATACGCGACCGACTGACCGCTATCGGAATCCGCGTCAAAGACCGCAAAGACGGCTGCGATTGGGAAATTGAATAGTATATTGTTCTTTTGTATCGACAAAAGAACCAAAAACGACCCGCAGACCGGGGGTATAACTATCGCACACACCCCAATGGGGGTATGTGCGATAGTTAAATAAACCTCGGAGACGAGTCATCATTGATTCATTGAATATACAATGAACATTACAACTCTCCAAGTGTGAATTGTGAATTGTGAATTGTGAATTTAATATGGTAACGACAGAACAACTTAAGGATGCTATAAGACGCATTGATGCGTTGAGGAGGTATCTTTGACATTGACGGCAAACGTCAACAACTAAACCAGATGGAGCAGGCGAGCCTTGCTTCGGATTTTTGGGATAACCCCTCGGCAGCCGAGCGACACCTGCGCGAAACTTCGGCCATCAAGAGTTGGGTTACGGCCTATGATGCACTGACGGCGCAGGGTGCCGATGTGGAGTTGATGCCCGAGTTTGTCCGTGGCGGTGCTATGGACGAAAGCGAGTTGGACGAGGCTTTTGCAGCGCTGCTCGGGGCTATCGAGGAACTCGAAATGCGTAATATGTTGCGTGGCGAGGAGGACCGCTTGGGCGCCATTATGGACATCAATTCGGGCGCAGGAGGTACCGAGTCGCTGGATTGGGCGAGTATGCTGTTGCGCATGTACACACGCTGGGCCGAACGTCAAGGTTTTAAACTGAAAGTTCTGGATTACCAAGCAGGTGACGAGGTGGGCGTTAAGTCGGCCACGCTTGAGATTGATGGTGATTTGGCTTATGGTCTGCTCAAAGGCGAGACGGGAGTTCACCGTTTGGTGCGCCCCTCGCCGTTCAATGCGGGCAACAAGCGTCAAACCACCTTTGCTTCGGTATTTGTGTCGCCCGCCGTGGACGACGACATCGAAATCACCATCGACAAGAGTCGCATATCGTGGGATACGTTCCGCAGCAGTGGCGCGGGAGGTCAGAACGTCAATAAGGTAGAGTCGGGTGTGCGCCTGCGCTACCGCTACACCGACCCCGACACGGGTGCCGAGCAAGAGATTCTCATCGAGAATACCGAAACACGCGACCAACCCAAGAACCGCGAGAACGCCCTCAGAATCCTGCGTTCGCGCCTCTATCGTATGGAGTTGGACCGCAAGATGGCCGCACGCAACGAGTTGGAAAAGAGCAAAAAGAAAATCGAATGGGGCTCGCAAATCCGTAGTTATGTATTGGACGACCGCCGAATCAAGGACCACCGCACGGGTCACCAGACAAGCGATATTGAGAGTGTGCTGGATGGCGATTTGGATGCTTTCATCAAGACCTTCTTGATGGAGTTCGGAGCCGAAATGTAATCTGCCGCCTATGAATCCCAAAGTGAGCATAATCATCCCCGTGTACAACACCGCTGAGTTGTTGCCCCGCTGCTTGGAGAGCGTGGTGGCTCAAAGCCTGCGCGAGGTGGAGGTCATCTGCGTGGACGACGGTTCGACCGACCGCTCGGCCGAGGTGCTGGACGAGTGGGCCGCGCGTGACCCGAGAATCCGCGTAATACGCCAATCTAACGGCCGTCAGGGCAAGGCTCGCAATGCAGCTATGGCTGTGGCTACGGGAGAATATATAGGTATGGTCGACAGCGACGACTACATCCCTGCCGATTACTTCGAAAGACTTTATACCACGGCCGTGCAACATTCGGCCGACATTGCCGTGTGCGGAATAATCAAAGAGAAGCGTACGCACAACCGTGTGGTAGCGGCCTACACCCGCGAGGAGGTGGCCGAGAGCGCCGAGCAGAAGATGCGCGTGTGTAACTGCCCACCCGACTTCCACCCCGTCAACAAGCTCTACCGCCGCGAGATGTTGGAACGCGTGGGTTTGCGCTTTGCCGAGGGGGTGCAGTTCGAGGATGTGATGTTCGTAACGCGCGCGCTGTGCGAGAGCGGCCGTTTGGTGACCGTTCCCAAGGTGGCCTATCGCTACGTTCTCAACCCAACCTCGACTGTCAAATCGCGCCAAACCGCGGCCAAACAACTTCAAAAATACAACGCCCATCGTGCCATGGCCGATTACACCGCGACACGTGGCATTGCTATCCCCACACATCACCGCACACTCACCGTTCGTCACCTGAGCGTAGGCGGCGTGTGCTTGTGGAAAATCAAGGAGCGTGACGGATATCGCACCCTGCGCCTGTTCGACGCCCTGCCCGTGTGGAGATGGAACACCAACAAATAAGCATCCACTATGACCGAAACTGCAAACAAATACAATTTCCCCATCGACATCGTCTACCTGTGGGTGGACGGCAACGACCCCGAGTGGAGAGCCAAACGTAATCGCTATATGAACATCGGTGGCGACTTCGCGAGTCAGGGACGTGTCGAAGCCCGTTGGGTCGACAACCAAGAGTTGCGTTACTCGTTGCGCTCGGTCGAGATGTATGCGCCGTGGATTCGCCGCATATTTATCGTCACAGACGGCCAATGCCCCGCGTGGCTCAACCGCAACCACCCCAAAATCCAAATCGTCGACCACTCGGAAATACTTCCTTCGGAGGCTCTGCCCAACTACAACAGCACAGCCATCGAGAGTTGTATCCATCGCATCGAGGGTTTGAGCGAACATTTCCTTTTCAGCAACGACGACATGTTGCTGGCCGCACCCGTAACCCCCGCGACATTCTTCACCGCCGAAGGACGACCCATAATCCGTCTGAATGGAAGCCGTTTCAACCGTCGCAAGGCTCTGCACCGAGGCGACAACTACTCCATCATGTTGCATCACATGCAAGACAAAGTTGCCACAATGTGCGACCGCAAGATACATTTTGCACCCCACCACAACATCGACGCCTATCGTCGCAGCGACTTCGCCCACTGCATAGAAATCGCCGACCAGGCTTGGGCACAAACAACTCTTCACCGTTTCCGCCACGACGACGATATGCATCGCAGTTTCATGAGCTACTACGCTCTGGCTACGGGTCGGGGAGTTCTCCGCAAGGTTGGTCGCTACAACGGTGTGAAGGGCCTACGCGAACACCTCAAAAGTTGGTTGCAAGGTTGCTATCACACGGACTCGCGTTGCATTCCGGTTCAGTGTTCCGACTACGACGCTGTGTTCCGCAAGTACAACCCGCTGATGTTCTGTATGAACGACGGCGAAGGCGCAACCGACGACGACCGTCGCCGCATGTCCGACTTCTTGAACCACAAATTTCCACACAAAAGCAAATTCGAGTTGTAGAGGGGTAGTACTTCTCTCGACGGTTAAACAACAGCACAACAAAAACCGGTGTTGTCCACGATGGACAACACCGGTTTTCTATTTACGAAGAGAAAACTTCTCTTCGGCAGTCAGACTAAAGGATTACTCCCAGCCCTCCATTACGCAACGTACGGGACGGCACAATACACCCCATTTCAGAGGTTGACCACCCTCATAGGTTGCCGAGTTTTGCTCGTGGTTGATGGTGTGAACCACAGGAGCTCCATCAGCACCGTCGTTGATAATCGAGTAACCGGCTCCACTTTGGTGGTCTGCATCACCTGCTGCCGACATCCAACCGGTTGCACATTGTTTAACATCGAAGAACTTCGATACGTCTGCCCAACGCGAACCCGACAGAGGAATGTAAACGTCATCACCACCGTCGTTGATTATCCAACCATAGGTCTTGGCGGTAACAGTACAATTTTCGGCCATACGGAAACCAAATGTTACGGGAGGAACCATCCAACCTGCAGGACACGGGTCATAGATAGTCTTAACAACAGCACCGGTCCAAGCGTTGGGGTTACCCCAAGCGTACAGGTCCGAACCACCCTCACTTACAGCAGCACGATTACCCCACCAGGTACCACCACCGGTACTACCACGACCATAACGGTGAGCAATCTTCTCGGGGTTCTTAATGGTGTACTCAATTGCTTGCTCGAAGGTATGACCCTCGCCCAAGTCAGCCATTACGATACAGCCCTTGTCGCTGCCCGAAGGATAAGCATAACCTCCATTTTCGCCTTGACCACCAGGACCGTTCGAACCATAAATCAGGTTGCCATCAGCATCCATAACAGCGTGACCTACGCCACCACGGTTACCGTCGCTCGAGTGCATATCGATGGGACCCGAGAACATATCTTTACGTCCCCATTGGAATTGAACACCCGATGCTTGCGAAGCACCCCATGCATCCCACTCTTCGGGGTCGGCTATCGAAGCACCAATGTTACGGTCGAGAATGTAACCGGTGGTTGCCGAAGTACCGAATTTCTTCTTGGTCAAATCGGGGTCGTAACCCTCGGCACACCAAATGTGCCAGCTCCAGATAATCTCGCCTTGTTCGTCGGTTGCTGCGATAACAACGTTACCGGGAACGAAAGTATCAGCGGTTTCGAACTCAATCTTACCATCGCCATAGAATTGAATCGACTCGGGTTTGATGGGGCAAGCAGTTACATACTCACGCTCCTTCAGAATATAAGGTTGGTAGCTAACGAGTTTAGCGCCTTTGGGCTCCAGAGTAACGCTGGTTTGGCCTTCACCTGCGCCACCCTCAACGAACTCCATGTAGATGGGGTCAGCGTAGCGGTTACGTTGAACCTGACCGGTTCTACCATGACCTTTAACGGTAGCGTCGAAGTGGTAAATAGTTGCGGGAGCATTTACAATGTAGCAGTTAGCATTACCATTCTCGCTAAGGTTGATACCTTGTGCGGTCTCGGGCAGGTAACCACCCTCCCACTCGGTAGTCTCGTCTTTGTAGAAGGTAGAAACGGGAACCAGCTTGTTGAACTCATCCCAAACCTTGATGGTTTTGAGCGAAGGAGTAGCCATAGCGTAGAGGTATTTGAGCGATTGGTTGCCCGAAACGTCGTACGAAGCCATTTGCGAACCGTCGATACGCAGACCGCGCAGAGCAGCGTTGGCAGCAGTCGAAATCGAGGTCAGTTTGGTGTCATTAACACTTACAACAGCCAATTTGGTGTTGGCAGCGATGTCAACCGAGGTCAGACCGGTCCAACCTGCATACAGACCTACCAGATTCGACAGACCGCTGAGCGATACACTTGCCAACTCGGGGTTGTTGCTGATGGTCAGATATTTCAGACCTGCCAAGCCGGTAGCGTTAATCGAGGTCAGCGCGTTGCGGCCAGCGTTCATAGCTTTCAGTTCGGTATTCTTCGACAAGTCGAGCGAGGTGAGTTTATTCATCTCAACGTTGATGGCTTTCAGCGATTTCAGAGCGGTAACGTCCAGAGCGGTCAGCTTGTTACCGGGCAGGTAAACTTGCTCCAGAGCGGTGTTCTTCGACAGGTCAATCGACTCGATGTTCGAGTAACCGGCATTCAGCACGCGCAGTGCAGTGTTGGCGCTCAGGTCAAGAGCGGTAACGGGGGTGTTACCAACATAGAGTTTTTCGAGTTTGGTGTTCTTGGTAACGTCCAAAGCAGCAACTTTGGTGTCGTTAACATTCAGAACTTTCAGCTCGGGGTTGCCCGACAGGTCGAGCGAAGTGATAGCGGTACCTTGAACCAACAGCTCGGTCAGTTTGGCGTTTTTGGTAACGTCCAAAGTTTTTACGTTAATCGAGTTACGGATGTCGAGTTTCTCGAGGTTAACCATGAACTCGATACCGGTCAGGTCAGCCAGACCACGCAGAGGCACAACATACATATCTTTATTGGTACTCCACATTTCCAGCTCGGTGATAGCAGCCAACTCGGCTTTGGTCAGCTCCTTGTCTTTATTCTCATCGTAGCGGTTGAGCAGGAACTTCTTGAAGTACTCGTCGGGGATGTTTACAGCAGCGTTCTCGTTGCCGGCTTGTTTTACAACAACCTCATCCGAGCCAAGCTCCGAAGTGAAAGTCAGAGTAGCCTCACGGGGGTCAGCCTCCTCGTTAGCAGCAACCACGAATTTCTCCTCTGTCTCTTTCAGAGCGCGGGTGCTGGGACGGGTAATCCAAGTGCACTCCTCGGGGATGGTTACGGTGTACTCAACGTTCGATTTCACAAGGATGCTGATTTCGCCACCCTCGGCAGTAACCTCAACGGGCTCAGTGCCTACGATAACTGCGTTAGCCTCGGCTTGAGTTACGGTGATTTCGTCCGAACCAAGTTCGCTGATTACGGTCACTTTACCCACACGCTCGTCGTAGCCCTCGTTGGCGGCAACTTTGATGGTGAAGTTTTTCTCCTCCAATGCACGGGTAGCCTCCTCAACAGTCAGCCACTCAGTAGCGTCGTCAGATACAGAAATAGTATAAGCAACGTTTGCCATAACCTTGATGTCGATGTTACCACCCTCGGCACCGATGGTTTGAGCCAACTCGCCAGCGATGTTAACACCCTTAGCAGCAGGTTGTTTTACGGTGAAGGTGATAGGTTCAACACCGGCCATAGCCAAAGTTACGGTAGCGGTACGCTCGTCGTAAGTGGTGTTGGCATCTACAACAATAGTAACAGTAGCATCGGCAGTACCTGCATCGGGAGTAACATACAACCAATCAGCGTCATCCGAAGCGTTCCACATAGCATTAGCAGTCACTTCAAAGGTTGTCTCCCACTCAGCTGCGCTGGGGGCAACCATATCGGTAGCGGTGGTCGAGAGTTTGGGGTCATCTTTAGGTTCATCGACCGTAGTACAAGCAGCCATACCCAAAGCGAGGGTCGCCGCAAACATAAGCATATATTTTTTCATACTTTGTCTTTCTTTAATGTGTTAAACATGCGGCAATTATTCGGCTGCTGCGGGAACAACCTCATTTATGATGGGCATCAACGCCTCGGCCATTACAAGGTAGCCCTTGTAGCTGGGGTGGCAGTTGGTACCGCCGTTCATAGCACCCTCAACCTCGCTTTCGAGCAGCAGGTCGTAGTCCAGAGTACCGTCAGCCATAACGAATGCCGAGTAGAAGTCGCAGAACGCGTAGTTGTTCTCGAGCACGATTTCTTGAATCATGTCATTCAGACGGCTAACATAGTTCTCGGGGTTTTCGGTGCGGCCCCAGAGGTTCGACGAAGGCAGAATGCTGCACAAGATAACCTTTTGACCTGCATCTGCGCTGGCTTTGGCCATCGAAGCGATGTTCATAGCGATGTCGTCAACGGGACGCAACGAACCATCGTTTTGAGCGATGTCGTTGATACCGGCCATGATAACTACGGCCGAGGCACCCGAATTTACGACATCACCGTTGTAGCGCAACAACATATCGGCGGTGGTGTGACCACTGATACCCTTGTTGAGGAAGTTGTTGTCCGTAAAGAACGTTGAAACTTTTTCGTTCCAGCCTTGGAAGATAGAGTCACCCATGAAAACGACTCTCGGGCCGGCCGAAACGTTTGCAGCGGCGCAGCACAGCACGATACCGAGAAGCGCCTTAGAAATACGTTTAAGCATAATGGTGAATAAAAATTTATTGGTTAGAAAAAATTATTTGCCACTCGCAAAGGTATATATTTTTCGTTTTTTCTCAAAGAAAAACAGCCCTACACACACTTATTTCCCGTTTTTTTTGTATTTCCCCTTTGTTTTTGCACGATGTAAAGAGCAAAAATGGGCAACGCGACCAACTCTCTCGACCTCTCTCTCGACCTCTCTCTTGACCTCTCTCTCGACCTCTCTTCCAACCCCTCAGCCGACCTCCAAAAGACTGTTTATCACAAACCTACGGAGTACCAAACTTACGAATTAATACGCCAAAAAATTGGGGATTGAAAAAAAAGTAGTATATTTGCGGGCATTTTCGCGCACGGGCAACCATTGTACAATGGAGTCCCAAAGCGCGGAAGTAATTGAAAACTAATTTATTAATCATTTAACGAGCGATTGTATCGCACAATTTTTTCCGCAATGGAGAACAAAAACATCCAAGTGTCCAACGAGAACTTCGATTGGAATGCATTCGAAAACGAAACCGGTCTGTACGGCCAAAGCAGCAAAGAAGACATCACCGCAAAGTACGATGAGTCGCTGTCGAACATCCTCCCCGGCGAGGTAGTTGAGGGTACCGTTACCGGCATCACCAAACGCGAAGTTGTCGTTAACATCGGCTACAAGAGCGAGGGTATCATCCCCGTAACCGAGTTCCGCTACAACCCCGAGCTGGCTATCGGCGAGAAGGTTGAAGTGTACGTTGAGAGCGCAGAGGACAAAAAAGGTCAACTCGCACTGTCGCACAAAAAAGCACGTCAACTCAAGAGCTGGGATTTGGTTAACAAAGCTATGGACGAGGACCAAATCATCAAGGGTTACATCAAATGCCGCACCAAAGGTGGTATGATTGTCGACGTATTCGGCATCGAGGCCTTCCTGCCCGGTTCGCAAATCGACGTTAAACCCATCCGCGACTACGATATCTACGTAGACAAAACCATGGAGTTCAAGGTTGTTAAAATCAACCAAGAGTACCGCAACGTTGTGGTTTCGCACAAAGCTCTCATCGAGGCTGAACTCGAGCAACAAAAGAAAGAGATTATCTCGAAACTCGAAAAAGGTCAAATCCTCGAGGGTACCGTTAAAAACATCACTCCCTATGGCGTATTCATCGACCTGGGCGGCGTAGACGGTCTGATTCACATCACCGACCTGAGCTGGGGTCGCGTAACCAAACCCGAGGAGATTGTTGAACTCGACCAAAAAATCAACGTTGTTATCCTTGACTTCGACGACGCTAAAAAACGCATCGCTCTGGGTCTGAAACAACTCACCGCTCACCCCTGGGAGGCTCTCAACCAAGACCTCAAAGTTGGTGACAAGGTGAAAGGTAAAGTTGTTGTGATGGCTGACTACGGCGCATTCGTGGAGGTTGCTCCCGGCGTTGAGGGTCTGATTCACGTATCGGAGATGAGCTGGAGCCAACACCTCCGCTCGGCTCAAGACTTCATGAAAGTAGGTGACGAGGTTGAGGCTGTTATCCTGACCATCGACTACGAGGAGCGTCGCATGAGCCTGGGTACCAAACAACTCTCGACCGACCCCTGGGAGAACATCGAGGCTAAATACCCCGTAGGTAGCAAACACAGCGCTAACGTTCGTAACTTCACCAACTTCGGCGTATTCGTTGAAATCGAGGAGGGTATCGACGGTCTGATTCACATCTCGGACCTGAGCTGGACCAAGAAAATCAAACACCCCTCGGAGTTCACTCAAATCGGCACCTCGATTGAGGTTGTTGTTCTCGAAATCGACAAAGAGAACCGTCGCCTGAGCCTGGGTCACAAACAACTCGAGGAGAACCCCTGGGATGGTTTCGAGGCTGAGTTCGCTGTTGACTCGGTTCACGAGGGTACCATCGTTGAGCTGACCGACAAAGGTGCTATTGTAGTTTTGGGCGAGAACATCGAGGGCTTCGCTCCCGCAAAACAACTCGTAAAAGAGGACGGAACCACTGCTAAAGCCGGTGAGAAACTCCAATTCAAGGTGACCGAGTTCTCGAAAACCACCAAACGCATCACTCTGTCGCACACTCGTCTGTTCGAGGAGGCTAAACGTGCTGAGGAAAAAGCTGAGCGTGCTGAGAAAGCTGCTGCTGCCAACGAGGCTCAAAATGCAGTTAAGAAAATCAACGCTCAAATCGAGAAAACCACTCTCGGTGACATCACCGGTCTGGCTGAGCTGAAAGCTAAACTCGAGGCTGAGGAGTAATTCTCGCTGCATCTGAAGGAGGGCTTACAAGGCGGCGCGCGACAAAAGCGTACTGTAACAAGAACGCCAAACTACCTGAAGTGGACAAGTGAGGAGTAATAACAAAATGAACGAATCGTGAAATTTGAAGTTACCATACTTGGTTCGCGCGCGGCAAAACCCGATGTCAAACACTATCAAACTGCTCATGCGCTTAATGTGCATGAGCAGTTCTATTTGATAGACTGCGGTGAGGCGGTGCAAACACAACTAATGAGATATGGCTTGCACCCGATGCGTATCAACCACGTGTTCGTGTCACACCTGCATGGCGACCACTTCTATGGCCTGTTCCCGATGATTTCGACCATGGGACTGATGGGACGTAAAACACCCCTGCATGTCTATGGACCGCACCCGCTGCAAGAGATTGTCGATATGCACTTCCGATATTTCGATGCGCAACTCGGCTACGAGGTTATCTGCCATGAGGTAGACCATACCCAACACCTGCCCGTCTACGAAAATAAAGTGATGGAGGTGTGGAGCATACCCCTGCGCCACAGAGTCCCTTGTACGGGATACCACTTCCGCGAAAAGACCCCGGGGCTGAACCTGCGACCCGCCGCGCTGCAACGCTACGAATTGTCGATTCAGCAAATGGTGGCCGCAAAACGGGGCGAGGATATTACGCTCGAGGACGGAACAACCATCCCTAACGCTGAACTCACCTATACCCCCTACGCCGCGCGTAGCTATGCCTACCTGAGCGACACCACCTACTCGGCCAAAGCCGCTCACCTGGTTCGAGGTGTCGACCTTATGTACCACGAGGCCACCTACGCCGACGCAGACCGCAAACGAGCACGACAAACGGGACACTCTACAACGCTGCAAGCAGCCAAAGCTGCCCTTGAAGCCGAGGCAGGACAACTGATTATCGGTCACTTCTCGGGACGCTATGACGAGAATACCGAGGCCCTGCGAGCCGAGGCTGCCACGCTGTTTGCCAACACGATAGCTGCCACAGAGGGTCTGCGCGTCGAAATTCCAATCCGTAAAAACCAACCATAACAACTCATAAAACAAAAAACACTATGAAAAAATTGATGTTAGTGGCACTCTTCGGAGTAGCCATAGCCGCCACCTCGTGCGACAAAGAGGGTGGCAAATGCGAATGTACCTACACTATCAATGTTGGCGGTATCAAAAGCGAAGTTGAAGATGTAGATGTTGACCTGGCCGGCACCAATATGACTTGCGCCGAGTACGAAGAGAGCCTGACCGGCAAGTACAGCGACGTACGTTGCAAGGCCGACAACTAATTGAGGTCCGTTGAGAAATTTCGGGGTGGAAATCCACCCCGAAATAATAACCCACTTCGCACACTCGTTAAAGTATAGCTATGAAACGACTCTTTACACTTACACTGCTCGCGGGCGTGGCTCTCACTGCCAGCTCGTGCCGCAAGGACGGCACACGTTGCCGTTGCACCTTCAAAAGCCCCACCGCAGGACGTCAGGAGTTCATTATCGAATCCGAAGAGTTGCTCAAAGTGGCAAAATCTTGCGCCGGCTACGAGAAGTTCCTCGAACAAGACAGCGCGCTCGATTACAAGTGCTACAATGACTAACAGCAACCGTAAAGGGGTGGCTCTGAATATCGCACGCACGGTTATTCGTATAGCCGTGGGTGTGTTGTTTTGTCTATCGGCCAAGGCCAAAATCTCCGATTTCGACCATCTGGAGCTTTATATCTTTAGTTTCGGAGTATTGTCGCTCAACGTGAGTTTCTGGGTGGCCCGTCTGCTGGTGGCCTTCGAAGCTGTGCTTGGTCTGGCTCTGATAGCAAACATTCGCCACCGCGCCATCACGTGGACAGCACTCGGGGCGGTTGTGGCTTTCTCGGCCTTTTTGCTCTATGCCATAGCCGAAGGTCGCAACGACAATTGCCACTGCATGGGCGAGATGGTCGAGATGACACCGTGGCAGTCGTTGGCCAAAAACGCAGCACTGGCCGTGGCTCTGCTTTTCATGTTACCCCAACGCGGGGGCGTGGGTTTCCGCAAATGGGTGTGGGTGGCTGTGAGTGTAGTCGTTACGCTCGCCATCTTCATCGCCTCGCCACCCGACAACATCAATCCGCACAGGCGTTACGACAAAGTTTTGAACGAAAGCTACTACGACTCGTTGCCCCACTCCGAGGGTCGTCGCGTGGTCTGTTTCTACTCAACGTCGTGCAAGTATTGCGAGTTGGCCTCGTCCAAGATTGCGTCAATAGCCCGTCGGCACGGCGTCGAACATCTGGTCGACGTATGGTTCGCCGACCTCGGGGGCAACACCGACTCCTTGGTTCGAGCTTTCTACAACCGCACACTCTCGCCATCATTCCCCTATCGCACACTCGAATTCCGCCAATTCCTGACCACCACCAACGGCCAAATGCCCGTCATCCTGCTCACCGACGACAATAGCGTGGTCACGGAATTCAACTACCGAACAATCGACGAACAAACCATACTCAAACATCTCCTGTCTCAAGATTAGTTTTTTTTGGACGCACACAACAGCCACTTTGGTTATATGTACTTTTTGAACGTTCAAAAAGTACCAAAAAAACGGCCGCAGACCGGCGGATGAGAAACTTCGTTTCTCTAAATTTTTATGTGGTATGTGTGATTTTGTTGATGGGGCAATGCCATCGTTGGCATTTTATCGTATATTTGTGATTACGCCCTCGCAAACAAGCTTGCGGGTCGCAATCCCAAACATCCGATACATCCCTGCGGGATGC
>JAGBFQ010000023.1 GCA_017936385.1 Rikenellaceae bacterium
CGAGGAGTGAATGCCGTAGGCTCGGGGGATGGGGAATGATTGCGCGATGCTCGCATCGGGGCAAACATTCAACAGCCACCGAACGGGGCGCAAGCCACGCACTACTCGCGCTGATACACACAAAAAAAGACGACCTACATCTCTGTAAGTCGTCTTGGTGTGGGAGCAAAGGGAGTCGAACCCCTGACCCTCTGCTTGTAAGGCAGATGCTCTAAACCAACTGAGCTATGCTCCCTTGTTTGGTTTGCGAGTGCAAAGGTACTACTTTTTTCGGGACTTCCAAACTTTTAAGCAAAAAAATCACACTTTTTCATATTTATTATCACACATAAGATTAACGACATGTATATATATAGCTCAAATACAATCATATAATGACTTTTCTTATTAAATTCGAAGTAACAATGTCCCCAAGTGTTGTTCCTTTGCTAAAAGTTTTCTAATTTTGTAATGTCGTACGAATAGTTCGACATTACATACTGAAAGTGTTTTCGCAATCCTTGTAAGAAAATGTGGAAGTTTTCAAGACAATAAGGATGACGGACAACACCTATCTTGTGTATGTAGGTTAGGGCGTGTTTTTTGCGCTCTAACCCTTACATATCAACAAGTGTGGGGCATTGTATCGTTTATTATTGTCGGGTCTTTCCACAACCTTCTTACAGATAAACGGAAGTCAACTCCACACTTTCTTGTTTAATTTAATACACCTGCTTGGAGTTGGTTGGTGAAGGTTATTATTATGAGATAGGAAAAACTACACTTCACAAATTATGACCTATTGGTCAAAATCAATACGTTTAATAATTTTATATTTTCAAGCTATGAAATACCTAAAAGTTATATTATTTGCAACTATCTTGATTGCTACATTATCCTGCTCCGAAGGTTCAGAAACATATAGTGATGCTAAATATCTTTTCATCCAACCCAATCAAAGCACGTACAATGTTTCAAGTGACGCGTCAACCATATATATATCAATAAACAGCAATACCGAGTGGGAAGTCAGTGTCGAAGATAATATGCTGTACAATGATTGGATTTTCACTAATATATCAAATGGCACTAATGACGCAACATTGTGTATAACCATAAACGCCAACGATAGCACATTGGATAGAGTATCTTATATTTACTTTAAAAAACGTGAAAGTCTATTTAATGATTGCCAAATAACCATTAAACAAGATGGTAAAACAAGTTCTGGCGGGAATAACACCGGGAATGACAATACCGGAGGAGACAACACGGGCAGTGGGAATACTGGCAGTGGGAATACTGGCGGCAATGATAATACTGGCGGTGGCAGCACAATACAAAAACCCTCAGCACCCACGGGATTAACTGTACAAAATGAGGGCAACAATTTCATCCCAGACGTTCGCATCAGATGGGACGCTGTGAACAATGCGACATCCTACAAGGTATACAAAAGTTCATCTGCAAGTGGTTACTATTCCAAAATTGGCGAAACCACATACACTTTCTATACAGACAACAATGCTCCGACAAATGGGAACTCGGCATACTACAAAGTAACTGCCGTTAATAGCGCTGGAGAAAGTGCTTACAGTAGCTATGCAAAATACTCCGCAGTCAGCAATGACAAAGCGTTCGCACCTGCAACACCAACAGTTTCGGCAAGTGGTTCCTCGACCATCAGCCTTTCGTGGTCTTGTGCAACCGGTACTGGTTATGGCTCACCCAAGAGTTATGAAGTGTATAAACGAAATCCCGCTACTTCTCAGTTTGAACTTTTAACCACTACATCAAGCAGAAGTTATAGTGACAGAAACACTCATCCCGGAATTAACAGATATGGTGTAATTGCGATAAATGATGTTGGTAAATCCGCTATGGGTATAGGTTACAGCAACGAAGTTCCGTTGTCAAGACCTACAAGTTTTTCGGCAAGCAAATCTGGTTCCTCCGTAAAATTCACTTGGTCCAAGGTTTCCAATGCTACCGGTTACCAGATTTATTCAAGTTCTTCAGCCAATGGTTCTTATTTCATTTTAGAACAAATTGATGATGCATCTACAACGTCTAAAAGTGTATACTACCCTGCCAATAGTGGTACAACAACCTATTTTAAGATACGAGCCTATTGGCAAGAATCATATGGTGGTAGTATAGTATATAGCGACTACTCTACTTACAAGTACGTAACATTCTAAAATACTGCACCCCAGCTGATTTTCAGTTGGGGTGCGTATTTTCTATCAATTAATTTTATACCCTCTCGATTTCGCCCAACGTGACGTACCACAGGTAGCCCTCCACCGACGGGTAGCCCATCTGAATGAGCAGCGACATGTAACGCTCGATTTGGGTGTGGTGAGAGGAGTCCTTGCGGCGACCGAACTTATAGTCGACAACAACGGCACGACCTTCGCGCACCATCACACGGTCGGGACGTCGCACATCCGTGCTGCTCGGCAACAGGATATCACTCTCGTTACGCACCAACTGCCACTCCGCGGAGAACCAATCCTCAACCCTCGGGTCGGCAAAAGCACTCTCTACGCTCCGGGTGAGTCGCTCACACTCTTCGGCCGACACCACGGAGTCGACACTCAAGCGACGAATTGCAGCCAATACCTCCTCCCGCGAACGAGCATTCTGGAACACGCGGTGCATCAACACGCCCATGTCACGCGGCGACAGTGAAACAGTTCCCCCACCCTCGCCATATCGCGCCGTGGGGAATTTGAGTTTGATTTTAGCCGACACCGCAGTAGTAGGATAGCTATCGAGGTGGATGGTTTGGGTTTGCGATTCGGAGGGTGCTGAGGCACGGGTAGGTTCACCATAGTCCACGCACAGCGTTCCATCCTCAAGCACATTATAGGAGTAGGGTCCCGACTCCTCAAGGCTCTGCATCCCCGCCACGGCTGCCATGATAATTTTGCCTATTCCGCGCGGTTTGGCGGGCAACATAACGTGTAGTTCGCACTCAGCACGGGTAACGGCAACATAGAGTATATTCAGCGCATCGATAGCCTGCATGACCACCTCGTTATAGTACATCGGAGCAAATTCCGTGTCGGCCGAAGCACTTCCAAGTGTCACGGGATAGGCACTCTCGCCACCGGCAACTTCGCTACGCAGCCACATGGTGTCGCCTTCGCCCGAGTAGCTCCAATCTGCATAAGGGACAATCACAGCCTTGTACTCCAGGCCTTTGGATTTGTGTACCGTAATGATGGTTATTGCCGCCGTGCCGCTCGGCATGACCAGCGACTCTTTGCAGCCGTTCTCCTCCCACCATCGCACGAACAGCGGAATGTCGGCAACGCTACTCGACAAGAACGACAAAATCTGTTGGTGAAGGGCTTGCAGGTAGGCCAGCGAGTCCGAACATTCGCCCAACGAGTAACGCATCACAAGACTTTCGAAGGCCTCCTCAGGGGATTTTTGCCCCAGCGCATGCAGGTACTCCTCAAGTTCCGACTCCATGGGAGCGTCGTAGGCTCGGCCGAGAAAACCATTTGCCACCGCCAACGAGATTCCATCAGTCAGGTTTTGCGACAACTTCAAGCAGGCAATCACAAACAACACCACCTGCGAAGAGTCTACCCTCAAAGCCTCGCCCGTAACTATATCAAAACAGAATCTCGAGTCGGTGTTGCGGCTCTTGTAATCGAGCAACATCTGCGCCACGCGATAGCCGTCGTTGTTCGAGCGCACGAGAATTGCAATATCTTGCGGACGATAGCCCTGCAACTCCAACTCCATGATTCGCTCAATCAAGGGAGGAGTTCCTCCCTCTGCTGTGTCATAGGTTCGAATGGTGGCATATCCTCCACGTGCCTGATTCTTGGGTTGCTGTTCGAATGAAGCGTAGGCATGTTCAATCATTCCGCCAAGTCGGTGTCCCTCGTCGGCCGAGATTTGTCCCGCCTCCACAGCCTGCGAAAGTGTCGCTCGAAGGTTCGCCGCCATGGCCCGGGTCACACTGCCCGTCAGCGCGTTATTGAACTCCACGATTCGGTGAAGGCTTCGGTAGTTACACTCCATGGGTTCGAAGTCGATGCTTCCGGGCAAAATTTGGCTAAAGTGGTCCGACACCTGATTGGCAAGTATTCGCCAATCACCGCCGCGCCAACGATAGATAGATTGTTTGACGTCGCCCACAAGCAACACCGGTTGAGCCGAACTACGCGAAATAGCCTCAGCAACCAACGGTTTGAAGTTGTCCCACTGCGTGTGCGAGGTATCCTGGAACTCGTCAATCATGTAGTAGTCGAACCAACTGCCCACGCGCTCATAGATAAACGGCGCATCGGAGTCCTCAATCAGTCCAGCTATTAGGCGCGAGGTTTTGGAGATGGGCAATATATTTTTGTCGCGGCAAATCTCCTCCAAACTATGGCGCAGGTCGGCCAACAACACAAATTCGTCGAAACGTTTAAGCACAATATCAAGCGTAGTCAAATTGCGCATACCTTCGTTCATGGTCTTCAGTCGCTCATTGACGTAATCGGCCAAAAGGGGAATCTCTCCTCGTCGGGGCGAGGTTTTAGCCGCCCATCCGTCCGTATTGTCAATGGCCGAAAGTACCGTCTTATTGAGTGCCGGCAGCGCTCCGCTCTTAGCAGTCCAGCGAGGCAGGTAGGCCACAAAACTACGCGACTTGCCCGCAAAATCCGAGAGTTCAAAACCTCGGCAACGAATCTCCTCCAAAGCCTCCGTAGCGGCACGCACAACCGTCTGTCGCACTTCGGCATGTCGGCTCTTTAGTCGTCGACCCATTTGGGCCAATTTCTCGGAGTCGATGGCGTCAACCCCTGCGTTATAGTAATCATCACTAAACAGTTGCTTTCCCAGACGGGCTATGTCGGCTCGCAGGTCCCAATTTCGGCTGTCGTCGATACGTCCTTCGACAAATCCATCCACGGTGTGTTCCAAGGCTGAGTTGTCGGCAATACCCTCAATCAGATTATCGGTTGCCGACGAAAGCAGTTCATCTGTTCGCAACTCAAGCGTATAGTTGAGTTCGACGCCCAGCTCGCGCATGAACGAGCGCACAACACGCTGAAAAAAACGGTCGATGGTCATAATCGCAAAGTTGCTATAATCGTGCAGGATACGGCTTCGTACAGCCAGCGCCCGTTGCTCGATTCGTTCGGGGGTCAGGTCCGGGTGGTTGCGCAACAGGTCTTCGCAAAATCCGCTCCGAGAGCCACGCGCCAAAGCGTCTATCTCCTTGAGTATTCGGCGTTTCATCTCGTCGGTAGCTTTATTGGTAAAGGTCACCGCCAAGATGTGTCGATAACTCTCGGGGTCGAGAATCGTCGTTTCAACATATTTATAGGCAAGTCGGTAGGTTTTGCCCGAACCGGCCGACGCACTGAGTATCTTGATTTGTCCCATAAGTCAAAGGTACAAAAAACTCTGCAAACTTCCCGTAGTTTCAAAAAAAATCACTACCTTGCAGTGTGTAATTCCTAAAAACACCACAACTATGAAACGTTTTCTTATGACCATACTCGCGCTCGGCGCCATCCACTCGGCCGTAGCGTTCGAACCCCTACCCTTGGATATCGACCAAATGGACGGCTTCCACACCATACGCATTAACGGCAATCTGTGTGTCGAAATCCTCAGCACACAGGCCAACCCCGCAATGCACATCGACCTGATGGGCAACGACCCGCGACGTTTCGATTGGAGCGTACGCGACAGCGTGCTCACACTCTCGTTCGGAGCCAACACCAAGAGCCGAGCCACACCTATGCTCACGCTGTGGAGCAACACTCCCGTCGAACAACTCACCGTAAGCCGAGCCGATGTCAAACTGCTCGCACCGCTGGCCTCACCACTGCTCGATGTGACACTCAAAGAGGGTGCGCGACTGCTGGCCGAGGTTGAGTGCTTGGACCTTCGCCTGAGTATGTACGGACGCTCGGTGGCCGAAGTCAACGGCAAAGCGACATACCAAACCCTGGAGATACAACGCAAGAGCGCACTCAAGGCCGACAAACTCGACAGCAAAAGTGTTGATTTGAACGCCCGTGGTCGTTGCGAAGTGTATGTCAACTCCACGGAGCGTGCCGTTATCGAATCCCGTGGTCGTTCGTCGGTGTTCTACAACGGTAACCCAGCCATTGTCCGCACCGAATCGGGCACGACTTCAACAATTAATCCCATCGGCGCACGATGACTTCACGCGGCTCTTTTCTGGAGTGCGTGGCTCGTGACCTATGGCAGAGCTACGGCGAACGCGTGCAGGAGATAACCATGCTGTTTCCGAGCCGCCGTGCCGCGCTGTTTTTCCGCGAGGAGTTGTCGACCCAAATCAAGGCACCCATGTGGAGTCCGCAGTGCTCGTTCATAGACCAGATTGCCGAGCAACTGAGTGGTCTTACTCATGGCGACCGCATACGCTTGGTGGCCGAGTTGTACAAGATTTGGTCGAAATACCACCCCGAGGAGAGTTTCGATTCGTTCTACTTTTGGGGCGAAATGCTCATTACTGACTTCGACACGGTCGACAAATATATGATTGACGCCGACATGTTGTTCAGCAACCTGTCGGATTTGCACGACCTGGATGGTTTCCACACCCTCACTCCCGAACAGGTGCGCATCATCGAGGAGTTTTGGAGCAGTATCGACAAGGACATCGACACCTCGCAACACAAAAAGCAGTTCAACACCGTGTGGCGCACGCTGTTGCCAATCTACAAAGAGTTCCGTAGCCGACTCTCCGAACTCGGCATAGGCTACGGTGGAATGATTTATCGCCGCGCAGCCGAGAGGGCTCGCAACGGAGAGTGTCCCGAACTTGACATTCAACATTTAGCCGTGGTGGGCATGAACGCCCTATCAACCTCCGAGAAAGAGCTGCTCAAACACCTCAAAGCCAACTATACGGTTGACTTCTATTGGGACTACGACCGCTACTACGTCGACAATCGCCACAACGAGGCGGGAATGTTCATGCGCGACAACCTGCGTCGCTTTCCACCCAAAGCCACGTTCGATGTCGAGCGTCTATCTACGCCCAAAAATATTCGCGTTGTGTCGACCCCGTCGGACGCCGTGCAGTGCAAATACGCAGGACAAAGGCTCGCCGAAATCAATGCCACCGACAAAGATACGGCCGTTGTACTGACCGACGAAAGCCTGCTGCTGCCGATGCTCTACTCACTACCCGAGCAGATGGAGAGCGTCAACATAACTATGGGTTATCCCATTCGTGGTGACATAGCCTACTCGTTCTGCGAGCGGCTGTTGGAGTTGCAACGACGCAAACGAGTGGCCGCAAACAGCACCTCGTTCTACCACAGCGATGTGACGGGACTTTTGTCGCACGCCTACCTGAGTGGAGTGGAGGCAACACGAGAGTTGACCGACATAATCATCGAACGTCGTCTGATATACGTTCCGCAGGAGTTATTCGAGGGACGCGGTATTCTGGAGTTGATTTTCTCGCCACGCAGCGGAGGACAACTCATCGGCAACTACATCGAGCAGGTGTTGAACGCCGTCATGGAGTGTGCCGACAAAGACCCCGTACGCGACGAGCTATTCTCGGTTATTGCCACACAAATCGACAAACTGGCCAACTCCATCGAATCGTGCGGCCTGGCAGTGGAAGAGAAAACCCATCTGACACTTCTGCGCAAAGTGTTGCAAACCACCAACGTTCCGTTTGAAGGCGAACCGTTGGTCGGTGTTCAGATTATGGGTTTCCTCGAGAGCCGAGCTCTGGATTTCCGCAACATACTCATTTTGTCGATGAGCGACGACCACTGCCCGGGCAACCGACTCTCCTCGCCGTCGTACATACCCTACAAACTGCGCAAAGCATACGGCATGCCCACACCCGAGGAACAGGAGGCCATGTACGCCTACTACTTCTACCGACTGCTGCAACGTGCCGAAAACGTCGAACTAATCTACTGCTCGCGCACCGACGAACGCAACACAGGCGAACAGAGTCGCTACATCAGCCAACTCGCCTACGAAAGTCCGCATACACTCCAACGACTCGACGTGCAACTCAACGTAACCTCCGAATCCGAGCACAACATACAGATTGACAAGAGCGGCGAAGTGGCCAGCAAACTCAATCAATGGTTGGACAACTCGGAGCACAAACTCTCGCACACTCGTTTCTTCAAGTTCATCGAGTGCCCACTGAAGTTCTACTTCGACTCCATCGCCCGCCTGGCTCCCGTCGACGAACTCAACGAAGAGGTCGACGGCTCAACCTTTGGCAACATACTCCACTACGCAATGCACAAACTCTACACGCCACTTGTTGGAGTGCACAACCCGAGGGAGCAAATTCGCACGCTCATCGGTTCGGAGAGAGTTCGTCAGGTGGTTACCGAGTCGACTAACGAGGCTTGCATGTGTCTGAAAGGTTCGCTCTCGACCGAGGATTGGGGCGGAACACTACGCATGATTCGCAACGTGGTGACACAATACATCAACACTAATATTCTACCCTTCGACGCCGCCAAACAAGGGTACACCATCATGGCCCTTGAGGACCGTCGAAGTATGCCATTTGAGTTTCGTGTGGGTGAGCAACTTCACACAGTGTGGTTCCACGGCGCTGTCGACCGAATTGACCGCTTGGATGACGGGACACTCGAAGTGATTGACTACAAAACGGGACGGCCCAAAGGAAATAACCTTCCGAACGAACAAATCAGCGACATCGAAACTCTGTTTGAAGGCACAAGCGACCAGGTTATCTCGGCCGTACTGCAAACGTTGCTCTACTCCGAGATGTTGACCCGAGACTTCCCCGGCGTCACGGTTCGCCCAACGCTCTACTACGTCCGCAAAATGCGCAGCGACTACACACCCTTAATCATGGACCGAAGTCGCGGTGTGGGTATAAACTCATACGCAGAGTATGCAGATGAGTTTCGAGCAAAATTCTCAGCCGCACTGAGCCGTCTGTTCTCCCCGTCCGAACCTTTCAGCCGCTGCACCGACACCAAAGCCTGCCAATACTGCGATTTCAAGCTACTCTGCCAACGTCAATAAATCGGGTTCTGCTCACGGTCATTGCATCGGTTGTGAATTGCGTGTTGCGTGTTGTGTGTTGTGTGTTGTGAATTGCGAATTGCGAATTGTGAATTGTGAATTGTGAATTAAAAAAAGCGTTCCACACTTTCGTGCGGAACGCTTTTCGGCGTCTTCAAACTTCCTTTAGGAAGCTATCAAACTATTTCTCCTCTACTACGACTGCCTCAGCCTCACCGTCAGTGGTAGCTTTCTTACGGCTACGACGGGTTTTGGGTTTCTCAGCAGCAGGAGTCGATGCAGCACTCTTGTAAGTCTCGTTGAAGTCTACCAACTCGATAATACATATATCGGCGGCGTCACCCAAACGGAAACCGGTTTTCAAGATGCGAGTGTAACCGCCGGGACGACCTGCGATTACAGGAGCTACGGTGCGGAACAACTCCGAAGTAGCAGCCTTGTCACGAAGGTAACCGAAAACTACACGACGCGAGTGAGTAGTATCCTCTTTCGACTTGGTAATAACCGGCTCAACATAAATTTTCAGCGCTTTAGCCTTAGCAACAGTGGTCTCGATTCGTTTGTGAAGAATCAACGAAGTAGCCATGTTGGCAAGCATCGCCTTACGGTGGCCACGTTGGCGGCCAAGGTGGTTGAATTTCTTATTGTGTCTCATAATTAATCTTTGTCAAGTTTGTAGATGGAAACATCCATTCCGAAATGGAGATTTAATGAAGCGAGCAATTCGTCAAGTTCGGTAAGAGATTTCTTACCAAAGTTCCTGAATTTCAAAAGGTCGCTGCGATTCAACTTAACCAGGTCACCGATAGTGTCAACCTCAGCTGCTTTCAAACAGTTGAGCGCACGTACCGACAAATCCTTGTCCGAAAGTTTGGTCTTCAGAAGTTGACGCATGTGGAGTACATCCTCGTCAAACTCCTCTACCGAACCGGCATCATCCATGTTAACGGTGATTTTCTCATCCGAGAACAGCATGAAGTGGTGAATCAGAATCTTAGCAGCCTCTTTGAGGGCCTCCTTCGGGTGAATCGAGCCATTGGTGGTGATTTCCAGATTGAGTTTCTCGTAGTCGGTACGTTGCTCGACACGGTAGTTCTCAACGTTGTACATCACATTCACAATAGGAGTGAAAATCGAGTCAATAGGCAGTACACCCAACTCGCCCTCCGCAATGGGACGATTCTCCTCAGCAGGAATATAACCACGACCTTTACCAATAGTCAACGTAATGGTCAACTTGGTATCGGGAGCCATACGGCAAATAACCAAGTCGGGGTTAAGCACCTTGAAATTCGTAAGGAAATTCGAAATATACCCAGCTGTAAGCTCAGTAACACCGGCAACATTAATCGTTACCTTCTCCGAGTCCTCGCTGTCAACGGTTTTGATGAAGTTAACTTTCTTGAGGTTGAGTACGATATCAATCATACCCTCCATCACACCGGGGATAGCCGCAAACTCGTGGTCCACGCCAGCAATCTTCACGGTCGTAATCGCATAACCCTCGAGCGACGAGAGCAGAATACGACGCAAAGCATTACCGATGGTTTGACCGAAACCGGGCTCCAAAGGACGGAACTCAAACTTTCCGAACGTCGAAGACGATTCCAGCATAATCACCTTGTCAGGTTTTTGGAATGCTAATATTGCCATAATTTCCAATTAATGTTTGTTAGTTACTATTTCGAGTACAGCTCGACGATAAGTTGCTCTTTGATGTTCTCGGGGATGTCGGCGCGGTCGGGTTTCGACAGGAATTTACCCGACATGGTAGCCGAGTTCCACTCCAACCAAGCGTAGCGAGAGTGCGAACCCGATACAGCCTCGGTGATAACCTCAAGGCTCTTCGATTTCTCACGAACAGCTACTACATCACCCTCGCGCAGACTATACGAAGGAATGTTTACAACTTGACCGTTTACGGTGATGTGACGGTGCGAAACCAACTGACGAGCAGCAGCACGAGTGGGAGCAATACCCAAACGGTATACCACGTTGTCCAGACGGCACTCCAGAAGTTTCAGCAGGTTCTCACCGGTGATACCGCCCAAACGAGCAGCTTTCTTGTAGGTGAGGCTGAATTGTTTCTCCAGCAAACCGTAAATCATTTTAGCCTTTTGTTTCTCGTTCAGCTGAACGCCGTACTCCGATACTTTTTTACGTTTACGAGCGGCACCGTGTTGTCCGGGAGGGAAGTTCTTTTTCTCCAAGGCTTTGTCCGCACCGTAAATAGCCTCGCCAAATTTTCTGGCGATTTTACTTTTAGGTCCTATATATTTTCCCATTTTAGTTCTTCTTTAACTTGTTAAACATTTAATTCCGTAACTCGTTATCGTGAGCAAAATTACACACGACGACGGTTGGGGGGACGGCAGCCGTTGTGAGGCAGCGGAGTTACGTCGATAATCTCCATAACTTCCAGACCGGCACCGTGGATGGTACGGATTGCCGACTCACGACCCGAACCGGGACCCTTTACATAAACTTTAACACGACGAAGACCCAAATCGTAAGCAACCTTCGCGCAGTCAGCAGCTGCGGTTTGTGCGGCATAGGGAGTGTTCTTTTTCGAACCACGGAATCCCATCTTACCGGCCGAGCTCCAGCTGATAACCTCACCAACCTCGTTAGTGATGGTAATGATTACATTGTTGAAAGTCGAAGCTACGTGAGCAGCACCTACGGTACCTACTTTTACGACTTTCTTCTTAACTGTTCCTGTTTTCTTTGCCATAACTAATTACGATTACTTGGTTGCTTTCTTCTTGTTTGCTACGGTCTTTTTCTTACCTTTACGGGTACGAGCGTTGTTCTTGGTGCTTTGACCGCGAACGGGAAGACCCAAACGGTGACGAATTCCACGGTAGCAACCGATATCCATCAGACGTTTGATGTTGAGTTGAACGAGCGAACGGCACTCGCCCTCTACTTTGATTCCGAGGTCAGCGATAGCTGCACGGATGGCACCGACTTGTGCGTCGGTCCAGTCTTGAACTTTCAGAGTCGAATCAACACCTGCGGTAGCAAGAATTTTCTCCGCGGTGCTGCGGCCGATACCATAGATATAAGTCAAGCCGATATCGCCTCTTTTATTTTTGGGTAAATCTACACCTACTATACGTGCCATAAATTACTTTCTTCTTTTTAATACTCTATAAATTAACCTTGGCGCATTTTGAATTTAGGATTCTTTTTGCAAATCACATAAAGTTTGCCTTTACGCTTAACGATTTTGCAATCCTCGCTTCTCTTTTTGATTGATGCTTTAACTTTCATTTTTCAGCAATCTTAATTATTTGTACCTGAATGATATACGTCCCTTAGTCAAATCATAAGGGGACATCTCCACTTTTACTTTATCTCCGGGCAGGATTTTGATGTAGTGCATACGCATCTTGCCGGAAATATGAGCAGTGATAACGTGGCCGTTGTCCAACTCAACGCGGAACATTGCGTTCGACAGCGCCTCGATTATCGTTCCATCTTTTTCGATAGCAGTCTGTTTTGCCATAATAGAGTCTTATGCCTTTAATGCGTTTTCGATAATACTGAAATCGGTCAACACATCTGCGCCACCTTTGCCTATTGCAACGGCGAATTCGAAGTGAGCCGAAGGTTTGCGGTCGCGGGTGCGAACTGTCCAGCCGTCGCGCTCAAATACTACGTATTTCGTTCCAAGGTTAATCATCGGTTCGATGCAAATTACCATGCCCTCCTTGAGCAGTGGCCCTCTACCTCTTGCACCGTAGTTGGGAACTTCGGGGTCCTCATGCATATTGCGACCCAGGCCGTGACCGACCAACTCCCTAACAACCGAACATCCATTCTTTTCAGCATGCTCTTGCACAGCCGCAGATATATCTCCTACGCGGTTACCTGCCTTGGCCTGTGCGACACCTTTATAAAGAGCTTCTTTGGTTACGTCCAGTAACTGCTGAATTTCCGGCTCAATACGACCGACCGCAAATGTATAGGCCGAGTCGCCATAAAACCCCTTCATAATAGTGCCACAATCCACTGAAACGATGTCCCCTTCACGCAATGCGTAATCAGATGGGATTCCGTGTACGACTTGCTCGTTAACCGAAACACACAACGTATTCGGAAAACCGCCGTACCCCAGGAAGCCTGGAACTGCGCCGTGCGAACGAATAAATTGTTCGGCGATAGCGTCGAGTTGCAGCGTGGTGATACCCGGCTTGATGTGTTTACCCACCTCGGCCAAAGTAGCGCTCACGAGCAGATTGTTCTCACGGAGCAGTTCGACTTCTTCCTGTGTTTTCAGATGTATCATAGAGAAATTAGATATTTCCTCTACCTCTAATGCGTCCTGTTTTCATCAGACCATCATAGTGACGGCTGAGAAGATGACTTTCTATCTGCGAGAGAGTGTCAAGAATTACACCTACCAAAATCAACAGCGAGGTTCCGCCGAAGAAGTACGAGAACTCCTGGTTGATTCCGAGCTTCGATGCAAACACAGGCAGGATTGCCACGATTGCAAGGAAAATCGAACCCGGAAGGGTGATTCTTGTCATGATGTTATCGATATACTCAACGGTTTTCTTACCGGGTTTAACACCAGGAATGAAACCACCGTTGCGTTTCATATCGTCTGCCATCATGTTGGGGTTAACTGTAATTGCGGTGTAGAAGTAAGTAAACGCAACTACCAAAATGAAATATACGACATTATACCACAACGAATTGTAAGCAAATGCGGCAACGAAGCCCTGTGCCCACTCCCAACGTGCAAAAATCATGGGAATAAACATCAGCGCTTGGGCGAAGATAATAGGCATCACGCCCGCTGCATTTACCTTCAGAGGGATATATTGACGTACGCCTCCGTATTGTTTGTTACCTACGATACGTTTTGCATATTGCACGGGGATTTTGCGTACAGCTTGCACCAAAGCGATGCTGGCCATGAAAATCAGGTAGAGAACTACCAACTCGGCAATAAGCATTACAAGGCCGCCATTAGCAACTTTCAGACGGGTATCTGCCTCGGCCAGGAATGCCTCCGGAAGGCGAGCTACGATACCAATCATGATAATCAGCGATACACCGTTGCCGATGCCCTTGTCGGTAATCTTCTCGCCCAACCACATCATAAACATGGTGCCGGCCAAAAGTACCAATACCGCGGTAAATTGGAACAAAAAGTTCGAGCTACCCAGAATAAAGGCTTCCGAAGGCAGCGCGTTTTGTCCCATCGAGAGGCTTGTAAGATACGCAGGACCTTGAATCAGCAGTACTCCGATGGTCAGGTATCTTGTCCATTGGTTGATTTTGCGGCGTCCGCTTTCGCCCTCTTTTTGCAACTTTTGGAAGTAGGGTACCACAATGCCCAGCAACTGAATCACGATTGATGCCGAGATGTAGGGCATGATACCGAGCGCGAAAATCGAAGCGTTAGAAAAAGCACCTCCCGAGAAGATATCCAACAGACCCAACAAGCCGTTGCCTTCTACGCGAGCGCTCAGGTTTGCCAGCGCCTCGGGATTGATTCCGGGAATCACCACGTAACAACCCAATCTATAAATAAGAATGAGACCCAGCGTATAGAGTATTCTCTTACGCAGGTCTTCAATCTTAAATATATTCTTTACGGTTTCGACAAACTTCATTGTTATAAAGTTTTTAGAGTTTTACAACAGTACCTTGTACAGCCTCAATTGCAGCTGCTGCGCTCTTCGAGAAAGCGTGAGCAGTTACATTCAAAGCTTTGGTTACGGTGCCGTTACCAAGAATTTTAACACGGTCGTTTTTCGAAACGAGACCTGCCTCAGCCAGAACCTCGGGAGTGATGTCTACGATGTTCTTCTTGGCAGCTACATTCTCCAATACCGACAGGTTGATAGGTTTGAACTCAACGCGCTCAATGTTGGTGAAACCAAACTTGGGCAAACGACGTTGAAGGGGCATTTGACCTCCCTCAAAGCCTACTTTACGCGAGTAACCCGAACGAGATTGAGCACCCTTTGCACCACGGGTCGAGTAACCGCCGTGGCCCGAACCTTGACCGCGACCAATACGTTTGTCGTGATGGGTCGCACCCTTTGCGGGTTTTAAACTATTCAAATTCATTGTCTTGACTTTCTTTTAAGGGGTTACTATTTAACGGGTTCAACCTTTACAAGGTGTTTAACTACCTCAAGCATACCGAGAATCATTTTCGAATCCTCGTGTACTACGCTTTGGTTAATCTTGCGAAGACCCAATGCGTCGAGGTTTTTACGTTGTTGAGCCGTAGTTCCGATGCGGCTGATAGTCTGTGTAATTTTCAACTTTGCCATTGTCCTTCAAATAATTAACCGTTAAACACTTTGCTGAGCGAGATACCGCGAACTTGGGCAACGGTGTAAGCATCACGAAGCTCCATCAGAGCACCGAAAGTTGCCTTTACCAGGTTGTGGGGGTTCGACGAACCTTTGCTCTTTGCCAACACGTTCTTAACACCAACGCTCTCCAGTACGGCACGCATTGCACCACCTGCAAGAACACCGGTACCAGGAGCTGCCGGACGAATCATTACTTCCGAACCGCCAAAACGATTCTCTTGTTTGTGAGGAATGGTTCCGTTGATGATGGGAACCTTAATCAGGTTTTTCTTAGCATCCTCTACGCCTTTCGAAATAGCAGCAGTTACCTCGCTGGCTTTTCCCAGACCGTAGCCTACAACGCCATTCTCGTTACCTACTACTACGATTGCCGAGAAAGTGAAAGTACGGCCACCCTTGGTTACTTTGGTAACACGTTGGATGCTTACCAATCTGTCTTTGAGTTCGAGGTCGGTTGTACGGACCTTCTTCATATTGATATTCGCCATATTTTCTTAGAATTTAAGGCCACCTTCACGGGCAGCGTCTGCTAATACTTTTACACGACCATGGTACAGGTAACCGTTACGGTCAAATGCTACCTCTGCAATGCCTTTGGCAATTGCGCGCTCAGCAGCCAATTTACCTACCAACTCCGATACTTGACACTTGGTCAGACCAGCGGCTTTCTCTGCCACCTCTTTGTCCATCGACGAAGCTGCAGCCAAAGTAACACCGTTCAAGTCATCAATAAACTGTACGTAGATTTGCTTGTTGCTTCTGAATACAGTCATACGAGGGCGCTCTGCGGTTCCGCTAACGATTTTGCGGATACGCATCTTAATCCTCGCTCTTCTTTCAATCTTATTCAATGCCATAACTTATACGATTTTACTATTTACCGGCAGCTTTACCTGCCTTACGACGGATTTGTTCGCCTACGAACTTGATACCTTTACCCTTGTAAGGCTCGGGTTTGCGGAACGAGCGAATCTTAGCGGCTACTTGACCGATAAGTTGCTTGTCGCAGCTGTTCAGAGTTACGATAGGATTGCTCTTCTTGTCGGTTACTGCGGTTACTTTAACCTCGGGGGGAACCATCAGATAGATGTCGTGCGAGTAGCCAAGGCTAAGCTCCAGGATTTGACCTTTGGCCTCAGCTTTGAAACCTACACCTACGAGTTCTTGTTTAATCTCGTAGCCTTTCGATACGCCGACTACCATGTTGTTAATCAGAGCACGGTACAGACCATGCAGCGAACGGTGGCGCGGTTGGTTCGTAGGACGAGTTACTGTCAATACGCTACCCTCTACGGTTACGGTGATGTCTTTGTCAACTGCTTGCGACAGCTCGCCGAGAGGTCCTTTAACGCTAACCACGTTGTCAGGCGATACAGTTACAGTTACGCCTGCGGGCAAGTTTACAGGTAATTTACCAATTCTTGACATTTGTTAAACTTTTTTAGAACATTAATAAATGTAGCACAATACTTCGCCACCTACACGCTCTGCGCGAGCCTTCTTGTCGGTCATGATACCTTTCGAAGTCGACAGGATGGCAATACCAAGGCCGTTGATAACCGAGGGCATTTGGTCAACGTTGGTGTAGCAACGCAGACCCGGACGGCTTACTCGTTTCAGCTCCTTGATGGCATTGACTTTGGTTTGGGGGTGATACTTCAAGGCAATCTTGATTACAGGATGGCCTTTTGCATCGTTCTCGAATTTGTAAGCAAGGATGTAGCCCTGCTCGTACAGGATTTTGGTTATCTCCTGTTTAATTTTTGAACCGGGAGCTTCAACCACTTTGTGGTTGGCTTTCACCGCGTTTCTAATCCTTGTCAGGAAATCCGCAATAGGATCTGTCATAGTGATTAAAAGTTAAAATTAAACAAAAATTTAGTTAAATATTATACTCACAAAGAGATTGATTACCTCTGCGAGCGTGCAAAGATAATCAATCTTTTTGAATTTGCAATGCCTACCAGCTTGCTTTTTTCACTCCGGGAATCAAACCGTTCGATGCCATCTCACGGAATTGGATACGGCTGATACCGAATTGACGCATGTAACCTTTAGGACGTCCGGTCAGTTTGCAACGGTTGTGCAGACGGATGGGATTCGAGTTACGAGGCAGTTTGCTCAGACCGATGTAGTCGCCTTCAGCTTTGAGAGCTGCACGCTTAGCAGCGTAACGCTCAACGAGTTTGAGGCGTTTGGCCTCACGGGCCTTCATTGATTCTTTTGCCATAACTTATTGGTTCTTTTTAGCGTTTTTAAAAGGAAGACCGAATTTGCTCAGGAGTGCGTAAGCCTCCTCATCGGTTTGTGCGCTGGTAACGAAAGTAATCTCCATACCGAAAATCTTAACGATTTTGTCGATGTCAATCTCCGGGAAGATGATTTGCTCGGTTACACCAAGGGTGTAGTTGCCTTGACCGTCGAACTTCTCGTTGATACCTTTGAAGTCGCGGATACGAGGAAGAGCTACTGCAATCAGACGCTCCATGAACTCGTACATTCTGTCGGCACGAAGGGTTACACGCAGACCGATAGGCATACCTTTACGAAGTTTGAAGTTCGAGATATCCTTCTTCGATTTGGTGGTAACGGCTTTTTGGCCGGCAATCGCGGTCAACTCGTTCATAGCAACCTCCAACAATTTCTTGTCGGCGATGGCTTGACCAAGACCTTGGTTGATTACAATCTTTTGGAGTTTAGGAACCTGCATAACGGTCGTGTAGTTAAACTCCTTCATAAGGGCGGGGATAATCTGCTCCTTATAGGTTGTTTTGAGTGTAGGTACGTATGCCATTATTTAATCTCCTCTCCTGATTTTTTAGCGTAACGAACAATTTTACCTTCTGCATTTACCTTGCGACCTACTTTGGTACCTTTACCGGTTTTGGGGTCTACAAGTTGCAAGTTTGAGATGTGAATCGGAGCCTCTTGCTTTACGATTCCACCTTGGGTGTTCTTGGCATTGGGTTTGGTAGCTTTCGATACCATGTTCAATCCCTCTACGATTGCTCGGTTCTCCGATACCAATACACTGAGCACCTTACCGCTTTGGCCTTTGCTTTCGCCGGCGATAACGGTAACCATATCGCCTTTTTTAATATGCAATTTCATAAGCTTTCAGTTTATTAAAGTACTTCAGGAGCCAGCGAAATAATCTTCATATATTGGTCACGCAACTCGCGTGCTACAGGACCAAAGATACGAGTACCTCTCATCTCACCTTGGTTGTTCAGAAGCACAACGGCGTTGTCGTCGAAACGAATGTACGAACCGTTTGCACGTCTAATCTCCTTCTTGGTTCTTACTACGACTGCTTTCGATACCATACCCTTCTTGACGTCGCCCGAGGGGGATGCGCTCTTAACAGTCACAACGATTTTGTCGCCAATCGACGCATAGCGTTTCTTGGTACCGCCAAGCACGCGGATACAGAGTACCTCTTTGGCTCCGCTGTTGTCGGCTACGACGAGTCTGCTTTCTTGTTGTATCATAACTATTTAGCCCTTTCAATTATTTCTTGTAATCTCCAACGCTTGGTTTTGCTGAGGGGACGAGTCTCCATCAGTTTTACTACATCGCCGGGGTTGCAGGTGTTCTCTGCGTCCTCTGCAACAAATTTGGTGGTTTTGTTTACAAACTTACCGTAGATAGGGTGTTTAACTTTACGTTTAACGGCAACTACGATAGACTTTTCCATCTTGTTGCTTACCACAATCCCGATTCTTTCCTTTCTAAGATTTCTTTCCATAGCGGCAATTAAATATTAGAGTTCTTTTGACGCAGGATTGTGAGCATACGTGCTATATCTCTGCGAGATTTTTTAATTTCACTCGAATTCTCGATAGGCGATACGGTGTGGTTGAGTTTCATGCGGTTCAGGTTCTCTTTCTCCGCATCGATTCTCTCCTGAATTTCGGCCACCGAGAGCTCTTTTATTTCGGAAGTTTTCATGTCTTTACTGTGTGTTAGATTGCGTTTTCAGTGTAATCTCGGCGTACAATAAATTTAGTGGCTACAGGCAGTTTTTGAGCGCCCAGACGAAGTGCCTCTTTGGCTACCTCAATGGGTACACCCTCTGCCTCGAAGAGAATACGACCCGGAGTAATGGGAGCTACGAATCCTTCGGGATTACCTTTACCCTTACCCATACGAACCTCGGCGGGTTTCTTGGTGATAGGTTTGTCCGGGAAGATGCGAATCCAAATCTGACCCTCACGTTTCATGTAACGGGTGATGGCCTGACGGGCTGCTTCAATTTGACGACCTGTAATCCAGCACGATTCCAGAGTCTTGATGCCGAACGAACCGAATGCAAGTTGATTACCTCTTTGGGCAAGACCTTTCATCCTGCCTTTTTGCATTCTTCTGAACTTGGTCTTTTTAGGCTGTAACATTTTCTATTTTCGCTTTAGTCCGTTTTACTTATTGTTTCTTCTCTTGCCGCGACCGCCTTTGGGACCACGACCTTGTTGGCCTTGGCCGTTGTACGAGCCGGCGTTGGCGTTTTGGTATTCGAACAGGTCACGTTTACCATATACGATACCGGTGCAAATCCAAACCTTTACACCAAGCAGACCTACTTTGGTCAGTGCTTCTGCCAAGAAGTAGTCTACATCGGCGCGGAAGGTGTGCAGAGGAATACGACCCTCTTTGTAGGTCTCGCTGCGTGCCATCTCGGCGCCACCGATACGTCCCGAAATTTGGATTTTGATACCCTCAGCACCGCTGCGCATTGCCGACGCAATTGCAGTTTTAACTGCGCGACGGTACGATACACGGCCTTCGAGCTGACGAGCGATGTTGTTTGCAACAATCACTGCATCGATGTCGGGGCGTTTTACCTCAAAGATGTTGATTTGAACATCCTTGCCGGTGAGTTTCTTCAGCTCCTCTTTGAGTTTGTCAACCTCTTGACCACCTTTACCGATGATGATACCCGGACGAGAGGTCGAAATTGTTACAGTAACGAGTTTGAGAGTTCTCTCGATGATAATCTTCGAAATACTTGCTTTGGCCAAACGGGCGTTCAAATATTTCCTGATAGTGGCATCTTCCACCAAACGCGATGAAAAATCCTTACCGCCGTACCAGTTGGAGTCCCAACTGCGAATGTAGCCTACACGGTTTGCTATTGGATTAACTTTTTGTCCCATTGCCTAAACTATTTTTCTTCGGTTACCATTTTATCTACTACGATTGTCACGTGGTTCGAGCGCTTGCGGATACGGTGTGCGCGACCTTGGGGAGCCGGTTGCACTCGTTTCAGCATTCTGCCGCCGTCGACAAAAATCTCTTTAACGCAGAGTTGTACATCTTCCAGACGAACACCCTCGTTTTTGGCTTGCCAGTTGGCGATTGCCGAGCTGAGGAGTTTCTCCAGTTTAATCGATGCCTCTTTCTTCGAGAAGCGCAAAATACCCAATGCTTTGTTTACCTCCACACCGCGGATGATGTCTGCTACCAGACGCATTTTGCGGGGCGAAGTAGGGCAATCACGCAATATCGCTATTGCTTTTTGTTTTTTCTCAGCCTTTCTTACCTCGGCTGCTTTATTTTTTCTTGCACCCATAACTTAACTATTTTCTATTACCCGAGTGACCACGGAAAGTACGGGTAGGAGCGAACTCGCCGAGTTTGTGACCTACCATGTTTTCAGTTACATAAACCGGAATAAATTTATTTCCGTTGTGAACAGCAATCGTCTGACCTACGAAATCAGGCGAAATCATACTTGCACGCGACCAAGTCTTGATTACGGCTTTATTGCCCGACTCGTTTTGTGCTATCACACGTGCTTCGAGTTTCGGCTCAATAAAAGGTCCTTTCTTTAATGAACGGCTCATATTATGCTATTTTAATTATTTTTTCCTTTTTGAAATGATAAACTTGCTGGTAGTTTTCTTGGGGTTGCGAGTCTTGTAACCCTTTGCCAACAGACCAGTACGCGAACGGGGGTGACCTCCAGATTGACGGCCTTCACCACCACCCATCGGGTGGTCAACCGGGTTCATTACAACACCACGGTTGTGGGGACGACGGCCCAACCAGCGGTTACGACCCGCTTTACCGCTGCTCTCGAGGTTGTGGTCTACGTTCGACACAACACCTACGGTTGCACGGCAGGTAACAAGTACCATACGGGTTTCGCCCGAAGGAAGTTTAATAATAGCAAATTTGCCCTCACGAGCCAACAGTTGAGCATAGGTACCGGCGCTACGAGCCATTGCAGCTCCTTGACCGGGGTAGAGTTCGATTGCGTGTACTACGGTACCCAGAGGAATCTCCGACAGAGGAAGGGCGTTACCTACCTCGGGAGCCACGCCGGCGCCGCTTACGATGGTTTGACCTACTTGAAGGCCGTTGGGAGCCAAAATGTAGCTCTTCTCGCCGTCAGCGTAGCAAATCAGCGCGATGCGTGCGGTACGGTTGGGGTCGTACTCAATCGTCTTAACAGTTGCAGGTACGCCGTCTTTTGCTCGTTTGAAGTCAATCAGACGGTAACGTTGTTTGTGACCACCACCGATATAGCGCATGGTCATCTTACCTGTGTTATTGCGACCGCCCGAGCTTTTCTTTGCTTGCAAAAGCGATTTTTCGGGAGTCGACGTAGTAATCTCGTCGTAAGCCGCAATGATTTTATGTCTTGTACCCGGAGTAATGGGTTTAAATTTTCTTACTGCCATCTTCATTAGATATTACTGTAAAAATCAATCTTATCGCCATCTTTCAAGGTAACCACGGCTTTCTTGTAGTGATTGGTGCGACCGCTCAACAGACCCGCTTTGGTATAGCGGCTCTTGTTTTTACCCATGTAAACCATGGTGTTTACGCTGGTTACAACAACACCGTACATTTTCTCTACGGCTTCCTTGATTTGCAGTTTGTTAGCGTCTTTGTTTACGATGAAACCGTATTGGTTCAATTTCTCGCCCATCTCCGTCATTTGCTCGGTCAGGACCGGTTTGATAATAATCTCCATAGTAAATCCTTAAGCTAACATTTCATTTAATACGTTTACTGCGCCCTCAGCCAGAACGAGTTGGTTTGCGTTCATAACATCGTAGGTGTTAACGTTCGATGCCAAAACTACCTTTACGTTTTGGAGGTTGCGAGCCGAAAGAATCAGGTTGGTGTCCACCTCGGGAACTACTACCAAAACTTTCTTACCTGCAACATTGAGGTTTTGTTCGATAGCGACAAAGCTCTTGGTCTTAGGTGCCTCGAGAGTAAGATTCTCGACAACAGTAATAGCCTCAGCTTTGGCTTTGTAAGTGAGTGCGCTACGGCGTGCAAGTTGTTTGAGTTTCTTGTTCAACTTGAAGCTGTAATCGCGGGGTACGGGACCGAAGATACGGCCACCACCGGGGAACAAAGGCGACAAGATGCTACCGCAACGAGCGCCACCGGTACCTTTTTGACGTTTCAACTTGCGAGTCGAACCGGCTACTTCGTTACGTTGTTTCGATTTGTGAGTACCTTGACGACGATTAGCAAGATGTTGCTTAACATCGAGATAAATTGCGTGGTCGTTGGGATTCTCCACGCCGAAGACTGCGTCAGAAAGAACTACTTTCTTACCGGTCTCTTTACCGAGGGTGTTTAATACAGCTAATTCCATCTTACTTCTCAATTTTAACGTACGAACCTTTTGCTCCCGGAATCGAACCCTTTACAAGAATCAGGTTGTTCTCAGGAATTACTTTAACAACTTTAAGGTTAAGAACCTTAACTTGTGCGCAACCATAGTGTCCGGGAAGGCGTTTGCCTTTGAACACGCGCGAAGGGTAGGAAGACGCTCCCAGCGAACCGGGCTTACGTTGACGGTTGTGTTGACCGTGGGTCTGACCGCCCACTCCGCCAAAGCCGTGGCGTTTCACAACGCCTTGGAAACCCCTACCTTTCGAGATGCCGGTTACATCGACCCAGTCGCCCTCTTCGAACAACTCGGCGGTGATAACGTCACCAAGATTGTGCTCCTCTGCAAAGTCGAACTCTGCGAGTTTGCGTTTAGGGGTAACACCTGCTTTCTTGAAGTGTCCCATAAGACTACTGCTGGCGTGTTTTTCGGTAGTTTCGTCATAGGCAATCTGAACTGCCGAGTAGCCATCCTTCTCGACGCTCTTCAGTTGCGTAACAACACACGGACCAGCCTCAATAACAGTGCATGGCGTATTTTTGCCCTCAACACTGAAAACGGAAGTCATTCCGATTTTTTTTCCAATTAGTCCTGACATGATTGTCTGTTTACTTAAAATATAAAAAGTGTTTTCTTTTTTGTTTGGTTCCGACTATAATATATTATAGGTATATTACAGAACGGTGATTTGAACCTCTACGCCGGTGGGCAACTCGAGTTTCATCAGCGCGTCGATAGTTTTCGAAGTCGAGCTGTAAATGTCGAGAATGCGTTTGAAGGTGCAGAGTTGGAACTGCTCACGAGCTTTCTTGTTTACGAAAGTCGAACGGTTCACGGTAAAAATCTTCTTGCGAGTGGGAAGGGGCACGGGACCACTTACAACTGCGCCGGTAGTTTTTACGGTTTTGAGAATCTTATCGGCCGACTTGTCAACCAAGGTGTGGTCGAAAGATTTCATGGTAATTCTAATCTTTTGGCTCATTGTTATTCAATATTTTTACGTTTTCCTGCTGCTTTTTCGATGACCTCCTGAGCTACGTTGTTAGGAACGACATCGTATTTGTTGAACTCCATCGACGAAGTTGCACGACCCGACGAAAGGGTACGAAGTACGGTTACATAACCGAACATCTCCGACAGGGGCACTTTGGCTTTAACCACACGTGCATTACCTTTTTGCTCCATACCGGCAATTTGGCCACGACGTTTGTTAAGGTCACCAATGATGTCACCCATATTCTCCTCAGGGGTTACAACCTCTACCGACATAATCGGCTCTTGGAGCACGGCGCCCGCTTTGGCTGCTACGGCACGGAAACCGTTGCGAGCGCAAATCTCGAACGAAAGGGCATCCGAGTCAACCGGGTGGAACGAACCATCCTTCAGCACTACACGCATGCTGTCAACAGGATAACCTGCCAATGCACCGTTGGCCATTGCTGCCTCGAAACCTTTTTGTACGGCGGGAATGTACTCACGAGGAACGTTACCGCCCTTAACCTCGTCTACGAACTCCAAGCCGGGTTTGTCGCCCAATGCAGGACCGATTTCGAAAATAATATCTGCAAACTTACCACGACCACCGGTTTGTTTCTTGAATACCTCACGGTGTTGAACAGGTTTGGTAAGAGCCTCTTTGTACGATACTTGAGGTGCACCTTGGTTAATCTCTACGCCGAACTCACGTTTCAGACGGTCAACGATGATATCCAAGTGAAGCTCACCCATACCGCTAATTACGGTTTGACCGCTATCCTCGTCGGTTTTAACGGTGAAGGTGGGGTCCTCCTCTGCAAGTTTAGCCAGACCCATACCGAGTTTGTCAAGGTCTTTTTGAGTTTTGGGCTCAACTGCCAGACCAATCACGGGCTCGGGGAAAGTCATCGACTCAAGTACGATAGGAGCTTTCTCGTCGCACAGAGTGTCACCGGTACGAACCTCTTTGAAACCTACGGCTGCGCAGATGTCACCAGCCTCAACGAACTCGATGGGGTTTTGTTTATTCGAGTGCATTTGATACAGACGGCTGATACGCTCTTTCTTGCCCGAACGGCTATTGAGAACATACGAACCAGCATCCAAGCGACCCGAGTATGCACGGATGAAAGCCAAACGACCTACGAAGGGGTCGGTTGCAATCTTAAATGCCAAAGCGCAGAAGGGGTCGGTTGCATCTGCATGACGCACAGCCTCCTCGCCATTCGAAGGATTGGTACCAATAATTGCAGGTACATCCACAGGCGAAGGCAGGTAAGCGATGATGCTATCGAGCAGCAGTTGCACACCTTTATTTTTAAACGACGAACCGCACAACATAGGAATCAACTTCATCGAGCAGGTTGCCTTACGGATTGCAGCCATCAACTCAGCACGAGTGATGCTATCGGGGTCGGTGAAGAATTTCTCCATCAGAGCCTCATCCTCGGCTGCTACTTCCTCGATAAGTTTGTTACGCCACTCCTCAGCCTCAGCTTGCATCTCTGCGGGAATATCTTTCAGCTCGAAGTTATCACGAACGGTCTTGTCATCGTTGTAGTAGATGGCCTTCATATCAATAAGGTCAACCAAACCAACGAATTTATCCTCCGAGCCGATAGGCAATACCAAAGGAAGGGGGTTTGCACCCAGACGCTCTTTAACTTGAGCGCAGACATTCATAAAGTCGGCACCGGTACGGTCCATTTTGTTAACGTAACCGATACGGGGAACGTTGTATTTATCAGCTTGACGCCATACGGTCTCACTTTGGGGCTCAACACCACCAACAGCACAGAAAGTAGCAACGGCACCATCCAGAACGCGCAACGAACGCTCTACCTCTACGGTAAAGTCAACGTGTCCCGGGGTGTCAATCAAGTTGATTTGGTAGGTCTTAGAGTTGTAGTTCCAGAAAGCGGTGGTAGCAGCCGAGGTGATGGTAATACCACGCTCTTGCTCCTGAGCCATCCAGTCCATGGTAGCGGTACCCTCGTGAGTCTCACCGATTTTGTGAGTCTTTCCGGTATAGAAAAGAATACGCTCCGAGGTAGTCGTCTTACCGGCATCAATGTGAGCCATGATACCGATATTTCTGGTATATCTTAAATCTCTTGCCATAACTATCGATTCCGCTAACTAAAATCTAAAGTGTGCGAATGCCTTGTTGGCCTCAGCCATACGGTGCATCTCCTCTTTACGTTTGAATGCAGCACCCTCATTGTTGTAAGCAGCCATAACCTCAGCAGCAAGTTTCTCTGCCATCGAGTGACCGGCGCGTTTACGCGAATAAAGGACCATATTTTTCATCGAGAGTGAAATCTTACGCTCCGGTCTAACCTCGGTAGGTACTTGGAAGGTAGCACCACCAACACGGCGCGATTTAACTTCGACTTGCGGCGTGATGTTCTCCAATGCTTGTTTCCAAATCTCCAGAGGAGCCTTGTCTGCATCTTTCATCTTCTCGCCAACCATATCCAATGCGTCATAGAATATGGCATACGCAATACTCTTCTTGCCATCCAGCATCAAGTTGTTTACAAAGCGAGTAACCATTACATCGCCAAACTTGGGATCCGGAAGTAGAATTCGCTTTTTAGGCTTTGCTTTTCTCATTGTTTAATACTGTTTTAACTTCGTTGTTCTTAGTTGACTACTTTTGTTTGGGGCGTTTTGCACCGTATTTCGAACGGCGTTGACGGCGGCCATCCACACCTGCGGAATCCAAGGCTCCGCGTACCAAGTGGTAACGTACACCGGGGAGGTCTTTCACACGACCACCACGAACCAAAACGATTGAGTGTTCTTGCAGGTTGTGACCTTCTCCGGGGATGTAGGCATTCACCTCTTTACCGTTGGTCAGACGAACCCTCGCAACTTTACGCATAGCCGAGTTAGGCTTCTTAGGGGTGGTGGTGTAAACACGCACGCACACACCGCGTCGTTGCGGACAAGCATCGAGCGAAGGCGACTTACTTTTGAACTCGAGTTGCTCTCTGCCGTTTCTTACTAACTGTTGAATAGTAGGCATCTTAAACTTTGTCCTTTAATGTGTTTGATAATTAATTTCACTGCCTCGTTCCTTAAAACGAGCGTGCAAAGTTACTCATTTTTTTTGATATACAAAATTTTTACAAACTCTTTTGTGCTGTTTTTTCAGCATTTTAGCCCATTTTGGGTCGTGGATTGATTGGAATTTCTTATACAAATAACAAAAGAATAAATCACGCTTATCATCACCGCCTGACACAAAGCCCATATCATTAATAAACAGCGGATTACGCGCAGCACTATTTTCTCACAAAATCGCCCAACACAAGATTTCGCAAGAGTGCAACGTTAATGTTTCGTAACACACAAACCCGAGAGATTTCAGTTTTCTCAAAAAATAAATTACCTTTGTAAGAAACGATATTTTCAGAAATGGGCAAAAAACTCATAATCATTGTGATGCTGCTTGTCACATCGGTGGCGGGAGCGTGGGCCGAGGGCTACACAGTCGAGACTGTTCCGAATGTGCAGCTCAGTGACCGACACAACTTTGTGAGTAACCCCGACCGACTATTGTCACCCACGGCAACAGACTCAATCAATTCGATGCTCAACCGCCTACGTGACCAAGGGTTAGCCGAAGTTGCGGTGGTTGTCGTTGACAAGGTATCGGCCGACGAGGACACCTATTTTTTCGCGCACAACCTGCTCAATCGTTGGGGCGTAGGTGTCGAAGGCCAGGACAACGGCCTTGTGTTGTTTGCCAGCCTCGGGCTACGACAAATCCAGATTGAGGTGGGTTACGGACTCGAGGGTAAGATGACCGATGCGCTGTGCAAAAGAGTCATCGACCGGGTGATTGCTCCGCACCTTTCGGCGGGCGATTGGGACGGTGGAATAACTGCCGGTGTAGCGGCTATTTACGGTACGCTCACCGAAAATCCGCAATACTTCGCCACGGGTCGCAGTGAGGAGATTCCCGCGCACATTCCTTTCATTATAATGTGCTGTGTGTTAGCCTTATTCACGGCCGTGCGTTATGCAGCCGAGCGTCTGCGCAACCGTTGCCCGAGATGTAAACGTCACGGAGTTATGTACACCTCGCACTCGCGCATCGTAAGTGACACTTTGATGAGTCGAACTATCGAAACCACGCGTCGTTGCAGGCATTGCGGCCACACAACTTTCGAGATGTCTACCATCAACAAGGCCCACATCGTCGGAGGTTTTGGGCCTCGTGGAGGCGGTGGATTCGGCGGCTTCGGTGGTGGTGGCTTTGGCGGCGGAATGTCCGGCGGCGGAGGTGCTCGCGGAGGTTTTTAAATAGATTGGGGAGCTCAAATGCAAAAGAATATATTCCTATATATTATATATAAGTAAACAGAAACACGAAAAAAGAGAAATTTCAGAACTATGAAAAAAGGAACAATCATTACCATTGCCGTGGTGGCCGCCGTAGCCGTATGGTGCGTGGGTACATACAACGGTTTTGTCAAAAAGGAGGAGACCGTTAAGAAGGCATGGTCGCAAGTTGAGAACCAATACCAACGTCGCAGTGACTTGATTCCCAACCTCGTATCCACCGTCAAAGGTTACGCTGCTCATGAGAGTGAAACCCTCGAAAGCGTAATTGCCGCACGCTCGGCAGCTACCTCCGTAACGGTTGACCCCAACAACCTCACTGCACAAAGCATTGCCGACTACCAACAAGCGCAAGGTCAGGTTGGAGCGGCTCTGAGTCGACTGATTGCCCTGCGCGAGAGCTACCCCGACTTGAAGGCCAACCAAAATTTCTTGGAACTTCAAGCACAACTCGAGGGCACCGAAAACCGTATTTCGGTTGAGCGCAAACGTTTCAACGACGAGGCTCAAAACTACAACACCTCATTGCGAAAGTTCCCCAACAACATCATGGCCTCCATCTTTGGTTTCGAACAGATGCCATACTTCGAGGCAGCCGAAGGTAGCCACAAAGCTCCCGTTGTTGAGTTTTAGCACGCAGAATGGCAACCGCAAGGAGAGATAGCTGGGCGCTGGTCACAGGCGGCAGTTCGGGTATAGGAAGATGCTACGCCGAACAGTTGGCAGACCGAGGTTACAACATTTTGTGTGTCAGCAACCGCGAAGATGAAAACGACGCCGTAGCAAAGCTGATTCGTTTGCGCTATGGTGTTCGCACGGTGGCCTTGTGCAAAGACCTATCCGACCCGCAATCGGCCTACGAGCTGCACGACTACTGCCTGCACGAAGGGCTGGAGATTGAAATTTTGGTCAACAACGCGGGAATACTGCTGTTCGATACGCTCGAACATACCTCAGACCGAGCCATCGACACCGCCATCGGATTGCACGTCCACACCCCTACACTACTGTGTAAATTGTTCGGTGGCGATATGTGCCGTCGTGGACATGGTTACATACTGATTATGTCGTCGGCCACGGTGCGTCTGGCCTACCCGACCATCGCAGTGTACAACGCAACCAAGAGCTACCTACGAAACTTTGCCGCCTCGCTGTGGTTCGAGATGCGCCACTATGGAGTGAGCGTCACGACCATCTATCCGGGAGCCATCGACACGCCGCTGTACTCACTCGAGGAGAGGTATCGCCGCCCGTTGCGCGCATTGGGAGTGATGATGTCACCCGAGAAGTTGGCACGTAAAGCTCTGCGCCGCATGTTCCGTTGTCGCAAGAACTACACACCGGGCATGTTCACAAAATTTGTATTGTGCGTAGCCCCGCTAATTCCCGACCGCGTGATTCTATGGGTTATGCGCCATCCGAAGCTACGCCATTTATTCTAAAAAAAAGCAGTACGACCTTCACGTGAAGGTCGTACTGTTTTTTTTTACAAGTTTCCGCTTTCTAATACTTCTCGGGAGCTTTACGCCACTCTTGCAGGAAGGCAATGTCGGCATCCGAAACGTAGCCCTCAGCTGCAGCCAACTCAATCAACGTGGGATAGTTGCTCAACGTATCGAGCGTCACACCCGCTTTTTCGAAAGCCTCGGCAGCAATGGGGAATCCATAGGTGAAGATGGCAACCATGCCCATAACCTCGGCACCAGCAGCGCGCAGAGCCTCAACCGCACTCAGCGAACTTACACCCGTCGAAACGAGGTCCTCGACCACAACCACCTTGGCACCCTCGGGCAGCGCACCCTCGATTTGATTACCCAGACCGTGACCTTTGGGAGCCGAGCGAACGTAAATAAAAGGTTTACCCATCTTCTCGGCTACCAACACTCCGTGAGCGATGGCACCCGTAGCCACACCGGCGATAACATCTGCATCGGGATACTTGGCTGCTATCATCTCGGCAAAGCCTTCGTAGACCTGGCGACGCACCTCGGGGAAGGACAAAATTTTGCGGTTATCGCAGTAAATCGGCGAGTGCCAACCCGACGCCCATGTAAAAAGATTTGCAGGAGAAAGTTTTATTGCTTTAATTTGCAATAGGCTTTGAGCCACTTGTTGTGCTATTGTATTCATAATTCAAGAAATGAAGATTACATTATTTTCGGAGTATAAAGGTATATATTTCGTTCGGAACGACCAAACGTTAGAGCCGTTTTTTTCGAAATACGTCACCGACGAGCCCTCAAGAGAGGAGGTCGTGGAGCGTCTGAAAGGGTGCGAAGGACTATATATCGTATGTAGCAACCCACAAAAGGCATTCCGTCACTTCGCCTCGCAGTTTACCGAAGTTGAGGCCGCAGGAGGTGTTGTGGCAATGGGAGGACGCATCCTTGCCATGCGTCGCAACGGCCGCTGGGACCTGCCCAAAGGACACTTAGAGGAGGGCGAAAGCATTGAGCAGTGCGCCGCACGCGAGGTGGCCGAGGAGTGCGGTCTGGAACTGGAGCGCATCACCGTTACGGGACACATAACCGACACACTGCACTTCTACTACTTTCCGCGTACCGCCCGCTGGGAACTCAAAACCACCCATTGGTATGCAATGAGCTACCAGGGCGACGACACTACTACTCCTCAGACCGAAGAGGGTATAACCGAGGTGGAGTGGATTGAGAGTGGCAGCGCAGAGGAGCGTTTTGCCGACAGCTTCGGCACCATTCGCACGGTAATTGACAACTATCAACATCAAACAATATGAAACGCTTAAAACTTTTTTCGCTTATGGCACTTTCGGCTTTCACGCTCGGCTCGTGCGCAGGCTCGGCCGACGCACCCGTGGTTACCGACGCCGACATCGTGCCCACTCTCACACCCGCCGAAATCGAAGCGGGAGTGATGACCCCCGAGGTTATGTGGAAGATGGGCCGCATCGGCTCGCACTCGCTGTCGCCCGACGGCTCGACCCTGCTCTACACAATCACCTACTACAACATGGCCGACAACAAAGGCACTACTGCAATCTTCACCCAACCCGCCGAGGGTGGCCAGCGCACTCGTCTTACGGCCAACACCCAAAGTGCATCGTCACCCGCATGGAGTGCCGACGGTAGCCGTATCTACTACGCTACGGCCGACGCCGAGGGCAACACCCAAGTGTGGAGCATGGCAGCTGACGGACGCGACAAGCAACAAATCACCTCGGTAGAGGGTGGCATCGAGAGTTTCGGTGTTGCGCCCACGGGCGAGGCTCTGTTCTACACTGCCAAGGTTCACGTCAAGGACATTCGCTCGGAGCGTCTGCACACCGACATGGACAAATCGAAGGCCAAAATCTACGACGACTTGATGGTTCGCCACTGGGACTATTGGGATGAAGGTGACTACTCGCACATCTTCGTGGCCGAGATTGAAAACGGCAAGGCCGCCGAGGGTAAAGACATCATGGAGGGTGAGCCGTGGGATGCTCCCCTTGCACCCTATTTCGACGCTGCCGAAATTGCTTGGAACAACGCCGGTACCACGCTGGCTTACACCTGCAAAAGACAAACCGGCAAGGAGTACGCTGTGTCGACCGACTCGGACATCTTCTTGTACAACATTGCGGACGGCACTACCACCAACATCTGCGAAGGCAAAGGCTTGGTTGGTTATGACAAATATCCCGTATGGTCGCCCGACGACACACGCATCGCCTTCCGTAGCATGCGTCGCGCCGGCAACGAGTCCGACAAGGAGCGACTGATGGTATATTACCTCGAAAGCGGCAACATCCGCGAAATTACTTACGCCTTTGACTACAACGCCGAGGATGTGCTGTGGGAGGACAACAACACTCTGCTGTTCATCAGTCCCATCCACGCAACCCACCAAGTGTGCCGCGCCGACATCGCAGGTAACGTCGAGGTTATCACCTCGGGTGACCACGACCTGCACGGTTTGACGGTTGCCGCAGGTAAGGCTGTGGTTTCGAAACAGACCCACCAACAAGCCGTAGAACTTTGCAGCGTATCGCTCACCGACGGCGCACTCGCCCAAGTGACCGATGTCAATGCCGCAATCTACGACAACATCCGCATGGGACAAACCGAGAAACATTGGGTTCGCACCTCCGACGGCAAAGAGATGCTCACCTGGGTAATCCTGCCACCCGACTTCGACCCCAACAAAAAATACCCCACCCTACTCTACTGTCAGGGAGGTCCCCAAAGCGTGGTAAGCCAATTCTGGAGCTACCGTTGGAACTTCCAACTTATGGCTGCCCAAGGCTATATCGTTGTTGCCCCCAACCGTCGCGGTCTGCCGTCGTTCGGTCAGGAGTGGTTGGACCAAATTTCGGGCGACTACTCGGGTCAAAACATCCGCGACTTGTTGGCTGCCATCGACTACGTATCGGCCAAACCCTGGTCGGATGAGGAGCGTTTGGGTTGCGTGGGTGCAAGCTACGGCGGCTACTCGACCTTCTTCTTGGCGGGCAACCACCAAAAACGTTTCAAAGCACTGATTGCTCACTGCGGAATCTTCAATTTCGAGAGCATGTACGGCCACACCGAGGAGTTGTGGTTCGTCAACAACGACTACAAAGGTGCTTATTGGGACAAAGCCAACGCCACCGCGCAACGTTCCTATGCCAACTCGCCACACAAATTCGTGAAGAATTGGGACACCCCCATTCTGATTTTCACCGGCGAGAAGGACTATCGCATACCCTACACCCAAAGTCTTGAGGCCTTCACCGCCGCACAGTTGATGGGTGTTCCGTCGCGTCTGGTTTCGTTCGAAAACGAGGCTCACCAAGTGTTCAAACCCCAAAACTCGGTGGTATGGAACCGCGAGTTCTTCGGCTGGCTCAACAAATACCTCAAATAGGCATACGACACACAATACAAAAGCCCGAGTCCACATAGACTCGGGCTTTTGTATATCAGTTACTTACGACTAATATTCCTCCTCGTTAAACAGAAAATCATCCTTGCTGGGATAGTCGGGCCAGATATCCTCGATGCTCTCGTAAATATCGCCTTCGTCCTCGATTTCCTCAAGATTCTCGATTACCTCCAGGGGTGCGCCGGTACGCTCGGCATAGTCAATAAGTTCCTCTTTGGTTGCAGGCCAGGGTGCATCCTCAAGTTTCGATGCAAGTTCCAATGTCCAATACATAACTATATTTCAATTATTTATTAATATTTATCGCATTAAGAATGGCGCAAAAATATTAAAAATTATCTATATAACAACAATTTCCATATTTTTTATCAACGCCCGCTACGGAATCCACAACTTTTCGGCTACTCCCAAGCGCACAAACAGATAGCGACCAAACGTGTACAACCAATCCGAAAGACGATTCAGATACCTCAGAGCCGTCTGGTCCATCTCATACTCCGCAGCCGCCTCAACAGCCCTGCGCTCGGCTCTGCGACACACCGTACGCGCAACATGGCACTGCGAGCATACAACACTGCCACCCGGAATCGTAAACTTATCAATTCGAGGTAACACGGCACTCATCGAATCTATTTGTCGCTCAAGTCTTAGCACACACTCCTCGGCCAAAGGTGCAATATACTTGGTACCCTCACCCTGTGCCAGCAAGCTCTCGACGGTCATCAGTTCGCACACAATGCGCTCCAACCACTGACCCACCTCCGTATCTTGAAGTTGTTCGGCAACCATATCACCCAAAAGTGCAACATGAGCCTGCAACTCGTCGACCGTGCCGTAAGCCTCAACCCGCAGGTCCGACTTGCTAACCCTCTGTCCGCCAATCAGCGAAGTTGTTCCACCGTCACCCGTTTTGGTATAAACCGCCATAGAGCCCTACAATTTGAAGTGTTGCTTGGGTTGGTGAGGATTGAAGAACAGCAGCAAAAAGCCGCGATTGTCGACGCTGGTGTGTTTGTGAACCTTAATCAGTTCACGGCACGCCTTCGAACGCACCCTTGAATCATAAGGTTTCATGACACACACAGCCACCTCTTTATCCTCGGCAAGTGCGCACAACGAAGCAATTTTCTCCATCGGGTAGCCGGTGGTCACATAGCACACCGCACGGTCATCCAAAGTATCAATAGTGCTATTCTCGTCTGTCAAGTAGCACGCGCTCTTATATCCCGCCCAGGTGAACATGTTTTGCAGTTGTATGGCACGTTTACGCGACACGCCTATTTCGCTCAAGGCATCGAAAACCGAGCAGTCATCGCCCACAATCGAGCTACTCATCATTACCGAGTGGCGCACAAGTCCATAGACAAACGGCGAGTGAACGCCATAGCCATGATAGTGTTTGATGCGCATCATGTTGCGCACGTAGTAGTAACCCCGCATCACATTGCGGCGTATGTTTTTGGGTCGTTTCATAGGTTTGTATTTTTGTCGAAACGAGGTTAGTTTTTAAGTTGTCCGGCGAGATATCCCGTCGAGAATGCTATCTGGAGGTTAAATCCTCCCGTGTTGCCATCCAGGTCGAGAACCTCTCCTGCGAAGTATAGTCCTTTAACTTTGCGCGACTGCATCGACTCGGGGTCAACTTCGTCCGTCGACACACCGCCTGCCGTAACAATTGCCTCGCTCATGGGGCGGAAATCGGCAATGGGTATAACCAGACATTTGAGCGTGTCAATCAGCAGAGTCACCTGTTTGTCGGAAATTTTCGACAGATAGGTTGTGGTCGGTATTCCGAGCCAACCTGCGATGTACATCACAAGTTGCGGAGGAGCCAATCGGCGCAGCAGGTCGCCAAAATATGCATCCCGAGGCAGGTCACCACGCTCGCGCTCGATACGCGCCTTGATGGTTTCGGGCGTAAGTGCCGGTTTGAGGTCTATCTTAAGAGCCACCTTCTTGTCGTCGCACAGTGCATCCACAGCGTCACGGCTCAAGCGCAATACCACAGCACCTTCAACGCCACGCGCCGAGAAACTCATCTCGCCAAACTCCGTGGCCGCGCACTTTCCGCCAACCATCAGGTCGACACTCACATTCTTGAGTTTGAGTCCTACCAACACGTCGATATCCTTGACATCGGGCACCAGCGGCACCAACGACGGGCGCAACGGAACGATGGTGTGTCCTGCGCGGTCGGCGAAGTCGTAGCCGTCACCCGTGGAACCTGTCAACGGATATGTAACGCCACCCGTTGCGATGATTACGTTTCGGGTTTCGACTCTGCGGCGGAAACCTCGTTTGTTCTCGTATTCCACGCCATAGACACGTCCTGCGGCGGTCTGAATTCCGATAACCTTGGTGTTGAGTTGTATTTCGACCTCGTTGTCACGACACCAATACATCAGCGCATCGGCCACATCCCAGGCGTTGCCGCTTTTGGGAAAGATACGTCCACCCTGCTCCTCGATGGTACGCACACCCATACGTTCAAAGAAGCGTACAGCCGAGCGGTTGTTAAACGCCTTGAACGCGGGACGGAAGAATTCGTGCCCCGTGCGCAGACGCTCGACAAACTCTTCGGGGGTGCAACTATTGGTGATATTGCAACGTCCCTTGCCACTGATGCGTACCTTGCGGCCGAGTTTCTCCATCTTCTCGACCAGCAGCACCTTTGAGCCGTTTTTGGCAGCCCAACCTGCGGCCATCATTCCTGCGGCACCGCCGCCTATAACAACAACGTCGTACATTTGTCTTTAGGAATAAATAATAAAAATCACGTCAATCGGAGGGGGACTTATGTCGCTTGCTCCGAAGTTTAGGCAAAATCACTTGCGTATTAATTATGCAAAATTACAATTTTTTTTGTGATTACCAAGCCTTTGAGCATGAATAAAGGGGCCGAAGCCCCTTCTCACTATCGAATTATTGTTTTTTTGCTCAGTTTTGCAACCTTCACATTGCATTTTGTTACATAGCTCGATGCATCATGTAACCACCCGAAGGAGGGCCACCCATTCCGCCGCGCATCATTCCGGCAGGAGGTCCCGAAGGGCGTCCTCCATCGCGCAGGCTTTCGGCATTCTGGAGCGAACGACGCTCTTCACGGCTGCCATAGTTACGCAGATTGTAAGTCAAGCTTATACCGACGTAACGACCAATCGAAGTGTTGGTTACGTTCTGCATATAGAGCGAGTTCCAGACACGTTGGAAACTGCGGTTTTGGTCGAGAATGTCGTTGACAAACAAATTAACCTCGCCCATATTGTTGCGGAAAACCTTTTTGCCGACACTCACGTTCCACATCGTATAGGCCACGTCAAAATCACTGCCATTCAGACTAAAGTTTTGGGTGTACGACACATTCGAGGCGATGGTAAAGCCGAGCGGCAACACAACCTTGACATTACCCCACGCCGAATGACTCAGGTAGTCGTTATTGCTACGCAGGTTGAAGGTGTTGCGCACGTGGTTATAGTTGGCGCGGTAGCCCACCGTAAAGTCTACATTTTCGCTGATATTACTTCCTATATTGATAGATGCACCTGGGCTGAGATTTTTCGAGATGTTGGTTGTCCACTCAATGGCTTGGCTTGCAGCATCGGTCATAACACCCGTCACTGTGGGCGATTGTTGATAACTGATATTTGCCGATAGATTGAGGTTACACTTCATGAACGACAGCGGCAGACCGTAGCTTACCATACCGTTCACGCTCCAATTACCATCCATATTGATTGGCGACGAGAAGGTTGCTGTGCTTGACAGTGTGGTCAGAGGTTGTCCCGACACGGGGTCTTTGACCACATACCCCGGCGAGTTTCGTATCACGCGACTGACGATGCTATTCTGAGTAATATTAAAACCACCGCCAATCATGAACGTGCGACCTTTCTCGATATTCGAGCGGATGTAGTGAGCAAACATATTATGCGAGTACGAGGGTTTGAGTGCCGAGTTACCACTGCTCACAGCTTGCACGTTCGAGATATCAACCACATCTTGCAGGTTGGTTATCGAGGGATTCGAGGTCGAAGAGTGGACTCGAATTCGGATGTTGTTTGTTTTATTAATCTTGATTCGGAAATTAGCCGAGTAGGTCACGTCATTAAACGAGCGTCGACCGAAATTCACCGCCTGCGGGTACTTACGAATTCCCGTCAGTATGGCATTTTGGTAGAAAACCTTAAAGTTAATATTGGTTCCGTCCTTGGAGAAATTGAAACCCGGACCTACGCGATTCATCAGATAGCCGCTGTTCTGGGTATTCGAATACTCGGGGTCGAAATTAACCGAGTAAATCCACGTCGAATCGGCCGGATTCCACTCGCCCAAGAAGGTTCGACGGTCGGCATCCGAGTAGCGGTATTGCACCTCGTAGTTAAGGCTGAGTGAGGACTCCTTGCTGAGAGGTTCGGTGTAGGTGATACCTCCGCGCAGATTGTAATTATAGGAGTTTTGATACCAATCCTGATTCTTGAAGAAATCGCCATACATGGGCGAATTCATGCCCACCGAGTCGGGCAGATTGCTGGTTTGCGACAGAGAATTGCCATTGACATTGTTTTGGGAGTACGAGCCATTGACATTGAAAGTCAGGGCGCGACCCGGTTTTTCGCCAATTTTCTGGTTGTGGGTTGCGTTAAGACCCGCATTCCAACCCGAACTCAAACGATTGCTATGGCTACGGAGAATCTCCTGTACAAGTTGGTCAATACTTTGTGTCGGGGTGTAGGTCGAAGTCGAAGCACTTGCCGACGAGTTGTATTGATAGCCAAACGACGGACGCACACGCAATTGAGCTTTATCTTCAAATTTAACTCGAATGTTGGCACTCAGATTATGGTTGTAATTTCGCATCTCGGAGGTCGACACCTGATAGAGTTTGCTGTAGAGATTCTGCGTCACCGAGTCGGCAAAATATTCGCGGTCGACGATTCGTTCGTTGGTGGTGTTACTGATATTGAAACCATAGTATCCCGAGAACGACACTTGGTCCTTCTTACCCCACGTATCGTTGTAGTTGACGCCCAAATTGGCTGTATGTGCCACGCCACCGCTGCCGCCACTTGCTGCAACGGCACCCAACAGGTCATTTTCGTTGTAATGGCGGACATTCATATTATTGGCCATTGCGTTGATACTTACGCGCGCATCGTTATTATTGATATTGATATAGCCGCCGCCCATGAAGTAGTTTTCCCAGCGGTTTTGCAGGCCGACTCCCAGACCATAAAGTCCCGAAAACTGACCATACTGACCCTTGCGGACATTGATTTTGGTAACGATATTGATAGCCTTATAACCCTCGCCGTCATCCTGCTTGGTAAATTCGGCTTTATCGCTCAGTTTGTCGAACACCTCGATATTCTTGACCGCCTCGGCAGGAAGGGTCGATATTGCGCTCTTGACATCCTCGCCATAGAACTCCTTGCCATCGACCAACACCTTCTTAATAGCCTCGCCCTGAGCCTTGACCTCACCATCCTTGACCTCCACACCGGGCATCTTCTTGAGCAGACCCTCGACCGTGGCGTCCTTGGTCACCTTGTAAGCATCGGCGTTATAAATCAGCGTATCGCCATTTTGGGTTGTACGCAATGCCTCCACCTCTTTGACAACGGTCTGAATTGCGATTCCCTCCTTAAGGCGAATCTCCCCCAGGTCGTTTTTACCACGCACGACTTTGAACGACATATCTGGCGATTGGTAGCCCAAGTAGCGCACTTTGAGTATATAGTCACCTACAGCTATACCCGAGGCCGAAAACACACCTTTCTCCATCGAGGCCACGGCTTTCACACTCGTCGAGTCTTTGGCTGTCAAAACCTCAACCACAGCACCAAGGATAGCCTCACCCGAGGTATCTGTCACAATACGCCCCGTAACACTGCCGCTTTGAGCAGCAGCAATCGTAACGGTCAATGCGAACACCAATGTCATTAAAATCTTTTTCATACCACGAAGATTGCTCTTTTGTATCAATCAAAAAAATTTTTCTTACAGAACTTCAAAAAAATGAGGACCCGACCAACTCTAATCGGGTCCTCGACCAACAAATAATAATCTGACTGCGACCTCCCATCTCTAAAAACTGGGGATATAAAAAAAGAAACGGTGTCCTCAGTCAGGGCTTTACGACTCGACGCAACTCTATTTCATGCGGTATTGCGGGCGTCCGTGGTTTCCTCCACCTCCGTCAGGCTTGCCTGCAATGGGTTTACCCGAAGGTTTGGCATGCGGTGCAGGCTTGGCGTGCGGTGCAACATGTCCATGATGCGGACGTGGTGCCGGAGCCGCCGCGTGATGGTGATGTCCGTGACCGGGGTGCATTTTGCCATGCTCACGACGCATCGATTCGTATATCCTATAATTAACCTCGCCTATAATGCGGAGCAGGTCACATCTGTAATCCGAACAGTCAAAGAAGTAGTGTCCATTACGACTCATACGTCTTGCCTCGCGGAGGTTAAGTCGGTAGAGTTTGGCGTATTGTGCGGGGCTTAGCCTCAGTTCACGTGCCATACGTTCCGAGCGAAGTGCTGCTACTCTTTCGGGCGAAAGATTATCATATCGTCCATGTGCGTTAATATCAACAACCGATGCGGAGAGCATTACCATCAATGCCAAAGCCGCCATTACAATCTTTTTCATAGTTTGTGTGTTTTGAAAGTTTATATACTCAAATAGTTTCTGTGATTGCGGGGTATGCGGGGATTAGCGGCGCGTGTGCGTCCGTCGTAGCCCCGATTCCGTGCATCGTACTATTTGGCATATGCGTTTCATGGTTAAAAAATATTGTTTGGTTGTTTTCTTTGAGAGCAAAGGTAACAATAAAAAGTTCGATACAATCACCATTTCGGGTGAAACGGATTTTTTGGACGGTGAACCGACCAAAATGCACTTCCAAGTCACAATGCACAATCATTTTTCGCTCCTAATAATTGTGAATCGTGAATTGTGAATTGTGAATTATGAATCGTGAATTATCTATATCATCCTTCAGCCAGCCAGCGTTTGAACTCGCCGCTGCGCTCCTTGCTGACTACTATTCGCTCGGGAGCTTCGGGTGCGACGTTGACCGCCACGCGACTGCCAAACCACACCGAGATATCACTCACAGCGCGACGTGATACAATGAACTGACGATTGGCTCGAAAGAACTCCTCCGAGGGGAGTACGGCCGAGAGTTTATCCAACGTGCGATTAATAATATAGGTATGTCCATCCGATGTGTAGGCCCAAACCTTCTCGTCCGAGGTATAGAAGTAAGCAACCTGTTCTACTTTGAGCGGAATGATGCGGTCCTTGACCTGTACCAAAAATGAGCGTGGACGCTCACTGTCAACCACTTTGTCTATTTTCTGACGCATCTCCTTACGCTCCGTGGGGGTCAAACGGCGCAACTTGGCCATGGCACGCTCAACATCGCTTTGAGCTATGGGTTTCAGCAGATAGTCTATACTATTAACGCTGAATGCCTTGAGTGCGTATTGGTCATAAGCCGTGGTGAATATTATTGGACAATCAATACTTACAATGTCGAATATGCGGAACGAATCGCCATCGGCCAAGTGGATGTCCAGAAACAGGACATCGGGTGAAGGGTTCGAACGCAACCACTCCACGCTCTCGGCTATACTTTCGAGCGTGGCACATATTTCGATACTCGGCTCGACTTGTTGCAGAACGGCTTGCAAATTGCGGGCTGCGGCGGTTTCGTCCTCAATTATTACGGCTCTCATATTACTTGCGAATTAGAGGTAATGTGACACTAAACACCTTGCCATCATTAAGAATTCCAACCTGCGCACCGACCAGCATACTCCAACGGTCGGTAAGATTCGCAAGACCTATGCCTGTACTCTCCTCTTCGGTGAGTTTAGGAACTATGGGGTTGCTAACCACAAGGCTCTCGCCCTCGGTGCGGATGGTGATTGTGAGCGGACGCGCCGAAGTTATGCTATTGTGTTTGACGGCATTTTCGACCAAAGGTTGAAGCGACAGTGCTGGCAACATCCAATCCCTCATGCGCTCGTCAATACGTACGTCGAAGAAGAGTTTGTCGGCATAGCGCACCTCCAACAAGTGGCGATAGGCATCCAAAAATTTCATCTCCTCGTCGAGCGACACCACATTGCGTCCGTCGGGGCGGATTATGTAACGGAAGGTATACGAAAGTTGGTCAATGTATTTCAGCGCGGCGTCGGTGTTACCTTCGCGCACCAACATCGACAGCGAGTTAAGCGAATTGAACAAGAAGTGGGGGTTGATTTGGCCCACCAGCACCTCGTAGCGCGCGGCCAAGGCCTCACCTTTGAGTCGTTCCATTTCGACGCTTGTTTCGCTCTGTTGCAGCAGCAGTTTCCACGTCAAGCCATACAACGCACACACCACCAGCATGAACGAACACTGCATCATTACCATCGAGTTAAACACTCTATAGGTCATTATATTAAGGCGTATTTCACCCGCATGCCAATCATATATCGGAGCCATCATATAAGCCACCACAGCTACAACAACACCCACTCCCAAGCGATAGAAATAGGCTGCTCGTCGTTCTCGACTAAGCACGTTATGCGTAAAAATCAAACAAATAGCAAATGCCACCAACAGATAGAAACCAACCTGCATGGCCGCCAACAGCGTATCGTTCGGGCGTTTGAATAACGTCGAATAATCAAACTCCTGGCCATCAATGGTTTCGATTCGCTCCAGGGTAGGATGCGCACCCGGGCGATGTGACGGCTCGGCCACACCCGTGATGACCATTCCCTCACGCAGGCCAAAACGACGTGCGCGGTTGCTGGAGATGTAAATTGAGTCGTGTGCCACGGTCGAATCAGCAGCCACAAGGTAGCCATAACCATCGACAGCAAGATGCACCACACCTGCCACGGCAATTTCGGGCCGTGGTTTCTCGTCGCGGGCCGAGTCATTGTCATTGATTACCCAAATGGAGAGCAGATATGAGAAGTTTACAATCAAACTGACAGCCGTAGCCACAATCAAGCTCAGCAGTATGTGATTCTTTTTCATAAGCAGAAAGACTTTACTCCCCAGTTAGTGCAAAGATACGTTATTTTTAAGTAAAACCAACGCCCTACCCCACAAAAAAAAAGAGTGTTTCACTTTCAAAAGCGAAACACTCCTCTTCGTAAGTCCTTATGTCGGACACGCCTATTGATTCAGAATCTCCAGAATCTTGATGGCAGCATCCGCAATCGGAGTACCGGGGCCAAAGATGGCAGCAGCGCCGTCCTTGTAGAGTTGCTCGTAGTCTTGTGCGGGGATTACACCGCCAACCACTACTACGATATCCTCGCGGCCGAGTTTTGCCAACTCTGCAATGATTTGGGGAACCAAAGTCAAGTGACCCGCAGCCAACGACGATACACCTACTACGTGAACGTCATTCTCAACGGCTTGTTTGGCAGCCTCGGCGGGAGTTTGGAACAACGGACCCATATCCACATCGAAACCGATGTCGGCATAACCCGTAGCCACAACTTTTGCTCCACGGTCGTGACCGTCTTGACCCAATTTGGCAATCATAATACGCGGCTGACGGCCCTCGCGTTTTGCGAAGTCCTCGGCCATTTGTTTGGCTTGTTCGAATTTTTTGTCTGCTTTCACTTCCGACGAATATACTCCTGAAATTGAACGAATAACAGCTTCGTAACGACCTACGACAACCTCGCAAGCGTCCGAAATCTCACCCAGCGATGCGCGAACCTTGGCAGCCTCGACAGCCAGCTCCAACAAGTTGCCTTGTTTTGTGCGTACGCACTCGGTGATTGCCTCCAGAGCAGCCTTAACAGCAGCCTCATCACGACCTGCACGCAGCTCTTTGAGGCGTTTGATTTGAGCCTCACGAACAGCGGTGTTATCCACAGCAAGAATATCGATGGGGTCCTCTTTCTCCAAACGGTACTCGTTCAGACCGATAATCTTCTCGTTACCCGAGTCGATACGAGCCTGTTTGCGAGCCGAAGCCTCCTCGATACGCATCTTGGGAATACCCGTCTCGATAGCCTTAGCCATACCGCCGAGTTTCTCAATCTCTTCGATGTGTTCCCAAGCCTTGTGAGCGATTTCGTTGGTCAGGCTCTCAACATAGTACGAACCTGCCCACGGGTCAACCTCGCGGCATACGTTGGTCTCCTCTTGGATGTAGATTTGGGTGTTACGCGCAATACGAGCCGAGAAGTCGGTCGGCAATGCGATAGCCTCGTCCAGAGCGTTGGTGTGCAACGATTGGGTGTGACCCAGAGCGGCGCCCATAGCCTCGATTGCGGTACGTCCAACGTTGTTGAAGGGGTCTTGCTCGGTGAGCGACCAACCCGAAGTTTGGCTGTGAGTACGCAGTGCCAGCGATTTGGGGTTCTTGGGGTCGAATTGTTTAACAATCTTTGCCCACAGCATACGAGCTGCACGCATCTTGGCAATCTCCATAAAGTGGTTCATACCAATAGCCCAGAAGAACGACAGACGCGGAGCGAATGCATCAATGCTCATACCGGCGTTGATACCTGCGCGCAGGTACTCCAAACCGTCGGCCAGCGTGTAAGCCAACTCCAAGTCGGCGGTAGCACCTGCCTCCTGCATGTGATAACCCGAAATCGAAATCGAGTTGAACTTGGGCATATTCTTCGAGGTGTACTCAAAGATGTCGGCGATAATTCGCATCGAGAACTCGGGCGGGTAGATATAGGTGTTACGCACCATGAACTCCTTGAGGATGTCGTTTTGGATGGTACCGCTCAATTGGTCGAGTGTGCAACCTTGCTCCAGACCGGTAACGATATAGAACGCCAAAATAGGAAGTACAGCACCGTTCATAGTCATCGAAACCGACATCTTGTCCAAAGGAATACCGTCAAACAGCACCTTCATATCCTCAACCGAGCAAATCGACACACCAGCCTTACCTACGTCACCTACCACACGTTCGTGGTCGGCATCGTAGCCACGGTGAGTAGCCAAGTCGAAGGCCACCGAAAGACCTTTCTGACCCGAAGCCAGGTTACGACGATAGAATGCGTTAGACTCCTCGGCGGTCGAGAAACCTGCATATTGGCGGATAGTCCAGGGACGCATCACATACATTGTCGAGTAGGGACCGCGCAAGAAGGGAGCGATACCTGCTGCATAGTTCAGGTGTTCCATTCCTTCGAGGTCATCGGCCGAATAAGCACCCTTTACCGGTATCCTCTCGGCAGTCATCCAAACGTTCTCTTCGCCGGATGCTTTCGAAGCGCAGCAGCTCTTTTGTTTGCCGGCCTCGTATGAAATTTCAGAAAATTTTGCTCTCATAGTCATACCTTATATTAGATACCGAGTTGTTTCAAATACGATTTAAGTGTTTCGAGTACATTGCTCTTAACCGAGATGAAGTTGGTGATACCTTGAGCCTCCAATTCGGCTTGGCAAGCGGGAGCACCGGCCACAACAACGATAGCCTTGCCATCAATCATCTTGTTGATTTCGGGAGCCACGGTTGCGTAGTCGTCATCCGAAGCACAGATTACAACGATATCGGCTTTCGAGTCCAGTGCGGCCTTAACGCCCTCTTCAACGCTGTGGAAGAAGGTGTTGTCCTGAACGCGGATACCTGCGCAAGCAAAGAAGTTGCACGAGAATTGAGCGCGGGCACGAGCCATCGACAGCTGTCCGCAAGTCAGCATAAAGGCTTTGGGCTCTTTGCCGCTACGGTCAACACCCAGACGCATAGCCTCGAAGGCCATAGCACCACGGTAGGGTTTGAGCACCTTCTTGTCCGAAACCTCGCGGGTTACGCACTCCTCCGAGATGGCGGCATCGGCAACCTCCGTGAAGTTGGGGTATTTGTTGGCACCCAGCAGCACTTGGCGACGGGTCATGATAGCTTTATCCTTGGCGGCAGCACTTGCATCAACGGCATCGGTAATGAAACCTGCCTTGAACGCCTCAACGTAGCCACCCTTCTCCTCAACTTCGGTAAAGAGTTTCCACGCTTGCTCAGCGATGCTTTGGGTCAGATTCTCGATGTAGTACGAACCTCCTGCGGGGTCGCTCACTTGGTCGAAGTGCGACTCATGTTTCAACAACAGTTGTACGTTGCGTGCGATACGGCGGCTGAAGTCGGTCGGTTCTTGGAACGATGCGTTGAACGGAGTAGTCTCGAGCGAGTGAACACCTGCAATAGCTGCACTCATCGACTCGGTAGTGCCACGCAACATATTCACATAGGGGTCATAGACGGTTTGGTTCCACTTCGAGGTCACGGCGTGGGTAAACATCTTGGCACTGCACTCGCGCTCGGGGTTGTAAGCCTTCACAATGTTAGCCCACAGCAGACGGCCTGCGCGGAATTTGGCAATCTCCATAAAGTAGTTGGAGCTTACGGCCAGCGAGAAGCGGATGGTACGGGCAGCCTGGTCAACAGTCAGACCGGCTTGCATCAGGCGCACCAGATACTCGTGACCTGCGGCCAGCGAGAACGCCAACTCTTGAACGATGGTCGAACCACTGTTGTGGAACTCCGAGCCATTGACGGTTACGGTGCGAACGTGTTTGTAACCCTCGGTCATCTTAACCAACTCGGCGCAATACTCAAAGCACTCGGTGCCGTCCTCGCAGCACCATTCGCCCTTCTTCGAAAGGTCTTTGATGATGGGGTCGATTGCAAAGTTCAGGCGAACAGCCGCAGGCTCTACGCCACTTGCTTTAACCAGAGCAATTACTGCCTCAGCAATTTCACACGCCTCCGAGCCACAGATAGTAACCTCGGTCGCAGCGAAGTCGATACCCGCCAACATGGTTGCCACGTCGGCCTCGGTCTTGGGCGAGCACACGCAGAAACCAATGGAGTTAACGCCCGAAGCGAGCAGTTTGAGAGCCGTAGCATTAGCCTCAGCGGGGCATTTAACGGCCACTGTTTGATGAATGCGCCAGTTGTTGTTTTTGCACACACCGCGCACATAGGGGAATTGACCGCTTGCGGTTCCCAGGAATTTGATGCCTTCGAGGTTTTCGGCGCGGTAGTAGGGACGAACGTTGAAACCTTCGTCGGTACGCCACACAAGTTTACGCTCATAATCGGCACCCTTGAGGTCGGCCGTAATGACGCTCTCCCATTGTTCGGTTGTCACCGCGGGAAATTCGCCAAACAGCTTTTGATTAGTGTTATTAGCCATAACTTAGTTTATAATTAGGATAGTTATATTCACAAACTCCCACAAAGTTAAATATTTTTTGTGAAACCACTAACATTTTTCTCAAAAAATTCACAATAAACCATCAAGACAGTTCTTAAACGAATTAAACTCCTCAACCTCTCTCAAAATGAATTTACGAAGGTTAAGGAGTTTAACGAATTTAGGATGGATTAGCAACAACCGCAATCATCCACCCAAGACCCTACTTGTCAAGCACTACGACATCGCTCGACGGGCGATATTCGTGCGGAACATAGGTCATAATTTGGCAGACACGCACACCACTTTTGGGTGCTTCATAACACACCAGCATCACGTTCGAGCTCTCGACACTCTGAACACCCCACGCCTCGGGGTGACGGCGGGCCGCAAGAGCCTCACGCAGGCTCTCGAGTTTGGCATTGGGATAGTAACTTTCGGTACGACGCATGTGTTCGCCCGAGGGTGTGTAGTAGGGGGCGTAATTGGTTCCCGTGGTACGCATAAGAATCATTGCACCACCCGAGAGGGCAATGATTACGCCACACAGCATAAGGCCAAAACTGAGGTCTTCGTGCGTAGCTACAAAACCTCCCACAAAGGCGGCAAGTCCCACGACGAACAGCGCCGTTGGAATGACCACCGATTTGCGACGACGCACAATAGCGCCATCCAACATATTGTAGATTTCGTCATCTATATTTTTCATTGATAGCAATATATGTAAATAAGTTAAGTGCAACATATCACACAAACGACATGAGTCGTTGCGGTATGTCGAAAAAAATCATGAAACGGCACTCACCCTACGAAAAAAGTGTGCTGTGCGTAGTCGGAGTGCCTATTCAAAAATAATGTAACAGTCGGAATGTAATAAGTAGAGTGCGGCCTACAATCGCAGATTGTGCAACACGATGTTACGGTCGATACAACGTCGGCTCTCAATACGTCGGCAAACAGACTTGAACGCCGTGCACGACACTCTTCGGCTATCAGCGACCGTTGATGCGTGCAGTGCCGACCCAAAATCGAACGTAACCGAGGGTCGTCCGTTCCACGTCGACGCCATGGTGCGTGGTACGCGGAACAACGAGTTTGCCTTGCGCGCTGCTTGGATTTCCGCATCGTCACTATACGCCTGCACCATTTCGATGGAGGCGGGAGTGTCGAGAGCGGAAGACACTACTCGGGCGTCGTGGTTGCGTACAATCGACAAAAACGCAAACACAGCACAAGCGAGCATTGTTATGTAGCGCGTACAAAGCATAGTGTGTCTAAACAATAACGCACAAAAGTACAAATTTTCGTGCGAACTGCGAAACTTTTTCCGCCTTTTTTATACTTTTGTGCTACTATGTACACATCTCTTGAGCAATTTGTCGACCTGCTCGCCGAGCGCGGAGAGTTGGTCGAGGTGGGCGCACAGGTCGACCCATACTTAGAAATACGCGAAATCGCCGACCGCATGAGCAAAGCGCCCAACGGTGGAAAAGCATTATTGTTCCGCAATACGGGCACGGAGTTTCCGTTGTTAATCAACATGTTCGGTTCGGAGCGACGCATGGCACTTGCTTTGGGTGCCGAATCGCTCGACGCCATACCCGAGCGCATTGACTCGGTGGTTCGCGCCGTGCTATCACCCCGTGTTGGGCTGTGGCAGAAAGCCCAAACCGCTCTGCAAGCCACGCGATGGCTTCCACGCAAGAGTCGCCGACGCGGAGCCTGTCAGCAAGTGGTGTGGACGGGTAACGAAATTGACCTCGGACGTCTTCCCATACTTTTCTCGGCACCGTGCGACGGAGGGCGTTTCATAACCCTGCCGATGGTCAATACCGTCGACCCCGCAACGGGTGTTCGCAACGTGGGAATGTACCGCATGCAGGTGATGGACCGCAACACAACGGCCATGCACTGGCAGATTCACAAGACAGGCGAAAGACACTACAGAGCCTATCAACAAGCGGGGACTCGTCGTATGCCCGTATCGGTGTGTCTGGGTGGCGACCCTGCCTATACGTTTGCAGCCACAGCACCCATGCCCGACGGAATGGATGAGTATCTGTTGGCCGGTTTCCTGCGCGGCAAACCTGTCAAATTAGTAAAGTGTCTGACCAACGACATTTACGTTCCCGAGGATTGTGATTTCGTCATCGAGGGATGGGTCGACACCACCGAAGAGAAGGTTGTCGAAGGTCCGTTTGGCGACCACACGGGTTTCTATTCGCTCGAAGACCGCTACCCTCTGTTCCACGTAACGGCCATCACCCACCACAGGGGAGCAATCTACCCTGCGACCATCGTTGGTGTACCACCCATGGAGGACGCCTACATAGCCAAGGCGAGCGAGCGAATTTTCCTCGCACCGATACGACTTGTGATGCAACCCGAGATACGCGACATGTGGATGCCCGAGGCGGGAGTGGCTCACAACCTCGCCGTGGTATCCATTGCCGAAAGCTATGCAGGTCAGGCTCGCAAGGTGGGATTTTCGCTTTTGGGTGCAGGGCAGATGATGTTCACCAAATATTTGGCCGTAGTACCCGAAACAGTGGCCGTGCACGACATCGAGGCTTTGGCCGAGCGCCTGCGCCGAATGGACGTGACGCAGGATATTCAACGCGCTTCGGGTGTCTACGATGCGCTGGACCACGCAACAGCAACCCCCGGCGTGGGTGGAAAACTTGTGGCCGACCTGACCATCGAGCGCGGTGAACGTCCCGTGGTGCTGCCCCGCGAGTGGACTCTCTGCGGAGGAGTCGAGAGTGTGGATTGCTCATTGGCCGAACAATGGAGCGTACTGATTGTGCGTGCGCCCTACGGCACGGAGGTGAATGTCGAGAGTCTGCTCAAATGCAACAATGTAAAAATAAACTTCGTAGCCTTGTTTGACAGTGCGACCGAAGGATTAACCCCTTCCGACCTATTGTGGATAGCCTGTGGCGACACGGAACCCGAACGCGACGTGCACATCGCAGGAGCGACAATGATTCTGGATTGCCGCACAAAAGTGGGAACAAAAGGTGCACCCGTGCGTTTCCCCAACATCGTAACCTCGGACGAACAGACGCGCCGAAAGGTTGACAGCCGCTGGGAGGAGTACGGCATAGGAGAACACCTACCCTCACCCTCGGACCGCTTAGCGGCATTGGTATATTCGTCTAAAGCTACGGTCGAATGAGATTGCTGACGCCCAAAGAGCTAAAGGCCGCGTTATGGCTGTTGCCGTTGTTGATTGCGGGGTGTTACGTGGCTTGGCGAGCCTCATACCCAACGGTGAGCGACGAGCAGATTGCCACACTCGAGGCTGTGGTGGACACTCTTGCCGAACGACACCCCGAATTACGGGAGTTTGACCCCAACACGGTGGAGTTCTTCGACTTGTGCCGCATGGGATTCACACGCAGCGAAGCTCTGAGCATCATCAAGTACAGAGAGCGTGGCAAGGTTTTCGAGATTCCCGAGGATTTTGCATCGTGCTACGCCGTCGACGAGAGCACTTACAACGTCCTGCGACCCTACATCCGCATCGGCAGCGAGTACGCCCTTAAACCACACGCCAAACAATCCGATTCGAAACCGATACGCAACGCGCACACTCGACGCACCCACAATCCAATTGAGATGTTTGAGTTTATGCCCGACACGGCGGGGATTGCAACCTTCGTTCGATTGGGATTCTCGACGCGTCAAGCCGAGGTCATCATCAACTACCGCACGGAGTGTGGCGGCTTCCACTCGGCCGAGGAGTTCGAACGTTGCTACGTGGTATCGGAAAGTGCCGCCATACGGTTACGACCCTACGCCGTGTATGCTCCACGACCCGCGACCGAGGTGCATTCGAAGGTGGATATTAACACAGCCGACTCGGCCACACTATGCAGCGTCGTGGGAATCGGCCCTGCCAGCGCAGCAGCCATCATAGAGTATCGACAACGACTCGGCGGATACCACTCGGTGGAGCAATTAGCCGAGATTCCGCAGGTCACGGAGCGCAATTTCGAAAGAATTTTATCACAAATTTGGTGTGATAGTTGCAAAATTCAAAAAATTGATATTAACTTTGCGCCCGCTAAGGAGTTGATGCGACACCCGTATCTCGCCCCGAAGCAAGTAAGAAAACTACTGAAAGAAAGGCAATTGAAAGGAGGTTGGTGTACTCGGGAGGATTTTAACTGCAACAAAATCTTAGACCAAGAACTAAAGGCGAAACTCGCCCCGTACCTCATTTTCAGGTGCGAAACCAACAACCAAACCGAATTTTAATTAACTTTATAAAAAATTTACAACCATGATTATTATGCCTATCAAAGAGGGCGAGAACATCGAGCGCGCTCTCAAGAAATTCAAACGTAAATACGAGCGTACCGGCGTTCTCAAAGAGTTGCGTCGTCGTCAGTACTTTACCAAACCTTCGATTGCAAAACGTGACGCTATGATGCACGCTGTTTACGTTGAGCAACTGCACCGCGAGGAGGAGTAATTCTGACATTGCTCAAAGAAAAACACACGGGGCTGTCCGACAAATTATGTTGTGACAGCCCCGTGCATTTTTTTGATTTTATATTAATAATATGTATTTTTGTAGGGTAATTACAACAAAGAATCTATGAATATTCTGATTGTTAACGGACCAAACCTCAACCTGCTCGGGACACGCGAACCCGCCATCTATGGCGATAACTCGTTCGAGAGCTACCTGAACGGCACTCTGCGACCCACTTTCGAAGGCACATGCCAACTGGATTACTACCAATCCAACGTCGAGGGCGAAATCATCAACGCCCTGCACGCAGCCATCGGACACTACGACGGCGTGGTTATCAACGCCGGAGCATACACCCACACCTCGGTGGCTATCGCCGACGCCATCAAAGCTATCGGCCTGCCCGTGGTGGAGGTTCACATCTCGAATGTGTGCAAACGCGAAGCCTTCCGACACACCTCATTTTTGACCCCCGTGTGCGTGGGCGCAATCATGGGGTTCGGCATGGACTCTTACAGACTCGGCATCGAGGCGTTGCTCAAAATGTAAACATCACGCACCATGCAGCTGCAAACCAAGGTAATACGTGGATTTGGATGGACGGCGGCCGAGAAAATCGGTTCGGCGCTGTTCCAAATCGTCGTTTCCATCGTGGTCATCAACCGAATCGTTCCGGACGACACCATGATGGTAGCCATCATTGCAGCCATTATTGCCGTACTCAATACGTTTGTCGACAGCGGATTCTCGCAAACGCTTATTCGACGACTGGATGCCACGGAACGCGACTTCTCGTCGGTGTTCTTTTTCAACATGGCGGTGGCCGTAGCGTTGTATGTGGCCTTGGTGGCATGTTCGGGAGCGATTGCACGCCTATACGGTGTCGAAATGCTGAAGAATATCGGCCCCGTGATGTTTTTGCTCATTCCGCTCAACGCATTGTGCATCATACAACAAACCATACTTTTCAAGGAGTTCAAATTCCGCCGCACCTCGAGCATAAACCTCGGAGCCAACATCTCGGGAGGAGTAGCTGCGGTCTGCCTGGCTGTGGCCGGTGCGGGCGTTTGGGCGCTGGTGGGACAACGACTGACGACACTTGTGGTTAAGGCCGTGGTGCTGTGGTTCTCGACGGGGTGGCGACCTCGAATCGGCGAATTTTCGTGGAAAATCATCGCCGGCATGTACCGTTTCAGTAGCAAACTCTTCGCCACCGACCTAATCAACAACACCTACAATAACCTGCCGACACTATTCATGGGCAAACTATTCCAGGGCGATTTGGGATTCTACAACCAGGCACAGAAACTCAAGGACACACCCGTAGTGGCTCTCACCAACACGGTCAACAGCGTGGGATTGCCCGCTCTGTCGAATCTGACCGACGAGAAATACACCGACGGATTGCGCAAACTGACTCAAATGTTGAGTTTTGCCATCTTCCCCGTCATGACAGGCCTCATAGCCACTGCCGACGACATCTTCGCATTGCTCATCAAACCCATCTGGCACCCTGCCGTTCCGTTGTTTAAAGTTTTGTGTTTGATGGGGTTGTTTTCGCCGCTGGCCGTGCTGTTCAACAACTCGATGAAGGCGCGCAGCAACGGCAATGTTATTGTCCGCATCGAGGTGATTAAGAAGATTGTGGTAACTCTTATACTTGCTGCAACCATTCCACTCGGCGCCAAGGTCATTGCGTGGGGTCAGGTGGCCGTTGCACTGTTCGACATGTGCATCAATTTCGGAGCCAACCAACGCTACTCGGGTTACCGCTGGAGTGCATTGGCAGGCGACATTTTGCCCGTAGCAGCGCTTTGTGGCGGAATGTTTGCCGCAGTCGAGGGTGTGGATTTAATGCTGTGTGACATAGGGGTCGGAATACGATTGACTGCAAAAATTGCAACAGGAATTGCCGTCTACGCAGCAGGTGCGTGGGCGTGCCAACTCCGACAATGGCAGGAGCTACTCGGTGTCATCAATATGCGTAAAAAATAACAGTCCGTAGATATGAAAAAAGCTATCCAAATCATTCTGGTGACAGTATGCTGCGTATTTGGCCTACTGCTTGCCCTACCGCTTGTGCTTGTGGGACGTATCGAACCCATCATCAAGACCGAAGCCAACAAAATGCTCAACGCCAAGGTCGAGTTCGATAAGTTGAACATCAGCTTGTTGCGCAACTTCCCACGCGCATCGTTGGCTCTTGACGGCTTGTCGGTTGTCGGCGTCGAGGAGTTCGAAGGTGACACTCTGCTTTCAGCCGACCGAATCGCCGCTGCGGTGAATGTGATGTCGCTGTTTGGCGACGAGGGTTTTGAGGTGTCTAAGATTGAGCTGCGCACCCCGCGAATCTACGCTCTCAAACGTACCGATGGAGCCGTGAATTGGGACATTTTCAAGAGCACCGACACCGCCGAAGAGGAACAAGAGAGCGACACCACCGAGAGTTCGTTCCGCCTGTTACTGCGCGACGTTGCACTGCGTGACGGCCGCATCGCCTACATCGACGACTCGTCGAAGATGGTGCTGGCAGCCGACGACATCAACATCGCTCTGTCGGGCGATATGAGAGCAGCACAAACAGCCATTGACACTCGCTTGCAATTCGGCTCGCTGTACTTTGCAACCGACGGCAACACATTGCTCAACAACGTAAGTCTGGGACTCGATGCACGAATTAACGCCGACCTGGACAAGATGCGTTTTGAATTACAACAAAACACGCTGGCTATCAACGATATTCGCCTTTCACTCGACGGTTGGGTAGAACTTCCCGAGCAGGCCATTGATATGGACCTGAAGTTGAGCACCAATCGAATTGATTTCAAGGAGTTGCTGTCACTCATTCCGGCAATCTACACCAATAGTTTCGACCAACTCTCGGCGTCGGGTGCTCTCCGTCTTGACGGCTGGGCCAAAGGTCGCATCGAGGGCGAAAGTTACCCTTCGTTTGCACTCAACGCCGCCATCGACAACGGAAGTTTCAAATATGCGTCGCTACCCAAAAGTGTTGACAACATACGTCTGCATGCGGCAGTCACAAATCCCGGAGGTTCGCTCGACCGCACGGTGATTGACGTGGCCGACATGGGGCTCTCGATTGCAGGACAGAGTCTGAGCGGTAAACTGCACGCCACCAATCCGCTAAGCGACATATCGTTCGACGCCGTGGTGGATGGCACCCTCAATCTGGGTGGTATAGGCGAGGTCTACCCTCTACCCGACTCGGTCGCTCTCAGCGGAACGGTTACAGCCAACATCGCTGTGGCCGCACGTATGTCGGATATCGAAAAGGAGCGTTACGAAAGCATCAATGCACGCGGCGACATTGCTATTTCGGGCGTGGATGCCCGTTTGAGCGGTCTTCCCGAGGTTAAAATCTCGCAGGCTCAAGCCTCGGTCAGCCCCAAAGCACTCTCTCTCGGCAGATTCGACGCCACCGTGGGACAAAGCGACATTGCGGCGTCGGGAAATCTGCATGGCTATCTGGGTTATCTGCTCCGTGGCGACAAACTTACAGGTAATCTGCACGTCAAATCCCGACTGCTCAACCTCAACGAGTTGATGAGCCCATCGGACGACGTCCAAGAGGCCGAAGACGATTCGACCTCCATGTCGGCACCGCGGATTCCCGAAAATCTCGACCTGGCACTGACCATCGACCTGCGCAAGATTCTGTTCCAACAAATGACGCTCGAAAACCTCACGGGCAAAGCCACCATCCGAAACCAAAAGCTTTCGATGCCTAAGTTGACCTTCGAAGCCCTGGGTGGCAAAATCACCGCCTCGGCAAGCTATGCCACACCCACCGCCGAGCCTGACGTGACAGCAAGTGCGTCGATTCAAAACGCCTCGTTCGCTCGCACGTTCAACGAGTTGGAGATGATACGAAAGTTGGTTCCGCTGTTCGAGAAAACGGGCGGCAACTACTCGATGTCGCTCGACTTGTCAACCCGCATGAGTGAATCAATGGATATACAATACCCCACATTGCAGGCTTCGGGCGAAATTCGCTCCGAGAATATCCAGTTGCAAAACATGGAGGTGTTCGGATTGTTATCTACCGCACTCAAAAACGACTCATTCAAAAATATTCAAGCACGAAACGTGCGCGTAGCCTTCACCGTCAAAGACGGACGACTCGCCACCAAACCCTTCGACTTGAAACTCGGCTCGGCAAACCTCAATCTCAGTGGCAGCACCGGACTCGACCAAAGCATAGACTACACGGCTATGGTGTCGCTACCCGAGGGTACAGCCGGCGGATATATCAAACGTATACCGGTCGAAATCGGCGGCACTTTCACCAAGCCCACCGTCCGCTTGGGAGTTGAACAGATGGCCGGCGACGCACTCAAACAGGCTATTGGCAGTGGTTTACAACAGGTCATGGGTAGCAAGGCTCCAGCCGAAATGAACAAAACCGCCGTATCGCAAACACTGCTTGACGAGGCCAAGGCCGCAGGCGACAAACTCATCGAAACAGCCCGCAAAGAGGGTCAGAAATTGATTGACAAGGCTTCGTCACCGCTGTCGAAACTCGCCGCCGAGAAAAGTGCCGAACTGCTTATCAAAACAGCCGAAAAGCAAGCAGCCAAACTCATCGACCAAGCTCAAGCCAAAATCGACGCCCAAAAGTAAAATGACATTTTTAAGCCACGCATCGGCGGGACCAAACAGATGGTTTTCCGCCGATGTTTTGTTTTGTAACGACTCAAATACACGCAAAAGTAAAAAAAGATGTATTTTTTTTGTTTTATAAGTATATTTTACTTACTTTTACGGAAATTTTGTAAGCATCAAAAGGCAAAAAGCAATACAAAACAAATAATTTTAACTAACCACATTATGAAAAAAGTCTTACTTTCACTTGCAGTCGCAGCCATGATGATGTCTGCCTGCACGCAGGATGTCGCCGAACCTAATGGTGACATTACCGCAACCTTAAACGGCAACGTTGGCGTTACAGCCGCCATGTCCGAGAGCACTCGTACCTCAATGACGGCAAACGAAAATGGCGCTTTGGCCGTTGCTTGGGTCGCAGGAGACGCCATAGGTCTGTCGGCCAACGACGCAACCGCAACCTTGGGCACCAACGTTAAGTACACCGCCAACTCGTCGGCAACCAGCACCACATTCAACTGCGCCGACGCAACTCCTATCAAATGGGGCGAGGGCAATCACACTTTCTACGCCTACTACCCCTACACCGAGGAAGGTAGCGACTACACAGCCGTTCCCGCATCGGTTCCCGCCGTTCAAGAGCAATCGGCCGCAGGTAACACCGACCACTTGCAACCCTACGCATTCTTGTACGCTCCTCTGAGCACCGCGATTACTCAAAACAGTTGCATCGACCTGCAATTCAAGAGCGCATTCTCGGTTTTGGAGCTGAACGTCTGCACCGAATCTGAAGAACTTGCTTGCGAGAGTCTGATTTTCCGCGCTAAGGACGAGAACGAAATCGTTTCGGCCGATGGCATTAAGGTCAATCTGGCTGACGGCTCGCTCGACTACACCTCGGCAACCACCAGCAACCAAATTCAAGTCAACCTCGGCGAAAACATTGTACTGACCAAAGACGCGGCTCAAAAAATCTATATGATTATCACTCCCGGTCACGCAGGCAAACAATTCCAAGCTATCGCCGTTGTGAATGGCAAAGAGATTGTTTTGGACGAGATGGGTGTACCCGAGACCGGTATTCCCGCAGGTCGCAAAGCTGTATTGTCGCTGAATATTCCCGTTCTCGAATACGAAACTGTCAACCTGAACGCTGACGGCACAACCGCCAACACTTACATCGTTCCCGCCGTAGGTACTTACTCGTTCAAAGCAACGGTTAAAGGTAACGGTTATACCGGCGCTATCACTTCGGGCCGTTATGGCAACGCTGCCGAGGTTCACACTTTCGTTAACGGCGCTGCTGGTGTAAACCAAACTTCGGTTGACCTGGCTCCCGCATCGGCAGAGGTTCTGTGGTTCCAAGCATGGTGCCCCGACATCAAAGTTTATGAGAAAACCTGCCCCATCATTCCCGAGTCGGTTGTTCTGACAGAGGAGGGTAACGTAGAGTTCACTACTACCTCTAAATTCATCCCCGGTAACGCCGTTATCGCAGTTAAAGATGCTACCGGTAAGATTATTTGGAGCTGGCAAATTTGGTTGTCGGAGGGTTACGACCCCGCAACCACCGGCATCAACATGGGTGTTAACGACATCGTAATGATGGACCGTAACATCGGTGCTAACATCAGCAACGAAAATGGTGTAAGCGATGGTTGGCAAGCAGCTCAAGCCGTTGGTATGTTGTACCAACACGGTCGTAAAGACCCGTTCCCCGGCCCGCTCGATATCGCAAAAGATTGCAGCGACGGTAACCGTGGTGGCGTAGGTTATGGTGCAATGACTCCTGACGGTGTTCTGATGTATGGCTCGAATGGTCAAGGTGGCCAAAACGAGGACGGTGGTTACACCTATATCGCTGCTACCGACTATCTGCACGGTTTGGTACAAGACGCAGGTCTGTCGGGTGACTGGACTTATGCTGACGCTGTTGCTTATGCAAACGCTAACCCCCACCGCCTGATTCACAACCGCGACCGTGCTGGCAACAACTACCCCTATGACTGGTGGGGTAAACGTGGCGATGAGGCTAATAAACAACTGTTCTACTACTGGGGTGGTCCCGAAGTATGGCCTACTTGCGCTACTGTAACCAAGACTATCTATGACCCGTGTCCTGCTGGTTGGGTTGTTCCCGGCATCGACTTCGGTACTACTATCTCGAAAGAGTCGACTATCACCGCCGTTAACTATGGTTGGAATGTAACTCTGCCTTCGGGCCAAACTGCATACTTCCCCCACACCGGTACACGTTGGGGTGACGCTACCAATTTCCAACAATGCAACAAACTGGGTGCATATTGGGTGAACGCTATTGGTGACAACGCTTGCGGTGCCATGAACTTTGTAGACAATGGCGATGGTTTCGTGGGTGTTGCAAGCATCAATGGTTCGGCTCAAGAGTACGAGGGCAACAACGCTCTGTCAATGGGTATCTCGACCCGCGCAATCCGTTGCGTAAAAGCTAAAGCCAGCTCGACTCCCGTAGTTCCCGAGCCTCCCGTGGCTGACGATGGTTATGTTAACCTGAGCGCAAATGGAACCGCTAACACCTACGTTGCAAATGCTGCTGGAACCAAATTCAAATTCAAAGCTACCGTCAAAGGTAACGGCTACGACCCCATCACCGGCGCTCCCGCCGAGGCTATCAACTTGGAAGGTGCTAACGCCTACATCTTCTGGGGCTTCAAGAAAACAACCTCGGACGGCGCAGACAACACCGGTCTGAATATTAGCGTTCTGCGCGAAAGCGTAGCAATCGATGGCGACTACATCACCTTCGAGACTCCCGAAAACATGCAAGATGGTAACGTCGGAATCGCAGTAGCAGACGCAAACGGCAACATCATGTGGAGCTGGCACATCTGGTGCGTTCAAGGTTACGACTATGTGGCAAGCGCAGTGGACGTGACCACTCACGGCATGAGCTACAAAATTATGGACCGTAACCTTGGTGCATTCTGCAACCCCGCAGCTCTGGCATCGCCCACCGAGGACGACTACGCATTTGCACACGGTATGTACTACCAATGGGGACGCAAAGACCCGTTCCTCTGCGGTGGAACCCAACGTTCGCCCGGCACTTGGTTCGACTTTATCAAAAACGGCCAATTGGTTAAAGGCCCGACTTTCACCACCGTTGGCAACGCAGCTTACCAATACAGCGAGCTCATCGCTCCTCACGGTCTGACCGACTTCAACGCGATTTTGACCGCCTCGATTCAAAAACCTCTGAACTTCTTCACCGGTTCGAACTGGGCTACAAGTGCAGCTACCAGCAATGGTCAAGAGGATGATTGGGGTAAACTTTGGGGTAACCAAAAGGACAACAGCGCCACCAGCGTGAAAACCATGTACGACCCCTGCCCCGTAGGTTACACCGTTGCTTCGCCCGACCACTTCAAATTTGTGGCATCGACAGATACTCGTTTCCAACCTTACACCTATCCTACTTGGGAGCTCAACACCCCCAACGATATTGTAGAGGGGGTAAACACATTGTCTGAGTCGCCTTGGGGAATGTACTTCTACACCAAAGGTACTCGTACCGCCAACGGACACCCCGAAGACAAAACCACTGTATTCCTGCCCAAACAACGCTGGATTCAAAACACCGGTACTGTAAGGGATAACGGTAGCATCTGTCTGTACACCAACGCACCGAGTACCGAGAGTTCTTGGGGAGGTCAACCCTACAAAGCAAACATCGAATTCCAAGGCTACGCACACCTCGACAGACCCAGCTGGACCTATGCGGCCGAGGCTGCATGTGCATTGGCAGTTCGTTGCGTAAGCGAAAACGAGTAATCTGACATACACACTTTTCCCACAAAGAGCGTGTCCAACAAGTTTTTGGACACGCTCTTTTCTGTCGGAAGTTGTATAACAAGAGGGATTTCAAGGCTTGCAAAGCCCGAAAAAGCGCAGTTTACTAAAGCGTAAATGAGCATTTTGAGGGCGAACCTAACGAAGAAATCACCTTGTTATACAACTTTTGCCTTTATCGTGAGGGGACTCCCCTATCCCAAATCAGCCCACACGCCGACACCCACTGCGTCAACTAATTACGCCAAAAAAAATCCAAATAATTTGCACATCAAACGAAACTTTCATACTTTTGCAAAATTGAAAGACCAAAAGGTTTAGGCTGCGAAACGAAAATACGATTTTTCGCTTGCTCCACTAAAAGGGGTGTTTAAGTGAAAAATTATAACAAAGGGAGCTCCCTTTGTTATAATCAAGACGTCTTGATTATTTTTCGTACATAGCGCCGCAAAACCTCACAAGTTACGCATTTTCAAACAATTAAACAACAAATAACAAACTCAAAAGTATGAAAAATTCAAGACTCGAAAAGCAAGCCTGCAAACTCTATCAGGCACCCGAGGCCATAGTCGTGGAACTCTCGGTGGAACGCGGTTTCAGTATGTCTATGACCGAAATCGGCGACGATGTAGACAAACAAATCACCAACATGGACAAATGGACTGATTGGGAAGATTAATCATCTAATGCGAACAAACATCATGAAAAAAAGTTTACTTTCACTTGCAGCTGTCGCATTGATGATGTCGGCCTGCACACAAGACGCCCCCGAATTCGAAGGTGGCAACGTCGCAAACTACAACGGTAACGTAGGTGTCACCGCCGTTATGACTCCCGAAACCCGTACCGCAATGACCGAAAACGCTGCCGGTAGCCTGGAAATCACTTGGGTTGCCGAGGACGCCATCGGTCTGACCGGCGAGGACAGCTCGACCACTCTCGGCGAGAACGTTCAATATACCGCTAACTCGTCGGCAGCCAGCACCACATTCAGCTGCGCCGAGGCAACTCCCATCAAATGGGGCGAGGGCAATCACACTTTCTACGCCTACTACCCCTACACCAGCGAGGGTAGCGACTACACAGCCGTACCGGCATCTGTTCCCGCCGTTCAAGAACAATCGGCCGCAGGTAACACCGACCACTTGCAACCCTACTCGTTCTTGTACGCTTCGTACGAAACCAACGGAATTCCCGCCGACGGCAACATCGACCTGCAATTCAAGAGTGCATTCTCGGTTTTGGAGTTGGAAGTTTGTTCCGAGATTGGCGATGTTGTGTGCGAGGGTCTGATTTTCCGTGCTGACGACGCTTCGGAGAAGGTTTCGGCTTCGAATGTGCTGGTTGACCTGACCGATGGCTCGCTGGATTACTCGGCAGCTACCACCAGCAACCAAATCAAGATTGACCTGGGCGAAGGCGTAACTCTGAACTCGACCACTCCGCAGAAGTTCTATATGCTGATTACCCCCGGACACGGCGGCAAACGTTTCTCGTTCTACGCTGTAGTGGGCGGTAAAGAGGTCCTGTTGGGCAACAAGGGTATTCCCGCCGCAGGTCTTCCCGCAGGCCGCAAGGCACAACTGTCGCTGAATGTTCCCGTAGTAAACTTGAGCGCAGATGGTACCGCAAACTGCTACATTGTCAACAAGGCCGGCACTACCTATAAATTCAAAGCAACCGTAATGGGTAACGGTGCAACCACCACAGGAATTACCCCTTCGACCATTGCACCTACCAAAGCACGTTTGGCTCGCACCGTCGTTGCATCTCAAAGTTACAAGGGTGGTACTGCTTATGGCTCGGATGGTACTATGAACAAACTGATTCTGCGCAATAGCGTAGAGTTGAAAGATGGTTACATCTACTTCACCACTCCCGAAACATTGTGCCCCGGTAATGCCATCATCTATGCAACCGACAACAACGACAAGGTTCTCTGGAGTTGGCATATGTGGGTAGCCCCCAACTACAATCCTTATGAGAATATGTTGCCCACCTTTATGGGTTCGGTTGTTATGGACCGCAACTTGGGTGCATACAACAATGGTAGCGGTGATACCGAAAACGACCTTAAAGCCTCGATTGGTCTGGGTTATCAATGGGGACGTAAAGACCCGTTCCTTATCAGCAATATTGGTTGGACTTACGGTAACTACCAAACTGCCGACGGCACTATTGATGAGACTCAAAATGTATGCACCTATCGCCAAAATGGTAATTGGGCAGACGCTGTTGATATGGCAAAATCGGCTCCCGACTTGGCATTCGACTCTTGGAGCGACTATGTAAACTACACCATCGAGAATCCTCAAGTATTCATCAAAGGTAATGGTACAAATGAATATCAATGGCTGTCTAAAGCTAAAGCCAATGCCGAGACTGGATGGAATGTATTGTGGGGTAATGCAGATTACAACAGAAATGCTGGTGCAGGCGTAAAAACCATCTATGACCCGTGTCCCGTAGGTTGGAAAGTTGGTGCGCCTCAAGATTATGGTTTCTTCAACATTTATGGTAGCGATATGGCAAGTGTCTATCACTATCATGCACTTTGGCGTTACAACTGGGACCAAACCAAAACTCCCGTAACATCGACTCTATCGGAATATACAGGGTATGGCAATGGTTCGGTTTCTATAGACATCAGCCAATCGCAAGGCTATTGGGTATATGGTAGCAAAACCGATGACTACAGTGGAGCTGTTCGCAAAGACACACGCAATACATACTTCCCTGCACCCAATAATATCGAAAGTATCATCACATACACTTGCACTAAAACAAAAACTTCGGGCCACCTACAAATAGCCACCAACTCGGCTGTTGCGGCAAACAATATGTATGCAGTTCGCGCAACTATAAACCCGTCTGGCAGTATCTATTTCTCCGGTAGTGGTTCAACTTGGGAGCAACAAGCTGCGGCTGTTCAAGTTCGTTGCGTAAAAGATGCAACTGTAAGTACATCGGACGAGGCAGATGCATTCTTCAGTGAAGCTATTGACTTGAGCGAAAACGGTACTGCAAACACTTATATTGTTAACAAATCTGGAGTTTCGTACAAATTCAAAGCTACCGTCAAAGGTAACGGAAAGGTTCAAAGCATCTACTCGAAACGCGACAAAAAGGACACCTCGTGGTCGTTCGTTGAGGGTACCGCTGGTGCTGGTCAAACCAGCGTAACCATCGCACCTACCAAATCTGCGCTTTTGTGGTACGATTCTCACTTCAAAAATAATTATGTAAAAGTTTGCCCGATTGATGTTTCGAGCGTTCAATTGAAAGATGGATACATCTACTTCAAAACTCCTACCACATTCGTGGACGGTAATGCAGTAATCGCCGCCTACAACGAAGCGAACGAGATTGTATGGAGCTGGCAAATGTGGTGCTGCGAGGGCTACGACATCGAGGCAACCAAGAAACTTTTTGGCACAACTTCAACTGGCTATGTCATGGACCGTAACCTCGGTGCTACAATGGCAGAAGATGCAGAGTATCAAACCAATAGCTGGAATGCTGCTGCCGCAGTCGGCATGTACTATCAACACGGTCGAAAAGACCCGTTCACAGCTCCTTTGGATTTGTCTGCAGGTGACGGTAACCGTGGTGGTGTGGGTGCTGCTGCACGTGATGCCAATGGCAACATTATGTATGGTGGTGATAACACTGCATACATTTACATTGGCAACACTCAATATGTAGCTAAAATTAAAGAACTTTTGGGTAAGGATAGCTGGAAATTCAATGAAGCTGCCGACCTCATAACTAAATACCCTCACTACAAAGCACAACAAGGTGCCAATACTGCTTCGGCGGGTGATAGTAAACGTGATTGGTGGGGTTCGCGTTCTCACGACAATGAATTCTTCTACTATTGGGGACACCCCTACTGGCAGAACTGGACCAATGCAACACAAAAGACCATTTACGACCCGTGTCCTGCTGGCTGGGTAGTTCCTTCGACCGATTTCTTAAGCACCATCAAAAATGGAACGATTACATTTGGTAATTATGGCTGGACTGTTACACCTGCAGACAACAGTCGAGATGCCGTATACTTCCCATTGACTGGTCAACGTTGGGGTGATAATTGGAATGTAGGTGACGTAACTACCATCGGTGGTTACTGGACCAGCAACATTGGTGACAATGGTTGTGCAGCCTATATTTTCTACAAAGGTGACCAAGGCGATGGTCCTGGATTCTACTCTACTGCTGTTGGTGGCGACACGGATGGAGGTACTGAAGGCACAAAAACTATTTTCTGGGGCGTTAACGGTCGTGCAGTTCGTTGCGTAGCCGAAAATTACAGATAAAAACTGCTTTGTGATAATTAATAATTTGGGTTCGAGGGTGCTTCCGTGGGGAAGCACCCTCGAATGTTTTAAGTGGGGGGCGAGGAAAAATTAACCACTTTTAGGGAGTTCGGACGAAATTTTAACCAACTTTTGGGATTACCACAAATGATTTTTTGCGCTACCTTTGCACCCAAAATTAAAACGCACAACACAATTATGAGAAAATTCGGACTCCTACTCACTCTGCTCGCGACCACAACGCAGCTTGCTCTCGCACAAGAGCACAAACACGAGCATGGGCACAACCACACACATGCGCACGCGCACACAACTGACGCTCACATCACAGGACACGTAACCGATGCCTCTTCGGGACAACACCTGCCATATATCACCATTGTAATAGAAGGTACGCAACTCGCATCGCTAACCGATGGCACGGGGCACTTCACGCTCTACAACGTCAAGCCCGGAAACTACAAAATCACCGCCTCGTCGGTCGGTTATCAAAGTCAAACGCTCGAAGTAACAATCACACGCGACCGAACAACCGAGATTAAATTCTCGCTCGAACCGTCGGTTCTGCAAATCAACGAAATCGTGGTCTCGGGCTCGCGAAACCAATCAAGTCGCAAAGAATCAAGCAGTATCGTAGGTGTGCTTTCGACCAAACTCTTTGAGCGCACGGCCGCCGTAAACACTGCCGAAGTTCTCAACTATCAGCCAGGCCTGAGGGTCGAATACAACTGTTCGAACTGCGGTGTTCCACAGCTGAGAATCAACGGACTGGAGGGTCAATATTCACAAATTCTGATGGACAGCCGCCCAATCTTCTCGTCGCTCGCCTCGGTTTACGGACTTGAGCAACTGCCCGCAGGTATGATTGAACGCGTAGAGGTTATTCGCGGTGGCGGCTCGGCACTTTTCGGTTCGAGCGCAATCGGCGGCGTGGTCAACATCATCACCAAAGAGCCCCTGCGTAGCAGCGCAATGCTCTCGAACCAAACCTCGTTCAATGAAAATGGCGGCGCTGACGTCAACACCACGTTCAACGCATCGGTGGTTTCGAACGACTTCCGCAGCGGTGCCTACATCTACGGAACGGTCAAAAACCGCGACAACTACGACCGCAACGGCGATGGTTTCAGCGAAGTACCTCTACTCAAAGGCGCAACCGTCGGCATGAGAGCCTATCACCGTTTTGGCAAATACTCCAAAATCACGGCCGACTACCACTACATCAATGAGTTCCGCCGAGGTGGCAGCCACTTCGACCGTCAGCCACACGAGGCCGATGTCACCGAACAACTCAAGCACGACATCCACGGCGGAGGTTTGACCTACGACTTTTTGAGCCGCGACGAGCAACATCACGCAAGCGTCTACGCCTCGGTACAACACATCGGCCGCGAAAGCTACTTCGGCGCGGGGCAGGACCCCAACGCCTTCGGACGCACCAAAGGTCTCACAGCAACAGCCGGAGGTCAATACACTTGGGACTATTTGCAGGATTGGTATCTGCCCTCGCAGCTCACAGGCGGCGTGGAGTACACCTATGACTATCTGAACGACGCGATGCTCGGCTACAACCGCATAATCGACCAAACAAGCACCTGCGTAGGCGGTTATCTCCAAAACGAGATGAAAAACGACAAGCTCGGAATCTTGGTCGGTGTGCGCGTCGACAAACACAACAAAATCAAGAAGGGTATCGCCAGCCCACGTGCCAATATCCGTTACGCCCCCATTGACGAGTTGGCGTTCCGTGTGAGCTACTCGAGCGGCTATCGTGCACCCCAGGCATACGACGAGGACCTGCACGTGACAGCCGTAGGAGGCGAGGTGACACTGATTTCGCTCGACCCCAATCTGCGTCCCGAGTACTCGCACAGCGTGAGCGGTTCGGCCGATTTCTACAAGAAGTTCGGGCGTTTCGAGATGAACCTGCTGTTGGAGGGTTTCTACACCGAGCTGACCGACGTGTTTGCGTTGCGCGAAATGGGGCACGACGCCGATGGTAACATCCTCATGCAGAGGGTCAACGCATCGGGAGCAACCATCGCAGGCCTTAACGTCGAATTGAAAGCCGGCCTGCAAAACAAGTTAGTCTTGGACGCCGGTTTCACCTTCCAAAAGAGTCGTTACAAGGAGGATTTCGTATGGTCGGAGGACCCCGCAATCACCCCGCATCGTCGCATGTTCCGCACACCCGACACCTATGGATATGCCATTCTGACCTACAACCCGCTGCAAAGACTCTCCATCTCGGCCGACCTGAAGTATACGGGACGCATGCTCGTGCAACACGTCGAGCCTGATTGGGAACGCGAAACTCAAGCCTTCTGGGAACTTGGCGCCAAAGCAGGCTACAACTTCCGCCTGTCGCAAAGCGTCAACATGGAAATTAACGTCGGTGTCAAAAACATCCTCGACCAATTCCAAGACGACTTGGACGTGGGTATGAATCGTGACGCAGGCTACATCTACGGTCCCGTCTTCCCCCGAACCTACTTCTTCGGAGTTAAATTTACGCTTTAGTGAGGATAACTATCTTCGTGAATTAATCTCCCACACAAAAAAGCAATTGTGAATTGTGAATTGTGAATTTAAAATGTAAAGCCCCGATTGCTGAAGTGCAATCGGGGTTTTACATTTTTAGCAAGGTTCAAATTATTTCAGCTCATTCAGAATACGCATCGCAGCATCCAAAATTGCAGTATCGTCCAGAGTTACAACACCACCATCGGGACCTTTCTCGAAGTGAACTCCCACGCTGTTTTGAGCGTCAAAGTGACGGCCACCAAAATAGTTTCTAACGGTTTCAACATCAATACCTAATTCATCTGCGATGCGTTGCGAACTGCCGCTGGGCAATTTGTCTTTGATACGACGCAACTCGTTAAATGTAATAATCATATTTTTTTAGTTTTTAAAGTTGTACTTGACAAAATTTCGTTTGCTAAATTAATAACTTTTTTTGAGCCATCCAAACATCCAGCAATATTTTTTTCTTTTTTTCATTCCAAGCCTCCATCGAAATTGGTTTGTCACATCCTCACGGGTGACATCGCATAGGGCAAAAGTGACGTTTTGGCAGTCGGGATGGCAGTATTTTCTGCCAAAAAGGGGCGGCATGGCAGAAAAACAGACCCGGAAACCACCAAAATCGACTTGGCACACGGTTTGAAGTTTTAGAGAACAAAGGCTGAAAAGCAAAAAAACAGACAAAACAAATTAAAAACTTAATAATACATTTAAAATTATGGCAAAGATTATCGGTATTGACCTGGGAACCACCAACTCTTGTGTGGCAGTAATGGAGGGTAACGAACCCGTAGTTATTCCCAATAGCGAGGGACACCGCACAACTCCTTCGATTGTAGCTTTCACGGATGGTGGCGAGCGCAAAGTGGGCGACCCCGCAAAACGTCAAGCCATCACTAACCCCAAGAAGACCATCTTCTCGATTAAACGTTTCATGGGCGAGACTTTTGACGCTGTGCAAAACGATGTCAATCGCGTACCTTATAATGTAGTACGCGGCGCAGGTAACACCCCTCGCGTGGAGATTGACGACCGCCAATACACTCCCCAAGAGATTTCGGCCATCGTGCTCCAAAAAATGAAAAAGACCGCCGAGGACTACCTTGGACAAGAGGTGACCGAGGCTGTGATTACCGTTCCCGCATACTTTTCGGACTCGCAACGCCAAGCAACCAAAGAGGCGGGCGAAATCGCAGGTCTGAAGGTGAAACGTATCATCAACGAGCCTACCGCGGCAGCCCTGGCTTACGGTCTGGATAAGAAAAATAGCGATATGAAAATCGCAGTTTATGACCTCGGTGGCGGTACCTTCGATATCTCGATTCTGGAGCTGGGTGACGGCGTATTCGAGGTTAAGTCGACCAACGGTGATACCCACCTGGGTGGTGACGACTTCGACCACGTAATCATCGACTTCCTGGCTGCTCAATTCCAAAACGAGCATGGTGTAGACCTACGTCAAGACCCCATGGCTCTGCAACGTCTGAAAGAGGCTGCCGAGAAGGCCAAAATCGAGCTGTCGAGCTCGGTATCGACCGAAGTTAACCTCCCCTACATCGCTCCCGTAAACGGTGTACCCCAACACTTGAACGTAACGCTGACTCGTGCAAAATTCGAGCAACTGGCCGACAACCTGATTCGTTCGACCATCGAGCCTTGCCGCATTGCTCTGCGCGACGCAGGTCTGAACGCTTCGCAAATCGACGAGGTTATCTTGGTGGGTGGTTCTACCCGTATCCCCGCCGTTCAAAAAGTTGTTGAGGAGTTCTTCGGTAAAGCCCCCAGCCGTGGCGTTAACCCCGACGAGGTTGTAGCCGTAGGTGCTGCTATCCAAGGTGGCGTGCTGACCGGTGAGGTGAAAGACGTACTGCTGTTGGACGTTACTCCGCTGTCGCTGGGTATCGAGACCCTTGGCGGTGTGTTCACCAAACTCATCGAGGCCAACACCACTATCCCCACCCGCAAGAGCGAGGTATTCTCGACCGCACAAGACAACCAACCCAGCGTTGAAATCAACGTATGCCAAGGAGAGCGCCCCATGGCTCGTGACAACAAGAGCATCGGTCGTTTCCACTTGGACGGCATTCCCGCCGCTCCCCGTGGCGTTCCCCAAATCGAGGTTACTTTCGACATCGACGCCAACGGTATTCTGAACGTTTCGGCCAAGGACAAAGGCACCGGCAAGGAGCAAAAAATCCGTATCGAGGCTTCGAGCGGCCTGACCGAACAAGAGATTCAACGTATGCGCGACGAGGCCAAAGCCAACGAGGCTAAAGACAAAGAGGAGAAGGAGCGTATCGACAAAATCAATACCGCCGACTCGATGATTTTCTCGACCGAGAAACAACTCAAAGAGTATGGCGACAAGATTCCCGCCGACAAGAAATCGGCAATCGAAGGCGCACTCGGCAAACTCAAAGAGGCTCACAAGTCGCAAAACCTGGCCGATATAGACACCTACACCGCCGAGTTGAACAACGCATGGCAAGCAGCAAGCCAAGACATCTATGCCGCCAGCCAAGCTCAACAAGGTGCTCAAGCTAACCCGGGTGCAGGTGCACAAAGCGGTGCCGGCGCACAAGGTGGTCAAGCCAACGATGTAACCGACGTAGACTTCGAGGAGGTTAAATAAACTCGCTTAAAAGCACTGTTATTTGCGCGATGCAGAGGACGCGAAGTCCTCTGCATCGCCTGTTTTTTGCGCCCCTCGCTGGTTAAAAACCGTTCGAAAATATTGTAATTCTAAAGTTTTTTAGTAATTTTGCGCTCTATTGTGGACATACCATAAAGCGAATTAACAATTAAAACTAATAAAACTCAATTCAAACAATGCAAAACAAAGGTGCACTCAAACTGTTGGCGGTGCTTTTTGCAATCGCCTGTGCCTACCAACTCTCGTTCACTTTCGTGGGCAAGAGCGTAGAGCGCAAAGCGGCCGAATACGCCGCTCAATTCGCTCCCGAGTTACAGCTCCAAAAAGAGCAAGCCTACTTGGATTCAATTAAATCCAAAACGGTCTACAACCTGGGAATCGTAAAATTCAACTACCGCGAGGTTAAAGAGAAAGAAATCAACCTCGGTCTGGACCTCCGCGGAGGTATGAACGTGATGTTGGAAATCTCGGTTGAGGACGTGGTTCGCGCTCTGTCGAACGACAACCAAGACCCGATGTTCAACCAGGCTCTGGCCGAAGCTCGCAAAGCTCAACAAAACAGCAGCGACTTCATCAGCGCATTCGCTTCGTCGTATGAGAAACTGTCGGGCGGCGCTCCTCTGGCCTATCTGTTCAATACCCCCGAGCTCAAAGAGAAAATCACTCCCCAAAGCACCAACGCTCAAGTGATTGAGGTGCTGCGTGCCGAGTCGGAGAGTGCTATCGCAAACTCGTTCAACGTATTGCGTAGCCGTATCGACCGCTTCGGTGTTGCTCAACCCAACATCCAACGTCTTGAGAACTCGGGCCGTATCTTGGTGGAGCTTCCGGGTGTTAAAGAGCCCGAACGTGTACGTAAACTTCTCCAAGGTACCGCATCGCTCGAGTTCTGGTCGACCTATAATAATAGCGAGATTTATCCCATCTTGGCTCAAGCTAACGCCGAGTTGAGCAAAGTAAACGCTGCTGAGGCTGCTCAAACCGAGGAAACCGCTACCGAGGAAACCGCTACCGAGGCTGCCGCAGAGGATGCCGAGGGCGACCTGTTGGCACAACTTGGTGACAGCACCGTAAACGAGGCTGCTGCTCGTGCCGCATGGGAGAAACAATTCCCTCTGTTCTCGAAACTCAACCCCTCGACCTATAACGGTCAAGTAGCTCCCGGTCCCGTTGTAGGTATCGCAATGAGCTACGACACCGCAGCTGTCAACAAGATGTTGAGCACTCCTCAAATCAAAGCCATGCTGCCCCGTGACCTCAAACTCTTGTGGGGCGTTAAGGGTATCGACGAGGACAACACCGCATTCCAACTCTACGCAATCAAAGCCAACACCCGTGACGGTAAGGCTCCCCTCGATGGTGGCGTAATCACCGAGGCTCAAGCTACTTATTCGCAAACCGGCTCGTCGGCTGAGGTTGACATGACCATGAATAGTACCGGTGCCCGCACTTGGGCTCGTCTGACAGCCGACAACATTGGCAACAGCATTGCCATCGTTCTGGACGGTTACGTATATTCGGCTCCTATGGTTCACGGTGAGATTTCGGGCGGCCGCTCGCAAATCACCGGCGACTTCACCATCCAAGAGGCTACCGACTTGGCTAACGTACTGAAATCGGGTAAACTGCCCGCCCCCGCACGTATCATCCAAGACACCGTTGTAGGTCCTTCGCTGGGTGCCGAGTCGATTAGCAAAGGTATGATGTCGTTCGTTATCGCATTCTGCTTGGTACTGCTCTATATGGGTCTGTTCTACAGCCAAGCCGGTTGGTTGGCTAACGTAGCTCTGCTGTGCAACGTATTCTTCTTGATTGGTATTTTGGTTTCGTTCGGCGCGGTTCTGACCCTGCCCGGTATTGCCGGTATCGTACTGACCATGGGTATGGCAGTGGACGCCAACGTAATTATCTACGAGCGTATCAAAGAGGAGTTGCGTGCAGGTAAAGGCCTTTCGGCTGCTGTTTCGGACGGTTTCTCGAACGCTCTGTCGGCTATCTTGGACGGTAACATCACCACCATCATCACCGGTATCGTTCTGTTTATGTTCGGTACGGGTCCCGTTCAAGGTTTTGCTACCACTCTTATCATTGGTATCATCACCTCGCTGTTTTGTTCGATTATCATCACCCGTCTGTTGATTGCCAGCCGCGTTGAGAAGGGCAAATCGCTCAAATTCTCGCACAAATGGAGTGCAAACTTCTTGAGCAACACCAAGATTGACTTCATCAAACTGCGCAAAGTATCGTACATCATCTCGGGTGTACTGATTGCAGCGACACTGATTAGCTTCGCAGTACGCGGTTTCAACTATGGTGTAGATTTCTCGGGAGGTCGTGCATACGTTGTTGCATTCGACCAAGAGGTTAGCGACGACCAGGTTCGTGAACAACTCTCGACCGTGTTCACCGGCGATGACGAAAGTTTTGAGGTTAAACAATACGGTGCAGGCAACCAAAAACGTATCGTAACCCAATACCTGTATGATGACCAAAGCGACGACGCAACCGCTAAGGTTAACGAGATGCTGCACAAAGCTCTCAATCCTCTGTTTGCAAATTCGCTCACTTTGGACCAATTCATCAGTACCCAAGAGGTTGAGTATGGTATCATCCAATCGGACAAAGTAGGTCCGAGTGTGGCACGCGACATCAAGGTTAACTCGATTATCTCGGTTCTGTTCTCGCTGCTGGCTATCGGTCTGTACATCATCTTGCGATTCAAGAAGTGGCAATGGGGTATGGGTGCCGTGGTTTCGTTGACTCACAACGCTCTGTTGGTAATGGGTCTGTACTCGCTGTGCTATGGTTTGTTCCCCTTCACCTTGGAGGTTGACCAATCGTTCATCGCGGCAATCCTGACCATCATCGGTTACTCGATTAACGATACCGTGGTTATCTTCGACCGTATCCGTGAATATCAAACCTTGTATCCCAAACGTGCGTTGCGTGACAACATCAACAACGCTATCAACTCGACTCTGTCGCGTACCATCAACACCTCGGGTACCACTGTCGTTACCCTGCTGGCGATTATCATCTTCGGTGGTACTGTAATTCGTGGTTTCGTTGTAGCTCTGTTGTGGGGTATCATCGTAGGTACCTATTCGTCGGTATTCGTTGCAACTCCCGTTGCGTACGAGATGATGAAAAAACAAGACGAGAAGAAACTCAAAGAGGTGAAATAATCACCTGCAAAGAGAAATATTTTCGAGAACATCCGCAAAGAGGTTTTGCGGATGTTCTTTTTTTGTGTAGATTTGTGGAGTGAAAAAACTTTGAAGCAATGCTCGACTTCATAAATTTCGGAATAATCGACGTCATCGACATCGTAGCCGTAGCTTTGGGAATGTACTATATCTATAAGATGACCCGTGGTTCAGTAGCCATGAATATCATCATGGGTGTGGTATTTATCTATATTGTGTGGGTTGTCACACGGGCACTGAACATGGAATTGGTGTCGGCTATTCTGGGCGGTGTGATTAACACGGGTATTATAGCTCTATTTATCTTGTTTCAGCCCGAGTTGCGCCAATTCTTGCAGAACGTAGGTATGAGCCAAAAGCGCAATGCGCTGTTGCGCCGTCTGTTTCCGTCAGGCAAAACCGCATCATTCGACAACACCCAACTGCTCAATGCTGTGGTGAATATGTCTGAGAGTAAGACGGGTGCACTGATTGTGCTGACTCAGGAGAGCGACCTTTCGCTGATTATCGATACGGGAATTGTGGTAGATGCGCAACTTTCGACTCCGCTGATTGAGAACCTGTTTTTCAAGAATTCGCCCCTGCATGACGGAGCGGTTATTGTCAATGGTGACCGTATTGTTGCGGCTCGTTGCGTGTTGCCTTCGACCCAGCAGAAGGTTCCCAAATCGACAGGTATGCGTCACCGTGCAGCGCTTGGCATCAGCGACATTTCGGATGTCATTGTGATTGTTGTTTCGGAGGAGACGGGAGCCATTTCGATTGCCCACGACGGCCAGCTTAATCGAGGAATCGCCCCCGACCAACTGCGTAATGAGATAGCCCGTTACTATCGCCTAATACGCAAACAACAGCAAACCAAGCAAACCAAGAAATAATAACAAAAAATCGTAGAAGGTGTCCTTCTACGATTTTTTGTTAGTTACGGGTTTGTCCATTGCCCGTTATTATATATTTATAGGTAGTAAGTTCGCGCAAAGCCATAGGGCCTCGGGCGTGGAGTTTCTGGGTACTGATGCCAATTTCGGCACCGAAACCAAACTGTCCTCCATCGGTAAAAGCCGTCGAAACATTGACATACACACAAGCCGCATCCACACGCGAGATAAACAATTCGGCCGTGCGCGTGTTGTCGGTCACAATGGCCTCGCTGTGTCCCGACGAGTAGCGTGCAATATGCTGGAGTGCCTGCTCTGCTGAGTCTACCGTGCGAATAGCCATTTTGTAATCGAGAAACTCCGTGCCGAAACTCTCTTCCGAAGCCTGCTGCAACAACTCCGCAGGGTAGCACCCCTCAAGAGCGGCATAGCTCTCCGCATCAGCATAAATCACCACTCTGCTCTCGGCCATGCGTGCACACACCTCGGGCAAATCCCCCAAGCGGCTACGATGGATTATCAAACAGTCCAAAGCATTGCAAACACTCACACGGCGCGTCTTGGCATTAGTTACGATGGCTGCGGCTATGTCCACATCACCATCAATATCAAAATAGGTGTGAACAACCCCGGCTCCCGTTTCGATAACGGGCACTTGGGCATTCTCGCGGACATAGCGAATCAGCGAAGCACTGCCGCGCGGAATAACCACATCCACCTGCCCCACGGCCCTCAATAGCTGCTCGGTGTTGCTACGTTCGCAACCCAGCAACAACGCCGCATCACACGTCACATCACACTCTGCGAGCGAACGGTGAATAATCTCGATAGCGGCAAGGTTCGTTTGGTAGGCATCACTTCCCCCCTTGAGTACGCATACATTGCCCGTCTTAAGACAAAGCGAAAACACATCGAAAGTCACATTGGGTCGAGCCTCATAAATCACGCCTACCACGCCCAGAGGTACACGACGGCGTGTAATGGTCATACCATTGGGGCGCGTCCACTGCTCCATCACCTCACCCACGGGCGAAGACAACCGAGCCACCGAGCGCATATCGTCGGCAATGGCACGGATACGTTCGGGAGTCAGGCGCAGGCGGTCGACCATCGGGTTTTCGGGCGACATTGCGGCAACATCTCGGTCGTTGGCAGCCATAAGCGCCGCCGTTGCGGCAACAATATTATCGGCCGTATGGTTCAGCACAAGGTTTATTTGTTCGACACCGAGAGCGGCAACTTCAATGGCTGCTCGGCGGGCTGTTTCAAAAACGGTCATACTCATCAAACTGTTTCGATATACATATAATCATAGTGAACAATGGGTTTGGCTCCCTTGACTCCCAGCTGGCTGCGCGCCGTGTCGCTATCTATCGAAGCACGTCCCACGCCTATGGCTACACCTCTGTGGTCAAATATGCGCACAATGTCGTCACGTTCGAAGTCACCCTCGACACGCACCACACCCACGGGCAGAATACTCGCTGCACGACTCTCAAGCACGGCTTGGCACGCGCCCTCATTAAGGTGAAGTTCACCCTTGGCAAAGCCCTCACTATGGGCAATCCACATTTTGACACCCGACGTCGTTTTGGCAGCAGGCTCAAAGCGGGTGCAGACAACATCCTTGTCACCTAACACCAAGTCGGTGAGGATTCCCGGACGGGTTCCGTTGGCGATAATCACCTCGATACCTTCGGCAGCCACCTTTTGCGAAATGCGACTCTTGGTACCCATACCACCACGGCCACACGACGAGCGCGAGGTTTGAATATATTGGTCGAGTCCCTGCCCTATCCCCACGCGGCGTACAACCTTCGAGGTGGGTTCTGCGGGGTTACCGTCGTAAATTCCATCAATATTGCTCAATATAATCAGTGCGTCGGCACCCATCATCGTACACAGCAGTCCCGAAAGCTCGTCATTGTCGGTGAACATCAACTCCGACACCGAGATTGTATCGTTCTCGTTGACAATGGGGATTACCCCTCCGGCCAACATCGTCTCGACACAGTTGCGTTGATTGAGGTAGTGTCGACGGGTCGAAAGACTCTCCTTGGTTGTCAGTACCTGACCGCACACAATCCCCCACTGCTCAAATAGGTCACAGTATCGGTTCATCAGACGCACCTGACCCACGGCCGAAAAGAGTTGTCGCGCCGACACGCTGTCGAGGTGTTCCATCGAATGCATCACGCCACGACCCGAGGCCACGGCTCCCGACGACACCAAAATCACCTGCACACCCTCGGAGTGAAGGCGCGCAATTTGGTCGACCAGCGACGACATACGTGTAATGTCGGGCATCCCGTCAGCACGAGTCAGCACATTGCTGCCCACTTTGACAACGATTCTCTTATAGTTATTCATAATTCTTAGCTCTATTTACTTGCTTTGATACCCTCGGCCACAGCCGCCGAAAAACCTTCGCGTTCCATAGCCTCCAAACCTCGCAGGGTGATACCTCCGGGGGTTGTTACTCGGTCTATTTCGCTTTGGGGCGAGGCTCCGCTGTGACGCAAAACGCTGAGCGCACCCTGCACCGTCTCAATCACCACGTCAAGTGCCATCCTCGGTTCTATGCCCGCGTCGACACCTGCACGACTCGCGGCGTCAATATATCGCAGGGCATAAGCAATGCCACACGATGCGAGAGCCGTAGCCGCCTGCATTTGCTCCTCGGCAATGTTGTAGACAACACCCAATGCACCGAATATTTGGTTAACCACACCGAGTTGCTCATCGCTTGCTCCGCTGTGCGCTACAAAAGTCACACTACATCCCACCGACACCGCGGTATTAGGAATCACACGTAACAGCGCAGGCACACCCTTTGCACCTGCCAGCCACTCGCCATGAGTTGCAAAATCGACACCAGCAACGACCGACACAATGGCCACTCGCTCTACGTCGATGTGGGGTGCAAGTTCATCCAACACACCTTGCAGCAGCCACGGCTTGACGGCTACCACCACAAGGTATGCCCCCTCAACGGCTTCAATATTGTTGCGCGTCGTGTGCACCCCTTCGGGCAGAGCGAGTCCCGCCTTGAGATGCGAAACGGTCACTCGGTCGGCGCTCAATATGCCTTTCGACACTACACCTGCGGCTATTGCGGCACCCATATTTCCGCCACCGATGACGGCTATTTTGAGGTTTGTATTAATCATAATCGGAATTATTTAGGCGACCCGAGGCCGCCTATTTTCTATTGAGTATTTTAATATTGCGGAGGAATTTTTGTGCCGCGGGGTTCTGACGAGCGCGCAGCGTACTATACGTATGTGAGCAGCTCGGCACGGTTCTCGCGGTGCAAATTTACTTGCAAGCCCTCCAATCAACGGCTAATATTGCGGAGGAAATTTTGTGCCGCGGGGTTCTGACGAGCGCGCAGCATACTCTACGTATGTGAGCAGCTCAGCACGGTCCTCACGGTGCAAATTTACTTGCAAACCCTCCAATCAACGGCTAATATTGCGGAGGAAATTTTGTGCCGCGGGGTTCTGACGAGCGCGCAGCATACTCTACGTATGTGAGCAGCTCGGCACGGTTCTCGCGGTGCAAAATTTACCCGCAAGATTAGACGTTAAAAAGGAAGTGCATAATATCCCCGTCCTGCACTACATACTCCTTGCCCTCGATGCCGATTTTGCCCTGCTCGCGGCAAGCCTTCTCCGAACCAAGCGACACATAATCAGCATACTTGATAACCTCAGCACGGATGAAACCACGCTCAAAATCGGTGTGGATAATACCCGCCGCTTGGGGGGCTTTGATACCCTTGCGATAGGTCCAAGCACGAGTCTCGTCGGGACCCGTGGTAAAGTAGGTTTCGAGGTTCAGCAGACGGTAAGCCGACTTAATCAGACGAGCCACACCCGACTCGCTCAAACCAACCTCCTCCAAGAACATCTGGCGCTCCTCGTAGGTTTCGAGTTCGGCAATGTCGGCCTCGGTAGCCGCAGCAACAATCAACAACTCGGCACCCTCCTCCTTGATGGCCTCGCGCACCTGCTCAACATACTCGTTACCCGACACGGCACTCGCCTCGTCAACGTTACAAACGTACATTACGGGTTTGACAGTCAGCAGATTCAGCTCGGCGGCCAACTTTTCGTCCTCCTTGTTGTCGAGGTGAACGGTACGCGCACTCTTGCCTTGCTCCAAAGCCGCCTTATACTGCAACAGAATATCGCACAGGCGTTTAGCGGCTTTATCGCCACCCGTTTGGGCCTGCTTTTGGATTTTCGACAGACGATTTTCGACCGTTTCGAGGTCTTTGAGTTGAAGCTCTGTGTCGATGATTTCCTTATCACGCACGGGGTTGATAGAGCCGTCAACGTGAGTGATATTACCATTGTCGAAGCAACGCAGAACGTGGATAATGGCGTTGGTGTTACGAATGTTATCAAGGAATTTGTTACCCAAACCCTCGCCTTTGGATGCACCTTTAACCAAACCGGCAATGTCCACAATCTCGATGGTCGTAGGGACAACCTTACGCGGGTTATCAATCTTAGCCAGGGCGGTCAGTCGCTCGTCGGGAACGGTGATTACACCCACGTTGGGTTCGATGGTACAGAAAGGGAAGTTCGCCGCTTGCGCCTTGGCGTTAGACAGCGAGTTGAAAAGTGTGGATTTGCCCACGTTGGGCAGGCCCACAATACCGCATTGAAGTGCCATAAGTAGTTTATCTTCGTTTTGTTATTATTCGATTTCCTGGCCCATCAGCGTTGCCGACGAGCAGTCTGTAACGCGCACACGAACGTAGTCGCCCACGCGGTGGTAGCGGCGGTCGATAATCACCACCTTATTCTGAGAAGTGCGGCCGAACATCTTATCGTCGCTACGTTTGCTGGTGCCCTCCAACAAAATCTCGAACTCGCCACCCACATCGCGGCGGTTGGATTCCAACGACAACTCGTTTTGCAGGGCGATGATTTCGTTCAGACGGCGAATCTTCTCTTCGGGCGAAACATCGTCGGCCAAGTGGCGTGCCGAATAGGTGTTTGGCCGCTCCGAGTAGTGGAACATAAAGGCCGACGCATAGCCCACCTCACGCATAAGCGACAAGGTCATCTGGTGGTCCTCCTCGGTTTCGGTGCAGAAACCGGCAATGAGGTCGGTCGTGATGGCGCAGTCGGGGATATATTTGCGGATGGCCTCGATACGGCCCAAGTACCACTCACGAGTATATTTTCGGTTCATCAGAGCCAGCATACGGCTGCTACCCGATTGCGCAGGCAGGTGGATAGCGCGGCAGATATTGGGATAGGCAGCAATAACCTGCAACAACTCGTCGCTCATATCCTTGGGGTGCGAAGTCGAAAAGCGCACACGCAACAGAGGACTCACCTCGGCAACTTTGGCCATAAGTTCGGGGAATCCCACTTCGCCACACTTATAGGAGTTTACGTTCTGTCCGAGCAGTGTCACCTCGCGGTAGCCCGCTGCAAACAGTTCCTCAACCTCGTGGACAATGGTCTGCCAATCGCGGCTACGCTCCGCACCACGGGTATAAGGCACCACGCAGTAGGCGCACATATTGTTACAGCCGCGCATGATGGACACGAAAGCCGTAACGCCATTCTTATCAAGACGCACGGGCGAAATCTCGGCATAGGTCTCCTCGCGGCTCAGTTTGGTGTTAATACCCTTTTGTCCCTCGCGTGCCATACGAATCAGGTGCGGCAGGTCACGGAAGGCATCGGGGCCGGCCACAACGTTCACCATCTCCTCGTCAAGCAGTCGTTCTTTGAGTCGCTCGGCCATGCATCCGATGATACCCACAATCAGTCCTTTGCGTGCACGTTTGTAACGGCGGAACTCATTGAGGCGTCCCCAGATACGTTGTTCGGCATTATCACGAATCGAGCAGGTATTTACCAGAATGACCTCGGCTTGGGCAATGTCCTCGGTATAGATATAACCCTCTTTTTGGAGAATCGCCAGCACCACTTCGCTATCGGCGAAGTTCATCTGGCAGCCATAGGTTTCGATATGTACTTTGCATCCCGCGCCCACGGCGGGTCGTAAATTATTGATATTCATAAGTCACCGTTTATCCCGACAAAGGTACGGATTTTCTGCTATTTTAACAAGCGATGAGAGCCAAACCGACAGGCTTAGTCTAAAAATTACACTCTTGCGGCAGAGTACGATTACTCCGCGATTTCGATGTTTTGGCAGTTCTCGACGCGGACGTAGTTCGGGTGGGTGGTCATATTGTTGCTGACCTCGACATTCTCGGCGTCCCGCAGAAGGACTGCTACACGTTTGTCGGTATCAAAAACGTTGTTGCGTATTACGATATTTCGGTTCAGATAGGGCGGACGCTCCAATGCCTCGGTGCTCAACGTTATGCACGACGGCGCATCGGCACCCGACACGTAACCACAATCCGTAATATAGTTATTCTCGACCAGCACATTCTCGGCAGGACCACTCTCGCGCCACCCAAGTTCCGCGCCCAACTTTATAGCCGTGAGCGTGCTGTTTTGGATGCAGTTACCGGCAATCACCACATCACGGCTCTTGATAAGAAACGAGCGAGCCAAGTGGCTGTGTACCGAGTTATTGAGAATACGCACGCGAGGGAATCTGCTGCGGTTCCACATATAGTAGTCCGACGGATTTTCAAACTCAATGGGGCGGTCAAGGCCAACCTTCACAGTCCAATTCATCAGCGAGGTATCGACACTTTGAACCACGTAGCGTGCCTGCTCGGCCATACTTCGGGAGTTAATAACCACCATCGTATCACCCTTCTGGGGGTAATCAAGCCACTGTGCGTGCAGGTCGGCACCTTCGATTCGCATCTCCACGCGGCCATCCTCCTCGGGATAGATTCGGTAGTAATAGCCGTGAATATTGGTGCAGTCGTCGCCCTGTCCCTTGAACTTGGAGTTTTGAATTGTTACTGTTCCCGAGCAGGAGGTAAAGTGCGTAGCGTCGGTATTTGTCGAGATGACGCTCCCCGCCTCGGGCACAACTTGCAGATTGTCAATCATAATATCCCGAGTCAGGTGTCCCACAACACCCATACCCGGTTGGCTGTGAATTTTCACATCGCGCAGAGTAATATCCTCACATTCACGAATCATCACCGCAGGGCGATAGTGTCCTCCATGGCGCAACACAAAATAGTCGCCCACAGCAGGTTGCGCACTCGACTGAAAACGGATTTTACCCGCAGCAGTCAACTCCTTACTTTTGGCCCATCCCGTATAAAGACGATTACGAACGTGGTCGAACAGATGCAGACGACCCGTCACCCGCTCCGTGATAAAGCCATAGCGTACCGTATCAAACTCGGCATCGAACCACTCCTTGGTACTCTCCACCACACGGCCAATGGTTGCGGGCGGGCGATTATATCGAATCGAAATGCCCTCGATGGTCACCCCTTCGGCCCGTTCAATCGAAAGCACCTCATACCAGCCGTGCAACATCAGGGTTGCCCCTTGGGCCTTGATGGTCGTATTGTCACACCCAGCCAATTCCACAGCCTTGACATAGGGCGCATCGGGGCGGAACAGAGTCGCTTGAACCCTCTCTCCATAAGCTCCGCTAATAGCTTCAAACTCGATTTTCCGAGCCAGCGGATGGTCTATATCATATTGTCCTGCGGGAAAGCGGAGTGTCGTTCCCGGATTCTCGCGGCAGTAGTCCGTAGCCCTGCGCAGCGCCTCGAAGTCGTTCTGTCCATCATCGGGCAGAGCCCCGAACTTCTCGACCGACACCTCTCGTTGCGAGATGTCACCACACGCACCCAGCAGCACACCCACCGAGCAAACAGCCAATTTTGCTATCTGTTTCAGACTCCAGCCAGCCATACCGTCATCACGGTTTTATTTTTTTGCGGCTCCTCTTAATCCTCGCTCAAAGGTTGGAATCCCTCACCCAAAGTTTCGTGAGCATCGGCCACAACCATAAACAGCGTCGGGTCTATTTTACGCAGACGTTTTTTGACCTTTGTCAGTTCGCGCTTGGCAACCACCAGGAATATCATGTCCTTCGGCGCCTTGGTGTACATACCCGAGCTCTTGATATAGGTAGCACCGCGTTGCAACTCCTCCAAAATAAACTGCTCGATTTCGGGTTGGTGACGCTCGCTGACGATAAACATAATTTTCGAATCGTTGGCGCCCTCTACCACGTAGTCCAAAATCTTGACTGCCACATAGATAGTTACCATCGAGTACAAAGGCAGAATCACATCCTCGCCATTCATTCCGCACAACACAATGATACTGCACGCAACAACAAATATATCGGCAGCCATAACGCCCGTACCGAACGACGTATGCAAGTATTTTTTCATAAACATCGACACAATGTCGGTACCACCCGTAGTCGCGCCCGCGCGAACAACAATTCCGACACCCAAACCGATAAGTACAGCACCACACAGAGCTGCCAACAGCATGTGGTCACTCAGATTGAGCATTCCACCCAACAGTGTTTCGGCCGTCTGAACCGATGGGTCGGGATAGACCAAACGCGGCAACACCAACATCCACACCGGATTCAACAGACAGGCATAGACCGTGCGTATTCCGAATACGGGACCGAATACCAAAAACGCCGCCGTAAGCAATGGAATATCCATCATATAACCGAACCAACCGATTTCGATGTTCGGGAACAGTTCATGCAGCACCACCGCCATACCCCAGATTCCTCCGGGAGTAAGTTTGTAGGGGTACATAAACAGCACAAAACCGAACGACAGAATAAGCGTTCCGATGGCAATCCACAGCCACGACAACCACCATTCGCGCGATTGCAAATCCTCTTTGGTCACAAAACGGAATCCGCGCCACTTGTCGGCCACAGATGCCCAAAATCCTTTAGTTTGTTTATTTTCTGTCATAAAAACCTCACTTGGTTAAAAACGCAACAAAATTACAAAATTCAGTTAAAACTTACAACACGCAAGAGCAGATTGCGGCATTTTTCCACAACCTGCTCTTCATTATTATTTGGTTTAGGTATATTCGGTCGGGGTTCTCGCCCGCCACTTTCTGAACGTGCCTAAGGTTTTGTCGGCACTTCTTATAAATATTGCTCCAGTAGTTGTGCCATTTCGGCCTGCATCTCGGCAGCCTTTTGGCCGGCAACCTCGGCGTAACGCTCGCTCTTATCGGCATAGATAATGCCACGCGACGAGTTCACCAATAGTCCGCACTGCGAATTCATACCATAAGCGGCAACATCCTTCAGACTACCACCTTGAGCACCTACACCCGGAACGAGCAGGAAGTGATTGGGCACAATCTGACGAATCGACTCCAACATAAATGCTTTGGTCGCACCCACTACGTACATGGTGTTGTTCTCATCGCCCCACTTTTTCGAGGTCTCAAGCACCATCTCATACAGACGGCGACCGTCGGCCATACGTTGCATCTCGAAGTCATCGGCACTTGGGTTCGAGGTCAAAGCCAAAATCACGCTCCACTTACCCTCATATTTAAGGAAAGGTGCAACGGTATCAAGACCCATATATGGTGACAAAGTCACAGCGTCTGCTAAATTGGTATCAAAAAACGCCTTGGCATACTGCTCCGAGGTATTACCGATGTCGCCACGTTTAGCGTCGGCGATAATCATAATTTCGGGATAGTTCTCGCGGATGTATTCACACGTCTGCTCAAAGCAACGCATACCCTCGGCACCTTGCACCTCATAGAATGCCAAGTTGGGTTTATAGCACACCGTATAGGGTGCGGTTGCATCGATGATGGCTTTGTTGAAAGTCAGCGCAGCATCGGGTTGTCCCTTCAGGCACTCGGGGATTTTGTTAAGGTCGGTATCAAGACCCACGCACAGAAAACTGCGTTTGGCTTTGATTTGCTCGAAAAGTTGCTCGGCGTTCATTGCTGTATAATTTTGTGAATAATTACAAGTTGCTCTCTTTGAGTCGCTCGGCGTTCTCTGCCACAATCAGGTGGTCGATGCAGTCCTGAATGTCGCCATCCATAAATGCTCCGAGGTTGTAGATTGTGTAGTTGATACGGTGGTCGGTGATACGTCCCTGCGGGTAGTTGTAGGTACGAATCTTGGCACTACGGTCACCTGTCGACACCATGGTTTTACGTTTCGAAGCGATTTCGTCCAGATATTTCTGATACTCCAGGTTGAAGATACGGGTACGCAACTCCTCCAACGCTTTGTCGAAGTTCTTGAGTTGCGACTTTTGGTCTTGACACTGCACTACGATACCTGTGGGGATGTGGGTAAGACGGATTGCCGAATAGGTGGTATTCACCGACTGACCACCGGGGCCCGATGCACAGAACGTATCCTTACGAATATCATTCATATTCAGCTCAATATCAAACTCCTCGGCCTCGGGCAACACTGCCACCGAAGCTGCCGAAGTGTGAACACGACCCTGAGTTTCGGTTTGGGGCACACGTTGCACACGGTGAACACCCGACTCATACTTAAGCGTTCCGTACACACCCTGACCGATAACCTTCAGCACAACCTCCTTATAGCCACCCGAGGTACCCTCGCTCTGGGAGTTGATTTCGTACTTCCAGCCTTTGGTTTCGATATAGTGAGTGTACATACGCAGCAGGTCGCCGGCGAAGATTGCAGCCTCGTCGCCACCCGTACCACCACGGATTTCGAGGATTGCATTCTTGTCGTCTTGAGGGTCTTTGGGAATGAAGAGCAATTTGATTTCCTCCTCCAAGATGGGGAGTTTAGGCTCAAGTTCGGCCAGCTCAAGGCGAGCCATTTCGCGGAACTCCTCGTCCTTCTCGTTGGCCAAAACATCTTTGGCCTCGGCGATGTTGTTATATACTGTTTTGTAGTTTTCGCAGGCGGCGATAATGGGTTGAATCTCTTTGTACTCTTTGTTGAGTTGTACAAACTGTTTCATATCGGCCAGCACGGCGGGGTCGGTGATTTTTTGGGAAATCTCCTCAAAGCGTGCTTTCAGGCCGTCGAGTTTGCTGAGAATAATGTTGTCTGCCATAAACGTTGAATATATTTTGACCGCAAATTTAATGAAAGTTTGAGCAACCACCAAATATTTGTATCTTTGTAGCATGCGAAAATGAGCACAACCGACCACATAACGCTCAGCCGACTCCAGCAGTTGGTTCGCCAGGGCATCGAAAGTGTTCTGCCACTACCCGTGTGGGTAAGTGCCGAGGTGTCCGACATCAAGGTCAACCGCTCGGGTCACTGCTACCTCGAACTCATTGAGAAGGGCGAAAGCGACGCCATTCCGCGTGCCAAGGCAAGTGCCGTTGTGTGGCGTAATCGCTGGGAGGCTTTGGCTGTGTGGTTTGCCTCGTCGACGGGCGCACCCCTTGGAGTGGGTATGAAGGTGCTGGTTAGGGTATCTCCCTCCTACCACGAACTTTACGGTTTCTCGCTGGTCATCAGCGATATCGACCCCACCTACACACTCGGAGATATGCAGGCGCAACGCCAACAAACCATCGACTCGCTGCGTGCCGATGGAGTGTGGGACATGAACCGCGAATGTGCAATGCCCACGGTGTGCCAACGCTTGGCTGTGGTGTCATCGGCAACGGCGGCAGGCTACCGCGATTTCTGCAACGAACTCGGTGCATACCCCTATCGTTTCGATGTGACGCTGTTCGAAGCGGTGGTGCAGGGACACGGTGCCGAAGAGTCTATTACGGCAGCTCTGAGTGCCGTGGCCGACAGGTACGAGGAGTTCGACGCAGTGGTGATTATTCGTGGTGGCGGCTCGACCACCGACTTGGCATGTTTCAACTCCTACATGGTGTGTAGCTACATCGCACAATTTCCGCTACCCGTGGTTACGGGTATCGGGCACGACAAGGACCAAAGTGTTGCCGACATGGTGGCACACACGGCGCTTAAAACGCCAACGGCCGTAGCTGATTTCTTAGGTTCGCAAGCCGCCGAGGTGGACGCCCGCCTTGTGGAGCTCGACCGCCTGCTGCGCGTATCTGTCGAAAATGCTCTGAACACCGAACGCACCCGCCTGACCGTTGCAAGCCATGCCACAAGCGAGGGTTGCGCACGTGTGGCGCGAGATGTGGAGGTACGCCTGCAAAGTCTGGGCGAACGTGTTGCACTGCTGTCGAAGGAGATTCTTACACGACAAGGCGAGCGCCTGGAACGCTACGACGAAGGTTTGAGGAGCACCTCAGCTGTACTTATGGAGCGTTTCGCCTCGCAGCTCGACTCCTTGGCAGGTGTGGTTGCGGCCAATGACCCGCAGCGAATCCTCTCGCACGGATTTTCGATTGTGCGCATTGGGGGCAAGACCCTAAAGAGTGTCGAACAAGCACAAAAGGGCGAAACTGCCGAAGTGAGCCTTGCCGACGGAACGATGAACGTAAAAATTACAGATATATGGAAAAAGAGTTAAGTTACGCCGAAGCTATTGCCGAGGTTGAGCAGATTGTTGCCCGCTTCGCCTCGGGCGGAATGGATGTCGACTCGCTGGCAGCTAATGTCAAACGTGCCACCGAACTGATTGCCGTGTGCCGCAAACGCTTGGCCAAGGCCGAAAAGGAGGTCGCCAAAATCCTCAAAACCGAGTAAACGCACCATGAAACGACTGATTAAATTTGCCCTCAACCACATCCCGCGCCCCGTGGTGCAACGCATGGCCGGATGGGCTGTACCCATAATGGGCTTGGTCTACAAGGGTCACGGCCGTGAATGCCCCGTGTGTGGCAGCCGCTATCGCAAGTTCTTGCCTTATGGTTACACCGACGCCGGCTCGCGCGAAAATGCGCTGTGTCCGTCGTGTCTGTCACTCGAGCGTCACCGCATGCTGTGGATGTGGCTTGAGCGTAATACCGATATTATGACCTCACTCCCCGTCGTATTGCACGTTGCGCCCGAGGTGTGCCTGATGCGCAAGTTCCGTCGCGCCTACAAGGGGTGTCCCGAACGCTACATTACGGCCGACTTGGAGAGTCCGCTGGCCGACCTTCAGATGGATATTCAGGCTATTCCATTGGCCGACCAGAGTGTGGATGTAATCTTCTGCAACCACATTCTCGAACACGTCGAGGACGACCGCTTGGCTATGCGCGAGATGTGGCGTGTAATGCGTTCGGGTGGCTGGGGCGTACTGCTGTCGCCCGTTGATTTGTCGCTCGCCAAAACTTTTGAGGACGACACCATCACCGACCCCGAAGAGCGCACCCGAATATTCGGGCAGTACGACCACCGTCGCAACTACGGACTCGACTACGCTGACCGCTTGCGCGAGGCCGGCTTCGAGGTCGAGGAGTGCGACTACTCTGCGGAGTTCACCCCCGAGGAGCGCGAACGCTACGGTCTGCGCCGCGAAATCATCTACGTCGTCCGCAAGGCATAACATCACCAAACTCAATAGTTAAGGGGCTGTTCAACCGTCAAGTCGAACAACCCCTTTTTGTATTGCAGTCCCTCTCCTCCCAAACCTTTGGTAACGAGAGCAACAGCTATTCCTTGCGTTCTGCGCCCGAAGAAATCACCTCTTTTTCGCACAGAATGTGTATAAAAGTGAGATTTCAAGGCTTGCGATGTTTGCCAAACCGCAGCATACTAACGTATGTGAGGATTTGCAAACGAGTATAACGCAGAAATCACCTTATTTTTTTTCGCACAGAATGTGTATAAAAGTGGGATTTCAAGGCTTGCGAAGTTTGCCAAACCGCAGCATACTGACGTATGTGAGGATTTTTCATTGGGCGCGTAACGAAGAAATCACCTTGTTTTACAATTTATACCTAATCGTGGCAGCTACAATCACAATCCTCATCACAACTGCAATCGCCACCCTCGCAGCCGCAGCCACAGCCGCAACCACCTTGACCATTGAGTTGAGCCTCCTCCTCGGCAGTCAGCTCGCGAACCGAGATAATCTCACCCGAGAAGTTCAGAGTTTTACCCGCCATAGGAGCATTCAGGTCAATCTTCACGCTCTCGGCATCAACAGCCTTGACAACACCCATAAAACGAGCGCCATCTTGCGACTGCAAAGGAATTTGGTTGCCAATCTCCAACAGACCGTCCTCGATAACACCGTTAATCATGAAGGTCTCCTTGGGAAGGTCTACCACCATATCCTCGCGGTAGGGACCGTAGCCCTCCTCGGGAGTAAGGGTGAAGGCAAATTTCTCACCGGGCTCCAAACCCTCTACATTAGCCTCAAACTTGGGCAACAAGTAACCCACGCCAAAGGGGAAGGTCAAGGGGCGTTCGGGGGTCGATTGGTCTACAATCTCGCCCTCAACTTCGAGTTGGTATTGGAGCGAAACTACTGTTTTGTTTCCTGCTTTCATTCTATTTTCTTATTTGAATTAATTAATAAAGTTCTTCACAAGTACATACCAGGTTGCGGTCGCCATAGCCACCATCAATCTTAGTCACATAAGCCCATACTTTGCTATTGCGAACCCACTCCAAGGGGAAGGCAGCCAAAGTGCGCGAATAGGGGTGCGCCCACTCGTCCGAAGCAATCTCAACGGCAGTGTGAGGAGCATTTGCCACTACGTTATCGGGGTTCTTGCCCTCGGCAGCGATTTGCTCGCACTCGCGTTTGATAGCCACCATAGCCTCGATGAAGCGGTCCATCTCGGCCTTAGGCTCACTCTCGGTAGGCTCAACCATAAAGGTGTCGTGTACGGGGAACGACAGCGTGGGTGCGTGGAATCCGTAGTCCATCAAACGACGAGCCACATCGGCAACCTCCACACCGTAATCTTTCTTGAAGTTGGTCAGGTCCAGAATCATCTCGTGACCTACGCGGCCCGTTTCGCCCGAGTAGTAGGTGCGGTACTCGCCGGCAATGGCCTTCGACATATAGTTGGCGTTGACAATTGCCATCTCGCTCGACATACGCAGACCCTCCTCGCCCAACATCTTGATGTAGGCATACGAGATGGGCAACAGCAGGGCGTTACCGAACGGAGCGGCTGCCAGCGCAGTGATACCCTCCGAGCCGCCGGTCTCGACGATGGGGTGACCGGGCAGGAATTTAGCCAGGTGCTCGGCCACACAAATGGGGCCTACACCGGGACCGCCGCCACCGTGAGGCATTGCGAAGGTCTTGTGCAGGTTCAAGTGGCAAACGTCGGCGCCGATATATCCGGGATTGGTCAGACCAACTTGGGCGTTCATATTTGCACCGTCCATATAGACTTGACCGCCAGCGTCGTGAACAGCGTCCACAATCTCGCGTATGCGGCTCTCGAACACACCGTGGGTCGAAGGATAGGTTACCATCAGACCACACAATTCGCTGCTGTATTGCTCGGCTTTGGCTTTGAGGTCCTCAACGTCGATGTTACCATTGGCGTCGCAAGCCACGGTCACAATCTTCATACCTGCCATAGCGGCACTTGCGGGGTTGGTACCGTGGGCCGAAGCGGGAATAAGCATAATGTTACGATAACCCTGACCGCGACTCTCGTGGTAAGCACGAATAACCATCAGACCCGAGTACTCACCTGCGGCACCCGAGTTGGGTTGCAACGAGCAAGCGGCAAAACCGGTAATGGTTGCCAAATCGGCCTCCAGATTGTGAATCATCTCCATATAGCCCTCGGCTTGGTCGGCAGGTGCAAACGGGTGCATACCTGCGAACTCGGCCATACTCATAGGCAACATCGACACTGCCGAGTTAAGTTTCATAGTACACGAGCCGAGCGAAATCATACTGTTAGCCAGCGAGATGTCGCGCAGTTCGAGTTTCTTGATATAGCGCATCAGGTCGCTCTCCGAGCGGTATTGATTGAACACGGGTTGAGTCAGGAAGTCGCTGGTACGAGCCTCGGCCATCGGCTCTACATCCGCAATTTTAATCGACTTGGGAGCCTTCTTACCACATGCAACGGCAAAAATCTCAACCACTGCGGCTACCTCCTCAGCGGTGGTAACCTCATCGAAACTCATACGAACGCTCTCACGCGAGGGGTAGAAGAAGTTGATACCTTTCTCCAAAGCCAATTGCTCAACAACTGCAACCTCGGCATCCACCTCGATAGTGTCGAAGTAGTTTTCGGTACGCAGCACATAGCCCATTGCTTTGAGTGCATTACCAACTGCCACAGCGTGAGCGTGAGCGTGGTTTGCAATACGTCGCAGACCCTCGGCACCGTGATAAACGGCATAGAAGCCAACCATCGAAGCAACCAGAGCCGAAGCGGTACAGATGTTCGAAGTTGCACGCTCGCGTTTAATGTGTTGCTCACGCATTTGGAGCGACATACGCAGAGCCTTCTTGCCCATACGGTCTACCGAAACACCAATGATACGACCGGGCATATTACGTTTGTAAGCCTCTTTGGTAGCCATATAGCCTGCTTGCGGGCCGCCAAATCCCATCGGCAGACCCATTCGTTGGGTGCTACCAACGGCGATGTCGGCACCCCACTCTCCCGGAGCCTTCAACACTGCCAACGCGAGTAGGTCACTGTAAGCCGTTACCAAACAACCTGCGGCGTGAGCCTTGGCGGCAAACTCCTCATACGAACGAATCTCGCCATTTGCAGCGGGGTATTGAACGAACACACCGAACTCCTTGCCCGAGAACTCATAATCGGCATAGTTGTCCGAAATGATTTCGATACCATAGGGCTCGCTGCGGGTCATCAGCAGGTCAAGCACCTGAGGATAGATATTCTCGTCTACCACCAATTGGTTGCGTCCCTCCTTAACAGCCTCTCTCGAGCGCAGGGCAAACATCATCAGCATAGCCTCGGCAGCAGCAGTCGCATCGTCCAACAGCGAGCAGTTGCCAATCTCCATACCTGTCATCGAGATAACGGCGGTTTGGTAGTTCAGCAGAGCCTCCAGACGACCTTGCGAGATTTCGGCCTGATAGGGGGTGTACGAAGTGTACCACGCGGGGTTCTCAAATACGTTGCGTTGGATAGCAGCGGGCACGGCTGTAGGATAGTAGCCCATACCGATAAACGAACGATAGAGTTTGTTCTTGGCTGCCAGCGAACGAATGTGCTCCGAGAATTGATACTCGGTCATACCCTCAGTGGGCAGAGCCAGCGGTTGGCGCAGGCGGATGTTGGCAGGCACAACCTGCGAAATAAGTTCTTCAACCGAGCCTACTCCAATGACTTCGAACATTGCTTTGAGGTCCGCGCTCTCGGGTACATTACCCAAGTGGCGGGTGTAGAATTTATCAAAAGACATAGTTTTGTGTATGTTAGTTTTTCATGAATTTACTCCAAGAGTCATAATCATTGCAAAGTTACTATTTTTTTCGCAAAAGTTGTTATTCCATCGCATTTATTTCACTCTCTCGCTCAAGCCACACGCCACAAAAACAAGAGGTCGCTCCCAACGAAGGAAACGACCTCTCGAATATATGTGAGTTTTATTAAAACTCTGTTAAGAATTAGATACCCTCCTCAATCTCAGGAGCAACGTCTTTCATACAACGTACCGAGTAACCAGCAGCTTGGTGGAACGACGAACCAGGCGAGCCACCTGCACCGGGGAAGCTGTGAACTTTGGTCTCGTTGTCATAGTTCCAGCTCTCGGTGATATTGCCCGAGGGAGCGTAAATCTCCAGACGCGAGATGTATTGTTTGTAACCGTTTTGAGCATTCGTAGCATACGAAGCCGACGAACCCCAACCCGAGTAGTCACTCTCAGGACGACCCGAGTCGTACGACAATTGACCCGACATCGGCAGGAACATAGTCTCACCGGTTTGGTAACCGCCGGTATAAACCTCGTAACCAGCCTTGAACTCGGTGTTGTAAGCTTGGTTGTCACGACCCTCGAAAATAGGCTCATAAACGTAGCTTGCACCCAGCGGGTTGTCACCCTCGTTAGCTTTCGACCAAGTGGTCTCACCGGTTACGTTCAAGTGTTTGAAGATTTGACCATTCTCGTCTTTACGCAGAGGCGAGCTCGACCAGAAAGGAGCGATGAAGTTGAATGCAGCTGCATCGGGCACACGCCATCCGGGAGGACACGGGTCATAGATGGTCTTTTGACCATAGGTAGTGAAACCGTTGTTCGAGTTACCCCACAAGTAAGTAGGCCAGCTCCAATCAGAGTAGTAGCCCGAAGCGTTACGCAGGTTCTCGGGAACGAACAACCAAGTCGAAGGAAGGTTACGAGCACCGGTAAATTCAGCACCTTGGTCATCAACACCGGTTACATCAGCGTAAACACTGCCTTGACCACCACCGGTGATATAGATGGTAGGATTAGCAACAGCATAGTTGATGGTGGTAGTCTCGTCGGGAGTCTCACCGTTGTTGATAGCCTCGTTGTAAACACCCTCAATCGAAGTGCCGTTGAAAATCGAGGTAACATCGGTAGCTACACCATCAACGGTACGCCACAATTGGTAACGAGTCGAACCCAGGTAAGTAGTGTACTCGCTGTCACGGTAGGGCGAGAATGCCTCGTTACAGCCAGGGAACGGGTCTTTACGGCCCCACTCATAGTGCATACCGTACGAGTCTTGAACACCACCGTTGCCATAAGTAACCTCACCCAGCGATGCGCCACGACCATTAATCAAGGCACCCAGGTTACGGTCCATCATGGTAACAGCTACGGTAGGACCGCTGGTGAACTCAGGATAGGTGATAGGCATAGCTTTAGCCTCGATATCCTCGTTGTTCACCCAGATGTGCCAGCTCCAGTAAACTTTGTTTACGATGGTATAGTCGAACTCATCCAGCTCAGCCAGAGCGATAACAACGTTACCGTTGGGCACGCCCTCGTTAACTTTGAAAGTGATATAGCCGGTCTCAGCGTTCAACTCGATACCCGAGATAAGCTCGGTTTGGTTGTCACGCCACAACTCGATAGCTTGCATACCGTCAACCTCCAAGTCGATAGGTTGAACGTCGATATACATCTCTTGGTCGCTCTTGCCATTACCACGAACGGCTGCGTTGAATTTGTAAACGCAGTTGGTTTTGGTAGTGATATAGCAGTTTGCAGTCTCAACCTCGCTCAGGTCATAACCGTCAAACTCTGCTTGTTTGATGGTCACGGTCTTTTTAACAGTCAGGCTGTTGTCTTGGGGGTGAGTACAGATAATGTCGATAGTACCCTCACGCTCAGCACCTTTGCTTTCCTCATCGGGAGTATTGGCACCGATGGTGAGTTTCAGAGTGTTGTTACCGGCAGCACCCGAAGATTTATCAAGTGCAATCCAGCTGTCGTTAGCCAAAGCGGTCCAGCCGTAGTTTGCGCTGAAAGTGAATTCAACCACACCTGCTGCGCACGATGCCTCAACAACATCCTCAGCGGTGATTTCGGGCTCGTTACCTGCTTGAGTTGCGGGCAGAGTCAGAACAACGTCATTTTTCAGGCTCGATTTAACAACGATTTCGCCTTGTTTCTTTGCGGGAGCGTCGTTAGCAGCAACCGAAACAGCGATGGTAGTCTCGCCGGTTTTACCCTCGGTAGGAGTAACGGTAGCCCACTCGGGAGCAGTCAGAGTCCAAGGACCAGCTGCAGTCAGAGTAAAGGTCATCTCGCCTTTATCGGTGGTAGCGAAGGTTACAGCCTCAACACTTGCGCTCAGTGCGGGAACACAAGCAGCTTGCTCCAGGGTTACAACAACCGATTTATCCTCGTTGCCATCTTTGAAGTTAATCGAGTAGGTACCGGTACGAACCTCAAGAGTCTCGTTGGCCTCGGTTACGGTAACGGTAACAGCGGTACGCGAGTTGCTCTCCGAAGTCTCAACTTTGAACCAGTTGCCATCTTGAGCACCTTCCCATTTAACGTTCGAAGTTACGGTGAAACCTTGTTGTGCGCCTACCTCGTTAGCGATAGCGAGTTTGCCGTCTTTGATGTCACCTTGCAACTCAACGGTAGCAGCGGTACCCATTTGAACTACAGCAACACTGGTCGAAACTTTACCGGTAGCATCGGTAATAGTCAAGTTTGCAGTACGCGAAGCAGTCTCCGAATTCTCTTTTGCGGTCAGAGTAATTTGTTTGGTGCCATTGCCCATACGGGGGTTAATGGTCAACCACGAAGTTTGGTCACTTGTTGCCACCCATTCGCAGTTGGCGGTAACATTCACTGTTGCTTTAGCATTTTTGGTTGCCTCCAAAACGACTTGCTCCTCAGCAACGGTAATGCTGGGGGCGTCGCCGCCTTCTTTATTTTCACAACCAACAAACGCCATCGACAACAAAGCCATAGTCAGGCTGGGCAAAAGCCAAGCTTTCATGAAATTTGTTCTCATAATAGAGTTGTTAAAAAAGTTAATAAATTTAGTTAATAAAGTGTATTTCAAATTCTTAGACATAAATTCGCATTACATCACCCGTGCAAGATACGACATTTTTGCAAAAACACCAAAAAACACAGTTTTATTTTTGCAACTTTTTCGAAACAAATCCGCCTCACAAACCGTTATCGCTCTTTTTTTTGCTTTTCTCGGCAAAACAACGTACCTTTGTGGACGCTAAGTAGCAAGCGAGGTTTGTCGCCGGTCGGCCGAAGTCGACAGGAGGAAAGTCCGAGCACCACAGAGCACCGTGCTTTCTAACGGAAAGATGTTCGTAAGGGCGTGGCAGAGTGTAACAGAAAATAACCGCCGAGACACATGACTCGGTAAGGGTGAAAAGGCAGGGTAAGAGCCTACCGCGAAGGTGGTGACACTCTTCGGCTGTACATCCCACGGGGTGCAAGACCAAGTATATCGACGCATGTAGGGCTGCTCGTCCGATGTCGAGGGGTAGGTTGCTTGAGGTTGCGGGTGACCGCAATCGTAGATAAATGACAAACACCGTTCGTCAGAACGGCACAGAACTCGGCTTATATCGCATGCTACATTTTTAGGGGGCGTGTCCAACAAGTTTTTTGGGAGGACACGCCCTTTTTGTATACACGCTCTTTTTGTATATAATAAATCGGATGTGAATTGCTATTTCGAAAGTTGTTTATTACATTTGCATTTTGTAAACCATCCAACCTATGATTCGTTTCGACTCGGATTATATGTAGGGCGCGCACCCCGAAGTACTCAAGGCCCTCACCGAAACCAACATGCTGCAAACGGCCGGCTACGGTGCCGACCCTCACACGGCTCATGCGGCCGAACTTATTCGCAGGGCGTGCGACGCGCCCGAGGCACGAGTACAGTTGTTGGTGGGTGGTACTCAGACCAATGCAACAATTATTGACGGGCTCTTGGCGCAACATCAAGGCGTCTTGGCGGCCGATTGCGGACACATCAACGTGCACGAAGCGGGAGCTATCGAGGCGTCGGGACACAAAGTACTAACCCTGCCCCATCACTCGGGAAAGGTGGCGGCCGAAGAGGTGGAGCGATACATCACGGAGTTCTATGCCGACGACACCTATCCCCACATGGTTGCCCCTGGAATGTTGTATATTTCTCACCCGACGGAGTACGGAACCATATACACGCTGGCCGAATTGGAGGCTCTGAGCAAGGTCTGCCACGCGCACGACATACCTTTATATATTGATGGCGCACGCATGGGTTATGGTTTGGCTGCCGAAGGGACGGACGTAACTTTGCGGGATATTGCACGACTTGCCGATGTGTTTTACATCGGAGGTACCAAAGTGGGTGCACTGATGGGTGAGGCGGTGGTTGTGACAAACCCCAAGTTGCTGAAAAACCTTTTCTCGCTGGTCAAACTGCACGGTGCGCTGCTGGCCAAGGGACGATTGTTGGGGGTTCAGTTCGAAGCATTGTTCGAGGAGGGGTTGTATTTCCGTTTGGGAGAACACGCCGTAGGATTGGCTCGACGCATCCGCGAGGCATTCCGAGCCAAAGGGTACGAGGTGGTGGTCGACTCGCCGACCAACCAACAGTTCTTCCGCCTGCCCAACAGCGAAATCGACCGCCTGAGCCGCGAAGTTTCGATGGAGTATTGGGGGCCGAGAGGCACAACACACAGCACCGTGCGCCTTGTTACAAGTTGGGCCACCCGCCCCGAGGATGTCGACCATCTCATCGAACTATTGTAGGCACGCCGTTTGGAGAAATGCACAAAAAGCACTAACTTTGTCGGGATTTACACACCGAATATTGATAAATATGAACATTCGCACATACCTCTGCGTGGTGGCCCTGCTTGTGGTGGCAGGCCACAGCCTTTGCGCTCAGGACCGAACCACCAAAGAGCAATACATCGAACAGTACAAACAACTCGCCATCGACGATATGGAGAAGTACGGAATCCCCGCAAGTATCAAAATGGCTCAAGCACTGCTCGAAAGTGATGCCGGCAACAGCCGCCTGGCTCGACAAGGCAACAACCACTTCGGCATCAAGTGTAAAAAGGAGTGGACGGGCGAAACCATACACCACGATGACGATGCTCCGCAGGAGTGTTTCCGTAAATACCCTTCGGCCGAAGCTTCGTTTCACGACCACTCGGAGTTTCTCGACCGTTCGCCGCGATATCAGGCTCTCTTCGAACTCGACCCGCTCGATTACAAGGCGTGGGCACACGGACTCAAAGCCGCAGGATATGCCACCAATCCCAAATACCCCGAGCTGCTGATTAAAATCATCGAAGATAACAAGCTATATCTGTTGGATAAGGGCGAAACCACGGTTGTGGCAGTAGCCGAACCCGCTCCCGTACAGCCCGAGCCGACTCCCGAACCCGAAAATATTGTCACCACACCCATCAGCCAGGTGGATGTCGACAACTACGTGCTTGCTCTGCACAATCGCGGCGGATATGACATCTATCTGAATAACGGTTGCGAGTTTGTGATTGCAGCCGAGGGCGACAATATCAACAGCCTCGAACAATCGCTTGGTATCAGTGCCAAACGTCTGCGCAAAATGAACGACTTGGCCAAAGATGGTGACTTCGAGGGTGGCGACGTGGTTTACATCAAACCCAAAGCCAAACGTAGCGAAAACGGCCACCTGTTGCATACCGTACGCGAGGGCGAGAGCCTGCATGCCATATCGCAGATTTACGGCATCCGCATGCGTAACCTGGCAACACTCAACCACTTGACCGCCGATGGAAAGATATTCGCCGGCCAACAACTCAAATTACGATAACCAATACCTTAATATCTTATATGGACGATAGTCGCACGCCCCTGAGGGCCAAAATCACGGAAGTAATCGCCGACCGCTCAAACTACGACCAACAGGTCTTTGACAACACCTACGCCGTAATGGGCAAAATCAAATCCATCCTGCACGAACTCTCAGCCGACTTGGACGACGAGCTGGAGGAGAAACTCGAAGATGGAGTACAAATCGACTACCGTGACCGAGGACGTTTTGCGGCACGACTCTACGTGGGCGAAGATGTGGTGCAGTTCAACATGCACTCCAACGTGTTCTGTTTTCCCGCGAGTGACCCCGTGTGGCAACTGCCATACATGACAGAGAACCGCCGACGCGGATATTGCGGAATCATCAACATCTACAACTTTCTGGCCGACTCGTTCAACTACAATCGCCCCGATGACGAGGGCTACCTGATTGGCCGCATTTTCATCAACCACGACAAGTGCGTACACTTGGACGGACCCGTTGGAGAGTTGCTGCCCGACGTAAAGTTCAACGGACAGGAGGTTACCCCCGAGGTGCTGGAGCGCATCATCGAAACGGCCGTCAACTATGCCGTTCAGTTTGACATGCTGGTGCCTCCTTACGAGAAGGTGAAACGTGTTACGGTTGAGCCCTTCAACACCAAGGACGAAACCCCCAAAATACCCACCGGCAAACGTATTAACCACGAATTCTAAACCCGATGCCGGCCCCTATTACCATCTACACCGACGGCTCATCACGCGGAAACCCCGGTCCCGGAGGTTATGGCGTGGTGCTGATTTGTCCACCCTACCGCAAGGAGTTGAGTGCAGGGTATCGCCGCACGACAAACAACCGCATGGAGCTGTTGGGGGTGATTGTGGGTTTGGAGGCGTTGAAGTTCGAAGGCTCGGATGTGACTATTTACAGCGACTCGAAGTACGTTGTGGATGCGGTGAGCAAGGGCTGGGTATATGGCTGGGAGCGCAAGGGATTTGCGGGCAAGAAGAATCCCGACTTGTGGGCTCGTTTCCTGAGAGTTTTCCGCCGCCACAAGGTTCGTTTCGTGTGGGTCAAGGGCCACGCCGACAATGTCGAAAACGAACGCTGCGACAGATTGGCCGTGGCTGCTGCCGAGAGTGGTAATCTGCTTGACGACTTCGGTTACGAGGAGTAGTTCCCTACTTACGATATAAGAAAAGAGCGTGTCCAACAAGTTTTTGGACACGCTCTTTTCTTGTTTTAGAAATTTTTGGGGACTATCACCCGCAACGCTCGGGGAATAACTTCGTACTCCACGGAAGTGCGGCCAACCAACTCGCCATCCAATTCCACAGGGTTTTCACCCTCGAAGTCGAACGAAATGCGACGACAACGAAAGTTCTCGACCGTGGCAATCTCGTTTATGCGGCCATTCAGCAACAGCCACAGCGCACGGGGAACCATACCTGCGGTCAGGCTACGCATAATCATCACCTCGGCCAAACCATCATCCGACTTTGCACAAGGCAACTGCTCGAGTCCGCCACCATTGAAGCGGTTGTTACCCACGGCGGCTGTAAAAATCTTGGGATAGCTGCACTCACGGCCATCCACCGTCACACGACACGGCTGCGGCGAGTGCGAAAACACCGTTCGCAACAGGCATTTCATATAGGTTCCCCTACCCTTGCGGCCACGTGACCAAGCGGCCTCAACAGCCTTAATCACCTCGGCGTCAAGTCCCAAACCCGCTATATTTGCCACCACGCGCTCACCCACACCTTTGTCGGTGCGGTAACGTGCACGAATGATGTCTTGGTGGTAGATGCGGCCGGTGAGAATCACCTGAATCGCAGCCTCATAGTCATGAGGGATACCAACGTGACGCACCCAATCGTTACCCGTACCTACGGGGATTACGCCCACGGTAAGTTCTTCGAGGGGAACATCGGTTTGACGCCACAAGCCATTGAGCACCTCGTGCATAGTGCCGTCGCCACCTACAACCATAATCTTGCGGTAGCCCATACGCACCACACTCTCGGCCAGGTCAATAGCCTCGTAGCGTGCAGGCGAGAAATTGAATGTATAACTCACCCCTGCACGGTCCAGCAACTCAGCAATGCGGGGCCAGTCGCGGCCTCCACGACCGCGACCCGACACCGGATTGACTATGACGAACCACTCTTCCACTTGCGGAGCAGTGTTATTTGAGCGGCGAGTTTGCCAAAGTGTTGCACAAGAAGTCCCAGAACTTGGCTACGCTGGCAATGTTCACCTTCTCATCGGGCGAGTGGGGGTAGCAGATGGTGGGACCGAACGAAATCATATCCATTCCGGGGTAAGTTCCGCCGATGATACCACACTCCAGACCTGCGTGAATTGCCATAATGCGGGGACGCACGCCATAGAGTTTTTCGTAACTCTCGCACATCGAGTGCAGGATAGGCGACTCCATATCGGGATTCCAGCCGTCATAGCTTCCCGACAACTCCACCTCTGCACCTGCAAGAGTGAATACCGAACGAATCATCTCCGAGACGTATTGTTTCTCGCTACGCACCGAACTGCGGGTCAGAGCCTGCATCTTGATGCACTTGCCGTCGCTCACCACGCGCGCAAAGTTGTTCGAGGTCTGTACCAAGCCCTCCATAGCCTTGCTCATGGTGATAACACCATTGGGGCAGGCCACGATTGCACGCGCCAGAGCCACTGCGCTCTCGGTTGCAATCACCTCGGCGGGGGTTTCGGTGGGGGTTGCCGTCACCACAATACCGTCGTCTATACCTTTAAACTCGGCCTTGTAGGTTGCCAACATCTCGGCTACCATAGTCTCCCAAGCGGCAGCATTGGCACTCGGAACGGTAACCACAGCCAAAGCCTCACGTGGTATGGCATTGCGCAGGCCACCGCCATCAACACTTGCCAGCTCCAAGCCCAACTCCATCTGTGCTTTGCGCACCAGGCGGAACATCAGTTTGTTGGCATTTGCGCGGTCGAGGATGATTTCAATTCCAGAGTGTCCTCCTTTGAGTCCTTTGACTTCGAGCGTATAGGCCACTGAGTCTGCGGGGGTGGGGATTGTGGTGTAGGGCAGCGACATATTGGCGTCGGTACCTCCGGCGCAACCGACATACAACTCGCCTTCGGTTTCGGAATCGAGGTTGAGCAGAGTGCGACCCTCCAACAGACCGGGTTTCAGACCAAATGCACCATCCATACCGGTCTCCTCGGTGGCGGTAAAGAGTGCCTCAATAGCACCGTGCGCCAACTCCTTGGACTCCAACACTGCCAAGATAGCAGCCACACCGATACCGTTGTCGGCACCGAGGGTTGTTCCGTCGGCAGTCACCCACTCGCCATCGACGTATGCTTGGATGCCGTCTTTTTCGAAATCGAACACCTTGTCGTTGTTCTTTTGGGGTACCATATCGAGGTGTGCCTGAATCACTACGGTGCGACGATTCTCCATACCTGCGGTTGCGGGCTTGCGCACCAAGACGTTGCACGCATCATCGACCACACACTCCAAACCTTGCGCTGCGGCAAAGTCGATGACGTATTGACGAATTGCGGCCTCATGATGCGATGGACGCGGGATATGTGTAATAGCCTCGAAGTGACGCCATAGGGCCTCGGGCTTCAAATCTGTAAGTTTCATTTTGGTATTGATTTTAGATAAATATGTGTTTAATACTAAAAGTGGTTATTGCGGAGGAAATTTTGTGCCGTGAGGTTCTGACGCGCCCGCAGCATACTGAGCGTATGTGAGGAGCGCGTCAAGGTTCTCATCGGTGCAAAATTTACCCGCAAGAATCACTTTTACAAGCGGGCGAGCATATTCTTGATGTTAGCCTCCATAACCTCCAAACGGTCGGCCGAGTCACCCTTAACAAACTCCTCGCCTGCAATGTGCTCGTACAACTCAACGTAACGGTCGGTAACGCTCTGTACAAACTCGTCGGTCATCTCGGGTACAACTTCACCCTCGCGGCCCTGGAAACCGTTGGCCATCAACCACTCACGAACAAACTCCTTGGAAAGTTGGCGTTGTTGTTTGCCCTCGCGGAACAACTCCTCATAGGTGTCGGCATAGAAATAACGGCTCGAATCGGGGGTGTGGATTTCGTCCATCAAGGTAATCTCACCATCGATTTTACCGAACTCATATTTGGTATCTACCAAAATCAAGCCGCGCTCGGCTGCCATTTGGCTACCACGCTCAAACAGAGCCAAAGCGTACTCCTCCAATTTGGCATACTCCTCGGCACTTACGATACCTTGCGCCACGATGTCGGCACCCGAAATGTTTTGGTCATGCTCACCGATTTCGGCTTTGGTAGTAGGGGTCACGATGGGACGCTCGAAGCGTTGGTGCTCGCGCATGCCCTCGGGCAGAGGCACACCGCAGATTTCGCGTGCTCCGGCCTTGTAGTCGCGCCATGCGCTACCCGACAGATAACCGCGAACAATCATCTCAACGGCATAGGGTTCGCACTTGCGACCCACGGTAACCATCGGGTCGGGGCAGGCGATTTTCCAGTTGGGGCAGATGTCGGCGGTTGCATCAAGGAACTTCGATGCAATTTGGTTCAACACTTGGCCCTTGAAGGGAATACCCTTGGGAAGTACCACGTCAAAAGCCGAGATACGGTCCGTTGCGACCATCACCATATATTTGTCGGCAATGGTGTACACGTCGCGTACTTTACCCACGTAGAGAGAGGTTTGACCCTCAAATTGGAAATTGGTTTTTGTAATTGCGTTGCTCATAGTTTTATGTTTTTTAGGATTATTTTTCGTCTTTTGCGGGACGGTCCGAAAGCGCGTCCACAATGTGTTTGACCAACGGGTGGCGGATGATGTCACCCTTGCCGAACTTGATGACACCAATGCCATCCACCTTCTCCAGTCGCTCAACAGCCATCGTAAGTCCCGAGTCGGAGTGGCGCGGAAGGTCAACCTGCGTCAAGTCACCCGTAACGATAAACTTGGCATTACGACCCATACGCGTAAGGAACATCTTGATTTGGGAGTGGGTTGTGTTTTGTGCCTCGTCCAAAATCACGGCTGCGTTATCCAGCGTACGACCACGCATATAGGCCAACGGCGCAATCTGAATGGTGCCCTCCTCGATGAATTTCGACAATTTACCCGACGGAATCATATCACCCAGCGCGTCGTACAGCGGTTGCAAATAGGGGTCGAGTTTCTCTTTCATATCGCCGGGCAGGAAACCCAACTTCTCTCCCGCCTCAACCGCAGGACGTGTGAGAATAATACGGCGAACGCGTTTCTCTTTGAGTTCGCGTACTGCCAGGGCAATAGCCGTGTAGGTCTTACCCGAGCCGGCAGGACCGATAGCAAAAATCAGGTCATTATCCTCGAACATCTCGACCAGACGGCGTTGGTTTGCCGTGCGAGCCTTGACAACGTTGCCATTATTGCCATACAGAATCAGGTCTTTATCCTCGCTGCGTTCGGCCGCGGGAACTACGGTCTCTACACCCACCGAGCCAAAGGTTTGCGCCAGCACCTCTTTGGACAGGTGGCCATATTTGGCAACATACTCCTCCAGCGCACGGAAACGGCGTTCGAAGTCCAGGATGTCGGCTTCGGCACCGAGGGCTTTAATCTTATTACCACGCACCACAAGTTTCAACTTCGGACACAGGCGCGCCAGAGTTTCGAAGTTCACACCCGACGGGTCGAACAACTCTCGGGGGTCAATTTTCTGTATTTCAATCGTCTTCTCGTTCATAATCACCGCTTTTAGTCCGTTAGAAAGCCACACCCAGGTTGATGCACCACGACGACATGGCACCCGTCAGGTGCGCCGAGGTTTGGCTTTTCGATACGTCCCAGCTACCTTTGGTAAACTCACCGCAATAGCGACCATCGAGTGTCACTTTGCCGAAATCGAAACCTATACCCAACGTATAGCCACAAATCGGATTCGCGCCATTCACATTCACATCTCCGCTCTGCACGTCATACATCCTAAAGGCGTGCAACACGGGGCCTGCGCATAGTCGTACCACGCTGGCTCTCATGCAGAGCAACACAGGTACATCGACCGTCCGCAAAGTAATTTTCGAACTGATGAAATCAGTATCATCGGACTCACGGCGGGCATCTATGACAATATTATTTTGGGCATACTCTGCGTCGCACTCGACATACAGACTTGCGCCCTCCACCTCGTTTTTGGATTGCCACACACGTGCACGGAACACAAGAGCGGCATTGAAACCATAGCGGCTTTCGACATTCAGCTTTTCGTAACTTTGCACAGCAGTGCCATGGGCGTCCGTAAAGTTCAGCGCCTTATCGTCCAAGGTCAGCGAACGGCTGAGCAGACCTGCACGTGCACCGAGTTTGATGCGTCGTTCGGCCATCGCCTCGGTGCAAACGCACATCAAGGCGCACAGTAGTATGAGTAGTCGTTTATTCATAGAGTTTGCTTCATCGTACAAATATACGTTTTTTTTGCGGGACTATTGCCTTTTACGCCCAAGTTTCTGCATCGTGTGCAGTTTTTTTGTTCTCGGTCGGCTACAAAAGCGGATGCAATGGCCGCACAAGCAGTTCGGCAGCGCGACGCATCACGCTCACACCTCCTCGTTCCACGCGACGCGAAAGTGTCAGCGCGTGGACAAAATCATCAGCTATAGACTCCACAACACAGCCTCGCAACAGAACCATCACCTCACGATTACGCCTCAGGCTCCGTCTATCGCAGTTCACCGAGCCCATCATCGCAACATCATCCGCAACCAGCACCTTAGCATGGTTGAAACCTGCCACATAGCTCCACACCGAGGCCCCTTGCTCCATCAATCGTCGAGCGCACTCGCCCGTTGCCACATCCACAAGCGGCGTATCGCTGCGCTCCGGAACTAACACCACAACCTCCACGCCCCTTTGCACACTCTCCACCAGCGCCCTCTCCACCCTGCGGGTAGGCACAAGATAGGGCGTACTAAGCAACACACGCCGTCGGGTTCGCTCCACCAATCGCACAAACACCTCCTCGGTGTTTCGCGCCACACATCCGACCGACGCACTTTTATCGCACTCGGTTGCAGGCTCAAGCACCTCGCCACACGCCCTATGCCAATCCGTCAAGAAGAGTCGGGCAAAGCGTTCCACCGAGCCGTCACCAATCTCGACGCACACATCCCGCCAACTACGCAGGTATCGAACGGCTATATTCACACCACCCACCACAGCGACATCGTCCGCCACCAACATCTTTCGATGGTTACGGCAGTCGGGCCACTCACCCCATCGAAAACCATCCACAGCCACACGCACACCCTCTCGACGCAACCTACGCATCAATGTCAGGCGGCTGCGACGACAACCATATCCATCACACAGCACGCGCACATCCACACCCCGTTCGACGCACCCCACAAGCGCTCGTTCGAAACAACGTCCCAGCGCATCGTCATCGAACACATACATCTGCAACCACACTCTCTGTCGGGCTGTCATCACTCTGCTCAACATTCTCTCGAACACCCTACGGCAGTCGGCCAGCAACGTCACCTCGTTGGTTGGCGCACCCTCTGTCTGTGCAAAAAAATAATCGAAACCCCTCTCGAAGTTTCGATTACTCACTCTATTATCTCTCTGTTTCATTAATAGTACCTGACTTCGTGTCCTTCGATGGCCGAAATCAAATTATTTGCCAAAGAGCTTGCGCCGATTCTGAAAAGCGAAGGAGTGAGCCACTCCGAGCCCAACATCTGTTCGACGATTGTATAGTACAACGCTGCCTGCTCGGCCGTACGCACACCACCGGCCACTTTAAGTCCCACTTTGCGACCTGTCGCTGCATGGTAGTCGCGGATTGCACAGCACATAGCCACAGCCGCCTCGGGAGTTGCCGACACTGCGGTCTTGCCGGTCGAAGTCTTAACAAAGTCGGCTCCCGACAGCATCGCCAGCAACGACGCCTTGTAAATCCTTTCGGGGGTTTGGAGCGCACCCGACTCGATGATAACCTTCAGCACAATCTCGTCATCCAGTTCACCGCGCAGTACCTCCAACGTCGAGGCCATACGGTCGTACTCACCCTCAAGCATTTCGCCCACGTTGATTACCACATCCACCTCGTCGGCACCACTTTCAGCCGCCATAGCCACCTCCAACATTTTGACCTCAATGAAGGTTTGCGAGGCAGGGAAACCACCCGCAACGCTCGTTATGGCAATATTACTGCTTCCCAAACCCACTCCCACGGTTTCGACAAACGAAGGGTAGACGCAGATTGAGGCTACATCGGGGATTCCGGGATAGGCGGCGCGAAACTCCACCGCACGACGCACAAACTCACTCACCGAACGCTCCGAATCACAGCAGTCGAGTGTGGTCAGGTCAATGGCCGCAAAACACTTGCGATACACCTCCGAAGTGTAATTCATTGGAGCAATCTCTCTGATTCGAGCCACCTGCTCGGCCACCTGCTCGGCGGTAGGCACCACGGTATAATTTTCGAGTTGTTTTGTATAATCCATAGCTATATATTTTTTTCAATCCCATCAAATGCCAATTGTGAATTGTGAATTTAAAAAATCATCTCTCTTGGAGCTCCTTATAAACGCCCCACATATACTCTTCGGTGCGGAAACGCACGGCACTCGCCACGGAATCCGGCACATAGTACGGCTGCCCGACACGAAAACGCAATACATCACCTCCGCTCACCGCGCCATAGCCACCTTTGAAGGTGAAATAGGCCTCACGCTCGGCATCACTTGCCAAGTCCTCCCCATAAGGGAACGCCTCAGCACTCAATCCCATCTGTGCCGCCAGGGTTCTGGGCAGGTCAGCCTGCGAACCTATGCGCTCAATAACACCGAAACCATCCACTGCACCGCCAACCATCATCATCGGAACACCGAGCACCTCGCCATCCGCGTCACCGACTATCACAATCAGCAGGTCATTCCACTTGCCGCTATACTTCAATCGGCGCACCATGACTCCGATTTGCTCATCCACAAAGGCCGCAGCATTGCTCCTTCGATTGTCGTATTTGGTGTACGGCAGGCGTCGGTCGACATCCATACTATTAGTGACGTAGACTCCAAAGAATGGCTCCTCGCTCTCCATCAACCGTTCAGTCAGCATGGGCAACACAACGGCATCATCCATACCTCCCATCACACCGTAGACCAACAACTTATGCGAATCGACAACATTATCGAAACCCGTACCATAGAGATATGCCCTCATATTGTTGTGCAACAGGTCGCCTCCACACCACGCCTCGGTACGATAACCCATCGAGTCGAGTTGCGCCGTGAGTGTTGTCATTCGTTCGCACTTGAACGGTATATCCTGATTAGCCGCTCCGGGCAGGGTCATGTATCCACTCGTCACAGCCACCAAAGCCGCATTATCCTCCCCCTCGGACACCGCATAAAAGTTCTCAAACAGATAACCCTCACTACACAGCGTATTAAGGTGCGACATTACGTATCGTCCATCTTCCACTCTGTCGAAGTCGCTGCGAGTAATGCCATCCATGACTATCATCAACACATTCGGGTGCTCCACAGACAACATTCGTCGCCACTGCGGCTCATTCACCTCTCTCGGAAGCGAATCCACCGCCAACGAATCCACCATCTGTTCGGCCACTTCAACAAGCACGCTATCCGACGCCAGGCTATCTGCCGGTTGCACCCTCTGGGGTTTGGGCGGCTCGGGCATCTGTCGTTGAGCCAAAGCCTCCATGGGCGAATAATCGGGGCGCACCAAAGCCGACTCCACAAGCGACATGGTAGGATTCACCGCAGCCGCATTCATAAACGGATGACTCGAAAAGTAGGCCGCTCCATATCTCGGGATATGTCCGCTACCCCATCCGGCGCCAAACACTATCACTCCCAACATCAACGCCATAGGCAACACTGCCCTACGTCGCGGTATGACCTCTCCGAAACGACGCACTCCACGCACGACCAGCCACATCACATAGCCGCTCACCATCCAGGCCGCAACCCACAGCCCCACATATCGCAACATTACACTCGGTGGCACGGCTGCTTCGGCCAACAGCATCAACGCCGCCACATCCAAGCGGTGACCAACCACCTCATACAACGCCACATCGGCCGCAAAAACCGCTGACATTGCTCCCGTAACTATCAGCAAATAAGCTCTTAGCACGCGTCGCCACCAAACTCCCGTGCCACAGACCGTCGACAAAGTCACCATCAACCATGGAACCGTCATCAACAACATCACGGCACTCAGGTCGATAGCACCTCCGTTGACCAACGTAAAGAGTCCGTCAGCAACCGACAGTCCCTCGGCGTGCGACACATAGAAGAACATAAACAGCACGCGGAACGCCGTCATCATCAACAACAGCGCCACACCAAGCATTATCAGAACTCCCACACGTCGCCCCATATCTCTCAGATTGGCAATTAATTACTCTTCCTGCTCATCCTCTTCGTCCTGTTCTATCTCGATGGGGCGGGGCGAAAGTTTCTCGCCATAAGCCAAGTCACCCGCATCGCCCAGGCCGGGGATTATATACGATTTGACGGTCAGTTCCTCGTCCACCGAGGCACACCATACCGACACACTCTTCTTGGGCATGTGGCTGCACACATACTCCAAGCCCTCCTCGCTGGCAATCACCGCCGCAACATGGGTATGGCGAGGTGTTCCGAACTTCGACACCAAAGCCTCGTAGGCCAACACCATCGACGAACCCGTAGCCATCATCGGGTCAACCAACAACAGCACCTTATCGGTCAAATCGCAACACGACATATACTCCACCTTGGCCTTGAACGAACCATCCTTACTATACTTACGGTAAGCCGACACAAAGGCATTTTGCGCATCGTCAAAGTAGTTCAGAAAGCCCTGATGATAAGGCAGACCCGCACGCAGGATGGTAGCCACAACCACACGGTCGTTAATCATCGCAACCTCGGCCTGACCCAGCGGAGTGTCCACCACTCGGGGCTCATAGTCGAGCGTCTTGCTGATTTCGTAGGCCATCACTTCGCCCACGCGCTCCAGATTGCGGCGGAAACGCATGCTGTCGGTTTGCACTCGGGCATCCCTCAATTCCGCCATAAATTTGTTGAGTATGGTATTACACTCACGGTCCAAAATCCTTACCATAGTATTTAGGTTTTAAGTGTTTTGCTAATACAAGAAGTTGTTGAACGGATAGCGTCCGCTGTGGATTTCGCGCACCATACCGTACAGGTCGCTACGCAGCTTATCAATACCCACCTTGTCACGCGCCGAGATAAAGATACAGGGTGTATTGGCCTTGGCTATCCAGCTCTGTTTCAACTCGTCGAGCGAGATATTCTCGCGCGTTGCAGGGGTCAGGTCATCCTCCTCTTTGGGCACATAGTGATAGGCGTCAATCTTATTGAAAATCAAGAATACGGGTTTATCCGCCGCACCTATTTCGGACAGCGTCTGCTTAACCACAGCCAATTGCTCCTCGAAGTTGGGATGCGAAATATCCACCACGTGCAACAGCAGGTCGGCCTCACGCACCTCGTCGAGGGTCGATTTGAACGACTCGATAAGTTGGTGGGGCAACTTGCGAATGAAACCAACGGTGTCCGACAGCAGGAACGGAAGGTTGTCCAACACCACCTTGCGCACCGTGGTATCCAGTGTCGCAAACAGCTTATTTTCGGCAAAAACCTCGCTTTTGCTCACCAGATTCATAATGGTCGACTTACCGACGTTGGTATAACCAACCAACGCCACGCGAACCATCGAACCACGGTTACCACGTTGCACTGCCATCTGGCAGTCAATCTTTTTGAGTTCGGCCTTGAGTTTGGCAATCTTGTCACGCACAATACGGCGGTCGGTCTCAATCTCACGTTCTCCTGCACCACCACGGGTACCTGTACCACCACGTTGACGCTCCAAGTGAGTCCACATACCCGTCAGGCGCGGCAACATATACTCATAATTGGCCAACTGCACCTGCGCCTTGGCATAGGCCGTACGCGCACGGCTCATGAAAATATCCAAAATCAAGCGTGTGCGGTCTATCACTCGGCACGGCATCTCCTTCTCGATATTTCGAATCTGAACGGGCGACAACTCATCGTCAAAAATCACTGTATCAATCTCATTCTCCTTGCAATACAGCGCAACCTCTTCCAACTTACCCGGGCCTATATATATACGCGAGTTGGGAGTCGACATACGTTGCGTAAAACGTTTCACCGTCACGTAGTCGGCCGTCAGCGCCAAAAACTCCAACTCATCGAGGTACTCGTTACATTGGTCGACCTTATCCTTATCGGTAATGATGGCCACCAACACTGCACGAGCCGGCTCATCGGGTTTTCGCACCACCGCTTCCTGTTGTTCCTTATTATTATCTGTCATATACACTTAATATTATTGTACTTTTTGAGCGCTCTAAAAGTACCCAAAAACACCGGCCGCCGACCAGCGGAATTAGCAGCCGCTCGCGTTCACTCCAACAGCACAATCGTCTATTGCCAGCTAATGGCTAACCGCCAACAGCTTCAATAATTTTGAATTATGAATTGTACATTGTGAATTTAAAATTAGGGTATCCGACCACATCAGACACCCCATATTCGCAAAGCGAGGGCATCCGACACATCAGACACCCTCACATATTTCAAACCAAAACCCGAGGGTTTAGTGTTGAATCTTGAACACAACCGGCAGGATGTACTTCACACGCACAGGCGAGTTACGTTGTTTACCGGGTTTCCACTTCGGCGACATCGCCAACACACGGGCTGCCTCGTCACCCAGCGAACGGTCGGGAGCTTGAAGCACTTGAATACCGGTCAGACGGCCGTCACGCTCAATCACGAACGACATAACTGCTTGACCTTGTACATTGTTCTCAAGAGCCACTTGGGGATATTTCAGACGACTTTGAACCCAGTTACGGAAGGTATTCAGGTCACCACCTTGGAACGAGGGCATCTCCTCAGCAATAAGCACGGGAGCGTCATCCTCTACAATCTCCTCCTCTACGATTTCTTGCTCAACAACCACGATATCCTCCGAGAACTCGGTAAAGTCGAACTCGGTTTCGATTTTTTGGTCATTTTGCACGACTTTGATGAAGTCCGAAAGCACCTGCACCTGTTGTTGTTTGATGGGTTCGGGCGGTTTTTGGTCTTGACGAGTCACCTCAATCAGCTCCTCCTCAACAGCGATGATTTCGCTTTCAATTTTTTCTACTTCACGTTCTCTTTGGCTGTAGCTGAGGGCAACAATAACGATAGCCAACGATACAACCAAACCGATTTCCATAAACAAACCACGTTTGTTCTGCAAATCCGCTTTCGGGGTTTTCTTTTGTTCCATATAGTTATTTTTTATTGTTTAGCGTAAAAAAAAATGCTCATTCATAACCGTCAATCCGACCGGACACGTAGAGTTATTCACCACCACACGTCTGACCCGCCTCTGTCACCCACAAGCTCCATTTCACAACAAAGCCCCTGCAACAAACGCATCATCAAACACTTAGCCACTCCACTCACCACTCGGAAGTCCGAAATAGGTGACGGTTGCAAGCACAAATATATAAAGAATTATTTAAAAAAAGAGTAAGGAGCGCGAAAAAATCACTTTTTTTGCGTTACCTTTGTCTGAAAGAGCACCCCGCAAATGAAACAACACTTGTTCGGAAAAACACTCTCGCAACTCACCGAGATAGCCGCCGAGGTAGGCATGCCGCGATTTGCAGCAGGTCAACTTGCCACGTGGCTCTATGCCAAAAACACAGACTCCATCGACTCCATGTCGAACATTTCGATGCGTCATCGTGCTACACTGAGCGAACGCTATGATGTAGGACGCACGGCTCCCATGCGCGTCACAACCTCGAGCGACGGAACCAAGAAGTATCTCTATCAAACTTCGGGCGGACACTTCATCGAGAGCGCCTACATCCCAGACGGCGAACGCGCCACGCTGTGCGTATCTTCGGAGGTGGGATGTAAGATGGGTTGTAAGTTCTGCGCCACGGGCAAGCAGGGTTTCCAACAAGCGCTCACCGCGGGCGAAATCCTCAATCAGGCCGCCTCGCTACCCGAACGCGAACAACTCACCAATATGGTCTATATGGGTATGGGAGAACCGCTGGACAACACCGACGAGGTGCTGCGTTCCATCGAGATTCTGACCTCGCCTTGGGGTTACGGCTGGAGTCCGACGCGTATCACGCTGTCGACTGTTGGCGTGGCTCCGCAGTTGGAACGTTTCCTTACGGAGAGCAAAGCCCACTTGGCTGTAAGTTTGCACAACCCATTCCCCGACGAGCGAGCCGAAATAATGCCTGCCGAGCGCATGTGGAGTATCGAACAGGTGATTGACATCATTCGCCGTTACGACTTCTCGCACCAACGACGAGTCAGTTTCGAGTACATTGTATTAGAGGGCATGAACCACTCGCCGCGCCACGTGGCAGGATTGGCCAAATTGCTCAACGGATTGAGTTGCCGCATCAACCTCATACGTTTCCACAAAGTCCCCGGCTCGCCATTCGTGAGTCCCGACATGCGCCACGTCGAGCAGTTCCAAAACGCGCTAAAGGCCAAAGGGTTCACCGTTACGATTCGCGCCTCGCGCGGCGAAGACATCGAAGCCGCATGCGGACTGCTATCAACCCGAGAGTTGCTAAAAAAGTAGCCGCGAATTGCAGGCGCAAATAATTGTATTATCTTTGCACCGCGCAAAACACAGCAAACACTATGAACAACAAGAAAGCCGCCATACTTATCATCACACTGCTCATCCTCGACCAGGTGGTCAAACTGCTCGTCAAATGCAACATGACCCTGGGCGAAAGTATCCATGTTGCGGGTGATTGGTTCCAGATTTATTTTGTCGAAAACCCCGGATTCGCCTACGGCATGCAACTTGGTGGCGGTCAGTGGGGTAAGTTGGCTCTCAGTCTGTTCCGCATTGTGGCTTCGGCGGGTATCGGCTGGTACATTTGGCGTCTGATTAACAAAGAGAAAGCCCCGGCGGGTGTAGTTGTCGGTTTTTCGATGATTCTGGCCGGTGCATTGGGCAACATCATCGACAGTGCTTTCTACGGAATGTTATTCTCCGAAAGTACCTACACCACCGTTGCAACATTCCTGCCCGAGGGCGGCGGTTACGCATCGTTCCTACACGGCAAGGTGGTCGACATGCTCTATTTCCCGTTGTTCACCATTCAGAATATGCCCTCGTGGTTGAGTTGGATGGCCGACGCCGACGGCTCGTGGACCTTCTTCAGTCCCGTGTTTAATGTTGCCGACTCGTATATCACCTGCGCGGTGATTTACCTTATCCTTTTTCAACACCGATTCTTTAAGTAGTTTTACAATAAAAAAGTGTGGCTGTACGAAATTTGTACAGCCACACTTTTTCTTTAGCGTAACGCAGAAATCGCCTTGTTACACAACACAAGAACTACATCATCAAGATTATACTCAGCGCCATAATTGCCATGCCGACAATCAGTCCATACATCTCGATATGGTTCTCGCCATACTCACGTGCAGCAGGCAGAAGTTCATCCAACGAGATATAAATCATAATTCCCGACACAGCGGCCAGCACCAAGTTCATAGTCAGCGCCGACAGCAGAGGCATCAGCACCAAGAATCCCACCAAAGCACCCAACGGCTCGGCCAATCCCGAAGCAAACGAGTACCAAAAAGCCTTACTACGGCTGCCCGTGGCGGCATAAATCGGAACCGACACTGCCACGCCCTCGGGAATATTGTGGATTGCCACAGCTACGGCCACAGCCAAGCCCGTGGTTGTCGACTCATAGGCCGACATAAAGGTGGCTATACCCTCGGGAAAGTTGTGAATGGCAATGGCCAAAGCGGTGACCAACCCCATACGTTGCAGGCGGTGGTGGTTATTCTTGTCGTTAAGTTCCTCTACCGAGTGCATCTCGTGCGGGTTCTCGACCTCAGGCACAAGGCGGTCGATAATCATCGCCAACAACAGTCCGCCGAACATCGCCAACACGGCATAGATTGTACCCGTACGCTCGCCATAGTTCATCACAAGAGCAGCCTGCGAGTCGGCAAACATCTCGCAAAACGACACATAGAGCATCACTCCGGCCGACAGGCCCAATGCAAACGAGATGAACCGTCGGTTGGTGGTGCGTGTCAGCAGGGCTATAAGACTGCCCACACCCGTCGCCATTCCGGCCAGGAGCGACATCACAAAGGCATATATAATTGCCGAAGTCATAGCGCGTCAGCTTGACAATTTAAGAATCCGATTAGTTGACCTTCATAGGCATTTGAACCTTGCACAGTTCGTCGTTAGCCTTGTCGATTTTGGCTGCCAAATCGGCTTTGAATTTAACGATTTTCTCGCGCAGGGTTGCATCACCGTTAGCCATGATTTGGCAAGCCAGGATTGCCGCATTGCGCGCACCATCCAAAGCTACGGTAGCCACGGGAATACCCGAAGGCATTTGCAGAATAGACAAAATGCTGTCCAAACCCTCAATCGAGTTCGACGAACGGATGGGTACTCCAATCACGGGCAGCGGAGTCGAGGCTGCAATAACTCCCGGCAGATGGGCCGCACCACCCGCACCGGCAATAATAACTTCGATACCTCGCTCGGCAGCCGTTGCAGCAAATTCAGCCACACGGTCGGGAGTACGGTGGGCCGACAGAGCCAACACTTCGTAAGGCACCTCCATCGAATCGAGCAGTTCGCATGCACCCTGCATAACCTTCAAATCCGAGGTACTTCCCATAATAACTGTAACACGTGCTTTCATAAAATCTTACTATTTTTGGTTTATAAATTTTCTAAATCGAGTTATAATTATTAACTTCGCAAAGTTAATTCTTTTTTGGTGAATTGCCATACGGCAGAACTATAATTATGACTACCGCAACAAAGAAACGAGTATCACTCTACGACAAGACATTCGAAGAGATGATTCCCTTCGAGGAGTTGGACCGACATATCGCAAGGATTGCCGAGCGCATCAACCGCGATTACAGCAACTCTTCGCAGCCTCCCATCATGTTGGCTGTACTGAACGGCTCGTTTATGTTCATGGGTGATTTGATGAAGAAAATCACATTCAACTGCGAGGTGCAGTTCATCAAAATAGCATCGTACGACGGAGGACACAGCACGGGCAAAGTTCATGAACTGATTGGTCTGAACAGCCCGCTGGAGGGACGCGATATTATTGTGGTTGAAGATATTGTAGAGACGGGCAACAGTATTTCGCACTTGATTTCGTTGCTGCAAAATAAGGGCGTGGCAAGCGTGGCCGTGGCTACAATGTTCTATAAACCTGCTCTCTACAACAAGGAGTTCGAAATCAAATACCCTGCAATGGAGATTGGCAACGATTTTATCGTTGGCTATGGTTTGGATTACAAACAGCAGGGACGCAACCTTAAAGATATTTATGTTATTGTAAATGAATAAACCGGATTATAAAGAGGGTCGACTGTTGCCGCTGGTCGAAGAGTTCTACACGCTTCAGGGTGAGGGCTATCATACGGGCGTTGCGGCTTACTTCATCCGCCTGGGCGGCTGTGATGTGGGTTGTCGTTGGTGCGACGCCAAATACACTTGGAACGCTGCGGCTCACCCGCTCACCGAGGCCGACAAAATCGTCGAAAGAGCTGCCTCGCATCCTGCTCGTTCAATAGTGATTACGGGAGGTGAACCACTGCTCTACCCGCTGGACTATCTGACCGAGCAACTGCACCAACAAGGACTCGAAATTTTCCTTGAGACCTCGGGTTCGCATCCGTGGAGTGGCCAGTTCGATTGGGTGTGCCTATCACCCAAACGTCAAATGCCCCCGTTGGAAGATGCTTTCGGTCGCGCCGACGAACTGAAGGTCATAATCGAGAAGGCCGAGGACTTGGAGTGGGCCGAGAGTTGCGCCGCACGTGTAGGCGAGAAGTGCCGCCTTTATCTGCAACCCGAGTGGAGTCGCTTCAACGAGGTCATCGAGACCATCGTCAACTACGCCATGGCACATCCCGAGTGGAAGGTGTCGATTCAGACGCACAAATACATGAACATTCCTTAAAACCAGATGAATCTACGAGAAAGAATCAGCGAGCTATCGTTACGCGCCAAGATTTTGTGCGCGCTATTGGTCGTGGGAGGAATTTGGGCCATCGGCAACGAGTTTATCACCATGCTGCGCCTGCGAATCGAGATAGCCGAACTGCGCGACCGCATAGAGTACTACCAAGAGCGTCTGCGCCATGACAGCATGCTTATTCGCAACCTCGAATCCCCCGAATATCTCGAACGGTACGCCCGCGAGAAATATCACATGCACGCCGCTGACGAGGATATTTACATCATACGTTAGTTTACACCTATTATAATAATACTCTCTGATGGCGTGTGAGATTGCCAAAGGTGCAAACGTTTTTTTTGCAGTTTCAAAAAAATGATACTATCTTTGCGGCTGCTTCTGCAAGCTCGGATGGTGGAATAGGTAGACACGCCGGACTTAAAATCCTGTGGGCAGAAATGCCCGTGCGGGTTCGATTCCCGCTCCGAGTACAACCGAGGACCGCACACAATATTGTTGCGGCCCTCGGTGTTTTAAATATAAATTATTACAACACCCACTCTCTAAAAATTTGACAGAGCAGTGAATTTTCTAATCTTTTTCGTACATTTGTCCGATATTTGCACACTAAAGCACCTATGAATATGCTCAAAAAAGTCACTAAAATAGCAATGTCGCTTGCACTCTCGGCTCTGATGTTGGTTGGGTGTAAGGCCGATGACGACATTATAATCACCTCGTTCTCGCTCGACGGTGCCGAGTACGTATGCTTCGAGCCGACACAGACCATCAAGGTAGGCTACAACAAGCAACGTATCTCGAAAATCGAAGTCACTCAGTCGCCCGAGGGTTGGACCGTAACCAACCGCGACAACAAATATCTCGAAATCACCGCACCCAACACGACACATACCGACATCGAGACTATCGAAGTGAAGGGTATTTCGCCCGAGGGCAACAGCAACTCGGACAAACTCAAAGTGCAGGTACTCGCTGCCGACAACCTTTCGACCAAGGGCGTGGCCAACTGCTACATTGCCCCGACCGAGGGACGTTTGGCATTCGACGGAACGGCCGTTGCAGGTAGCAACAAGGCGTTGGATTTCACCTCAGCCGAACTGCTGTGGTGCGCGCCCGAGGGCTGTGTCTATTCGGTACAGGTGCTCAATGGCAAGGTTTCGTTCTCGACCTCGGCAACATCCGGAAATGCAGTGATAGCCGTACGTGACGCCAAAAAGAACATCCTTTGGAGCTGGCACATCTGGGTGGCCGACTACAATCCCGAAGAGAACATCATAGACGGAATGATGTCGCGCAACTTAGGTGCATCGGACCAAGTGGGCGACACCGAGTCGTCGGCATGGGCGGCAAGCGGACTCTATTACCAATGGGGACGCAAAGACCCGTTCGTGGGTGGCAAAAGCTACATGTCGACCGTCAACCAAAATATGTACAATGCCGACGGAGAGTGGGTCGGTGTGAAGTATCTGAAAACCGGCAAAACATACGGAACGGTAGATTACGCCATCAAGAACCCTTTGACGCTGCTCTATGGCATCGAGAGCACCGACTACGATTGGCACTTCGCCAAACGTGACAACACACTGTGGAGTGCTACCACCAAGAGCATGTACGACCCCTGCCCTGCCGGCTGGCGAGTTGCCGCCGAGAGTGCCTTTGCGGGAATTTCGATGGAGAGCGTCGAGGGTGAGTACCTGCGTGGTTGGGAGGTTCGAATGGCCGATACGGTATCCTATTTCGCCGCCGCAGGTCGTCGCAGTTTTGTAAGTGGTGAGTTGACCAATGTCGACGTGACGGGCTATCTTCCCGTTGGTTTTGTGTGGAGCGCCTCGGCCAAAGCAACCAAAGCCGCAGCACTGGAATTCACCCCCACAACACTTGCTATGGGTGAGATTTACAGAGCAAACGCCTGCCCGGTGAGATGTTGCAAAATCCAGTAAGATTACATTCAACAAGACATGCGCGGCAGTCACCCTCTCTTTTCGGGTCGACTGCCGCACTTTTTTCTCAAAAAAAACACTACCTTTGTCAAATGATTGAATAAAACTAATAAACACCATGAAAATAGAGAGCAAATTCAAAGTACGCGAAATAGCCGGCGAGAAAATCATCATCCTGCAAGGAACCTACGGCTCGGACATGACAAAAATCATCTCACTCAACGACTCGGCCGAGTTGCTTTTCAACGAGCTTTCGGGACGCGACTTCGAGATGGAGGACGCCGCCAAAGTACTCACCGACAACTACGATGTAGAACCACAAGTGGCACTTGCCGATGCCACCAAATGGGTTGATTCACTGACCGAGTGCGGTGTAATCGTACGATAACTGCGAAGTCCCCACACTCCAAAGCCCCACACTCCAAAGTATGAAAAAAATCCTCGGGCTAATACCTCAATCGTTCCGTCGTCGCGGAATCGGAGTACTACTGTCGATACTCGTACAGGCGTTGCTCGATTTCGTGGGGTTGGCCGTGCTGTTGCCCGTAATCATCCTGGTTGCCGACCCGAATGCCATCAGTACAAACCGATGGCTGGGTGAGTTGTGGGCCTGGGGCGGCTTTACTGATGGACGCACATTCACGTTAGCCGTGTGCGGCGCCGTGGTGGGAGTGATTGCCATCAAGGGTGGTCTGGGCATGTGGCTGTGGAGGGGCCAGAACCGATATATCATGGGGCTTTATCGCCACTACTCCGAAAGGCTTTTTGCCCACTACCACAACAACGGCCTGCTCTTTATCAAGGGACACAACAGCGCAAAACTTGCTCACGAAATAAACTTCGTATGCTTGGCCTTTGTGGTAAATGTACTGATGACCGCCGCCGTGCTGGCAACCAACGTAATACTGATGACGCTGATGATTGTGGCTCTGATGGTCTACAACGTCAAGGTGGCAGGTCTGTTGATTGCAATTTTGGTTCCCATCGTGGCGCTCTACTTCCACTTTGTGAGGGGACGTATCGGAGAGTTCGGCCGCAAGGAGAACGAAATACGCCGAAGTCAAAACCGTCTGGTGGTTGAGTCGTTGGTGGGTTATTCCGAAATCGAGGTGGCAGGCATGTTCCCCGAGATGGAGCGACGTTTCGACCAAGGAATACGCGAAATTGCCGACATGCGACTTCAAATCGGTACACTTTCACAGGTGCCAAACATAATTCTCGACCTGTGTATCGCCGTTGCGTTGGCGGTGTTGGTTACATTCCGTGCCGACGCCGTGGCCTTTGGAATTTTTGCCGTGGCAGCAGTCAAGATTCTGCCCACGGCCAAAAGTATCGTGGGACGATGGATAACCCTGCGCAACAATCTCTACACGGCCGACATTGTGGCTCTGACGACGGATGCACAACCCGCAACAGCAAAAGTGAGCGAACAAAGAATCTCTTTCAAGCAGGAAATCCGTCTGGAGGATGTATCGTTCCGCTTCCCGGATGGTGACCAAGAGGTTTTGGAAAACATCTCTTTGAGGGTACGCAAAGGCGAAACCATTGGCATTAAGGGTGTGTCGGGCGGCGGAAAGACCACGCTGTTTAACATCCTGCTCGGATTCTACCCCCCCACCAAGGGACAAATCACGGTCGACAATGTGGCTCTGACGACCGACAACCTACGCAAATGGCACAACATCGTGGGCTACGTTCCACAAAACGTGTTTGTCATGGATAGCACCATCGCCGAAAACGTAGCTATGGGCGACCCCACAGCCGACCGCGAGCAAATCAAAGACGCATTGCAAAGAGCCAGCCTTTGGGAGTTTGTGGAGTCACTTCCCGAGGGCATCGACACACACATCGGAGAGGCCGGTTGCCGACTATCGGGTGGACAAAAACAGCGCTTGGGAATTGCTCGAGCATTGTATAAACGCGCCGAAGTATTGTTCTTCGACGAGGCGACATCGGCTCTCGACTCCGACACCGAACGCGAAATCACACGCTCCATCGAGGAGCTGTCCCACAATCAGGGAGAACTTACAATATTCATCATCGCCCACCGCGAAACGTCGCTCATCTTCTGCGACCGAGTGGTGGAACTCAACGGTTGACTATGACTGCATACTACAAAATAGCAGAGCTGACCTTGCAGCTCACAGGAGAGAGTGCCGAACTCAACAGTTTGGACGGTTTCAAACCCTTCCGCATTGAACAATACGAAGGCACGGCCGACGCCACCATTTGTCTTGACTCAACGCTCGAAGAGTGCGACTTCGACTCGGCGGAGTGGATTTACTCGTCGGGCGAGGATGGCGTAAATTATGAATTCGGACGCCACGCCGAAGGTTTCTGTTGCCGCATAACCTCTACCCAAGGGGGCACGCTCAAACTATGGCATCGAACCGACAGCCGCACAATGTGGTGCAATGCTGACCATGTGAGCCAGGTCAACCCCTACGAGCTGCGTTTCCTGTTATGGATAGCCTATGGTCTGGCAGCCCTGCCGCACGGAGCAGTAGCCGTCCACACCTCGGTAATCATGCAAGGTGGCAAAGCCTATATGTTTCTGGGCGAAAGCGGAACGGGCAAAAGCACACACACTCGTCTGTGGCGCGAGAACATCGAAGGGGCTGAACTGCTCAATGACGACTCACCGATTCTGCGCATAGCAGATGGACGTCCCGTAGTCTACGGCTCTCCGTGGAGTGGCAAAACCCCTTGTTACAAACCGTTGTGTGTACCCCTTGGGGGCGTAACACGTCTGAGTCAAGCACCGCACAACCGCATGCGAAAACTCAATCGAATCGAGGCTCTCGGCGCACTCCTACCCTCATGCCCTCCCAACTTCGCCTACGACGAGAAGTTAACCGACCGCATGTGCGAAATCCTCGGCACGGTAATCCGCACAACTCCCGTTTATCACTTGGAGTGTCTGCCCGACAGTGCAGCTGCCGAGTTATCATTTAACACATTGAAAGATGTCCAATAAGCGCACAATGCCCAATGGCACGATGTTCGGGTTGGCCGCCGAGGAGTTGAAGGCAGGTCGCGCAGTTCGCATCAACGTCATGGGACGTAGCATGCGACCCTTATTCCGCAGTGGACAGACCATCGAGCTTAAACCCATTCAGCCCGAAGCCCTATTTGTGGGAAGTGTCATCATGGCACGTATTGCACCCGAGCGTTATGCCGTACATCGCATATTGGAAATCGACGGCGAGCACATCACCATGATGGGCGACGGAAATATCGTTGGCAAGGAGAGAGTTCACAGCACAGATATTTTCGGCTATGTGGAGTGTACGGAACGTCATCTCCGCTGGGCTCGCCTATGGCGACGCCTACTCCCCCTGCGCCGCTACCTGCTTGCTGTGGATAGAGTATTATGTTCACTGGGGCATCCCCAAGAACATAACTAATCCATCTTCAGCACGGCGAGGAAGGCTTGTTGAGGCACCTCGACGTTACCAATTTGGCGCATACGTTTCTTACCCTTCTTCTGTTTTTCGAGCAGTTTACGTTTACGGCTGATGTCACCTCCGTAACATTTGGCGGTCACGTCTTTGCGCACGGCCTTGACGGTTTCGCGGGCAATAATCTTGGAGCCGATAGCTGCCTGAATTGCCACGTCGAATTGTTGGCGCGGGATAAGTTCTTTGAGTTTCTCGCACATGCGACGACCAAAGTCGTAAGCGTGGTCGTAGTAGATGAGCGAACTAAGCGCATCCACAGGCTCGCTGTTGAGCAGAATATCGAGTTTGGCGAGTTTGCTATCTTTATAACCCGTCGCGTGATAGTCGAATGAAGCGTATCCGCGCGAGATACTTTTGAGTTTGTCGTAGAAGTCGAACACAATCTCACTCAACGGCATTTCGAAGTTAACCTCCACGCGGTCTTGTGTAAGGAAGGTTTGATTGAGCAGTGTACCGCGTCGGTCAATGCACAACTTGATTACGCTACCCAGATAGTCCGACTTGGTGATGATTTGAGCCATGATATAAGGCTCTTCGATTTTCTGAATCAGTGTGGGTTCGGGCAATCCCGAGGGGTTGTGCACCTCGCTGACCTCGCCTTTGGTGGTAGTCACGCGATACGACACGTTGGGCACGGTGGTGATAACGTCCATATCGAACTCGCGGTACAGACGCTCCTGCACGATGTCAAGGTGCAACAATCCGAGGAATCCGCAACGGAAACCGAATCCCAAAGCCAACGAACTCTCAGGTTCAAAGGTGAGCGATGCGTCGTTAAGTTGCAGTTTTTCGATAGATGCTCGCAGGTCTTCGTACTCGCTGGTGTCTACGGGGTAAACACCAGCAAAAAGCATGGGTTTCACATTCTCAAAACCCTCGATACCCTTGTCGCAGGGGCGTGCCACATGTGTGATGGTGTCACCCACCTTGACGTCGGCCGAGTTCTTGATACCTGAAATGATGTAGCCCACGTCGCCGGCTTTAATCTCGTCGCGTGGCGAAAGTTTGAGTTTCAACACACCGATTTCGTCGGCCGAGTATTCGTTGCCCAAGTTGACAAACTTAACCTTGTCGCCCTTGCGCAGGGTTCCGTTCATCACGCGGAAATAAGCGATGATACCACGGAACGAGTTGAACACCGAGTCGAAAATCAGTGCTTGCAACGGAGCCTCCTCGTCGCCTTTGGGCGCAGGGATACGGTCGACAATGGCGTCCAGCACCTCAATCACACCTTGACCGGTTTTGCCGCTGGCCAGCAAAATCTCTTCGGGCTTGCAGCCGATGAGGTCGATAATTTGGTCACGCACCTCGTCAACCATAGCCGAATCGACATCGATTTTATTCAACACGGGGATGATTTCGAGGTCGTTCTCGAGAGCCAGATATAAGTTTGAAATAGTCTGTGCCTGAATACCTTGTGTAGCGTCTACAACCAACAACGCACCTTCGCACGAGGCAATGGCGCGCGACACCTCGTACGAGAAGTCGACGTGTCCCGGGGTGTCAATCAGGTTAAGGGTGTATTTTTGTCCATCCTTGAGATACTCCATTTGTATGGCGTGACTCTTGATGGTGATACCTTTCTCGCGTTCGAGGTCCATATCATCCAAAACCTGATTCTGCAACTCTCTGTCGGACAGGGTGTTGGTCTTTTCAATCATTCGGTCGGCGAGTGTACTTTTGCCGTGGTCGATATGGGCGATGATGCAAAAATTGCGAATATTTTTCATAAACTATCTATAAAACCGCACAAAGTTAATTATTTTTGTCGGAAATTAAAATTGTTATGATGACTACGATTCGCAAATATCTCTCGATGGTGAAATTTTCGCACACAATCTTCGCCATGCCTTTTGCCTTGGTGGGCTACACGTGGGCTCTGACCTCCACCCAAACCCCGTTTGATTGGGTGTTGCTGGTGCAGGTTGTGGCCTGTATGGTGCTGGCACGCAACACGGCAATGGGTTTCAACCGTTGGGCCGACCGCGACATTGATGCGGCAAATCCGCGTACCGCCTCGCGCGAGATTCCGTCGGGACAGATTTCGCCTCGTGCGGCTCTCACCTTCGTGATTATCAACGCCCTGCTATTCGTCGCCGTGGCCGCAACCATCAACCGTTTGACACTACTGCTTTCGCCCGTGGCACTGCTTGTAGTGATGGGATACAGCTACTGCAAACGCTTCACGGCGCTCGCACATATCGTACTCGGAATGGGACTCGGAATTGCCCCTACGGCGGCATATATTGCTGTTACAGGAGCGTTTGATGTGACAGCCGTGGTGTTATCGTGCTTGGTTCTGACGTGGGTCGGTGGTTTCGACATTATCTATGCCATGCAGGACGCCGAGTTCGACCGTGGCCGAGGTTTGCACTCCATTCCTGCAAGTTTTCCCGGCTGGGGAGCACTCTCAATCAGCATTGCACTGCACGTGGTAAGCCTCTGCGCGGTGTGGATGTTTGGATATTTGTGTGAACTGGGAACTCTCTATTGGATTGGCGCGGGATTGTTCGCTACCGTGCTGACACTCGAACACCTGCTCGTCACCCCCACACGCCAAAAGAATATCGGTATTGCCTTTGGAACACTCAACGGTATCGCCAGCCTTGTGTTCGCAACCTTTGCCATCTTGGCTATGGTGTTATAGCGTTTATCGCTCACTCGTGATGATAAGGTTCGCCTCGTAGGATGGTGAACGCGCGATAGAGTTGTTCGGTAAAGATGGGGCGGATGATTTGGTGTGAAAAGGTCATGCGGCTGAGCGACAGTTTCTCGGCGGCACGAGCGTAAACCTCTTTCGAAAAACCATAAGGTCCACCGACGATAAACACCACACGTTTCAAGCCGCTGTTCATCCGTTTTTGCATCCACTCGGCGAACTCCATCGAGGTGGGTTGCAGTCCCTTGTCATCGAGCAGCACAACGTAGTCGTCGGAGGAGAGTTGACGCAAAATCATCTCGCCTTCGGCACGTTTCTGACTCTCTTGGCTCATATTTTTGGCATTACGCACATCCGGCAGCTCGGTAACGGTGAATTTCAGGTAACGCGAAATGCGCCCTGCATACATTCGGGTCAGTTCGGCCACCTGTGCTGAGTCGGTCTTACCAACCACCAAAAAATCTATACTCATATCACTACTCCAGAATTTCGGGTTGCGGCAACTCCAAGTCATTGTTCCACTCACCTTCGGCATGACGATAGACTACCGGACGAAGCGTATCCAACGAGTGCAACAATTCGTATGATTTATAGAGGTTATATCCGTTACCACCACCTGCGGCCAGGCTCCACGCCACAACACACGAGTGGTTACGGGTGCGACGCTGCATGGCCAAAGTGCGGTAGAGAACTTCGTTGAGATAGGTCGGGTCATTAAGCACTGTTCCCCCATGGCGGCTACGGTTGCCACCTCGCGGGTCGGCGCATATTGCAGGGCAATCTATGACGTACATTCCCACACGGTCGCAGGCTCGGTAGAGAGCTATCTGTGCGGGCATTGTGAGAACTATTGCATTGAAACCCTTGCGTTTGAGCAGGCGTACTTGCTCCTCGATGGGGACGTTGTATTTGGGCATAAACTCCACGGGACGCAACTCCACGGGCGCGTCATTACGCATCAGTACGCCCGAGTCCTTGAGTGTGCGCGGTGTGTAGGTTGTGGTACCCCATCCCACTGCCCACGGCACATATTCGGTCACTGTGCCGTGTTGTTTGATGTACATCGTAAGGGCGTAGAGATTGGGGGTTTCGGCACTCCACAGATATTTGGCCGTCGAGTAGACGATATTATGGAAACGAATGGTATCGCGGTCGCCAGGAGTCATCTCCAACTCACGCAGGTCGTAGGTTTTGAGTTTGCCCTTGGGGTCATAAATGTCGAAGCCCACAATCAGGCTTTGGTCGGCTCTCGAGCTATTACGTACCACGATGTGCAGGTCCAAAAGTCCGTGTTTGGTAGTCGAGTCGGGCGAAGTGCGGATGTCGAAATCCTCGATGTAGACCTTGGGTTGCGAGAAGATGTGACAGTTGCCGCCCATAACCATCATCGGCTCGTCGTACATCAACTCGACAGCCACTTGGTCGGCACTCGGTTCGCGTGCTTCGATACGAATATCGTTAAGTCCGTCAACCAAATAGGGCGAGATATAGACCTCCGAAGCAGTTTGTGTGTCGTGCGCCCCTCCCGCCGAGCGGTCGTTGACAAAGAGCTCGTAGGCACCCGTGCCACCCTCGCTACGGAAAAAAACATTGCGGTCACCAAAGGCGTACGGCGCAAACAGTCGCACGGCGCACACTCCGTCTTCCGTAGTTCGGCTACGTATGCTCTTGAAATATTGCGAATTAATAATGGCCCCCGCCTCGGCATCTTCACGCAGTTCGTAGCTGAAGAATTCGCTTCGGGGAGGTTGCACCGAAGGTCCTTGAGGTTGCTCGGCGTGTGCCGATTGAACGGTCGCGGCCATCAACCAAACAGCCGCCAGAAGTATTGAAATAGGTCTTGAGTTCGACATCTTGCTTGTATTTTGGGCAAATATACCGATAAAAATGGGAGAAAGACGATTTTTCTCAAAAAAAATTCAGATATTTGCAATTCATTTCGCTTAAGAAACTTAAACAAAAAAGATAACTATGCTTAACGCCGACAAAAAAAGAATCGTAGAAATCCTCCACACCGAGGAACGCAACTGCGATGTCACAGTTAAAGGTTGGGTTAGAACCAAACGAGGAAACAAAAACGTAGCTTTCATCGCACTGAACGACGGCTCGTGCGCGGCTAACATCCAAGTGGTTGTTGATGTTGCAGCTTTCGACGAAGAGCTGCTCCGACGTATTACCACGGGTGCCTGCCTGCGCGTAGACGGCGTGCTGGTAGAGAGCATGGGCTCGGGACAACCCGTTGAGGTTCAAGCCAAAACTATCGAAATCTACGGCACCGCCGACCCCGAAACCTATCCCCTCCAAAAGAAAGGTCACTCGCTGGAGTTCCTGCGTGAAATCGCCTACCTGCGTCCGCGCACCAACACCTTCGGAGCAATCCTGCGTATCCGTCACAACATGGCTTACGCAATCCACAAATACTTCAACGACCGTGGTTTCTACTACATGCACACCCCCATCATCACCGCTTCGGACTGCGAAGGCGCGGGTGCTATGTTCCAAGTGACCACCATGGATATGAACAACCTGCCTCGCACCGAGGAGGGAGCAGTGGATTACTCGCAAGATTTCTTCGGCAAACCTTGCAGCATGACCGTGTCGGGTCAGCTGGAGGGTGAGCTGGGTGCTCTGGCCCTGGGTCGTATCTACACCTTCGGCCCGACGTTCCGCGCCGAGAACTCGCACACTCCTCGCCACTTGGCCGAATTCTGGATGATTGAGCCCGAGATGGCGTTCTATGAGCTGGAGGATGATATGGAGTTGGCCGAGGACTTCCTCAAATACCTTATCCAATACGCGCTGGACAACTGCGCCGAGGACCTCGAGTTCATGAACAAAATGTGGGATAACGGCCTGATTGAGCGCTTGAAATTCGTTGTCGAGAACGACTTTGTGCGTCTGGACTACACCGAGGGTATCGAAATCCTCAAAGCCAGCGGCCGTAAATTCGAGTTCCCCTGCGAGTGGGGCTGCGACCTGCAAAGCGAACACGAACGATACCTGGTTGAGGAGCACTTCAAGAAACCGGTCATCTTGATTAACTACCCCAAGGAAATCAAGGCGTTCTATATGAAACAGAATGACGACGGCAAGACCGTACGCGCAATGGACGTGTTGTTCCCCCAAATCGGCGAGATTATCGGCGGTTCGGAGCGTGAGGCCGACTACGATAAGTTGACCACCCGCATCAAGGAGCTGGGAATGAGCGAGCGCGAGTTGTGGTGGTACCTCGACACCCGTCGTTGGGGTTCGGCACCGCACAGCGGCTTTGGCCTGGGATTTGAGCGTCTGTTGCTCTTCGTTACGGGCATGGCCAACATCCGTGACGTTATTCCGTTCCCGAGAACTCCGGGTAACGCCGAGTTCTAAACCGAGGAGCGTCAGAAAACAAGTTATTGGGGGAGTGGCAAGAGTGGTTGCGCCCCCAATAATTATTATACCAACCTACACCAACACCAGAGCTTATTTGCGTGAAGACACTGCAATTTTAACTAACAAAACATCGTTACTAAAACAAAAAAGTGTCATTATGGCAAACATCGGTCAAATTCAACAACAGCGTCTGTCGCAGAGTTTGTCGCCGCAGCAAATCCAGATGATTAAACTTCTGGAACTGCCAGCCGTGCAACTCGAACAACGTGTCAAACAGGAAATTGAGGAGAATCCCGTGCTTGAGGACGAGCCCGCAATCAACCAAGAGGCGGACGAGCAACAAGAGCCCAAGGAAATCTCGGTCGAGGAGTACCTCCGAGAGGACGACACGCCGCACTACAAGATGCGAACCAACAACTACTCGAAAGACGACCCGCAGCGAAGTGTCCCCATTACGGGTGGCCGTTCGTTGCAGGAGTATCTGGTCGAGCAGTTGGGCTATCGCAGCTTGGGCGAGAGGGAACTGTTGATTGCTGAGTACATTGTTGGAAGTTTGGACGAGGATGGCTACTTGCGCAGGGATATGCTGTCACTGTCGGACGACTTGGCCTTTACGCAGGGTATTGAGGCTTCGGAGGAGGAGTTGGAGAGTCTGTTGGGCGTAATTCAGGACCTGGAGCCTGCGGGTATCGGTGCACGCAACCTGCAGGAGTGCCTCGCGCTGCAACTCGACCAGATGGAGATAAACAGCAAGGCGCGACGCCTGGCACGCAAGATTATTAAGTCGTATTTCGAGGAGTTTTCGAAAAAGCACTACGAGAAACTTATAGCGCGCTTGGGGGTGGACGAGGACGAGTTCCGCGATGCAATAGCCGAAATCAAAAAGTTGTCGCCCAAACCCGGAAATTTGTACGTCGATGCCGCGGCCGAAACCATACCTTATATTATACCGGACTTCATACTCGACTATCGTGATGGGGAGTTTGACCTGTCGTTGAACTCGGCTTCGGTGCCCGAGGTGAGGGTAAACAAACGCTACGTGGAGATGATTCGCCAAATGGCCGGACAGGGTGAAGGAGCCGACCGCGAGGCTATGCAGTTTGTCAAGAACAAGTTGGATTCGGCCAAGTGGTTTATTTCGGCCATCAAACAACGCCACGACACGCTGCTGCGCACGATGACCGAGATGTTGGACTACCAGCGCGAATACTTCAAGGATGGCGACAAGAGCAAACTGCGTCCGATGATTCTCAAGGATATTGCCGACCGCACGGGTTTGGATGTGTCGACCATTTCGAGAGTTGTCAACAGCAAGTACGTGCAGACGCACTTCGGCATTTTGTCGCTCAAGCAACTCTTCTCGGAGGCGATGCAGACGGACGACGGAACCGAGGTGTCGAGTTATGAGATAAAGCAGATTTTGGAGGAGTGCATTGACTCGGAGGATAAACGCAAACCGCTGACCGACGAGACGTTGATGGAGATTCTCAACGACAAGGGTTATCACATTGCCCGCCGCACGGTGGCCAAGTACCGCGAAATGTTGGGAATTCCCGTGGCAAGATTGCGCAAGCAGATTTAAGCGACGGTGTCACTCAAATAATTCATAATTCACAATTGTTTTGTGCTTCGTACCATAATAAAGAGTATAAAAAACACTAACTTTATTTAAAACACTAATTCAACAGAGATATGGATAAGAAATACATTTTGAGGGCTGTCAAGTATCTGATTCGACTGACGCTACTGTTTGCGGTGTTGTTTGGCGTGATGCTGGCAACGAACACCACCACGCTATCGGCCGACAACTTCTTTGCTGACTTCTTTGGTCAGACCAAGGGACAGATTTTTACGGCTATCGTACTGATATGGTGCGCATTCTACCCTCGCGTGGAGTTCATTGCAATGCCCATGGGTATTCGTCTTGGCGACCATCGCACCAATATTGTTGAGGCTATGCAGTCGCTCGGTATGACCCTTACGGAGGATGGTGACGACAAGTTGGTATTCCGTAGCGCAAGCCCTCTGAGCCGTGCTTGGCAGATGTGGGAGGACGCTGTGGAGATTCGCACTTCGGCCAATGGCGGCATAGAGATTGCCGGCTCGCGCAAGAATGTCTCCAACGCACTGTTCAAAATCAAACTCTATGCAGAGCGTGAAGCATAATAAAAAAACAGTTCGCTTAGCGGCTATCGTTGCCGTTGCTGTGGTGTGCGTTGGTTTCACCTCGGTGGCCGTGCGCGATGCCCAACTTGGACGTAACATTCAGACTTTGGTGGGTATGTTCCGCGAGTTGTCGCTCTCGTACGTCGACGACGTGGACTCCGACAAACTGCTCAAAGACGCCGCCAAAGGTATGGCACAGTCATTGGACCCTTATACCGAACTTTTCACCAGCGACGGCATGGAGGAGTTCGAACTGATGACTACGGGTAAGTATGGCGGTATCGGTTCGCTGATTCGCGCCGATAGCGACTACGTGCGCATTGCCGAGCCCTATCGCGGCTCGCCTGCCGACCGTGCAGGACTCGAAATAGGCGACAAAATCGTTGAGGTAGACGGCCAAAACATGAAGGGTGCAACAACACAGGAGGTGAGCACCCGACTCAAGGGTGACCCCGGAACCTCACTCCGACTGACGGTTCGTAAGTTCCGCACGGGAGAGCTCAAAAAACTCACCATCCGCCGTGAACGCATTTCAATTCCTGCCATCGCATACTATGGCATGTTGGGCGACTCGTTGGGATATATCCACCACGTGGATTTCACCGAGGGGTGCGCCGAGCAGATACGCCGTGCCGTAAACGAACTCAAACAACAAGGGGCTCGCGGCTTGGTATTGGACTATCGCGGCAATGGTGGCGGAATTGTCCAAGAGGCGGTGAGCATTTTGTCGATGTTTCTGCCCGCCGACACCGAGGTTCTTAGGATGAAGGGAAAAGGTGAGGGCAGCAACAAAACATTCCGCACCACGGGCGAACCCATAGCCCGCAATATGCCATTGGTGGTGTTGGTTGACAGTTACACCGCTTCGTCAGCCGAGATTCTGGCAGGAGCTATTCAGGACCTCGACCGCGGTGTTGTTGTTGGACAACGCACCTTCGGCAAAGGACTCGTGCAGTCGACCCGCCCGCTTGGTTATGACTCATATCTGAAACTTACAACGGCCAAATACTACACCCCCAGCGGACGATGCATCCAATCGTTCGACTACTCGGAGGGAGGCCAACGCGGCGGAGGACATATACCCGATTCACTAATCAACGAATTTACGACAGCCGCAGGACGCAAGGTCTACGATGGTGGAGGTATCACTCCCGACGTGGTTTTGCAGCCGGAGTATGTCAGCAAATTTGCCATGGCACTCTATGCACATGGTGTGCTGGACGACTATGCCGACAGATACGTGTTGCGCAACGGTCTGGAGGGTGTGAATATCGACACTTTCCGACTGACACACCAGGATTATGCCGACTTTGTGGCTATGGTGGGCAATCGCCCGCTGGAGTATGAATCCGAAACCCGCAACATCCTCAAAGTCCTGCGCGAAGTGGCCAAAGAGGAGGGCTACAGTAACGAAATAGCCTCCGAACTCGAGAATATGGAGAACAAAGTGGCCGGCGACAACGCCACACTGCTGGAACGACACCGCTCGCAAATCAGCGATATGATTGAGGAGTGTATCGTCCTGCGTGCCGGCTACGACGAAGGGGTGTCGCGCCACAAACTCCCCGAGGATAAAGCCGTAGCCGAAGCCGCCCGACTGCTCTCAGACAGCGAGAACTATCAACGCATACTCGCCCCCGAAAAGTAACAACCACTAACTTCACCCGTTGAACAATGAAACTCTACCGAATCAAAGAGGCCGTCATGAACACTCTCCACAATCGCATCCTGGTGATGGTGTTGTGGGTATTGGTGTGTCTTGGCAGTATGATAGTGTCGAGCGTCATGGTGAACGGACTGAAGAACAAGGAGACCTACTACGTGTCGCTGTGGAGCTACGCCATCGGACGCCTCGGAGTGTTCGACGACAACGACCCGCTCATCATGGAAATCATCAAAAACAACACCATCCCGTTTGTGATTACCAACGAGCGACTGCAAGTCGAATACTACCATCTGGTACCCGACGCCATTATCGACCACCCGACACGCCTACGTAGACTGATTGACGACTTCTCGTCGGTCAACAACCCGATTATCATCAAGTCGTGGGACGGAGGACAACACTACGTGTTCTACGGCGAGAGTTTTGTATTGCGCACACTCAAGTATTTCCCCATAGGTCAGGCGGTGCTGTTTATGATGCTGTTGATGCTGGGTTACAACGTCTACCGCGTGTCGAACGACAGCCGCCAAAACCGCGTGTGGGTGGGTTTGGCCAAGGAGACGGCACACCAACTCGGAACCCCCATCTCGTCACTGCTCGGCTGGATTGAATACCTGCGCTCACAGGATGTCGACTCCGACGTTGTGGACGAGATGCAGAAGGATGTGACACATTTGCAGAAAATCACCGACCGCTTCTCGAAAATCGGCTCGCAGACCGAACTATCGCCGGTCAACATCAACGAACTTGTGGGCGAAAGTGTCATGTACTTCCGCCGACGAATTCCTCGCAACGTTTCGCTGGACTACAACGGCCTGGCAATGGCACCCGTACAAGCAAATGTCAACAGCGCACTTTTTGAATGGGTAATTGAGAATCTACTCAAAAACTCGCTGGATGCCCTTCAAGGCAAGGGACACATCAAAGTGGAGATATCGGCCTCGCAGAACTGGATTAATATAGATGTGCATGACACAGGCAAAGGCATGCCCAAAAGCAATTTTAAGAAGATTTTCGAACCCGGATTTACCACCAAGACCCGTGGCTGGGGCCTGGGCCTCTCGCTGAGCCGCCGAATTGTCGAGGACTACCACTCGGGCAAAATATTCGTGCTGGAATCCGAACTTGGACGAGGTACAACCTTCCGCGTGCAACTCAAACGACTCTACCTGTAATGATTGACTCCGTTCAAAATATTACAACAACCTGCCCTATGGTAACGGACACAACAAGGAGTGTGACCGATAGCGTTGTGATGTGTGCCGACAGCGTATGGATTGGAGGTAGTAGCGTATCTACAGCAGTCGAGATTATGGAGTCAACATCCACCGAGCTACTGCTGTCGAATCCCATTATTCAGGGTGTACTGCTATTGATTGTGCTGGCCTATCTGATTGTGGCTTGCCAACGCTACACCGAAGCTGTCGAGATGTCATCGTGGCTTTTCTATCCATCGGCAAACGTTGTATGCGAAGAACACAGGGATTGGCACATGGGAATTCCGTGGCGACTGCTCGGTTTTCTGACCATGGGGTGCGTAGGCACAATACTCCTATACGAAGTGGTCAATCCAACCATCTGCTTTCCTCCGATTGTCTACTTGTCAGGAGTTATTCTCCTACTGATATCGAGCTGGATTGTCGAAACTCTATTGCTCAAAATAAGCTGCGCCATTGTCCTACAACACGGTTTCGCACAAGCTCTGACGGCCATACGTCGCTACACGGTAGAGATGGCCGGCTTGTGGATTACTCCCGTAGCCGTAGGTTGCGCTCTGAGCAGTGGAGGATTGTCCGAGGTACTATGGTGGATAGTTCTGGTAATGAGTGCAATATTAGTTTTGGTACATTCGTTAAAAATATTGAATTTGTTTGTTGGCACAAGATTTTCAATTTTCTTTTGGATTTTGTACCTTTGCGCCGTCGAAATTTTACCAAAGAGCCTTGCAGTTGCTGTAACGCTCAGAATATTATAAAGTTATAACAAAAGTGAAGATTACATCAGTACTTGTATCGCAACCACGACCCGCGGCTGTCGAGAAGTCGCCGTTCTATGAAGTATCGCAAAAATGTGAGTTGGAAATCGATTATTCGCCGCTAATCAAGGTCGAAGGCGTATCGCTCAAAGAGTTCCGCTCGCAACGCATCGAAGTGTTAGACCATACGGCACTCATTTTCACCAGCCGAACAACCGTCGACAGCTTCTTCAAAGTGTGCGAACAAGCCCGAATCACAATCCCCGAAACCATGAAGTACCTGTGCAGCACCGAGGCTATTGCCCTCTACCTGCAAAAGTACATTGTCTATCGTAAGCGCAAAATTTCGTTCGCCGACGGCTCGTTCACAGGACTGATGGACCTCATTGTCAAAAACAAAACCGAGAAGTTGCTGCTTACTCTCACCGAACCACACAAACCCGAGTTGATTCAAACTATGGAGAAACTCAAAATCAAATTCAACAAAGTTGTGTTGGCTCATACCGTGAGCGCAGACCTCTCGACCATCGACGCCGCCAAATACCAAATGGCCGTACTATACAGCCCCGCCGAGGTTACCGCTTTCATGAACGGTTTTGCAGAGGACAAACGCCCTCTGATTGCAACCTTCGGCGACGGAACGACCCGCTTCGCCATCAATAACGGCCTGACCGTAAGCGTAATGGCACCTACCCCCGGAGCTCCTTCGATGGCCAAAGCCGTGGAGATGTTTGTAAGCAAGGTGAACGCCGGTGAAGAGGTAGAGCCCGTAGTTTTGGCCGACAACCACCAAGCCGAGGACTTTGTGAAAGCCGTACAGGCCAAAGACAGCCGCCGCTACAAAAGCAAGAAAACAACCACAATAACAGCCAAGAAGTAAAACGCTGCCACACACAAGCTAATGTCTCTGAACGACATAACGCCCAACAGCATAATGGAACAGCCCTCGCAGTCTACTCGAAATGAGTCGGACTGCGAGGTGCAGTTGTATAATGGGCTGTCGAAAGATGAAATCCTTCGTTACGACGGAGCCATCGACACGCTGTTTGCCAAGGGTCGTCGCGGCTCGGTGATGCCGATTCGATATGTGTGGCGTGTTAACCAAGAGACGGAACAAGAAGGCAAGCAGAGAGAGTCCTGCGTAGGAGAGGTTCGTGTGCTGTTTTCGGTTCCCAAGAAGTTTTTCAAACGTGCAAACAAACGAAACTTGTTGCGCCGTCGTATGAAAGAGAGTTTTCGTCAGGCCAAACACGCACTACGCCAAAGAGCCAAGGAGCAAGGCGTTGGTATAGACATTGCTCTGATTTACAGCACAAAGGAGGTTTCGGATTATACAATTGTCAACAATGCCGTGTGCAGGATTTTGGAGCAAATTCGTGAACGTTTGTAAGCGCGTCGCGGTGTGGCCCTTGATAGCCGTGGTACGTTTCTACCAGCTATGCATCTCGCCACTCACGCCACCGTCATGTAGATTCACACCCACGTGTTCGCAATACGCGATTGAGGCGTTGCGCAAACACGGCGTATTCAAAGGCGGCTGGCTCACCATTAAGCGTATTGCACGTTGCCACCCATGGGGCGGTAGTGGTTACGACCCCGTGCCTTGATATTTTCCACTGATTATTAGGGAGTTCATAAAGAAAATTTGAATTAACCCGCCTTCGGCGGCTTTTCCTCCTTGTGCCTCGGCATAGCTCAAACCTACGGTTTGGCTCTGCGCTCGGCTACTGCGTCGGTTGTGAATTGTGAA
>JAGBFQ010000024.1 GCA_017936385.1 Rikenellaceae bacterium
CATCCTCATCTTCATCTTCTTCCTGTTCATGCACATCATCCCACTCCTCGGGTTGTTCTTCATGGCGCTTGGATAGCAACATATTGGTCACATTGCGTCCCGTGTGTACCACTTCCCTACCCCAATAGTCGAGTTTGTCAATCGTTCTGCTACTGATATACACCGCAAGCAGAATCCATCCACACAGCAAGAGCAGAATTACACCGGGGACACCCAACAAATCCAACAACCATTGTGCGCTAAACGTACCAAGCACACCACCAAGTCCACATCCGAATGCGCCATTTTTACCCGCAATAGCACCCACGGTAATCGAGCCGAGAATCATAACCAGCAACGAAACACGTCCCACACGCTCCAAACGTGCGGGCAGGCGTCGCATAACCCTCAATCCAGCCAAGATAACAGCCACCGACGCCACAACACCAAATACGCCGAAGCCTTTGCCCACAAGCAGATTACCCAGCCATGCCGACAGGCTGCCACCCACAACCTCCGTATCAGCCGCGGGCAGGAAATCGCCATATTGAATATACACCTGGTTAGCTCGCCATGTAAACATATAAGCCACCGTGCTGTATGCGACATAAAGTCCCACGAACAGCATCACGATGCCTACTACCCAGCGTTGTGTATCGCTCAACGCGAAATTCAATCTTTTTGTCTGTTTCTTGCTCTTAGCACTATCTTGTTTGGCCATAATATATCTCCAACATTGTCACCGACCGCATACATTTTTTGGTGCGACCGTTATATCTCATTTGATTCGCTCTGCGAACTCTCGGATTCGCGCCACATACTCTTCGTCGGCGGCCGAGATAAACCTATAGGTTGCGATGTTTGTTGCATCACATTGCAGGTCGTACTGTTCAAGCAGTTGTTCGACTCTGGCTGCGATTGCGGGTGACGGGTCTATAATATGAACCTTACGGTCACCAACAACCTTTCGTATTGTATCCTTCAAAAATGGGTAGTGCGTGCAACCCAAAACAATTTGGTCTACACCTTTCTGGAGCATCGGCTCCACAACTCGGCCAACCACACTCAGCGCTTCGTCCGAGTCACTCATACCACGCTCGACCAACTCCACAAAACCCTCGCCCTCGCTTTGCACGATTTCGACCCCTGCGGCATAGTGCGCCGAGGTGTGGCGGTAGAGTTCACTTTCGAGCGAGCGTCGGGTGGCAAGTATTCCGATTACGCCCGTGCGCGTAGCCTGAGCCGCGGGTTTCACGGCAGGTTCCATACCCACAATAGGTATGGTATAGCGTTCGCGCAGGGTACGGATAGCCGCGCCGGTTGCCGTGTTACACGCCACGACAACCAGCTTGGCACCCTTACTAAGCAGACGTTCAACCGCTTCGATGGCATACTCGGTAATCTCCTCGGCCGACTTACGTCCATAGGGGCAATGCTTGCCATCGCCATAATATACGAGCGATTCGGCAGGCAGTCGACGTCGAATCTCGGCCCAGACGCTCAATCCGCCCAGGCCCGAGTCGAATACACCAATCGGAGAGTTGTTCATCGCCTCACGACTCTATTTTGCATTCTTTTCAATCCACTTGCGGGCGTTCACAAAGGCTTCAATCCACGGAGTAACCTCATCTGCCGAACGGTTCTCGGGATAGTATGCCCAGTTCCACGGTTTGCAAGCACGCTCCAGGTGGGGCATCATTGCCAAGTGGCGACCATCGGCCGAGCAGATACCTGCCGTGTCGAATTGGCTACCATTGGGGTTGGCGGGATAGCCGTGATAGCTATATTTGAGCGCGATGTTGTACTTCTCCTCGTCGTAGGGGAACGAGAATTTACCCTCGCCGTGAGCAATCCACACACCGAGGTTCGAGCCCTCAAGCGAACCGAGCATTACCGAATTGCTGGGCTCAACACTCACACCCACAAAGCCCGACTCGAATTTGTGACTATCATTGTGCAACATCTTGGGTTTCAGCGCATCGGTCGGAGTAATCAGGCCCAACTCAATCATCAGCTGGCAACCGTTACATACACCGAGCGACAGAGTATCGGGACGTGCATAGAAGTTATCCAAAGCGGCCTTTGCCTTCTCGTTGAACAGGAACGAACCTGCCCAACCTTTGGCCGAACCCAGAACGTCCGAGTTCGAGAAACCGCCCACAAACACAATCATATTGACATCCTCCAGAGTTTCGCGGCCTGCAATCAGGTCGGTCATCTGAACGTCCTTAACATCCAAACCTGCCAGGTACATACACCAAGCCATCTCACGGTCGCCATTCACACCCTTCTCACGGATAATAGCGGCTTTCACACCACTTGCAACGCGGCGTTTGGGGTCGATACCCGAGCCTGCGTAGGTGCCATCGAAGCCCTCGGGGAACTTATAGGTAAGCGGTTGCGATTTGTAGTTGGCAAAACGCTCGGCTGCCTTCTCCTTACCGCTTTGACGGCGGTCGAGCAGGTACGAGGTTTTGAACCACTCATCGCGCAACGAGTCAACAAGCAGTTCGAACTCGACGCCCGAAGTTGCAACATTAAATTTGCGGTCCATGGTTACTTGGCCAATCACTTGTGCATCAACACCCATAGCGGCGAGTTCTTGTTTGATGCACTCGCCACAAGCCACTTGCAACACCAGCGAGGGACGCTCACTGAACAGCACCTTCACGATATCGCTCTCGCCCAAGCAGTCGAGCGACAGATTCATACCGGTCTTGTTGTTGGTAAAGCACATCTCCAACAGAGTGGTAATCAGACCTCCTGCCGAAACATCGTGGCCTGCCATAACCTTACCCTCGGCAACGAGTTTTTGCACAGCCTCGAAAGCGGTTGCGAAGTATTTTGCATCGTTCACGGTCGGAGCATCAGCACCCACAGCGCCTGTCATCTGAGCAAAACTGCTACCACCCAGCGCGAATGCACTGCGGCTCATATCCACGTAAACCAAGTCCGAGGTTTGTTGTTTGAGAGCGGCTTTCACACACTTCTTGATATCCGAAACCTCGCCTGCGGCGGTGATAATAACCGTACCGGGAGCAATTACGCTCTCACCATTTTTATACTTTTGGGTCATCGACAGCGAGTCCTTACCGGTGGGGATATTGATACCGAGTTCCAAAGCAAACTTCTCGGCACCGGCAACGGCTTTGTACAGACGTGCATCCTCGCCCTCGTTTTTACAAGGCCACATCCAGTTTGCGCTGAGCGACACACCTTTCAAGCCATGCTCCATCGGAGCAAGCACGATGTTGGTCAGCGACTCGGCGATACTCAGTACCGAGCCTCCATCGGGTGAAATCATTGCCGACACGGGCGCGTGGCCAATCGAAGTTGCGATACCCTTCTCGCCTTGATAGTCCAAAGCCACGGTTGCGTAGTCGTTGATAGGTACTTGGATTTCGCCTGCGGTTTGTTGAACTGCAATCTTACCGGTCACCGAACGGTCAACCTTGTTGGTCAACCAATCCTTACAAGCCACGCTCTCCATACGCAGGATGTCGCTCACGTACTCTACCACCTGACCCTTATCGTATGCTACATCGGCATACGAGGTTTCAACGGTCTTATCCTCAATAATGGTTTGGGGAGTTTTGCCGAACATATCCTCCAACTGCAAGTCGATAGGTTTTTGACCGTCGGCCTGTTTGAAAGTAAATTGCATATCGCCCGTAGTTTCACCCACAACATACATCGGTGCGCGTTCACGCTCGGCAATACGACGGATGTAGTCCACATATTTCTCTTTAACAACCAGACCCATACGTTCTTGCGACTCGTTACCTATAATCTCGCGTGCCGACAGGGTTTGGTCGCCAATGGGAAGTTTGTCCATTTCGATGGTACCACCCGTAGCCTCAACCAGCTCGCTCAAGCAGTTCAAGTGGCCGCCAGCACCGTGGTCGTGAATCGAGATAATGGGATTCTCCTCGGCTTCGCTCACCGCACGGATTGCGTTATAGACACGTTTCTGCATCTCGGGGTTCGAACGTTGTACGGCATTCAACTCAATTTCGCCTGCATACTCACCCGTAGCCACGCTCGACACTGCGCCACCGCCCATACCGATGCGGTAGTTATCGCCACCCAAAAGCACAATCTTGTCGCCAGCTTCGGGTTCATCCTTCAAGCTATCCTCCTTGCGGCCATAGCCCACGCCACCGGCCATCATAATAACCTTGTCGTAACCAAAGGTTTTGTCGTTCTCCTTGTGCTCGAAGGTAAGCAGCGAACCGCAAATCAGTGGTTGGCCGAACTTGTTACCGAAGTCGCTTGCTCCGTTCGAGGCTTTAATCAGAATATCCTCGGGAGTTTGATACAGCCACTCGCGCTCATCAACACGGTTCTCCCACTCGCGCTCCTCGTCGATGCGGGGATACGAAGTCATATACACTGCCGTACCAGCAATGGGGAATGCACCCTTACCACCTGCGATACGGTCACGAATCTCGCCACCCGTACCGGTTGCTGCACCATTGAAAGGCTCAACGGTTGTGGGGAAGTTGTGAGTCTCGGCCTTAATCGAAATCACGCTTTCGAAATCCTTAACCTCAAACCAATCGGGTTTATCACCGCTCTTGGGAGCAAATTGCTCAACAGACGAACCTTGCAGGAATGCGCAGTTATCCTTATAAGCCGAAGTCACATAGTTGGGGTTCTGTTTGGTGGTATTCTTAATCATACCGAACAGCGAGTTTTCTTTCTCCTCTCCGTCGATAATAAACTTACCGCCAAAGATTTTGTGACGGCAGTGCTCCGAGTTCACCTGCGAGAAACCAAACACCTCGCTATCGGTCAGTCCACGTCCCAATTTGGCAGCCACGCTCTTCAGATACTCAATCTCGGTGGGGCTTAATGCCAAGCCCTCCTGACGGTTGTAGGCCTCCAGGTCGTCGATAAACACAATCGGCTCGGGTTTGATATCAATCTTAAACAACTCATCGTCCAGCACCGTATAGTGGCGGTTCAGCATGGGGTCGAACTTAGCCTCTTCGGTTTCGGGCACATACTCCTCGATGCGGCTTACGCCCTCGATACCCATGTTTTGGGTAATCTCCACGGCATTTGTGCTCCACGGAGTAATCATCTCCTTACGGGGGCCGATGAACTTACCCTCCATGCGGTCACCCTCAACTCGTTTGGCGCCATCGAGCAGCCATTCGAGTTTGACATTATCGTCACTCGAAAGCGGATGATTGCACTCTACGGCGTAAATAACTGTCTGTTTGTCAAATAAGAATATCATAATGTTACTTGTTAGATTTATCGTATTCGGTTATGTGTTGTTTAATCTGTTCAATAATCTGTTCATCGCTCAATCCATCGCACTCCAATACCAAAGATGCTTGCGAATAGTAAGGTTCGCGGTCCGGCAGATTGTGTGTGATGTATTCCAACAACTGCTCGTCGTTCATACCTCGGATGGCTGGTCGTTTCCAACGGCCATGTTCACTGATGCGGCCGACAATATTTGCCGGCGAACGTTTCAGATATACCGTCGGACCGATGCTCTTCATCACCTCGATATTATCACCCTTGCAGGCCATACCTCCGCCCGTCGAAACCACAAGGTTGTCGCTACTCTCAGAGAGCCACTCCAACACCATTCTCTCGCGGCGACGAAACCACGGCTCGCCCTTCTCGGCAAAAATCTCAGCCACGGTCATTCCCGCTGCTTGTTCAATCACCTTGTCGGAATCGAGCAATTTGTATCCCAACTCCGGGGCGAGTTTGCGACCAAGTTTACTCTTGCCGCAACCCATGTATCCTATCAGAAACAGCGTCATAATCTAAAACAAATTCAACTGTTCGGTCGGAGGATTAAGGCTCTCGGCCACATCCTCCTGGTCATCTTCAACTATCTCCACCTGGCCATCTTCCAATGCTTGCGGCTGCGAGTTCGAACGTCCTTCCGACGGCACTTGAGTCTGGTCATCCTCAGCGTCGTCACTCGCCGGTTCTTCAGGTGCGGGTTTTACGCCCTTCAGAAGTTCGATGGTGGCGACTTCGAACGTTGTCAGTCGTTTACCTTTGGCGCGGTGGCTCTTGATGGCAATGAACTCCTCGGGGTCTATCATCTCCTCAGCACGTGCGGCGTGTGCTCCACCGAACACCACCTTAATAATACTACGTGAATCGCACGCCACATGTTTCATCACGCAGTCGTCATCCACGAATTGTTGCATCTTTTCGCTATCTTCGGCTTGGAATCGTTTGAGGTAGTAGTACCTTTGGGTATCATCCCAATAGACCACATCCAACACTGTTCGTGCGTCGTACTTCATCACCTTGATGGTATCCTCGGGGAAGTGATGTCCCAACTCGAAGTCCGTAACATAATATTTGCTCGAAGTCACAACCAGCAATTTGTCACCACCCTTGAACTCACCCAGCGGTCGTCCGTGGCCCTCGGTGTTGAGTCGTCGAACCTCCTCGTCAAACCATACTTGTTCGCCACCCAACGTACTTGTTCCCTTCTGTTTGAGCACAATCTTGCTTATACCGTAGCGCGAGAACAGATTACCCTGACTTTGGCGGCCCTTGATGGCTATGGTTGCGAAGTCAAGCTCCGTGATGACCTTTTTCAGACGCGGACGCGGACGGAAGTAGACCTTCAGCACCTCGGCCTCGCCGTTATGGTTGACACTCATATAGAGTATGTCGCTACCGGCCGTACCTTTGGTAAGGTTGTAGACCTTGTCGCGGGTAATGCTCGTGATGGCACAACGTTTCATCATAATGGGGCCGTTCTTACCATCCCTATACAATATATTATATATAGTGCGTTCGTCGCCTCGTTTGAACACTCCTATATAGTGAATATTCTTGGCAAAGAAATCTTTCTCCTGCACTTTGCGAATTGTGTACTCGCCGTTCTTGCAGATAATGATAATATCGTCGATATCCGAGCAGTCGCACACCAACTCGGCATCCTTCATACTCTTGCCGATTCCGAAGAATCCCTCGGCCCTATCCACATACAATTTGGCATTATTGACTGCCACCTTAACTGCATCAATCAAGTCGAAGGAACGGATTTCGGTGCGTCGTTCGCGTCCCTTGCCATACTTCTCCTTGATATGCGTATAGTAGTTAATGGTATAATCAACGATATGTTCGATATTGTGACGCACCTGTTTCTCCTCGGCCTCGATGGCGCGAATTTGCTCATCGGCCTTATCGGCGTTGTAACGCGAGATTCGGATAAACGGCAGTTCGGTCAGGCGCACAACATCCTCTGCCGAAACCGCTCTGCGTAACTGCTTTTTGAACGGTTCCAAACCCTCGTCCACAGCCGAATACGCAGCCTCTTTGGTTCGGCACCCCTCGATGCGTTGGTAGATTTTGTTCTGAATAAAGATTCGCTCCAGACTTGTCATATGCCAAGCGTCGGCCAACTCGTCCAGACGGATTTCCAATTCTCGGCGCAACAAACCCTTGGTGTGTTCGGCACTATAACGCAGAATCTCGCTCACACCCATAAAGTGAGGTTTATCCTCGTAAATCACACACGAGTTGGGCGAAATCGAAACCTCGCAATCGGTGAATGCGTACAGTGCGTCGATAGTCTTGTCGCTCGACTCGTCGTTGCTCACCTGAACGATAATTTCGACCGTTGCAGCAGTATTGTCGTCCACCTTCTTGATTTTGATTTTACCCTTCTCGAAGGCCTTCTTGATGGAGGCAATGATACTGCCCGAGGTTGTACCATAAGGGATTTCGGTTATCGACAGCGTACGTTTGTCAATCTTCGAAATCTTGGCGCGCACCTTCACTGCGCCGCCCCTCAAGCCGTCGTTATATTTCGACACGTCGATATAACCGCCCGTCGGGAAATCGGGATAGAGTTCAAACTCCTCGCCACGCAGGTAGGCAATGCTCGCGTCCAACAACTCGTTGAAGTTGTGTGGCAGAATCTTCGAGGCCAAACCCACGGCAATACCCTCGGCTCCTTGAGCCAGCACCAACGGGAATTTCACAGGCAGAGTCACAGGTTCCTCATTACGGCCGTCATACGACATCATCCACGCTGTGGTCTTGGGATTGAATACCACCTCCAGCGCGAACTTCGACAGACGAGCCTCGATATAACGAGGTGCCGCTGCATCGTCACCCGTAAGGATGTTACCCCAGTTACCTTGACACTCCACCAGCAAGTCTTTCTGACCCAACTGCACCAGCGCGTCACCAATCGAGGCATCGCCGTGCGGGTGAAACTGCATGGTGTGACCAACGATGTTTGCCACCTTGTTGAAACGTCCGTCATCCAGCCTGCGCATCGAGTGCATGATACGTCGTTGCACCGGTTTGAAACCATCCTCCAAATGGGGCACGGCACGTTCCAAAATAACATACGAAGCATAGTCGAGCCACCAATTCTTGAATTGGCCTGCCAGCATGGTCGTATGACCACCATCATTGGTAAAGCGGTCGTATTTCGACGATTTGCGAACCTCCGTCACAGCTGTTTCGGCCACTTGGTTCTCCATCTGGTTCATCTGTATCTCCTTGTCCATAGCTCCTCTCCTCCTTAAATCAAATCTTCAACATAGTCGGCCTCAACCCTCAGGTTGTCGATAATGAAATCGCGGCGGTCGGGGGTGTTGGTACCCATATAAAACTCCAACATTTCGTGAATAGTATCATCCTTCGAGAGTTTGACTTTATCCAAACGAATGTTATCGCCAATAAACTCGCGGAACTCATCGGGCGAAATCTCACCCAAACCTTTGAATCGGGTGATTTCGGGATTCTTGCCCAACTTGGCAATGGCCTTTTGACGCTCCTCCTCGCTGTAACAATAGATTGTCTCCTTCTTGTTGCGCACGCGGAACAGCGGAGTCTGCAACACATACAAGTGGCCCTTGCGAATCACGTCGGGGAAGAACTGCAGGAAGAATGTCAACATCAGCAGACGGATGTGCATACCGTCCACATCGGCATCGGTTGCAATCACAATCTTGTTGTAACGCAGATTCTCGACATCCTCTTCGATGTTAAGTGCGGCTTGAAGGAAGTTGAACTCCTCATTATCGTACACCACCTTTTTGCTGTGGCCAAAGCTATTGAACGGTTTACCACGCAGCGAGAACACCGCTTGGGTCAACACATTTCGACTTTTGGTAATCGAACCACTCGCCGACTTACCCTCGGTGATGAACAACATAGTCTTTTCGGCCAAATCGCTCTTATCGTTACGGTGAATCTTGCAGTCCCTCACTTTTTCGTTGTTAAGGCTCACCTTCTTGGCATTCTCGCGTGCTTTTTTCTGCACACCCGAAATCGCTTTACGCTCCTTCTCATTCTCGGCAATCTTACGTCCCAACGTTTCGGCCGTCGTGGGGTTCTTGTGCAGGTAGTTGTCGAGGTGTTCGCCCATAAAGTCCACAATGTAGTTTCGCAGCGACACACCCGGTTCAATCTCCTTGCTACCGAGTTTAATTTTGGTTTGCGACTCAAACACGGGGTCGGTAACTTTGACCGCCACAGCCGCGATTATCGAAGTTCGGATGTCCGAAGCGTCGAAATCCTTGCGATAAAACTCCTTGATAGTTTTGGTCAAAGCCTCACGGAAAGCCGCCTGATGGGTACCTCCCTGCGGAGTGTATTGACCGTTGACAAACGAGAAATAGGTTTCGCCGTAGCTTGTACCGTGGGTCAACACAATCTCTATATCCTTGCCCGTAAGGTGGATGGGTGCATAGAGCGGCTCCTCGCCCAAACTCTCGTTCACCAAATCCAACAGACCGTTCTTCGACACGTAGTTCACGCCGTTGAAACGGATGGTAAGTCCCGAGTTGAGGTAGGTATAGTTCTTAACGAGCTGTTCAACGAAATCCAGATTATAGCTATACTCACCGAACACCTCCTTATCAACTTTATATCGGATGCAGGTTCCGTTCTTCTCACTCAAGCCACTCTCCCATTGGTCGCTCTGTTCGAGTCCTTGAGCAAAAGTTACGGTATGCGCCTCGCCATCGCGCACCGAGCGTGCCGTAAACTCGCTCGACAGCATATTCACAGCCTTGACACCAACACCATTCAAACCCACGGTTTTCTTAAAAGCGGAACCTTCGCCATATTTTGCACCTGTATTCATCTCGCTCACCGCCTTGGTCAGCGAGTTCAGCGGAATACCTCGTCCATAGTCACGCACGGTAACAAAATCATCCTCGATGGTGAGTTCAATCTGTTTACCGTTGCCCATGATAAATTCGTCGATAGAGTTATCCACGACCTCTTTGATGAGGACATAGATACCGTCATCGGATTGCGAACCGTCGCCGAGTTTGCCGATATACATACCCGGACGGCGGCGAATATGTTCACGCGGGTTAAGCGTGATAATATCGTCGTCGGTGTAGTTATTGATTTGTATTTGCTGTTGGCTCATATTGTGTATTTCTCTATTCTCTTTCTTTGGTATTCTGTCAAGCGCAGATTATCCGCTCTATTACTTATCCCCCCTATCTCATGGGGAAGTCCCTCTATTGCCCCCCTCACTTATGTTGCGTGGGCAAAATTACCGCCCCACTCTGCCATTTGGCGTCAGACTATTTGCGCGAGGCTCTGATTTCGGCGTCGAGTTGCTCTTTGGCTGCCACCATTTGCTCGCGCGTCACATCCATCAGCTCCTTGAGCTCAGCAGTTGCAACCTCCTCGGCCGAAATCGACGGCAGAACCTTAATTCCCAAGTCGTGTTTCCAACGGAACAAGAACGATTTGCGAAATGTTTGGCGTGTTCCGCTCACAACAATGGGTTGAATTCCCACTCCGGCACTCTTTGCAAGGTTAAACGCACCTGTTTTGAATTTACCCATCTGGTCATTTTTCGAACGTGTACCCTCGGGGAACATTGCCACACACACACCACGGTCAAGCCACATCTTGCCTTTTTTCATCACCTCCATTGCACCTTTCTTGGTTCCGCGGTCGACAAGTATGTCGCCGTGCATTGCTATCATCTGTCCGAAGCCGGGCATAGTCCTCAACTCCTTTTTGGCAACCCAGCGGAAGTTCAGGCCCACGAAGTAGAGATAAGGCACATCGAACATCGAGCAGTGGTTAACCACCACAACCCACGGTTTTGTGGAGTCTATATTTTCGAAACCCGAGTGGTGTTTGCGCCACCCCCACGGCAGACTGAAGAATCCCGTAGCAAAGATTCTCGACACCTCGTGAATGATGGTGCGCTTGGAATCAAAGGGCACGGTCAGCACCCACAAAACGGCCGTAACCACCACCATAACAGTCACAAGCACGACCCACAAAAGGATATAAAACAGTGAAATCATAGTCAAATGCTCTAAAAATTTTACAATTTTAGTTATTTTAAATGAATTCACACGCGCATGCGACCGTTTTTTTATCAACATTTAATCAAAAATCACTACCTTTGACCCGTCAAACCATAAAATTTCAATGATGAAAAAAGCGTATGTATTCCCCGGACAAGGGGCACAATTCCCCGGAATGGGACGCGACCTTTACGAAAGTTCGCAGGTGGCGAAAGAGATGTTTGAGAGAGCGAACCAGGTACTCGGCTTCCGCATTACCGACATCATGTTTGGCGAGGATGCCGAGGCATTGAAACAGACAGCCGTAACACAACCTGCAGTATTCCTGCACTCGGTCATCATGGCCAAAGTTCTGGGTGAGGAATTTGCGCCCGACATGGTTGCTGGTCACTCACTTGGAGAGTTTTCGGCGCTTGTGGCTGCAGGCGCCCTGTCATTCGAGGACGGACTTAAATTGGTAGCCAAACGTGCTGCCGCAATGCAGAAGGCTTGCGAAGCTGCACCCTCAACCATGGCTGCTGTTCTCGGCCTTGAGGATAGTGTGGTTGAACAGGCTTGTGCCGAAATCGACGGCGTGGTGGTTGCAGCAAACTACAACTGTCCCGGACAGCTGGTAATTTCGGGAACTATCGAGGCGGTGGACGCTGCATGCGCCAAACTCAAAGCGTTGGGTGCACGACGTGCCCTGCGTCTGCCCGTAGGAGGTGCTTTCCACTCGCCGCTTATGGAGCCTGCGCGTGTCGAGTTGAGCGAGGCAATAGAGCAAGCGGAGTTCATGACACCCCGTTGCCCGGTCTACCAAAATGTAGATGCAAAACCACACACCGACCCCTCGCAAATCAAGCAAAATCTGGTAGCTCAACTGACCTCTCCCGTGCGTTGGACCTACTGTGTTCAGAACATGATTTCGGATGGTGCGAGCGACTTCACGGAGCTTGGTCCGGGCAAAGTTCTCCAGGGACTTATCACCAAGATTAACAAGGATGTAAGCGCCGTATCTAAAGAAACAATTTAAGCAACATAGGCTGTTCGAAATTCGAACAGCCTATGCTTTTTCTTAGGGATATTTCTTTACAAAGTCTGGCGATTATTCAGTGCATGGCGGATGGTATACTCGTCGGCGTACTCAATCTCATCACCAAAGCCAATTCCTCGCGCCAAAGTGGTAATTTTAACCTCGGGATAGTTCTTCAGACGGCTCTTGATGTAGAACATCGTAGTCTCGCACTCCATCGATGTTCCGATGGCCAAAATCACCTCCTTGACCCCTTCGGTCACAACATTATCCACCAGCAAATCAATCTTCAAATCCGACGGGCCAACACCTCGCATGGGCGAAATAACATCACCCAATACGTGATACAATCCCCGATACGTTTTAGTATTTTCGATGCTCATCACATCACCCACATGCTCAACAACACAAATGGTCGAACGGTCGCGTCGCGCATCGCTACAAATGGGGCACAACTCACTATCCGACAAATTATTGCATCGTCTACAATAGCGAATCCCCGTACGAAAACGGCTCACTGCGTCCACAAATTGTTCGACCTCAGCTTCGGTACGACGCAGCAAGTGCAACGACAATCTGAGCGCGGTTCGTCCTCCCACTCCAGGCAGCTTGGCAAACTCGCCAACCACATCATTCAGCAACTCCGACATATCAATCAATAATAGCTATGGAGGAGGTAAGCAGCCAGCCTTTATTGCCATCAGCAATCGAAACCTCGCTCCAATCGCCCAAGCGGTCGAGTACCGTCACTCGCGTACCCTCGTGAATCACAAAAATATCTTTACTCGTCCTCTCGGGCGAACTTTTAACCGGCACGGCGCTCTGCATAACAACCGCCTCCGAGGAGTGTAGCGCCCTTGTGCGTTGTGCCGAAGCAAAACTCATCGACAACACAACCAACAGACCTGCCACAACGGCCACACCAAAGCCCACTTTACGGTAACGCAAACCTATTGGCAACAGATAGAACATCAGAGCCACCAAAGCCACCAACAGCATCACAAGCGAGGTAACAGCCCAAGCATTACTACTCATAGCCGTACGCACACCTCGCATCCAGCGTGAAGCAAAAAACTCGGGCACAACTTCAATTTGGTCTTTGACGTATCCTTCGGCCACACGCAGATTATACTGTGTATCCTCATCCGCAGGGTCGAGTCTGAGAGCCTTATTGTAGTAGAGCACCGCCTTACCGATAGAACCGTTTTTGAAGTGCGCACCACCCATATTGTAATACAACTTGGGGCTTACCATACCAGCCCCTTCGATTGAGTCATAGATAGCAATAGCCCCGGCCCAATCTCCATTCATATAGGCCGTATTTGCGCTATCCCACTGACGGTCATACACACCGCCCGCATGCACCAATTGAACGCCCAACAACAGGGTGAAAACAAATATTAATACACGTTTTATAATCATGGCCTCTATATCTTTTTAAGCGATTCGATTTTCGACAACAATTTGACGCTATCAGCATACACCTCCTGCATCTGACCCGACGCCAAGGGTGAATATTGCGCCATCTCGCACTCCGAAATCAGTTCGATGAAACGTTGAGCCTGCTCCTCGGCAAAGCCTCGTTTGGTGAGTTCTCCGCGAATATTCTCCTTACTGAGGTTGGCCACGGGGATATTGAGTTTATCACTCATATAGCCCCACAGCGCGCGCAGGGTTTCATCATAGAATCCGCGTTCGTTACCCTCGGTCATATATCTTTGCGCCGCTTTGAGTCGTTGCAGAGCCACCTTATTAGCCTTCTTACCACGCACAAAGGTTGCATTATTCATATTGTTGATATATCGTTTCAGCGGCAGATAAGCAAGTACAAACACCAATATCAGTCCTGCAACCAGAATGAAGTACAACGGGCTCCACATAAACAATCGACCTTTGGGTGAAAGTTCCGCCGCACCCAACTTGATGAAACGAATGTCTTTGTCCAACATCTTCACCTCCTCTTTGCTCAATCCGCTCACAATACCCGACATCGTATGGCATGCCATAGAATCTGCCTCAACGCGGATTGTCATTTCGCGCGTGTTGAGTGTTACATATTTGGCTGTTCGGGGATTGAAGTAGCTGAACTCCACCGCAGGGATGGTAAACTCGCCCTCGGCACGAGCGATGAACGGATACTCAAACTGACGATAACCCGAAATTCCAGACGAAGAACTTTGTAGGCTTTCGGTCATCTTGACATTATACTGTTCGAACGAGGTTGGCAGCGTAAGAGTCGGAGCCTGAATCAACGGCAAGTTGCCACGTCCCGAGACCTTAACCGTGTAGGTTGCGCTCGAGTTGGCGTTGATTTGGTCGGCAGGCAGTGTTGCGTCGAGCGTAAACTGTCCGACGGCACCCGCAAAGCTATGCGGCGCACCCGAAGGCAATTCAAGCACCTCGACCATTTGGCGCGTCGAAGTCAACGTCTTGCGCACCTCCTGTACCACGTCCATAGCACCAAAGAAGTCGTCGAACATTGATTGGCGTCCCGCAGGTTGTGTTACGATGCGTGCCACAACGGTCAACTCGAACGGCTCAATCTGCAATCGTCCAACCTGTTGCGGGAAAAGCAGATACTCTTGCAGAATGTGGGTATCATAAACCTTTCCGTTGTAGGCTTCGCTTTGCCACGTATAGTCCACGCCTTTGAGTTCCTGCATCCAGAAACCGTTAAAGGTCGGGAACTTGGAATTCTCGATTCCGCTAAGTTGTGTACGGGTATATAGTTTGATTGTTGCGCGAATAGGCTCTCCCTTATAGACCCTGGTTTTATCCAAATTCACCGCTACGAATATATCATCCTTGCCGATTCCCTTGGTCGATTGCTTACCTCCTTGAGTGCGTTGAGCGTCTTGTTGCGCGCCACTTTGCGTAGTCGGCGAACCTCCGGCCGAAGCACCCTCGTCCACCACGGCAATAGTTTGCGGGCGGGTCATATACTTCTCATCATCCACCTCTACGGTAGCCTCCGAGATTGTTGCCGTACCCTCGCTATTAGCCTGCACCACATAGGTATAGGTGTAGCTCACCGATTTGGTAATCTCGCCGTTAACGATACTTGTCGACGAAGAATAAGAGGTCGACGGTCCGGCCATAACATCCAGCCCTTTGAATTCAGGGCCATCAAACTTGTCGGGTTTGGCATTTACCACAAACTCGATGCGAAACAATTCGCCCATCTGCACTGCGCCAGGGGCAGCCACCTCGAAGGTTATTCCCCCTTTCTGCGCCAGCGCCGGGAGCGAGCACATCGCCATGGCAAATGTCAATAAAAGAGTCTTTATACGTCCGTACATGTGCTTGTATTTTTGTGTAGACAGCCCCGATGCTCGCACCATAAGCGAACATCGGGACAGTCTATTAACGTACCACCAGGGTATTTTAGTGTTTGAAGTCTGCGAAGAAATCGTTACCCTTATCATCTACGATGATGAATGCAGGGAAGTTCTCGATACGAATCTTACGAACGGCCTCCATACCTAGTTCGGGGAAGTCCACAACCTCGACACTCTTAATCGAGTTCTTGGCAAGGATTGCAGCCGGACCGCCAATCGAGCCGAGATAGAAACCACCATGTTTCTTACAAGCGTCGGTTACCTCTTGCGAACGGTTACCTTTGGCAACCATCACCATCGAGCCACCCAACGATTGGAACAGGTCAACATAGGGGTCCATACGACCTGCTGTGGTCGGGCCGAAACTACCCGAAGCCATACCTGCGGGGGTCTTGGCAGGACCTGCGTAATATACGGGGTGGTTTTTGAAGTACTCGGGCATGGGTTGACCTTCGTCAATCATCTGTTTGATGCGTGCGTGAGCGATGTCACGAGCAACAATCAGCGTACCTTTCAGATTCAGACGGGTTTTGATGGGATATTTGGTCAGCGTAGCCAAAACTTTGTCCATACCCTCGTCGAGGTCGATATCCACTGCGGGCGACATTGCGGGAGCTTGTGCGGGCAGGTATTTCGAAGGTTCTTTTTCGAGTTGCTCCAACCAGATACCGTCGGCATTGATTTTGGCCTTGATATTACGGTCGGCGCTACAACTTACACCGATACCAACGGGGCACGAAGCCGCGTGGCGAGGCATACGAATCACGCGCACGTCATATACAAAGTACTTACCACCGAATTGAGCACCGATACCGCTTTTTTGGCAGATTTCAAGCACTTTGGCCTCCCACTCCAAGTCACGGAAAGCACGTCCACCCTCGTTACCGCTGGTAGGAAGGTTGTCGAAGTAGCCTGCCGATGCTTTCTTGACGGCAGCCAGGTTTGCCTCGGCCGAAGTACCGCCCACAACGATTGCCAAGTGGTAGGGAGGACATGCCGAAGTACCCAGGTCTTTGATGTGCTCGGTGATGAATTTGGTCAGATTCTCCTCGGTCAGCAGGGCTTTGGTCTGTTGGTAGAGGAAAGTTTTGTTGGCCGAACCACCACCTTTGGTGATAAACAGGAATTTATACTCATTGCCTTTGGTAGCATAGAGGTCGATTTGTGCGGGCAGGTTGGTGCCGCTGTTTTTCTCGTCGAGCATTGTGAAAGGAACCACCTGCGAATAACGCAGGTTACGCTCAGCGTAGGTTTGATAGACACCGCGCGAGATACACTCGGCATCATCCACACCGGTATAAACATTCTCACCCTTCTTACCGATGCAGATTGCGGTACCGGTATCTTGGCAGGTGGGGAGTTCGCCCTCGGCTGCCACGCATTGGTTTACGAGCATGGTGTACGCCACGAATTTATCGTTATCCGTAGCCTCGGGGTCATTCAGAATGTTATTGAGTTTTTGGAGGTGCGAGCCGCGCAGGTAGAACGAAACGTCGGCATAGGCCTCCTTCGAGAGCAGTTCAAGACCTTTGGGGTCGATGCGCAAAATCTGACGGTCGCCACACTGTTCGACAGTCACATAGTCTTTGGTTAGCAAACGATACTGAGTGGTGTCCTCTCCCATTTCGAAAGGCTCTTGATAGATGAATTCTGCCATAATGGTTTGTCTATTTTGATTGTGTTTTGTTTTGATTATTCGTTTTCTGTTTTGCTTTGACGCATTTGTTCGGCGCCTTTACATCATGCAAATTTAGCACAAAGTTAGCGAAATCCCAAAAAAATCAGCATCCGCTACACCCCTCGGCCTGTCAGGCGTTGCATAAAATCCTCCTTATAGGAGTTCGACATAGGCAACGACTCCGCACCCACCGTCACGTGCATATTACCAACCGTGGTTACGCGGTCGAGGTTGACAATGTAGCTGCGGTGGATTCGCTGGAAGTGTTCCGAGGGCAAAGACTGCTCGACCGAGCGCATGCTCATCAACGATTTCAGTTCACCATTCACCGTTCGAATACGCACATAATCCTTCTCTCCCTTGACATACAAAATCTCGTCCAACGGAATGACATGTTGTTTATAGTCCGCCTTGACGATAATCGAGCGGGGAGCGGTGGCCGTAGGTGTTGCCGGCTGCTCCGTGCGGCGCGGAGCAAACCATGCCAAAGCCTTGTCCACAGCATGGCGGAACTCGTCGTAGTTAAAAGGCTTGAGCAGATAGTCAATAGCGTCGGCCTTGAAACCCTCCAAAGCATACTGCTCAAAAGCCGTGGTAAACACCACCTTGGTGTTCTTTCCCACCCTGTGCGCCAACTCCAAGCCATTCACTTGGGGCATCTGTATATCGAGGAACGCCAAGTCCACGGGGTTCTCCTCCATCATTTTCAACGCTGCCACGCCGTCTATGCAACGTGCCAGCAACTCCAATTCGGGGGTACGACGCACATACTCTTCCAACAATTCGAGAGCCAAAGGCTCATCATCCACAATAATACACTTGAGTTTACCCATATATAAAGTTTTTATATATACAATTTAAGTTGTGTCGAGAAATCCTTGCCATCACACGTCATCGTCAATTTATGCTCGTTCGGATAGAGCAACTCCAGACGTCGACGCAGATTGACGACTCCGATTCCCGAGCCGCTTCGGTCTGCATCCGTCTTGGGGAAGTAGCTATTATGCACCTGACAAACCACCACACGACGGCCCAACTCCTCGGTAACTGCAATTTCAATATTAATGTACGACGGTTCGGTGTACGACACGCCATGTTTGAAGGCGTTCTCGACCGGCGACATAAACATCAACGGAGCAATCATCACACCACTATCACTCTGAGCAATATTGGCCGTCAGTTGCACATTGTCGGTCAAGCGAAGTTTCATAAGGTCGATATAGCTACGCATGAAATCCAGCTCCTTGCTGAGCGGCACCTCCTTGAGTTGGTCATCATACAGCACATAACGCAACACCTTGCTCAGATTGTGAGTTGCCTGCTGCGCCCGTTGACCGTCAATCGAGATGAGCGAATAGATATTGTTCATGGCATTGAATAGGAAGTGCGGATTGAGTTGCGCCCGTAGATTGCGCAATTCTGCTTCGCGCTGCTCCGACTCTTGCTTTTGTCGTTTGCTCTCCTCGCGCATATAGTCTACCATATATCGCAACGTAATCGACAGGCCTACGGTCATTGCCAAAATAACACTGTAATAGAACACCGTATTGCTGAAAATCAGCGGCCGCGAACTGATATTAAAGATTGAGCGGAAGTGGTTCTGCCAATAGAACGAGCCGATGGCAATGGCAAAAATCAACAACAAATTGACCACAACAAACCACAAACGTTTCTTCTGTCCACCCATCCACAGACGGTCAAACAGATAGTAGTAGTCGAAATAGAATAACAGAATGAACATCACCGGCAGACCAACGTACGTAGCAAAGTGTTGGCTTGTGATGTCGCGCAACGACTCACCATCATTCATACCCTGAAGTATCGGCCACACAATAACAATCACCCAAGCAATGATATTGAGTGCCACGTAAGCCTTGTGTTGTGCCGTATTTCGTTCCTCCTTGCGTCCGAAAGCCCGCTCCTTAAACTCTTCAAAAGTCATATCCAACGTTGGTTAATTCATTCGACGATAGTGCAAAGATAACACTTGTCGCTCAACTGCCGCACTCCTCGAAATAAAAAAACGCAAAAAAACGTTCGATAATTAAACTTTTTAAGTACTTTTGTGCCATTATGAACCACAAGATTACAAAATTAACAACCATGGCCGCTGCTCTGTTTGCAGCCGCCATCTCTCTGTGTGGATGCTTTCCCGAAAACGACGGCTCTCAAACATTCACCAAAGGAGACTTCATTATCGAAGGTCGAATTACCGACTATTATCAGAAACCCATCACCAAAGTTCCCGATGGTTTCGAAGCCGACAGTGTAAGAGTGATTCTGTATCGTGTCACCGCCAAGGACCAAACTTTGGCAATCACCCCAGCTGAGCAAATTTGCGACACGGTGTGGGCTGACGCAACGGGTCGTTACCAGGTTAAGGATAGCGACTTGACGGAGGTTTCTAATGTTTATGGCTTGTATATTAGTGATGCGGCTGACAAGTTTCACGCCGAGGAGCGTTACTTCCTGTCACAGGAGTCGACCATCTATGAACGTGGCGACAAATACGAACTTGTCACCACATTCAACTGCATTCTCTACCCTCACGACTGGCCCGGCCTCAACAAGTAGACCATTCAACCACAAAACAAAAAAAGCAGTCTGACAAAGTTTATTGTCAGACTGCTTTTGTATATATGCATCAGGGAGAGGGGACTCTAATACGCCTCAACCCTTAATTTCACTCCTCCGATTGAGATTATATCACCAGGTCTTATCTCCATTCCCTCTTGTGAAACCATATCGGAATTAACAAATGTTCCATTAAGCGAACGTGTCCATATTTCTTTAGACTCCTTGCACCATTGGCCATCACGGATATACCAAATATCCCTTTCGCAATCCAATTCCAAAGTACAATGACGACGAGAAATATACGTGGATGCTAATTCCGATAATTGTATCATATTAAAAACGGAATTATCAGCACGACCAATCGTTATAATACGTCTTGGAGACTGTGCAATTTCAGGCAATCTATAATATTTACCACAATCATCGCCTTGCATTACATGTAACACCAATCCATTTTGAATAACTATTGGAGCTTCAACCTGACTATCTCTTGCGCCTTTGTAAGGATAACAGTTTGCGGGCATTTTATCGAGCAGTTCATCAATATTTCTTGCTCGTTTGCTTGCATCTGCTTGCAAACAAGCATTCAGAATACTTAACCACATTTCACTATTTTCATCCCTCAACAATAGGTTGCTATTCCACTCATTATTCCTTGCGCGTGTTTGATACAGAACCCAATCCGAGTCCGTATTCAATGGTCCAAAGGGCAACTCACCTGTCAATAGCTGATAAAGAATAACTCCAAACGAAAATATATCAACCGTAGGCAAAATGGTAGAACATTTCTCAATGCGATATAATTCGGGAGCTCGATAAGCTTTCGTACTATCTACCGTTCTCATCTGCCTTGAGCTATTATCAATGGCGCCACGTCGCCCAAATGTCACATAATTAGTTATCACAGCATGGTCGCCCTCTGTAATCAACACATCCTCGGGAGTTAATTGACCATGTACTTTTCCCGATTTATGCAAATCTCTCAAACCATACAGAATCTCCTTCACTACTTTGATTGTATTCAGCCTTGGATTTGACATCAAGTGCGACAACTCTTCCGAACTACAATATTCCATCAACAAATATGGATTACCATTCACACGTCCCGAGTGTGTGATGGTTGTCAAATAATTACTCTTAATCCTACAACTCTTTATTTCATTCTCGGCCGAATGCAACATACTTTGACGTAGACGAGATTCCACATCCCAAAGTTTGAGTAGTTTTAGAATATACTCTTTTCCTGAAGTATCATTCACTTTGAACTTTTGGTCGGTTTGAGAGAAACCCAATACCCGTTCCACTCTAAACTTACCATCTATCATATCATGCATGCGAAAATCGCAGCGTTGAACTATATTATTTTTCATATCATATTCATTTTTCAAGTATTACCCAAAGAGATTACAACACATCAACAATTATATTTTTCGTGTTTTAATATTAAATTCAAAGAGTCGATTTCCCATTTTGATAATATCCCCCGGTTCCAACTTAATTCCGGCGCCAGCATGGACATAAGTTGAATTATCATGTGAACGGTCCTCAATGAACCAGTGGCCATCAGAGAAGAAGAAACATGCTTGTTCTTCATCATCTATAGACCTATCATGCGGCACGGTGTTTTGACGCGAAAGATAAACCTCTGCACCTTCTTCATAAACCTCCTCCGGCATTTCACGCTCTCCGGGTTGTGCTATTGGTCGTAACGTACAATAAGGTATCTCCTCTTCATTGTAGTCAAACACTTCCTCCTCTGCAACAGGAACTTTTGTCACAATCTCATCTGTCATCTCTGCCAAGCAATTCGGGCAGATGTGCATCCCATTTATTACGGGATAGCCACAATTATTACATTGTATCATTTGATTGATTATTAGTTCATTTTTGATTAAAATTCAACACCTATATTGATTGGTTTAACATATACTCAAATGCTTTTTCAGCTTGTAGTTCTTCACGAGTAGCATTCCAACCATCATCTATTTTTGTCAGAATCTCCTTATTCTTATTTTCAATTTTCTCACCTACACGACTTATACTATCTTTGGCCTTTTTAATAGTTCGAGCGAAATAGTCGTCAAATATTTCTATACATTTAAATTTTTCTGATGACTTTACTACCTTTTGAGTCAATGTTGACACACTATATCCACAGCGAGAACAGAGTATATTTTTAAAATTTATAATAGCAGGTTTGATGCTTCCGACAGGAATATATTTAGCAAGCTTTGCACCTGGTATAGCTCCTACTAGGTTTAAAAAACCACCAAGGACATCACCTACAGCAAAACACCCAACAGCCAAAGCTAAACTACAAACCATTCCAATTGGCCCTGGAACAAAACTACCCACTTCTGCTGCCGACTTCAATATGACTAATTGTATATCAGCAACGCATTTTGACAAATCTGCTGCGATATTAATAATGTCATCTATATTGCCTTTCTTTAAAGTGATAGCTAACTTGTCTAATAGGGAAAGAATTTCATCCCATTTTGTAAGTATTATGCTTAATCCAAAAGGATTAGTCCATTTACAATTTGCCAAATCGGACTTTATTCCTTCAACACCTGCTCTTTTTAAAGTAGTATGAAACTGCCTTATAACATTACTTAGGCCTTCTAGAATTTCAGTTGATATAGTAGCCATGCAAATGATTAAGATATGGTCAATTGATAACTAAAACTCTTTCTCAACTCAATATTAATCTTCAAATAATTGAAGAAATCGGAATTATTAACTTCGGTTTTCAAGGCCTCCGACAGGATATTGAAATGTATGTTTATACACTTCTCAATATGGCCATCGATAGGAACATAGCTCTCGGAAAGTGATATATTGCAAGAGTTGATGGCTTCTTCGCCAAAAGCACGCATGAATTCTACTTTGCAATATTGCAACAGGTCGATTTTCGTAAACAAACGGTCGTTGCTATTCACAATATGCCTTACCAACTCTTTACGAGTATTCAAGTCCTTGATTTTATTTCGTCCTCCGGTTGCATCTATCAATGCTTCTATATCTCCAACAGCAGCATTCGTCGATGTTAATTTGCCTCCACGTCTTAAAAGATTACCACGTTCTCCATTTGTCGTAAAATATGTCAGAACCATTGGTTGCTGATTATTTTGAGGTTTGCGTATAGCATATGCACCCCCATACGAACGAGGACGTTCTGAACGATACTCATCAAGTGAATCATAAATCTGCATCATCGAATGACGCAACGAGCGCAACATTGCACCATCATGCAACGAATTACTATCCACAAATGCGTAGTAATCATTCACATAGTGATGATACAGACTGGTTATATCTTCACGTATACGCTCGTTGTCATATTGGCTCACGTCAAAATCTCGGATAAAGTAATCTTGAGCCAACTCTTGATTTTGTACAACCTCTAAAAAATATGTATCTGTTTTATCATTCTCCAAACGTTGTATCGGTTCGCTATAACTCAGTTTCACATTTTGAATATCATAATTCACAACCGGAATGCTATTCAACTGTATGGCTGTTTCAAGTGGTAATGAGATATTTTCAGACGACTTAATTCGTATCCACAAAAAGCGATTACCTACAAACGGTTCTATTACCTCTTGTGCATAGGAGTCCATTATCCATGCCGGTATTTCGCCACGATTGAGAGTCCGTTTATTGGAGCACTTCCCAAATCGGTAAAGCCACAACCCATAATAAACCAAACTTTCTTTCCAAAACTCCTTTAGCATAAAATTTGAATTCATTGCACATGGAGTATCATCCATCACCAACGACATAGGAATCTGCACGTCACCCACTTCGGCCATGAGTTGGTTCGATGGTAATGGATGTGAAAAAGCGATTGTGACATCTTCTAATGTATTAACTTCCCCCAAAGCGTCAAATGCCAACCAAATTTCATGTTTGTGTCTATTTTCTGGCCAAGTAGCTTGTAATGGTGCCCTATTGGGTTGCAACAACGTATTATTCATAAAACAGGCAGCAATACGTCCGGGAATAATACGACTCTTAAAAATAGGACGGTAATTACATTTTGTTGCCTTATATGAGAACGCATCATTCTCATCAATGTAATAAGGGGTGTACTCCTGTCCATTGCCTATGCTCACCACCGTAACAGCGGGCTGTGCTTGCAAATTACCATGTTGCAAAACTTGATTGCAAAACTGTTCTGATAATTTCGCAACCGTTTGGTCCATTTTTCTCTCAATCTCACAAGATTGATGAGCCATGGCAACGAGCATCATTTTGGCAATAGGGTCAGATAACGAAATACGCTGTTCGTCCTGTTCCAAGGCTCGTTGCAAGTCGACTACTTTATTTCTTACTTTTATGTCCATTATTTATTATTTAAAAATGGGTCCATAAAGAATTCTACCTCACGATGATACTCTCCCTCGCGAGTACCAATATATTCATTATGGGTTAGCAAACCTTTAACTAACACTCGAACAACATATTTACTGTTCTCGCCACGATGGGAATACTTATTTTTCTCCATACTTAGTTGCACCTCTACTTCAAGTTGTTGCAGAAATGGGATATAGTATAGAATGCTATCACGAACACTCTTTTCGCATTGTTTGATGCCAGCTCGTGACATCTGCACCTTCTCCTCCCTGTTGTTTTTGTGTTTTACAATCTTAAAATCCGCTCCATGATTGAAATCAACCAAATTCATGGCAATAAATTCATTGTCCCAAAAGCTAAATCCAAATTCTTCATCAGCCTTAAAACGTCGAATACTTGTAAAAACAACTGTATCCACCCAATTGTCTATGACAGTGGACACTTGGGTTAACGGACGCTCAATCTGTAAATTCAATTGTTCGTCGTTGACAAAACGTATGGGAGAATTGCTATAATGCATCTCTAATGATGTTTCTTACGTATACTATCGGTGCTTCCAACAATTCTTCGTGGAGGCCTTATGCGTTCCACTATTGGCTCTGCGACTCTTTCTGGAATCACAACTTCTCTTTCACAAAAAGATTTGGTTATATCCACAAGTGTATGAGTCAAATGAATTCCATCATTTATCATTGCAGATATTACGTATGGTGTGTAATGAGATTCAACAAAAGCAACACATCGTTCTTTTTCAGGGACGATTACGCCATCTTCCAGCTCCGACAATGTCAATAATACCTGCACACCTTCCTGCATCAATGTAATTAAGTGACGAGGAGTCATTTTATCAGACTCTTTCTGAACTTCCACAAGAATACGACTAAGAGCCGGCACCACAGACATAATCATCAAATACTGGTCTGTATCGATGGAGCTTTTAAGTGCTTTGATAAGATTTTCTAATTCCACACAATAGTTTGATGCCGAACGCAACAGTGCGCCATTAGACCTTAATGAAATACAAGGTGCTATAAACGACGAATCCAAACACCAACCATGTTTATATACAAAACGGGCAAAAGGAATCGCATCAGGATTACTATAATGTTCACTTTCAAACTTCACCAATAGTTGATAATCAGCATCACATAGTGGAACTGCCTGATTTTTATTGGTTACTTTTATGGTTCTATCAGAAGTTTTGTCTATGAATAAAATAAGTGGTTCGGTGGTTTCCGGCAAACTTATATTTTGAAATAATGGTCTTTCCTCACGAGTAAATGACAGTTGGATTAATTTACCCGAGTAGCATATTGCATTTAATTCCAATTCTATCACCGAGATTGTAGATTCGGTTTGTTCATACCGAAAAATTGGCATATTGATAAAACCGTAATCTCCATTCACAAGAGCAGAATACAATGGTTGTAAACAAGACAAATAATATTCATCGGCCGAACGGAATATCTCATCCGTCAATCTCATTCCTGCCTGCCAATCTACACGATATTTATTATTCATATTAAATCTTATATCAATTGTGTGCTATAATTCAAAAAAACTCCTTTGAGGTTATGACGTTCGCTTAACGTCGGCTTTGCGAGTTTATCTCCAAATTCTATATTTAGTTCATCGTCGAATGACAAAAACCAAGTCGAAAAGAACTCTTTAAATTCTTTGATTTGTTCCGCTATCGTTTTTAGTTGTTGTTCTGTTGCTATTGGAGTCTGATAAAAAACACTCCATACACAAACTTTGCTCTTAAATGTTGAGCCACAATACAACTCATTATTTAATGTATTATCTGTTGAATGTGGCACATTATCAGGCATCGGGATGTTTACAGATTTATACTCATTCTGAATAATTGCATTACCGCCAAAAGCATAACCTAAAGAGGTAACTATCAACTCATCATTTCCTCGGTAATCTCTCAACCAAACCAAACAAGGATAAACTGCTTTTATATACGGATTATTCAGATTTACATCATAACCATCCGCAATAAAATCCGCCAAGAATTGATTTCCCGAAAATATATTTTCATTCAGCCATTGCTGATACGAGGTTCTTAATTGTTGGTAATGCCGGTCAAACGATTTGAAATAGGCTAATGCTTTATTTCGCTGTTCATCTTGTTCCTTGTACCTTTTATCAAACTCCTCAGTATCCCCATCTATTCCTAAGTAACAGTCTAATGGATGGAATAAATACTCTGGTAGAATATGGTATATACTATCTCGCTTCAGTGAAAACCTAACAATAGATTCTGCATCCTGTCTATTTCGAATTGTTATACTGAGGTCATCGCCTAATGCAGTTCTCTCCGAAACACCTTTAAAGTCATAAGTATAAGAGACTTTTTGTTGAGATACAACATCTACATGAGGTATAACTACCGACATTGCAACATCAGCGTCCACCTCTTTCGGGATATGCGGCTTCGACAGTTTCATTTTATTCAAATAAACTTTGACCACCTTTTTTAACTACACCGACATTTGCTTGCCATTTGTTTTTGGGGTCTGCACTATAGAACTTAGTTTTCAGTATTGCATTCGGATTCGCCTGTTTTCTATCACTATGTTTAGGACTTGTCCTGTATTCAAAATGCAGATGCTCCTCTTGGTCCGTAAGGTCGTAGGCATTACCTGTTGTACCACTTTTTCCTATCATTGTACCTTTGTGCACATCCTCTCCATATTTTACCAAGACTGAACTAAGATGAGCATAAAATGAGTAATAAGTTTTCTTGGGTCGTTTGTGTGTAATCAAAACACAAAGTCCATAATCTGGATGTTTTTGCACCAATGAAACAACACCACTGCCAACCGAGTAAACAGGAGTTCCTTTGGGTGCATAATAATCAAATCCACGATGCCATCTAACACTTCCATCAGCATTATATCTTACCGGGCCATATAAATTGCTTGCCTTATTACCTCTTATTTGTGGATTTTTGACAGGGTCTCCCCAAGACATATCAAGAGAGATTTCACCCAAAGTCAGGTCTATATCAACATCAAATAACTTAAAAATAGAATCATTTACACCCAGTTCTTGTTGTTCTTGCAGTGGATTTATTTTAGACAGTGACCTCTTGTGATGTATTTGGTCAAGAGAGTTTTTTTGTAATTTTCTGAAATTATCATTTGATTGTGCATTAACAATCACATTGCTGTTCAAAAACATATACAAAAATAAAACAATCCGCAATATGAGTTTATAAGAATCTTTCTTCACAACCACTTTAATAACATTAAAATATCACATTCATTATCAAAATAAGCACATCATTTACTCTTCATATCATCCATAAAATCCATCTGTTCCTGCGCTGTTTCAACTACTCTATCATAAATATTCCTTGAATATCCTGCCTTTTTTTCTACTCTACGTGCTGCTTTGTAAGTATTTTTAACAAGATTCTTTGCAGACTTGACCTTTGTCACCCGATTCGCGATTTTTACACCTGTAGCTACATCTCCAATACCAGGAACTGCCGCAAAAATTTTTAAACCAGCGTCAGCCCATTCACCTCGAGCAACAGAAATTCCGGCATTAGCCAAATCAGCAAACACACCAACAACAGGAACCATACCAACTGCATCCAAAGCTAATTTAGCACCTTCTAAAACAGAGTCTTTGTCAAGTCCTTCCGTATCAGGTTTACTTAACTCTTGAGGAAACTCTTCAAGTATTTTTTGTTCTGTTTTTTCTTTTTTCTCGTTATTTGACTGTTTGGATACTCCTCGTACTTTTACTTCTAATGTCTGCCCTGGATTAACAATTGAAATTGTGCCACCATATTTACAAGTAAGAGTTGCAGGTTTCAATAAGGCTGGTTCACCACATATAAGACTATCTTTATCTATTGCTTTCCATTTAGGACAGGTTCCCGGCACACAGGGCATTGGCGTAAGTTTACCATGATTAGCCGCTGTTGCTGATGCTGTAGGTGGATAACCCAATGAACGACATTTTCCAAAACTCGGGATATTTTTCATGGAAACATAATCTGCAATGTTTGCTTGGTCCTTCCCGGTTAAAGACACATTTTTAGCTGTGGCCTTTAACTTGGAACTGGATGTACCCATCGTACATTTCAGAGTTGCTCCCGTACAAACGTATTCCATGATTATTCCCCAAATAATTAGCGAACTTTGACCTTCGAGGCTTGTATCGAAACCTCCTTTTTAGCCTCCATTGAAATATTACCTTTGGATTTTATTCCAATATCACCATCGGCATTTACACCTATATCACCCTTTGCAATAACATCAATATTACCATCTGCACTGACGTTAATATTGTTCTTTGCAACAACCTCGACATCTCCGGCCGAATAGATTGTAATCTTCTTATCATCGGCAGACAAGGTTATATGATAAGTGTTATTCTTGTTGTCATATATCTCAAGCAATCCGGCATCACCCTTATCATTGAATAGGATTGTATGACCGTTACGGGTTCTAATAGCCTTTATATTATTGGTTGTACCATCTTCTTCTTTGGACACAGCCCAGTTCTCATCTGGTTTTCCATTACCACCATTATAGAATGAACCCATGATATATGGACGTTCGGCATTATTCATCTCAAAACCAACCATAACTTCCTCTCCTATTTCCGGTACAAATTGCAAACCCTTACTTGCTCCAGCATATGGGACAGCAATACGCAACCAAGGAGTTTTCATCTCCTTACTTTGTATTTCTTGCCAAGGGAATTGCACACGTACCCGTCCTAATTTTTGTTCATCCTTATTCTCTACAACTTTGGCTCTTTGTGGCGGCGCATCAGGAAATACATTCGCATTAGAATATGATGGGTAATTACACGAAATAGGTATTGCCCTAAAGCTATTGGAATACTCTTGTTGATAATCGAACGAGTGGTTGATTCCTATAACTTTCAGTGTTTTCTGTTCTACATCCTCATTCTCGCCCGATTTATTCTGCACATTATCTCTAATTAGAAACGTCTGTCCTATTTTCAGCATGGCCAATTTGGAGTATCCATGCACCGTCATCACACCTGTTTTCTTTCCCTGTGCATCTATCGTTAACGAATAATCCAAGATTGCATCGGCTCCTTCATCTTCTTTTCCGCAATCGAAACCTCCAATATTCAACGCTACTATTTGCTCATTCTTGAATCTTTGCAACGACGCATTATATGCGCTATCAGTCCAATCATGCACCACTCCATCAGCAACTCCCCGTGCCGACTGTTTCAAAATAGCTTGATTCTGACCATATTGATAGTAGTTAGGAAGCACATGATTGAATGAAAACGAAGTTGTATTTTGTTGTAAATTATAAGACATTAAACTGCCTCCTGGATACTCCAGATTTGCAGTAGAAGAGTTAGAATTATCCAACTCTCCGAATACAAATATTTCTCCGGTATTATACATCCATTCGCCAAAGCGTACAGCCAACATACTAATGAATGAATAATCACTTTGGTTATATTGTACTATATATGGTATCTTATTCTTAAATCTCGGGGAAACCTTTGATTTCACATCGCCATATGGTTTAAGAACTGATTCCACAATCTCTTTAAGTGTCAGATTCTCAAAAGAACGACAATGAGGCGCATTTTGCAACAAAGCATCACATGTAGCTACTATTACACTTGCTGATTGCGTACTTGCAGTTGCTCGTGATGCCGAAACATCAATTATTATTCCTTTGAATACAAACGCATTTTGAGAAGAAGAATCTTCATCTAAACTTGTTTTGATTGTTGAAACATGTATTTCTAAGGACTTGCCTATGATATTTGATGTGTCACTAAATACAACATCTGAATTCGTTTCTATTTTATCTTCCTTTTCTAATGAAAAGCTCAACATCATAGGTTGAAGCAACTCTTGCGACAATGAGTAACTACTAAGCCTATAATTCCTTCCATTAATTGTACATGATGAATTTAATGACGCCGTATTTCCATCCAATACGACATTAATCTCACTAATCATATCTGCACTAAAATCATCATCAGATGAATTACCGCCTCCTCCCGACATAGAATCATCGTTACGAGAAGCTGTGCTACCATTAATAGAAGTTGTGTTATTGGGGGAGTGTGATATATTTTCTTCTTCTAAAAATTCATCTATATCTTCTTGCTTAAGAGAAGTTGCAAATCCCGTTGATTTGCCGTCTAAATCAGTATCATAATATTTCTCTTTAAGATACTCTGTACCACCATAATCATTCGGGTCTATTTCTTGAGACAATCTTGATTCTAATTGGCTTAATTCTTTACTCTTATTTACAAGGTCTTTGGCAACAACATCTGAATATGCTTTTCTTACAGATGAAATACTATTTTTAATACCACCAATCCCAGCGCCAATATTTCCTTTATGAAAAGAGCTAACACTTCCTATTCCGATTCCTGCGACTCCGGCTAAAGCACTCGCCGTGCCGATACCCATAGAATTGAAGTTGCCTAACTTCCCTAACAATTCACTCTTCTTTCCATTAGTAACAGCTGCATATATATTATTTGCTACTGTTGATACTTTAGTTACGGCTGATTGAATAGCTTTCAAACCATTCTCTATTTTCTTGGCTGCGGCCGCAGGATTTCTCCAACTTCCACCAAATGTGTCACCAAGGCTCATAAAGTCGTCAACTCCAGAAATAGCATCAGACGCGCCATTCTTAATCGCCGATGCTGCTTCATACATCTCATCACCAAATTGAACTCGTGCCCAACCTTCAATATACTCTGTGGACTCATCGCCAGTCAAAATTGAAGATAAATCACGCAATGTTTGGTCATAACCATTATCAATTTGAGATGCAGCACGAGACATGTCGTCTACAGATACCTTACCAGAAAGTGTATCCGACAATTTATCAATATCATACGAAGCAATAGATACAACTTTCTCGGTGTTCTTTATTTCTTTATCTAAACCGAACTCCTTTTTAAATTCAGAAAGTTTCTTTTCTCTCTTTTCCTTCTCCTCGTATTCTTTTTTAAGTTGGATTTCTTCAGTAGTTAAGTTATCACCACTTTCCAATTTCTCTTTCAATGCAGCATATTTAAGCAACTTCTCCTCCTGCTCCTCAATATGGTCTTTCACAATGGCTTTCGCTTTTAAGAAATCCTCATCATTCTTCTGTTCTCCCAAAGCCTTTTCTAACTCCACAAGTTTATTACTTGCTTCTTCTAATTCTTTAAGAGAATTGTAATTAGTCGAAGAAATCTTTAGAGTCTTGCTAATAACCTCATATTTAGTTTTGAAGCGAGCCACTGCTTCAAGGAAATTGCCCATAGAAAGAGTTTTTATTTAGTTTTCCAATCGTTCTCAAAATTAGCAGAACCACCGAATGTAAATTTACGAGCACTCAGTGTTACTTTAGTACGTACCAACAAACTATTGTTATTATTGAAGTATTGATACATATTCACCATATAAGCATCCTCGAAATACAAATGCAAATACTTCTTCTTATTATCATCTGTGGAAAGCAGCATTTCAATGGTGCCATCATGTGTTTCTGCTCTATTGAACATCCAATTGTAAAAGAATAGGTCATCATCTCCTTGCGCCGGCATAACAAATTTTATTAATCCGCTTTGTGGCCTGGACGATGGTTTGCCACTCTCATCAAGCGACTGATAAAATTCATACTCACATTCGACAAGTTCATATTTATTTTTATCTGCATACGCTTCAATTTTTGCAGCAGATGTTAGTTTTTCACCTATTATCAATGTCGCTTTAAAGCCCATAACTCATTTTTTTGATAATGCGACTGTCTGCCATATAACAGACAGTCGCATGGGTTGGGTAATTGTTTTATTAGAGAGCCCAGTGGTTATCGTACTCAACACTACCCTTACCGGTAACAGTCAGTTGACGGCAAGTAATGGTAATAGACTCATACATACGGTCGGTGTTGGTATCATCATAAACCTCTTCATAGCTTACACAATAAGCATCAATGAACGAGAGTGTTTTCATAATACCACCAAGTTTGTTAGGCCAAGTAATATTACCATTCTTTGCGCCATAGGAATCACAAGTCCACTCCAACAAATCGGTATTACCTGCGTCGGTAGATTTCACTTTAAGGTTAATCACACCGCCACGAGTTGTTCCCGTAGGTTGACCTTCTACGTCAATCTGTTGGTTAAATTGGTACTGTACATAGGTTACTTCGCGATCTTCGCATCCGTCAACCTTGAGTTGAGCTGTTCTTGGAGCTGCCATAATCTTTTAATGTTTAAGGTGAATAATTTATTTAATTTCATTTGTCCATTCTGTCACGCCGTTTTCTCCATTATGTCCTGTCAACTTAATGTAGAAGTTCTTTGCGGCAAAGAAGGGCTTCAATTCTATCTCAATCTCAATATCTTTGGTCTTTTCGTTACGAACAATCTTAGGATTGGAGTATCCCTCGATAAGTTTACCGGGACCTTTGTAATCCTCGAGAAAATCTATAACTTGTTCTCGAAGTTCTTGAGCTAACTTACCATTCCAATTTTTGAATGCTTCATCATTGAAGAAATTAGAGAATACCTTGCCTATCCAGTCGAATACGCGAACAATGGGATACTCTTGCAAACCAATAGTTGCACCATTATAAAGTGAGCGGTTCGAAAAGGCCATTACTCTATTTTCCTCAAATGTCATAGGTACGACACCCTTGTCAATCAAAGCGGTAAGCTCGGACTTGAGCAAATCAAGACGAGTGCCTTTTGCCATATCTATTGTGCCATATTTCTTTCCGGCAATACCTTGTGAAATCGGAGTTTCATCTGTATTGCTCATACGACCGGCAATAGCTGCGGAAGGGGGCAGGAATAAATCTTCTTCCTCCTCATTATTTTCATCCGATTTCTTACGACCAAGAATATAGTTACAAGCCATAATAACGTTGGCCAAGTAGGCGTCCGTATCACTCAAGTTGGCTTTATCCAAACCCTTGTTCAGAAGTTTAAGTGTAGGCGAGTCAGCATAATCCGTAACCAGCATTACTTTGTTTCGATACGCCATCTGTCCCCACATATTCACCACCTGCTTGCTACCCAAATAACCTGGGCTTACAAGAAGTGAATAATTCTCTTTCAACGACAGACGGTCGTAACTTCTGTTCAACTCATCACGTACTGCTGCAAATACACGACCATCAGGGTCTCCCAAATCCTCTTTATCTACGTTTATCAGATTCAGACATTGGAGTTTTGCTTGACCTGAGTTTGCAAAGAATTCTCCAAGCGAACGATAAGCAGTTTCCAATTTGCGAGTCTGCTCATGCACACTACCAAGATTTTGAAGTAGGTTCTTTTCAGCAGCCTTTGCAGCCTCTTGACACTTCTCTACAGCTTCAGACGCAGTTGTAGCCTCACTATCAAGGATATTCAGCCACATGAGCAAATCTGTCTTCAAACGTTTACGTTGTTCTGCAAATTCACTATCTTGCAAAAAGATTTTTTTTGCAGCTCTGCTTTCGGGATTCATATTCTCCAATCCGTCTGCCATCGTTTCCAAAAGGTCGAAATCGCCATAGTCTTCCAAACCTTCTATGCTTTCTTTTAAACGTTCAGCAGGATTGTCAATTTTCTTTATCTCTTCCAAATAAGCACTTTCGGCTGTTGTAACAACGCTCGCGGCTTGTGCTTGTGGCATCAATTCTTCTGACATAATTATATCTGAATTTATCGGGTTTACTTTATTGATTTTTCTCCAACTCTGCAAGAAGTGCTTGCAATGCAACAACCAGGTGTTTCCTGCTTTCTTCATCTTCGAATGCGCGTCTAAGAACTTTATTCTTAATCAACTGTTGCTCAATCGCATTATAAGAGTCAATAGCTGCTTTTTGTTGACCCAAATAAGCACTTTGCTTTATCAGTTCTTTATCATCAAAGTCCTTAATCGCATTGAATTTGAAATTCTCCTTTATAGGACGACCTTCCAAATCCAGCATTTGCACATTGCGTTTTTCGGGTTGGTAGCGTTCAAAGACATCCTCCATAGTTTCGGGTTGAAAAACTTCACCCGGTTTAACCGGTGCCACGTCCGTAAACTGGTCTACATAAAGAGTTCTGTTTTGTGGAAATTCAATAATCCCATCTACTGCCTCAGCATCGAGGACTTTCGAAATTACTGTTTTCTTTGCCATATTAGTGATATTTTAAGTGTTTATTCTTTAATTCGAATGTGATACATCCCATTTAAGTTCATCTTGTTCACTTATTGTGAGGGTCACACTATCACCCTCGTTCAACTCACCTGAGATTATCATCTTTGATAATGGTCGACGAATATCCTTTCGGAGAATTCCAAGAATAGGTCTTGCTCCATACTGAGCATTAAACCCACTCATTGCAATCTTGTGGACAGCCTTATCATCAACAGTAAGTGTAATATTTTGTTCTTCCAAAGTTTTCAACAATCCCTTCAAGTGAATATTGAAAATCATCGTTACAATCTTCTCGTTGATTGGTGCGAAAGGAACAATTTCAGTAAGGCGAGCCAAAAATTCCGGACGGAAATGTCCTTGCATCACTTCAAGCATATCATTATGTGTCGGGACAATATTTTTTGCAAATTGTTCAAACACATATTGACTACCAATATTGGAAGTGAAAATAATTAACGCATTAGAGAAATCGCCCACACGACCCAATCTATCATGTAACTTACCCTCATCAAGAATCTGCAAGAATAAGTCAAATACTGAACGATGAGCCTTTTCAATTTCATCAAAAAGCACAATAGAATATGGTTTCTGGCGGATTTGGTTTACCAACAAACCACCTTCTTCATAACCAACATATCCTGGAGGCGCGCCATAAAGCAGAGCCACCGAGTGCTCTTCCTTATATTCCGACATATCAAATCGAAGAATTGCTGTATCATCCTGGAATAAAAACTCCGCTAATGATTTTGCAAGTTCGGTCTTACCTGTTCCAGTAGGACCGAGGAAGAAGAAACTTCCGATAGGTTGTCCTTTTTTGTTCAATCCGGAACGAGACTCATAAATCGAATCCAACACCGCTTTGATTGCATGGTCTTGACCGACTACACGTTTCTTCAGTATATCCTCCGCATTAACAAGTCTATCACGTTCTGCCGCTTGAACATTACCTAACGGGATACCTGTTTTTTGCGACACAACCTCCATCAGATGCTCGACCCCTACAATATCTTTCTTTTCTTCAGGATTCAAATCATTTTTGATTTTCAACAAGGCCATTGTCCTATCTATCAAATCTATTGCAGAGTCAGGCAGATGTTTTTCACTGAAATATCTCTTGGCAAGTCTAATTGAATTTATCGTAAAATCTTCCGAGACCGTCAAATTATGGAATGTTTCGAATGATTTTACAACAGATTGAAGAATAATGTTGGTGGCATCAACAGAAGGTTCCTCGATAATAATACGCTCAAACTTGCCTAAGATTTCTTTATCCGTTTCTATATTCTTTGTAAATCCTTCTATCGAGGAGGTACAAATACACAACAAACCTTGATTCAACGAAGATTTCAAAAGGTTAATTGTACCATTGAGTGTACCCTGTTTATCCATTAATTTATCGAATGATTCAATAACAAGAATCGCATTATCCTTGTCAGATAACTCATCCAATATTTTTTTCATTCGACCCTCAATTTCGCTTTTGTACGAAACGCCAATAGACAAAGCAATTGTATCAAGTTCATAAACCTGTGCATTTTGCAGATAAGTAGGAACAACGCCTTTCGATATTGCTTGCACAAAAGCATTCACCAATGCAGTTTTACCGACACCCGATTCTCCTGTTATAAGAATATTGGATTTAGTTTTACGTCCAAGAATTCCATAAATTTCTCCAAGCTCTTTCTCAAAACCAATAGTTTCAGACAATTGTCCATCGGATTGTTGCTGATTCTTAAGAATGCAATAACTCTCGATACTTTTACCCGCAGAATTTTTTGAACGTTTTTTCACTTCGCCATTAGATGTATTACCTCCTATAACGTTTTGACTTCCACAAGCAGCAACAATACTTTCTTTTTGAAGCGGCAATGTTTTCAGCTGTTCAAATGTAAATCCGACACCAGGAGTTACAACTGCTATAAGTAGTGAGATAGCGTCAATCGACTCTTTCTTGGCTGCGGCACGAATACTATCAGCCTCACTAACAACTGCCTTTGTCAATGCTGAAAAACCTTTAGCTGAAGAATCAGAACTTTTCTTGGACATTTTAATTCGCATGTCAGCCCACTCCAATATATAGTAATAATCCGCATCTAAAGTCTTCTCAACAAAAGAAACCAAACCAATATCTTTGTGTAAAAGAGCCTTCAAAACATGAGCCGGTTCTATGGCCGCATTCATATTCTCTTTTGCATACGCCTCTGCTATCTGAAAAACTTCAATTACACTTTCGTCAAATCCGTCTAATTTATTGGTCATATCTAAACAATTAAAAGGTTAATGTAAGTTAGGTTATATTTACACAAACTCACGGCAAACATCAAGACCTAATTTTAGTTATGCTGATAAACATTCATTCCAAGAACAAGTGTTTCACCATTCATAACTATATTTTGCCAATATCATTTTTACTAATTTCCACACATATATATCCAAACAAATTCAGATATACACCAACCATTGGTTTTCTATCTTCAACATAACACAACTCCCCACACAATCCTTTCAATGGTCCACGTACTATTTCTATTTTTTCGCCCAATTCAAACACTGTTTCAGCTACTTTGACCTTCGAGTCTGCATTACTTAACATAAATTTCAACCTATCAATCTGCTCTTCAGGTATTATTGCTGCCTCAGACTGTCCTGGATACGACAATAGTTTATAAACAAAGGAGTATGATTTTATCTCCTGCTCAACACGTTTATTCACGTACGCAAAAACGACCATCGGGATAACAACCTTTTCTATTCTCTTTTTACGGTCGCTCCATTGGTGTATTTCAGTTTGTGTCGGCACATAATTTCGAATTCCCAACTTGGTCAATTTCTCACTCGTTTTCTTCTCTGTATTCATTTGAACGAGCATCGCAATCCAATATTTAGGGCACGCTTCGCGTTCGTTTGTCACATCAACAAACGAACGGTCGCATTTATTACACCCAATATTAGACATTTTATCGGCCTATTTCTACACATCTTCTAAAAGGAGATGTATATAGGGCGTATCATAATGTAAAATAATTAGTTTATGAATGCTAAAGTCAAATAAAATGGTGTAATATGTATAAAAAAGATGATTAAATAGATATTTATTTGTTTTATAATTGGGTGGAAATAAAAAAAATACATATCTTTGTGAAATATAACACACATCTCCTTTTAGAAGATGTACATTAAGTTATAAACGCAAAGGGGACGGGTTGTTTTACGAATAGTTTTCACACAAAACGCCACGAGGTTCGACCATAATGGTCGAACCTCGTGGCGTTTTTGCACAAGCACTTATTAGTCTTCGGTATCGCCGAGTGCTGCGTTGTATGGTTTGATTACGCCACGTTTCGAGGCACGAACAAAATCCACAATCAAATCACGTTCGGGGCTACGTTTTACCGTATCCTCAACAATATCGCATGCTCTGCCATAGCCATAGCCGCTTTGGAACAGAATACGGAAAATCTCTTGTATCTCGCCAATCTTTTCAGAAGTGAAACCTCTACGACGAAGGCCTATATAGTTGGCCCCCACAAACGACAACGGGTTACGAGCCGCCTTAACAAACGGAGGAACATCCTTACCCACCAGCGAGCCGCCACTTACCATAGCGTGTTCGCCAATTCGCACGAATTGGTGCACCGCAGAGTTTCCGCCCAAAATAGCCCAATCGCCAATCACAACCTCACCCGCAACCAACACGGCATTCACAATCACGCAGTGGCTACCCACCACGACATCGTGACCGATGTGCGAACATGCCATAAAGAGGTTATAGCTACCAATCACGGTTTTACCCTTGGCTGCCGTACCACGGTTGATGGTACAAGCCTCGCGGAAGGTGTTATAGTCGCCGATTTCGAGCGTGGTGTATTCGCCCTTGAATTTCAAATCTTGAGGCTCGCCGCCAAGGATTGCGCCGAACACCTTGCAACCCTTACCCATGCGTGTACCGGGCAGAACCTGCGAGTTGGGGCCGATATAACAATCGTCGCCAATCACAACATCCGAACCCACATAGGCAAACGGTTCGATGGTTACGTTCTGGCCGATTACAGCATCGGGATGAACGTATGCTAAATTACTAATCATTATTAATACTATTGGTATTGTTGGTTATATTATTGATTACTCCTTGATTTTTGAAACCTGAGCCATCATCTCTGCCTCACATGCCAGCTTATCAGCTACGAATGCTTTGGCCTCCATTACCACAATTCCTCGGCGTATAGGTTCTATAAGTTTAAGTTCGAATTGGAGAGTATCACCCGGCACCACTTTGTGTTTGAAGCGCACGTTGTCGATTTTCATAAAGTAGGTCGAGTATCGGCACCCTTTCTCCATGTTGTGCATTGCAAGTATACCGCCACATTGCGCCATGGCCTCGATGAGCAGTACTCCGGGCATAACAGGCTCTTCGGGGAAGTGCCCCGCAAAGAACGACTCGTTATAGGTCACATTCTTCACACCCATAACACTACTATCGTCGATATACATAATTTTGTCTACCAACAAGAAAGGTTGACGGTGTGGCAGACACTCTTTAATCTGATTCAGGTCGTAGACCGGTTTTTGTTGCGGGTCATACTTGTAGCGCGGTTTTTGGCTTTGGCTGCGACGATTCTTGCGCAACATTTTGCACAGTTCGGTATTTGCAAAGTGACCGGGGCGGGTTGCCATCACACGACCCTTGATACGTACTCCGAGCAGCGCCAAATCGCCCGTCAAATCGAGCAATTTGTGTCGTGCAGGTTCGTTGATAAAGCGCAGTTCAAGGTTATTGAGGTATCCGCCGGTGATTTGAACATCCTCACGGTGGAAAGCCTTGCGCAGATAGTCGAGTTCATCATCCGACACGGGTCGTTCAACCACGATGATTGCGTTGTCGATGTCGCCACCTTTAACCAAGTTGTTTTGCAGCAACGGGAAAATCTCGTGCAGGAACACAAACGTACGACATGGAGCAATCTGTGCAGCATAGTCGTCCTTACCATAAGCGAAGGTTGCGTATTGGTTGCCCAGAACCTTGCTTCCATAGTCGACATGCAGCGAGATGCTGAACTCATCGTCGGGGAAGATGTCAATCACAATTCCGCGCTCTTCGTTCACGTAGGAGATTCGTTCGCTGGGTGTGTAGAACTGAATTTCGGCCTCTTGTTCGGCCAAGCCCACTCGTGCAATTTCTGCCACATAGTCCCTTGCCGAGCCATCCATGATGGGGACTTCGGGACCGTTGACTTCGACCACTGCGTTGTCTACTCCACTCATCCACAGCGCCGACATGATATGCTCGATAGTCGAGACTTTTGCTCCGTCTTTTTCGATGGTTGTACTTCTCGAAGTGTCGGTCACAAAATCACTCAGCGCAGGTATCTCCGGGGCACCTTCGAGGTCGACGCGGCGGAATACGATACCGTGTCCGGCAGGTGCCGGAAGAACCGTCATGCTCACAGCCAAACCGGTGTGCAAGCCGCGTCCAGAGAATTGAATCGACTGATTCAATGTTTTTTGTTTGTTTGTCATAAAGGTCTTTTTTATGGATAAACTCCGGCAAAGTTATGAAATTATTTCAAAAGATTGTAATTTTGCTGTGTTTTTGCAGCGTACAATGGATAAAAATCGAGAAAAACATACACCAAAGCCCCGACCCACGGGACGCAAAAGAGAGCGACTCAAACTGCCCTTCGACAACCGACCGACCGACATCGGCGAATGGAGCTATGACAATCGACGCGGATTGCTCATAACCATCATTGCCTACCTGCTGTTGGCCATCGCCTTCGTAAGTTCCAAAGTCACCGTAACATCAAAACATGCCGACCAATTCATGGTCGTTGATTTACAAACACTTGCCGAACTGCAAAAGCAAAAAGAACAACTCGAAGAGCAGGTTAAGGAGCGTCAACAAAACCTCGACGACATGAGCGACGTGCGCAACCGCATATCGAACCAGGAGGCCGAAGAGCGCGAGATGGATAATCGCCTGCGTGACGACCGAAGTACCGACATGGAAAAACTCACAGCCGATGCCCAACGTGCCCAAGAGCGTATGCGTGCCAACCGCGAACGTTACGAGCAAGGGCTGGCTGACGAACAGGCCATGCGCCGTAAGCCCGAGAAGGCTCAATCGGAGCCCTCCAATGCCCCATCGTCCAAAGTCAAGGGGCGTGTGACGGCATCGTATTCGTTCCGTAACCCCGTGCGCACGGCTCAATACCTCGACATCCCGGCCTATCGTTGCGAGAATGGCGGCGAGGTGATTGTAAACGTAACCATCAATCGTAATGGTGATGTGATGGCGGCATCGGTCGACAAAGGTCGTTCGGCACCCGACGAGTGTATGTGGGAAACCGCTCTCGAATCGACCCACAAGTCACGATTCAACATCGATACCTCAGCTCCCGACCGACAAACGGGAACCATAACCTACATGTTCATTCCGCAATAAGACGGCGAGCAATAAAACTCTCTCAAGCGCGTTGTTCCCCTGAGAGAGCACATAAAACAGAAAAACACAAGGAATATGTTAACAAATAGTATCATATTAGTCTTCGCAGTGGTCATGCTGAGTGCGATTCTGGTCAGTCAGGCCGGAGCCAAATTCGGCGTTCCTTCGCTGCTTCTGTTCTTGATGGTGGGCATGGCCTTCGGAACAGATGGCTACGGTTTGGAATTCAATAGTTCACTGTTGGCTCAATTCATCGGAATGATAGCCCTGTCGATTATTCTGTTCTCGGGCGGACTCGATACAAAATTCACCGACATACGCCCCGTACTCGCTCAAGGCTCCATTCTGGCAACCATTGGGGTGGTGATGATGGCCTTCGTGACGGGAGGTTTCATTTACCTTGCAAGCGTGGTTTTCAATCTCGGGCTGTCGTTCACCGAATCACTGCTGATGGCCTCCATCATGTCGTCGACCGATTCGGCATCGGTGTTCTCGATGCTGGGCAACAGCCGCGGACTCAAACACAATCTCAAACCGCTGCTGGAGTTCGAAAGTGGCAGTAACGACCCTATGGCTGTAATTATGACCGTCATCGTGTTGGATATGGTGGTTGGCGACACCGAAGTTGGCGCATGGAGCACCGTTTTCAAATTGGTGAGCCAAATCGCCATCGGTTTTGCGTCAGGTGTGCTGTGTGGCAAGGCCATTGTGTGGACACTCAATAAAGCAAAGGTGAGCAACACCTCGCTCAGTTCTATCATGTTGTTGTCGTTCGTATTCATCACCTTCTCGATTACCGACTTGATAAAAGGCAACGGCTATCTGGCTGTATACATCGCAGGCATGGTGATTGGCAACACCCACAACGTATTCGGCCGCAAGGGGTTAGCCAAGTCATTAGACGGTTACACATGGCTGGTTCAAATTGTAATGTTTATCTCGTTGGGTCTGTTGGTGACACCGCACAAACTGATTGAACCTCAAACCGCTCTGTTGGGTGTGGCCGTAGGTCTGTTTATGATTATTATAGCTCGCCCGCTCACGGTATTCGTTTGCTTGGCCCCATTCCGCGACATGCCACGCAAAGCAAAACTCTACGCCAGCTGGGTGGGATTGCGCGGAGCCGTACCCATCATCCTTGCCACCTATCCGCTGGTAGCGGTTAACAGAGGTTTCGACCCGGAGGTTGCCGATATGATTTTTAATGTGGTATTCTTTATCACAATTCTGTCGTTGGCGCTGCAAGGTTCGACGGTCAACTACATGGCCGACAAGCTGGGACTTTCGACCCCCATGCGAGGCGACAGTTTCGGTATCGACCTACCCGACAATATCAAGGCAGCACTAACGGAACTCGATGTAACTGAGTCATTTCTGGCAGGCGGTGCAACCATGCGCGAAGTGACCTTGCCCGAACACACCCTGGTGCTGTTTGTCAAACGTGGCGACCGCTACATTGTTCCCAAAGGAGGTACCCGTTTGGCCGTCGGTGACGTACTATTGTTGGTGTGGGATGACGATAGCGATATAAACGAACAACTCAAAGAGTTGGAGATAATGTGATAAAATTGTAACTTTGCGGCGTATTGATAACTTTTGGATAAATGAAGAAATTTTTAGCCGCATGTGCAATCCTCCTGTGTGTCGGTATGACAACCAGAGCACAAACCTTTGAATGGGACGTCCACTTCCAAACCCGATTCGACAACCGCGAAAACGAAAAAGTACCTTTGGCCAAATCACGAACCATCTTTGGTTCGGTACTATCGCCCACCATTGGTGTGGCTTGGGGCGAAGGAAGCCGCTTTATGGCCGGTGTCGAACTTATGAGCGAATTTGGAGCCGAAAAATTGCTCAACACCCCGCAACCTATTGCCTATTATAGCTACAAAGACGAGCACTTCGGAGCCTATGCAGGTATCTTCCACCGCTCGAATATGATTGGTTCGTATGCCAATACCATCTTCTCGTCGAGCTACACCTTCTACAACCAACTGCTGCACGGTACACTGCTCCAATACAAGGGCAAGTATGGCAAATTGGAGTTGGGTCTGGATTGGGACGGCAAGTACGAGGCCGACACTCCGAATCGTGAGGCGTTCCGTGTATTCTCGGCCGGTCGTTTCGAAATTCCGTTCTTCTTTGCCGGTTATAGTTTCCACATGTACCACCTGGCAAGTAGTGGCACAGGCATAAAAGGCGTGTGCGACAACATCATCGCCTACCCCTACGTGGGTGTTAACTTCGCCTCGGCTCTGCCCCTCGACAAATTCTACATTCAGTTGGGATGGCAACAATCGGCTCAACGCGACCGCAAAGCCAGCTCGGAATTCATGTTGCCCAATGGTGGTGAAGTCGAATTCCGCATCGAGAAATGGGGCGTCGGACTGCTCGACATCTTCTACTATGGCGACAACCTTCTGCCTCTGTACGGCATCAGCGGTCTGTATTCGTGCGAGCCTCTGTACCAAGCGCCTTACGGAATTCTCAACCACGCCGAAATCTACTATACGGCTGTAAAACGCAACGGTATCAACCTCAAGTTCCAACTCAAATTCAAAACCGATGGCAAACACCTCGGCATGGAACAGGTTGCCAATCTGGTCATCAATCTCAACAATAAACAATTCGGTCAGGAAATCACATTTGGCCGTAAACGCGACGCCGTTAAGAGCCAAACACTGAACTAATAAACGCCCAAAGTCACACCCGCCGATGAAACGCCTGCTTGTCATAACACTCCTTGCAACCCTCTGTTGTGAGCTTTCGGCCCAATCTTTGAAGATTGGCAGCAAGGCCCCCAAGACGGAATCTTTTGTGTGGCTCACAACGTACCCCTTAACAAAGAAACGAACCACTCTTGTGGAGTTCTTTCACTCGTCGAACAGAAGTTGCACCGACCGAATCCAACTGCTCGAACAATTGGCCTCACAACACGCCGACTCATTGAACGTGATTGTGATTGTGCGAGGTGACGACCAACGAGGACACCAAATGTTGATAAACGGCGAGCAACACTACCACGTGGCACAACTCTCGCCACGAGCCATGAGAAGCATGGGCGTCAGATACGTTCCGTATGCTTACGTCACATGCCCCAAACGCCGAACCTTGTGGTGCGGCAACCCCGTTTTTCTGGAACACGAAACTTTGAAAATATTAATCAGCGACGGAAAATACCATGACAGACCACTACGAAAAGCAGCATCGGGCCGAACACGCCGATAGTGCCTTGGATGTGATGGCGGGTGTGAGCAATCAACCCGTAACCAACCCCTATTTTGTGCGCAAACGCCGACCGACTCTCTCGACCGACCAATATGTCGACGGAATCCTCGGCGGTGACGTTACCGTGTTGTCGCAGGCCATAACCCTGGTCGAGAGCAACAACCCGGCGCACTATGCACAAGCACAGGAAATCATCGAACGCTGCCTGCCCTATGCCGGCAAATCCATCCGTATCGGAATCACAGGAGTGCCGGGTGCAGGTAAATCAACCTTCATCGAGGCTGTTGGCGGAATGGTGGTCGACAAGGGACACAAACTTGCAGTGCTGGCTATCGACCCGAGTTCGGAACGCAGCAAGGGTTCGATTCTTGGTGACAAGACCCGTATGGTAAGCCTTTCGGCGAACTCCAAAGTGTTCATTCGCCCCTCGCCGTCGGCAGGCTCTTTAGGCGGCGTGGCACGCAAAAGCCGCGAAACAATGATTCTGTGTGAGGCAGCAGGCTTCGACGTTATTTTTATCGAAACGGTGGGCGTTGGCCAGAGCGAAACGGCTGTTCACTCGATGGTAGACATCTTCATGTTGTTGCAAATTGCCGGTGCAGGCGACGAACTACAAGGTATCAAACGAGGTATTATGGAGATGGCCGACCTGATGGTAATCACCAAAGCCGAAGGCGAAAACCTGCATCGTGCAGAGTTGGCCAGACGACAATTTGCCAATGCGCTGATGTTGTTCCCGTTGAGCGAGTCGGAGTGGCGTCCTCAGGTATTCTGCTGTTCGTCGGTTCAGAAGACCGGCTTGGAGGAGGTATGGACGGGCGTCGAGGAGTTCATCATGTATGTCAAACGCAACGGATTCTTCCACCGCAATCGCCATAACCAAAACCGCTATTGGATGCGCGAAACAATCAACGAAACGCTGCGCAACAGTTTCTTCCAAGACCCCGAAATCGAGCGCGAAATGGCCGAATGCGAACAATTGGTCAAGGAGGATAAGATGAGTTCGTTCGTGGCGGCCAAACGACTGCTCGACATCTACTTTGCCAAGAAGTAACATTTAACAAAAACATCTACTTGAAGTATAATCAACTAAAACCCAAAACAAAGTGAAACTGCAATTAGACTTTCAACCTAAATTGTTCACTAAACTGCGCGGTTACAACCGACAAACCTTTGTCAGCGACCTTATTGCAGGTCTGATTGTCGGTATTGTGGCTCTGCCTCTGGCCATCGCGTTCGGTATCGCCAGCGGTGTAAGCCCCGTGCAAGGACTTATCACGGCCATCATCGGCGGATTCATCGTATCGCTGCTGGGCGGTTCGAGCGTCCAAATCGGCGGACCCACGGGAGCGTTTATCGTCATCGTGGCAGGCGTTATTGCCGAGTTCGGCCTGGGCGGTCTGATGATTGCCACCATTATGGCAGGTATTATTTTGGTACTGATGGGAGTGTTCAAACTCGGAGTGGTCATCAAGTTCATTCCCTACCCCATCGTTGTTGGATTCACGGGCGGTATTGCGCTTACAATCTTCACAACACAAATCAAAGACCTGACGGGTATGAGTATCGAAAGCGTGCCCGCAGACTTTCTGTCGAAGTGGGCCTGCTACTTCCAAAACTTGGGTAGCATCGACCCGTGGGCTCTCGGTATCGGCTTGGTGAGCATTGTCATCATCGCTTTAACGCCCATGATTTCACACAAGATTCCCGGTTCGCTGGTAGCCATCGTGCTGATGACCGTGGTGACGATTTGCCTTGAAAAGTGGGCAGGCGTAAGCGTCGAAACCATCGGACAACGCTTTCCCGAAATCACCTCGGGATTCAGCTTTGCCGACCTCAAACCCACAGGTATCGACATCAATTTCAGCCAGCTGTCGCCGCTTATTTCGGTGGCCTTCACTATCGCCATTTTGGGTGCTATCGAGTCGCTGCTGTCGGCTACCGTGGCCGATGGTGTGACGGGCGGACACCACAATGCCAACACCGAGCTGATTGGCCAAGGCGTAGCTAACATTTTGGTTCCATTCTTCGGCGGAATCCCCGTTACGGGAGCCATCGCGCGTACCATGACCAACATCAACAATGGCGGTAAAACCCCCGTTGCAGGTCTGATTCACGCCGTGGTTCTGCTGCTCATCCTGCTGTTCCTCACCCCGCTGATTGTACACATTCCGATGGCTTGTTTGGCAGGTGTACTCGTTGTGGTATCGTACAATATGAGCGGCTGGCGTACCATTCGTTCGCTGATGCGCGCACCTAAAAGCGACATTGCTGTGCTGTTCACCACGATGATTCTTACCGTGGTGTTCGACCTTACAATTGCCATCGAAATCGGTCTGTTGCTGGCAGTTATTCTGTTTATGAAACGACTGATGGAGACCACCAAAATTTCGGTTGTCACCGAGGAGATTGACTTGGCAAAAGGAACCGACAACTCGCATCACGAACGTCTGAATGTGGCCGAAGGTGTCGAGGTTTATGAGATTGACGGTCCGTATTTCTTTGGCGTAGCCACCAAGTTCGACGAGGTTATGCGTAATCTGGAGCCTCAACCCAAGGCTCGAATCATCCGTATGCGTCGTGTGCCGTTCATTGATTCGACTGGTCTGCACAATCTTGAGATATTGGTTGAGTCGTCGCACAAACGCGGCATCGAGGTTATTCTGTCGGGTGTAGGCAGTGGCGTTCGCACCACGCTGGAGCACGCCAAGTTCGACAAACTCGTGGGTAAAGAGAACATCTGTTCGAACATCCAAATGGCTGTTGAGCGTGCCAACGCGATTGTTGGTAAGGCTTAGAGCGAGCCTTGAGATTTACAAAAAATGGCTGTCGAAATCTTTCGACAGCCATTTTTTTAGTTGCGTGAATTCAGATATTTGTACATCTTATCGAGATTACCATCCCAGATATTGACATCCACTTGAGGTGTGATTCCACCCACCTTGCCGCTATCGGTAAACTGCCAAACAACCCAATTATCGGGACGTTCGGGCTTACGTCGTCTTTTCAGGTCATGACGTACGTAGCGGGCAATCCAGAAATCATACTTTTTGAAACGCTTGTCGGTCAGAAAATCGCGGCGATAGGCCGTGTAGGTGTAAATCACGGGGCGCACACCATAGTATGCCTCGATGGCCTCCAACCATTCAAGACACATCTCTTTGAGGCGCTCTTCTCCTATCTCGGCCACCTTATCGCGGTCGATTTCGACATCCAGCACAGGAGGAAAGTCACCCGGATGCCACACCGTGTTACGAATATAGTTGTTCACTTGGTCGGGAATAGTTGAAGTTGTACGCAGGAAGTGATACGAACCTTTGACAAGTCCGTAGGTTTGCGCCATCTTCACATTTCGACTGTATTGCGGGTCTTGGTAGGTCGCGCCCTCGGTCGATTTCATCAATACGAACCACACGGGTTGCAGGTAGGTGGTATCCTCGGCACCCACGGGGTAGACCTCGCCACGACGGTTGCAATAGAGTGCCAAGTCGCCCCAAGTTATACTCTTTTGGTGGTGCGACACGTCAATACCATAGACCTTATCCCCATACTTGTATTTCATCCCTTCGGGTCGGCAAAGAGAGTCCTGCGCCCAATAGCCGAATTCGAACTTTCGCGTCGAATCATTTTGTTGTCGTCCCACACCGTGCCGTTGTCCATGGTGCCAACGTCCAGCATAGACATCGTGGTCGCGGTGGCGCATAATGCCCACTCCGTGAGGAATAAAGCCACGGAACGCACCTTCGTAGCGTGTGGAGTCGGTCACCCACTCTCCATAAATCAGAGAATCGGCCTGCCACGTTCCTTCGAAAACGGCTACGCTGTCGGCATGACACAGCGAACCTTGTCCATGGCGAAGTCCCTTGTGCCAACGTCCGCGATAGACACTGCCGTCGGGATAAATACATCGACCTCGACCATGAATAGTGTCACACACGAACTCACCCCGATAGCAAGTTCCATCGACCAAGAGCCACTCACCCCAGCCGTGTTTCTGTCCACGCAACCATTCACCCGTATAACTCGACCCGTCGCGCCAAATTTTCTCCACCTGTCGCACGGTTGTATAGCGCAGGTACAAACCAACACCCAGCAGGGCTGCCACAGCGACAGCCAATATCGTAATCTTGTTTCTTGTCACGTTAAAACTCTATTTTATCCAGAATACCCGTCAATGCCGCAATCGCCACACCATAGTTGGTAATTGGCACCTCGGCAGCCCGTGCCCGTGCCACGCGGCTCATCACATGTCGACGGTTGAACATACACGCGCCACAGTGAATAATAAGGTCGTACGAACTGAGGTCATCGGGAAAATCCGCACCACCAACAACATCCACGGTCAACGCCTCACCCACCTTTCGGCGCAACATTCGCGGCAATTTCACGCGGCCTATATCTTCGTTTTGAGGTGCGTGAGTGCACGCCTCGACAATCAGCACACGCGACTGCTCGGTCAGCGCGGCTATCATCTTCGCACCCTCGACAAACTCACCAATATCGCCCTTGTAGCGGGCCATCAGCACCGAGAACGAAGTTAACTTCGACCCTTCGGGCTTCTGCCGCCACACCGCATCGAACACCTGCGAATCGGTAATAATCAGCCGGGGTGGTTCGGCCAAAGCACTCAATGCTGCGGCCATATCCTCCGTCGTGCAACACATTGCACGACATCCCCTATCGAGCAACTCGCGCAGGGTTTGCACCTGCGGTTGAATCAATCGTCCTTTGGGCGCTTGTTTATCTTGAGGCATAACGAGCAGAACGGTATCGCCCGCCTCACAAAAACCTTCGGTCAGCAATCGCGGCTCCTCGGCTCGGCATGCAGCCAAACGACGACGCAGTTCATCCATACCCTCTCCCGTCAGCGCGCTTGTGCATACGGGAGCTATCCGCGTGGCCTGCTCTACGCGAACGGCAACACTTTCGGCTTCACCCACACGGTCACATCCCGCCACAACCGTTACCACAGCAACTTCACGTTGACGCAGCTCCTCGACCACGGCCAACTCCACGCTCCAATCCTCGCTATCCGCAAACAGCACCACAGCAATATCCGTACGGTCCATAACCCGTCGGGTAGCGCGCACACGTTCCGTACCCAGCACCGTATTGTCGTCGAGTCCCGGTGTATCGACAAGTGTCACCGCTCCCAAGTCTGGCAACTCCATAGGTTTATTCACGGGGTCGGTGGTTGTTCCTGCGACATTCGACACAAGGGCTACTTGTTGTCCGGTGAGGGCATTGATTAGCGACGATTTGCCGCTATTGCAACGACCAAAGAAGCCGATATGCAAGCGTTCGGAAGAGGGAGTTTGAGCCATAAACATTAAAATCTGAAATCTCGCTGGCCGAGCGAAATTTCGCCCAGACGTCGCTCGGTTATATCTCTTACTTTGTCCGAAGGAATCATCTTCAACTCGCGAGCAATCACATCCACGCCCAAGCTACGGGTGTGCGGCGAGGCATAATCCTCCAAATACTCCTTGAGGGTCATCAGTGCATTCGGTCCACAGCAATTGCCTATCTTACCGCTCTTGGCCAACATCATAAAGCGGTCGCCCGTGCGTCCCTCGCGGTAACAGGCTGTGCAGAAACTTGGTACATAACCCAATTCCAACAGCCACGCCACAATCTCATCCAATGAGCGTGTATCCGAAATGTCAAATTGAGCCGACCTATCGGCATCCTCAACTCCCTCGGCATAACCGCCCACGCTGGTACGCGAGCCGCCGCTGATTTGCGACACACCCACATCCAATACCAACTCCCGTGAACGAGCCGACTCGCGGGTCGAAACAATCATTCCCGTATAAGGCACCGCCAAACGCAGCACCGCCACAATTCGACGGAATACCTCGTCGGTCACGGCATTGGGGAAGTCGGCCGGGTCGATGTCGTCGGCCGGACGTATGCGCGGAACGCTAATGGTGTGAGGTCCCACTCCGAAACGAGCCTCCAAGTGTTCGGCATGCATCAGCAGTCCCACCAAGTCATAGCGGTAGTTGGTCAATCCAAACAGTGCACCGATTCCCACATCATCAATTCCACCCTCCATTGCGCGGTCCATAGCCTCGGTATGGTAGGCCCAATCGCTCTTGGGGCCCGTGGGGTGAAGTTGCTCATAGGTTGCGCGGTCATAGGTCTCCTCAAAGAGAATATAGGTTCCGATTCCCGCATCGCGCAGCAGTCGATAGTTTTCGACCGTAGTTGCGGCAATATTCACATTCACTCGGCGGATTGCTCCGTTGCGGTGGTGAATCGAGTAGATGGTATCAATCGACTCCAGCACATACTCAATGGGGCTTTGAATGGGGTGTTCGCCCGTTTCGAGCGCAAGGCGTTTGTGCCCCATATCCTGCAACGCGATAACCTCGCGGCGAATCTCCTCCTGCGAGAGTTTGCGACGCGGGATGGTACGGTTCTTGGCATGATAGGGACAATAGACGCAACCATTGATGCAATAGTTCGACAAGTACAACGGTGCAAACATCACAATACGGTTGCCATAGATGCGTTGTTTAATCTCTCGTGCCAATTCAAACAAGCGTGCCACCTGCTCCTCGCGGTCGCACTCCATAAGCACCGCAGCCTCACGGTGTGTCAAACCTTTGTGCTCGGCGGCCTTTGAGAGTATCTCGTCCACCAGAGCCACATCATTTCGGTGGGCGGCGGCATACTCCAAAGTCGCCCTCACCTCGCCGTCGTGAATAAACTCGGCGGCGTGTTCCGATTTTACGTTATATTCGACCATTTTTAGTTTCTCCTCAGTTTTATCGTTTGAAATCTCCACGTGCGTAATCCACATGGTAGCCGATTTCGTTCAACTCTTTTTCTAATTGCGCCAGCCCCTCGGCAGCCTCGCTACCACTGCTGGCCTTGCCCTCATAGATGGCGTATTTACTCCTCACACTTCGGGGCGATAGGTTGGGCATCACCACATTTGCACCCGAAAGTATTCCTTCGCGGCGTCCATTAGGCGCGAGTGTAGCCAACGCCGTTGTTGCTGGTATCAGAGTCCGCGGGAACATCAACCTTACGACCGCCACCAAAAGCAGTGTCATTCGCAGACTTCCCGCCGAGTGCTCTCCCAATGGTGTATCTCGGTGGGGAATAAACGGGCCAATGCCTATCATCTCGGGATTCACCCGCTCCATAAACAGCAAATCCTCCACAAGCGACTCCACCGTCTGTCCGGGTACTCCGACCATCATACCCACACCCGTTTGGAATCCCAACTCCTTTAGGTCGGCAATACACCTCAAACGTCTTTCCCACGACATCTCGCTCGGGTGCAGGCTCTCATATAGTGTTCGGTCTGCCGCCTCGTGACGCAACAGATAGCGGTCGGCACCCGCCTGCCGCAACACCTCATAAGACTCCCTGCTACGTTCGCCCAACGACAATGTAACAGCCGCGCCCTCACACTCGCGTTTGATTTGCCCTATGAGCCGCGTCAGCCTTGCATCCGTCCACACAGCATCCTCGCCCCCCTGCAACACAAAGGTCCTAAAACCTGCGGCATAGCCCTCACGACAGCACTCCAAAATCTGCTCATCACTGAGGCGGTATCTCTCGGCTCGGGTGTTGCTACGTCGGAGTCCGCAATACAAACAGTCGTTACGACAGACACTTCCAACCTCAACAAGTCCCCTCACATAAATGCCGCGTCCGAACTGCTCACATGCAGTTCGGACAGCTTCATGGCGCAAAAAACCAAGAGTCGGGTCGTCACACTCGGCAAGGAGCGTGCGGTAGCCCGCGGCGTCAAGTCTGTGCGTGCGGGTCAGACGTTCGGCCAACTCTTTCATTTATAGCGAAGTTTATTCTATCGTTTCAACAACTCCTTGTTATAGGTTTGACGACCGGCCTCAAATGTAGTGTGGGTACTCGGACCCGAGATACATCCACCCTCACAAGCCATAACCTCGATGAATTGGGCAGGCACTTTGGCGGGTACTTTGCCATAAACCTTCATCAAGCCGACATTCTTCTTGGTAAGTGGCGACACCAGCGCGTTGGTAAACTCAAAAGCACCTCCGACGTGTGCCTTAACAGCGGCGGTAACACCACCCGTTGCTGCAAAACCGTGAGCCGTGCGAATCGAGGTGAACGGAATCTGGTAAACTCTCTTTTCGTTCATATCAATACCCATACCGTCGAAGATTGCGTGCAACTCCTCGAAAGTCATCACATAGCTTACCAAGTCATCCTTGCGCGCCTCTTTACGTTTGGCGATACACGGGCCTACGAACACCAATTTGGCGTCGGGGTATTTCTCACGTGCGATTTCGGCGGTATAGTACATCGGCGAGCGAGTCGTCGAGATGTATTTCTTCAATTCGGGGGCGTGCTTCTCGGCCATCTCGATGTATGCGGGGCAACACGAGGTGGTCATAAACGGAGCACCCTCCTCCATACGCTCTTTGAACTCGGCAGTCTCTTTCTCGGTGGTAACCATAGCGCCCTGAGCTACCTCAATTACATCGGTAAAGCCGATAGCCTTGATAGCACCATATACCTGCTCGGTAGGAACGTTATATTGCGACAGCACTGCGGGGGCAACCATAGCCACCACTTGTTCGCCGCGGCGAATGCTTTGCAGAATATCGAACACTTGCGAAATCTCGAAAATAGCACCGAACGGGCAACTATTCAGACACTTTCCGCAATAGATACACTTCGACTCGTCGATATGCTCCACGCCATACTCGTCTTTGGTAATTGCACCCACAGGACACGACTCTTCGCACGGAACGGGAATATAAACGAGTGCGTGATAGGGGCAGTTCTCGAAACACTTACCGCAGCTGATACAGATACTGTGGTTGATGCGTCCCTGACTTGTCTCGGGGTCAAACTCGATGGCGTTCTTGGGGCAAGCACTTGCACAAGCACGAGCCACACAACCACGACACAAGTTAGTAATATTGTAGTTGGTGCGCACACACGACGAACAAGCCTCGTCAATCACGCACATGATATTCTCTTTAAGTTTGTCACGTTTGAGCGCTTGGCGGGCGTACTCCGACAGAGGGGTAAGTTCGTCCGTTTCGTCGCTCATATCGAATCCCATCAGCGGGAGCGATTTGTATTTCCATACAGCTCTCTCTTTGTGCACACAGCAACGGCCCAACACTTTGGAGCGTTTGGGGCTAAGTTCGATGGGCAGTCGGTCGATTTCCTCTACAAGTTTGTTTTCATTCCACAGTTTGATGAGTTTGGTCAACAATCTTTGTCGAACAATCATCACATTATTCTTAATTGCCATAACGGGTTTTTCGTTTATGTTTGCCGCGAAGATACCATTTTTTATGCAAATAAAAAAGAGTTGCCCGACAAAACTTGTCAAACAACTCCACATACACCCAAATGTGTATAAAACAAGAGGTCTTACAAACCAAATTTGGCCTTGATTTCATCCACGCAATCCAGGCGTTCCCAACCGAAATACTCGATTTCGCGCTCAACCTGTTTGCCGCCCTCCCAGAACTTCTCGACAGCCTTGTAGGGACGGTTACCGAAGTGACCATACGATGCTGTTGCCTCGAAAATGGGGTTCTTCAGACCAAAGCGTTTAACAATCGCTGCGGGACGCAGGTCGAACATCTCGGCTACCTTCTCGGCAACCTCACCGTCGGTCATCTCTACCTTCGAGGTGCCATAGGTATCAACATACACGCTCAGAGGTTGTGCTATACCGATTGCATAGGAGAGTTGAACCAAAATCTCGTCAGCAACGCCTGCTGCTACCATATTTTTGGCAATATGGCGAGCTGCGTATGCTGCCGAACGGTCGACCTTCGACGAGTCCTTACCCGAGAATGCACCGCCACCGTGTGCGCCACGGCCACCATAGGTGTCGACGATAATCTTACGGCCGGTCAGACCCGTATCACCGTGCGGGCCACCAATCACAAACTTACCGGTGGGGTTTACGTGCAGGATATAGTTGTCATCGATGAGTTCCGAGAGTTTATCACCTGCACGCTCCAGACGAGCCTTCACTCGAGGAATCAGAATGTTGCGAACATCCTCTTTGATGATGCGGCCCATCTCCTCCTCGGCTTGTTTGTCGGTGCGGCCCTCACCGGCTACCACAAAATCGTCGTGTTGGGTCGAAACCACAATGGTGTGAACACGTACGGGTTTGTTATCGTCGCCGTACTCGATGGTAACTTGGCTCTTCGAGTCGGGACGCAAGTAGGTCATCACCTTACCCTCGCGGCGAATTACCGCCAACTCTTTGAGGATAACGTGTGCCAGAATCAGCGTTGCGGGCATATACTCTTTGGTCTCGCTCGAGGCGTAACCGAACATAATACCTTGGTCACCTGCGCCTTGGTCCTCGTCTTTCTCGCGCACAACGCCTTGGTTGATATCGGAGCTTTGCTCGTGGATAGCCGAGAGGATACCGCACGAATTGCCGTCAAATTGATACTCGCTCTTGGTGTAGCCGATACGGTTGATAACGCCGCGTGCAACGCTCTGAACATCGACATATGCATCGCTGCGCACCTCACCTGCAACTACCACCATACCTGTGGTGCAGAGGGTTTCGCAAGCTACTTTCGAATTGGGGTCATGACGAAGGAACTCGTCAAGAATGGCGTCCGAAATTTGGTCGGATACTTTGTCGGGATGTCCCTCGGACACCGACTCTGATGTAAACAAAAATCCCATCTTTCAATCAGTTTTTTGAGTATTAAACGTATTTAAAGTGGGAAAAATTGGCTGGCTGTATAAAAGAATGCTGTTTTAGCGTTTTTTTATTGTGGTTGCAATCAGTCCAAATCTTTCCACATTTTCGGCCGCAAAGGTAACCATTTTTTGCGAAAAAAAAACTTTTTTCGGCCGTTTTACAAAATATTCCGCACATCTTATCAGTTATACTTGCAACCAACACACAGTATGCCTATTGACAAACTCGACTTTTGCGTAAAACAACAAACACAAGAGAAAAGTATGAAAAACAATTTTTTATCAACCTTTGCGACCATTGCTCTGTCGGCCGCAGTGGGAGGCGGTGTGGGATACTTCGCCTCGCAAAACAACGCTCAAATCAGTTCGTGGTACAACACTATTAATAATATGGGCGACACAACCGGGGTCACCAACGGCAGCAATGCCGACACCTATTTTGCATCGCTATCCAACGAGTCGGCTCTCGAGTACCCCGACTTGACGGCTGCTGCCGAGCGTGGAGTTCGCGCTGTGGTGAGCGTAGTCAAGACCGAGGAAGTTGCCATGTCGCAGGATTGGAATCCGTTTTTCGGGTTCTTCGGTGCCCCACAATACGGAGGTGAAGGTTCGCGCAGTCAAACCTCATCGGGTTCGGGTGTGATTCTCTCGCCCGACGGCTACATCGTAACCAACAACCACGTTGTGGAGAACGCCTCGTCACTCAAGGTGCGCCTGAATGATGGACAAAACTTCGAGGCTCGAATCATCGGCACAGACCCCACTACCGACATTGCCCTTATCAAGATTGACGCTGAGGGACTCCCCACCCTACCCTTCGGAAGTTCGGATGCGCTGCGTCTGGGCGAATGGGTGTTGGCAATAGGCAGCCCCTACGACCTGCAATCGACCGTTACGGCGGGTATCGTAAGTGCCAAAGCACGCACGCTGAGGGTTATTCCCAACGCATTCAGCATTGAGTCGTTCATCCAAACCGACGCCGCGGTGAATCCCGGTAACTCGGGCGGTGCGTTGGTCAACTCACGAGGCGAACTTATCGGAATCAACACCGTAATCAAATCGCCCACGGGAAGTTATGCGGGTTACTCGTTTGCCGTGCCCGAGACCATCGTTCAAAAAGTAGTGGCCGACCTCAAGGAGTTTGGCGTTGTACAACGTGCATTACTCGGTATTTCGTACCGCGTAATCGACCAACAATTCATCGACGAGATGGGTTCCAAGCTCGGCATTGACGCTGTGGGTGGTGTCTATGTGGCCGAGGTCGACCCCAACGGAGCCGCCAAGAGTGCAGGTATCCAATCGGGTGACATAATTGTCGAGATTGACGGTACACCGATTAACTCGCAAGCCTCGCTTTCGGAACTTGTCGGACGCCGTCGCCCGGGCGATAAAATCACGGTTGTGGTAAAAAGAGATAAAAAAGTGAAACCTTTTGAAGTAGTTTTGCGTAATAAGACAGGAAAGACAGAATTGACATCGCAAACCGACGCCGAAACCGCTCTGGGAGGTGCGTTTTTGGAGTTGGACGGAAAGAGCCTTAAGGAGTATGGCGTCAAGGGCGGTGTAAGAGTAACCGAGGTGCAGCCCGGAGGTGTGTTGAGCAATGCCGGTATTCGCAAGGGATACATCATTACGCACATCAACGAAAAACCCATTCGCTCGATTCGTGACATTCAATAAATTGAGGGCAAAATCACACTGATTGAGGGTTTCTACCCGGGTGGACGCAGTATCGGCTACGTGATAGTGGAAAAATAATAGTAGAAAGAAACAAGAATAGATGAGACAGCTTAAAATCACAAAATCAATCACGAACCGCGAAAGCGCTTCGCTTGACAAGTACTTACAGGAAATCGGCAAAGAGGACTTGATTTCGGTGGAGGAAGAGGTAGAACTCGCCCAACGTATCAAAAAAGGTGACCAAGAGGCTCTTGAAAAACTGACAAAAGCAAACCTGCGTTTCGTGGTGTCGGTGGCCAAGCAGTACCAAAACCAAGGACTCAGCCTGCCAGACTTGATTAACGAAGGTAACCTCGGATTGATTAAAGCTGCCGAAAAATTTGATGAAACACGTGGTTTCAAATTCATTTCGTATGCCGTGTGGTGGATTCGTCAATCTATTCTGCAGGCTCTGGCCGAGCAGTCGCGTATCGTGCGTTTGCCGCTCAACCAAGTGGGCTCGCTCAACAAAATCAACAAGGCGTTTGCGCGCTTTGAGCAGGAGAACGAACGTACCCCCTCGCCCGAGGAGTTGGCTCAAGCGTTGGACCTGCCCAAAGAGAAGGTTACCGATACCATGAGAGTTGCCGGTCGCCACGTTTCGGTGGACGCGCCGTTTGCCGATGGCGAGGACAACAACCTGTTGGATGTGTTGGTAAATGCCGATTCGCCCAATGCCGACCGCGGATTGATTAACGAGTCGCTTTCGACCGAAGTTGAACGTGCGTTGGCTACGCTGACCGACCGCGAGAGAGATATTGTTAAGTACTTCTTCGGTATCGGTTGCCAAGAGATGACCCTTGAGGAGATTGGCGACAAGTTTGGTCTGACCCGTGAGCGCGTACGCCAAATCAAGGAGAAGGCTATCCGCCGTCTGCGTCAGAACTCGCGTAGCAAATTGCTGAAGTCGTATCTTGGTTAGGCTTCGGGGTACTAAAGAAAAGAGCGTGTCCAACAAGTTTTTGGACACGCTCTTTTCTGTCGGAAGTTGTATAACAAGAGGGATTTCAAGGCTTGCAAAGCCCGAAAAAGCGCAGTTTACTAAAGTGTAAATGAGCATTTTGAGGGCGAGCGTAACGAAGAAATCACCTTGTTAGACAACTTCCTTTTTTATGCCAACTCCTTGAGCACCTCTACTAACTGCGGAACTCCTTCGGCCGCTCGCTCCTTGATGTGGTAAATCTTGTTGCGGATAAGTCCCGTCGAAGGATTGCCTGGGTCTACCAAATAGATGGGTACATCCTTATCAACATACATCACAAGTGACGCCGCAGGATAGACTCCGAGCGAGGTTCCGACCACAACCATCAGGTCGGCCGAACGCGCAATCTCACAACAACGGTCGAACATCGGAACAGACTCACCGAAGAACACAATATGCGGTCGTAACAATGCGCCATCGGGGGCTGTGGCATCCAGAGATTGTTCCCAGCCGTCAATGGGCACGATAAGTTCGGGGTTACGCGAACTGCGAAGTTTGGTTAGCTCGCCATGCAGGTGGGTCACGTGGCTACTTCCGGCACGTTCGTGGTAGTTGTCGACATTTTGCGTCACAACCTCCACATCAAACCACTGCTCAAGGTCGCGTATGGCGTAGTGTCCCGCGTTAGGTTCGTGCGACATCATCTCGCGGCGTCGCATATTATAGAACTCCACAACCTTGGCACGGTCGGCCGCCAAAGCCTCGGGGGTACACACCTCCTCGATACGATACGACGCCCAAAGGCCGTCACTGTCGCGGAAAGTTGCGAGTCCACTGTCCGCACTCATTCCCGCACCCGTAAATACAACAAGTCTCTTTTTCACACCAAACTACAACTTAAACAGTCCCAATTCATTAACGAATACAAGGGTTATAAGAATCGGAATGACATATTTCAGCGCCACGACCCACACCTTGGCCAATCGCCAGCGCAGGGTTCCGTGGTTTGTCACCTCGTTGATGAGCTCCGACTTATCCAATCGCCAGCCCATGAACACACACAGAAGCAGGCTACCCAGCGGCATCATAATCTTGGCGGTCACATAGTCCAAAAGGTCGAACAGACACATACCCGCAATCTGCACGTCATTCATCACGCCCAAACTCAGCGAAGCAAACACAGCCAGCACCGCCGCAAGGCACGACACAACAAGTGCCGACTTACGATTCGAGAGTCTGAACTCCTCTTCGACATAGGCTGTCACCACTTGATGCAACGAAATCAACGAAGTGATAGAGGCCAAAGCCAACAGCAGAAAGAAGAAGAATGACCACACCGAACCCCAAGGCAGTTGGGCAAAGATATTAGGCAGAGTGACAAATACAAGATTCGGGCCTTGAGTGGGCTCGATTCCGAAAGTAAACACAGCAGGAAAAATCACAACACCAGCCAGCAGCGCAACCGAGGTATCGAGCAGACTCACGGTGGTAACCGTACGCGGCAGGTTGACATCCTTCTCGAAGTAGGATGCATAGGTAATCATCACACCTGCGCCCAAACTCAGCGAGAAGAAGGCTTGCCCCATGGCACTCAGTACAACACTCGAATTGATGGCCGAGAAGTCGGGTTTGAACAGAAACGACAGGCCCTCGCGTGCGCCGTCCAACGTCAGCGAGTTGCCACACAGCACCACCAACAGCACAAACAACAAGGGCATCATGAATTTCGATGCTCGTTCGATACCCTTCTGCACACCACCTATAATAATAAGGTGAGTTATCAGGAACATCAGCACCGTCCAAAATATAGGTTGGAAAGGTGAGGAAGAGAACTCAACGAACGATTGAGAAAATTGTTCGCTGGTCATTCCCTCTATTCCACCCGACACCGACTCCCACATATATTGGAATGTCCAACCTGCCACCACGGTATAGAAACCGAGAATCAACAAGCAAGAGAACACTCCCAAGTAGCCAATTCGGCTGAATACAGGGTGACTGCTCATACGACGAAAGGCCTCCACCGAGTTTGTTTTGGCCATACGACCGAGTGTCATTTCGGCCATCAGTGTGGGAATACCGAGGATAAAGACACAAATCAAGTAGACCAACAAGAAAGCACCTCCGCCATTCTGTCCCGCCTCGTAGGGGAATCTCCAGATATTACCGAGTCCGACGGCACTGCCTACGGCCGCCATGATAATACCAATTTTACTCTTAAAAGTTGCGCGTGAATCACTATTCATAAGGTTCAAAATTTGGGTTACGGGACAAAAATACAAAAAAATACCGAAAAAAGTTTGCAGGTATCAAAATTTGTCGTATATTTGCATCGCTTTTCCAAGCTAATTGAGCTATGGTGTAATGGTAACACTGCAGATTTTGGTTCTGTCATTCTTGGTTCGAATCCAGGTAGCTCAACACAAAAGACACCCCGAGGGCCGATTTAATGGTACGGAGTGTCTTTTTTGTGTTTGTACGCCACTACGTATTTAACGAAACCGAAACTATATGACCACACAACAACGCGCCAAACGACGCAGACATCTTAACCCTAAACTCCGCCCCTATCTCTACGGCTTCCTGATTATCATGGCGGCCTACATCACCCATGGTGTAATCAAACGCCAAGCAGTCAAAGAGGATTTGGAGATGTTACATCGGGCACAAACTGCAACCATACACTATCAATACAAATACTCGCGCATGTTCCGCGACCTTAACGATGTGCAACTCGAGTCGGCACGCAAGGTGGGTTTCGAACCACTCGCCACACGCGACAGCAAACCCTCGAAACGCTACAAGACCCTCGAAAGTTGCGAACTCTACCAACTTGACCCGCTGAAATATTCGGTGCCTATTTTGGTTCCCGAGGCGGCCGAGCTATTGGAGGATATCGGACGCGGTTTTGCCGATTCACTCGACCGTCGTTTCGGAATTAGAGGAGTGTGCCCCTTTGTGACAAGCGTCACGCGCACCGAAGAGGATGTCAAAAAACTACGCCGCTCGGGCAACGTCAACGCCTCGAAGAACTCCTGTCACGTCTACGGCACAACGTTCGACATGGCCTACAACCGTTTTTATAAGCACACGGGAGTCACGGCAACCATCAAGTCGGCCATGATGAAACAGATGCTGGCCGAGGTGCTCAAGAATCTGCGTGACCAAGGACGTTGTCACGTCAAATACGAGTACAAACAAGCCTGTTTCCACATCACCGTCGCCGCACAAGAGTAAAAAATCAAACCCACCTATAAAACTAAAGCGTGTGTCCTTTTCGCTTAAGGACACACGCTTTTTTAATTATGAATCGCAAATTGTGAATTACTTATTCAGTTGCGCCTCGTAGGTCTTGTCCGACATGTCGGGCATAGGCTTTTGGTACTCTCCGGCAAGCAGTTTCTCGCGGATTTTGCTGAAGCAATCCAGCGTATAGTTCACATCCTCCAGCGTATGAACCGCCGTGGGGATAATACGCAGAATAATCTCGCCCTTCGGAATTACGGGGTAAACAACCACCGAGCAGAACAACGAGTAGTTTTCGCGCAAGTCAACAACCAAGTTGGTTGCCTCCTCGACACCACCCTTCATATAGACGGGAGTCACAGGCGACAGCGTACCGCCAATATCGAAACCACGCTCGCGGAAACCGCCTTGCAGTGCACGGGTAATCTCCCAAAGTTTCTCTTGATACTCAGGGTGTTTGCGAATCAAATCCAGACGCTTCAGAGCACCAATCACCATAGGCATGGGAAGACTCTTGGCGTAGGTTTGCGAACGCATGTTATAGCTGAAAAGGTCAACCAGCCACTTGTGCGAAGCAACGAAAGCACCGATACCTGCCATCGATTTTGCAAAAGTATTGAACAACACGTCAACGCCATCCACAACACCAAAGTGAGCAGCCGTACCCTTACCACCGGGACCCATGGTACCGAAACCATGAGCGTCGTCCACCAACAGACGGAAACTGAACTCGCTCTTCAGTGCAACAATCTCGTCGAGTTTACCCAAGTCACCCTTCATACCGAATACGCCCTCGGTAATCACCAAAATACCGCCACCATTAGCCTCAGCTACGGCAGTTGCGTGACCGAGTTGTTTGCGCAGGCTGGCCATATCGTTGTGACCGAACACAAATCGTTTGCCTTTATGCATACGCAATCCGTCGATGATACAAGCGTGCGCCTCGGCGTCATAGACCACCACATCGCGGGGAGTCAACAGACAGTCGATAATCGACACCATACCCTGATAACCGTAGTTCAGCAGGAAGGCATCCTCCTTACCCACGAATGCTGCCAGCTCACGCTCCAACTGCTCGTGATACTTGGTTTGACCACTCATCATACGGGCACCCATAGGGGCTGCCATACCAAATTGTGCCGCACCTTCGGCGTCGGCTTTACGTACTTCGGGGTGGTTGGCCAGACCGAGGTAGTTATTCAAGCTCCAGTTAAGCACCGGTTTGCCGCGAAAGGTCATGTGAGGAGCGATGTCGCCTTCGAGCTTAGGGAAGGCAAAATAGCCATGAGCATACTGCATATACTGACCGATGGGGCCGCCTGCATTCTTCTTCAATCTTTCAAGAATATCAACCATAAGATTTATGTTTGTTAATTATAAGTTTGAATGAATCGTAACAAAATATTCGGTGGCAAAATTACGTTTTTTTTGCCGAAACAGCCATCGGTTTGGCAGACTTTTTTCGGCCTTAGGGGGAAAAATAGGTATAAATATGTAGCGAAATATTTTTGTGATATTGTATTAATTTGTACATTTGCGTCGGTATTTGTGCCCGCTTATGAACGGACGCAGATAACAATGTGGTTATTCGAAATGAAAAGAACGTCGAACATACTGAGATTGATTGCTGCCATGACCATCGCTATTGTGGCCTTAACTATGCCACAGCAGTGTCTGGCCGCAGGAAAACGCAAAGTCAAGGTCATCAGCGAAGAGCAGGCCACAAAGCCGCTGAGCTACAACAAACTGCTCAAAAGCCACGACTACGAAACTATGTACGACCGCGCCTTGGAGTACTTCAACTTCCGCAAAAAGAACCGTAAAGGCGAGATGGTCAACACCTATAACAACTACGTCAAAACGGCAGCTCTGTTGGAGCGAGCCACTCCCCGTTTCGGAGGTACCGAACGTGAGGACTCGGTGGCTTACTACTTGGCGACGTCGTACTACAAACAGGGCGACTTCCTGACCAGCGCCTACATGTTCGACAACTTCCGTAAGCGTTTCCCGCGAAGCGTGTTCATCGAGGATGTGACCTACATGTATGCACTGAGCTACTACTATGCATCGCCTGCTCCCGAGTACGACCAAACCACCACTTTGCAAGCCATGGTGGCGATTCATGAGTACCTGGAGAGATACCCGGCAAGCAAAGAGCGCCAGGGGCTGAACGACAAACTTGATGAGTTGCAACAAAAACTCTACGACAAGAGCTACATGAACGCCCGCGTGTACTACAAAATCGGCGAGTATAAGGCGGCCGTTACGGCTATCAGTAATGCCATCGACAAATATCCCAAGTCGAACCACCGCGAGGAGTTACTCTACTTGGTTACGCGTTCGCAGTACAACTTGGCCCGCAACTCGGTGGATTCGAAAAAGACCGACCGCTACCTCGACGTCATGGACCGCTGTTATAGTTTCTTGGGCGAGTACCCCGAGTCAAAGTACGCCAAAGAGAGTAACAAAATGCTCAGCGAGGCCAAGGAGTTCATCGCCGAACAGAAACTCGACCGCTCGACCGAAATTGTGGTTAAGGAGAACGAGAACCGTTTCTTGCAGCAAGCCGCCCAAGCCAGTGAGGAGTTGAAAGCTGCGCAAGAGGAACAGCAGAAGCAGAAAGATGCACGCAAACAGGCGCGTAAAGAGAAAAAACAGAAATAAGATAAGAATTAAATAATAAAAACCTATATAGTCATGGATATCAAAAAGAATATTCCCAACAACACCGTATCGCGCAAATTGGACGCTCTGGATGCACCTACCGGCAACATCTACGAATCGGTTGCCATCATCGCCAAACGCGCCAACCAAATCTCGACCGACATCAAAAAAGAGTTGATGCGTAAATTGGACGACTTCTCGTCGTCGACCGACTCGTTGGAGGAGACCTTCGAGAACCGCGAGCAAATCGAAATTTCGCGCTACTACGAGCGCCTGCCCAAACCCGCCATCATCGCAACCGAGGAGTTCTTGGATGACGAGGTTTACTTCCGCGAGGGCGGCGAGGCCGGCAAGAAAAAGGCTCAAGCCACTCGTGAGGCTGCCGCAGCTACTCAAGAGTAGTTTGTTATGCTGAAGGGCAAACATATAATAATAGGTATTACGGGAGGCATCGCCGCTTATAAGGCGGCGGTGCTTGTTCGTTTATTGGTGCGCGAGGGTGCCGAGGTGCAGGTACTGATGACTCGGGCGGCCAAAGAGTTTATCACCCCGCTGACGATGGCTACGTTGTCGAAACGTCCCATCTTGGTAGAGAATTTTAATCCTGAGAACGGCGCGTGGAACAGCCATATCGACTTGGGATGCTGGGCCGATGCAATGGTTATAGCCCCCGCAACAGCCAACACGCTGGCTAAAATGGCTTGCGGAATAGGTGACTCGCTGTTGCTTACTACTTATCTTTCGGCTCGTTGCCCCATAGCAGTGGCTCCTGCAATGGACCTCGATATGATGGCTCACCAAGCGACACAACAGAATCTCGATACGCTCAAACAACGAGGCGTGATGATTATCGAAGCCGAGTCGGGAGAATTGGCAAGTGGCTTGAGCGGCAAGGGACGCATGGCAGAACCGGAGGTTATTGTGGAGAGTATCCGTCAGTTGCTGGGACGCAAACAGACTTTGGCCGGACGACGCGCCATGGTGACCGCAGGTGCTACGATGGAGGCCATTGACCCGGTGCGTTACATAACCAACCACTCGACCGGCAAGATGGGTTATGCCATTGCCGCTGAATTGGCTGCGAGAGGTGCCGAAGTCAGACTTGTGAGCGGACGCACACAACTGCCATGCCCGAAAGGTGTGGAACGTGTGGATGTTGTGAGTGCCGAAGATATGTTCCGTGCGTGTTGTGCGGAGTGGGACGGTGCCGACATCGGTGTTATGTGCGCTGCGGTTGCTGACTACACCCCCGAGCAGGTAAGCCCGACCAAAATCAAAAAAAGTGACGACGATATGTGCATCCGCCTGCGTCGCACACCAGACATTGCAGCCGAACTCGGACGACGCAAAGAGGGTCGTGTATTGGTGGGTTTTGCACTCGAGACCGATAACGAGCAGGTAAACGCCCAACAAAAGCTGGAGCGCAAGAATTTGGACTTTGTGGTATTGAACTCATTGCGTGACAAGGGAGCATGCTTTGGAGGCGACACCAACAAGGTTTGTCTGATAGACCGTCAAGGCGAACAATCTTTCCCGCTTGAGAGCAAGGCTCGTGTGGCAGAACGTATCGTCGACAAAATCGAAGAAATACTCAAAACGAAGTAGATTCACACACCGAACCACTATGTTACAACTCCTGAAGGTCGAAAATTACGCTCTTATCGAGAGCCTCGAAATCGACTTCGCACGCGGACTGAACATCATCACGGGCGAAACCGGTGCCGGTAAATCCATTTTGCTCGGCGCCTTGGGATTGCTGTTGGGTGGCAAGAACGAGAGCGGAGCACAGAGAGATGCCAGCCGAAATTGTATGGTTGAAGGTGTTTTTGAGATGGACCGCTCGGCCTTCGAAGGGTGGATGGAAGAGAACGACCTCGAGTGGGAACCGCAAGTCTCCATCCGTCGTGTGATTACACCCTCGGGCAAGAGCCGTGCATTCATTGGAGATATGCCGGTGCAGTTGAGCTTGTTGCGCGAGTTGGGCGAACGACTCATTGACATCCACTCACAACACCGCAATTTGTTGATTAAGGACGACTCGTTCAGATTGGACATCGTGGACGGCGTTGCAGGTCAACAGGAGTTGGTGGCGAGCTATGCCGAGGAATACACACGTTTGGGAAATTTGCGCCGCGAGCTGAGCCAAATGCAACGCGAGGTGGAGGCCGAACGCAAACAATATGACTACATTTCGTTCCAATACGAAGAGTTGAAGGCTGCCCAACTGCGCCCGGGTGAACAACAAGAGTTGGAGGAGGAGTATGCAATGCTCTCTAATGCCGACCGAATCGGAGAGGCCGTGGGAGGTGCTTTAGCGTCATTGGACGAGGAGCAAACGGGTGTTTTGGTGAGAGCCAAGACGATGGCTACGGAACTTGGCAAGGTGGCTGATATTTTTCCGCGCACGGCACCGTTGGCCGAGAGATTACAAAGTGTCTACGTGGAGTTGCGCGATATTGCCGCCGAGTTGGGCGATATGATTGACGGTGTGGGTGCCGACGACGCGCGTTTGGAGAACGTGGGAGCAAGAATAAACACACTCTACGACCTGCAACAGAAACATCGCGTGGGTAGTGTCGAGGAGTTGATTGAACTCCGCGAGGAGTACCACAAACGTCTGGAGGCAATGGATATGTCGAGCGAAAACTCGGCACGTATGGAGCAAGAGATTGCCCAAACGGAGAGTCGTTGCACGCAGTTGGCCGAACGCATCACTGCGGGACGACGTAAGGCTGCCCCCACGATTTCGAAGAGCGTGGTTGGGATGTTGACAAAACTTGGAATCGAGAGCGCTGTGTTCGAGGTTTCTGTTGAGCCTACGGGTGAGTTGTGTGCCAGCGGTGGTGACAGCGTAGAGTTCCTATTCAGCGCCAACAAAGGTATGGCCCCGCGCAGTATCGACCGCATCGCGTCGGGAGGTGAGATTTCGCGCGTAATGCTGGCTCTCAAGGCACTGATGGCCAGCCGCGCAGGTTTGCCGACCATCATTTTTGATGAAATTGACACGGGAGTGTCGGGTCGTGTGGCAGACGAGGTTGGTGAAATTGTGGCCGAGATGGGTCATACGATGCAGGTTATCAATATCACACACCTACCGCAGGTTGCCGCCAAAGGTGACAACCATCTGTTGGTCTACAAGTCGGAGGGTGCAACGCATATTCGCAAACTCTCGGCCGAGGAGCGCGTAGAACATATCGCGGCCATGTTGAGCGGTTCAACCGTCACCGAGGCAGCCGTGGCACAAGCACGCCAGCTACTCGGCAAATAACTCATAATCAGACGTCTATGAAAATTGGAGGTATTATAGGTATGCTTGTAAGTTTTTTGATACTTGTGGGCGGATTGATTGTGTACATAGGTCGCCGCACGGCGTGGGCTTTGGAGTGCCGAGAGTGGATTCCGATTGTGGTCTACGCTCTGATGATGGGTGCTATCATGGGATTGATGGCCTTCTCGATGAGCGGAAGGGACGACAGCCCGTGGGCACACGCCGCAGTGGTGACGGCCAATGTGGGTATTGGCATACTGATGATGCTGGTACTGTCGACCGTGGCCATGGACCTGACAAGAGTGATATTCAAGATGTCGCCTACGATATTTGGCGCGGGCGTCGGTATGCTAACCCTTACGATGAGCGCCTATGCACTCATTAACGCCGCGATACCGAGGATTAAACCCGTCGAAACCGAACTGCGTGGATTGAGCCGCACGGTGCAAATTGTACAACTAAGCGACATACACTTGGGACACTTCAGAGGAGAGCGGCACCTGCAAGGGATTGTAAACAAGGTGTTGAGTACCGACGCCGAAGCGGTGGTTATCACGGGCGACCTGTTCGACAGCAGCTACAACTACTCGGGCCAAACACTCAACCCGTTCAGACAATTGACCGAGCGCATGCCTGTATGGTTTGTCGACGGCAACCACGACATCTACACCGATGACCGTGGCATCAAACAAGCACTCCGCGAACGTGGCGTGCAAGTGTTGGAGAACAGCTGCGAAGAGTTTAACGACAGCGGGTTGCAGATTATCGGACTCAACTACATGGCGGGCGAGGCCAACTCTTTCATGCACTCAACACCGCGCCCGGGAACAACCATTGAAGAAGTATTACCAGGCATCGAGTACGACCGCGAGCGCCCCACCCTACTACTACACCACAATCCCGTGGGTGTGCAGGCAGCTGAAGCCGAGGGCATAGACCTCTATTTGGCGGGGCATACCCATGGCGGTCAGCTGTTCCCCGTAACACTGATTAATGACGTGATGTTCGGCTACAACCGAGGTCGTTACCACGTAGGTGAGATGCAGATATACGTTTCGGAGGGTTCGGGAACGTTTGCCATGCCGATGCGCCTTGGAACTCACAGCGAAATCACCCTGCACACGTTGCGCCCCAAGGCGAAATAGCGGAAGAGAGCTGTTTTTTTTTGTAGCACCAAGGGCAAAACGATACGTTTTTTGCAAAATTATCTGTAACTTTGGGATTCAAGAATCAACGACCATGGTAATAAAAGTTCTGCTCATAATAGCCATCACGCTGCTACTCATCGCAAGCATCGGAGGCATTTCGCTCATCAAAGAGACCAAATTCAACGTTGTGTGGATTATGGTCGTAATAGCACTGCTCTCACTTGCAGGCCTGGCCGTACTGCGCTACATACTCTCGGTACGCATTGTGTCCGAGGTTCACTCCCCGGGGCTGGCTCTGGCAAGCACGTGGCTGACTCTGGCCGTGTCGGTGTGTCTGTGCATTGGTGTCTACTACGCACGCAAACTTGTGATGTACATCGACCGCATCAACTTTCAAAAACAACTGACCAACAAGCGAATCCTCTCAACCGTACTGCGCACCGAGGAGAAAGAGCGAATCCGCTTCTCCAAAGAGCTACACGACGGACTCGGGCCACTGTTGTCGTCGGCCAAGATGTCGCTGTCGGTGATTGACAAATCAAACCTCTCGGAGAGTGACGTCGAAATTCTGCGCGGCACAACCCAGGTTATAGAAGAGGCCGTGCGCTCGCTACGCGAAATATCGAACAACTTAAGTCCGCACGTACTCAACGAATTCGGACTCGGACGAGGTATCAGCAACTTCGTCACCAAGATAGCCACCATCAACAAGGTGGGCATCGACTACAAGTCAGGAATTGGCAGCCGACGTTTCGACACCGACATCGAGGTTATCCTCTACCGTGTGGTGTGCGAGCTTGTGGGCAACAGCCTGCGACACTCGGGTTGCACACGTATAGGCATTGCGCTCAACGCCACAAGCGACACTCTCACTATCGAATACAATGACAACGGACACGGATTCCGTCCCGAAGCCACCTACTCGGGAATGGGTCTGTCGAACATATCATCCCGAATCGGCTCGCTGAACGGCTCGTTCGAACTCGAAAGCGCACCCGGACAAGGTATGAAAGCCCTAATCAGCGTCAAATTCAAATAACGAATGGAAACAACCAAGGAGATAAACGTAGCGGTGGTTGAGGACCACCAACTATTCCGCGAGGGATTGGTGCGCCTGCTGGATTTGCAACCCGGAATCAAGGTCAACATGCAGGCCGAAAACGGCGTCGACATGCTACGCAAATTGGAACAAACGCCCGACGTAAACGTCATACTTATGGACCTGAATATGCCCGAGATGAGCGGGATGGAGGCTACTCGTCGTGTTTCGGAGTTGTATCCCGACATATCGGTCATTGCACTGTCGATGCACGGCGACCGCGAGTACTACTTCGAGATGGTGGATGCCGGCGCCAAAGGTTTTTTGTTGAAGAGCAGCGAACTGAGCGAGGTTGTCGAAGCGGTTCGAACGGTGTATGAGGGTGGCAGCTACTTCTCGCAGGAGCTGTTGCGCACGCTGGTCGAGCAGTTGCAACCTGCCGCCACGGAGCAGGAGAATACCGAGACGTTGTCGGAACGCGAGACCGAGGTGCTGATTGAGGTTTGTCGCGGATTGTCAAATCAGGAGATTGCCGACAAGCTGTTTATCTCGAAACGCACGGTGGACAAGCACCGCGCCAACATCCTTCAGAAAACAGGCTGTCGCAACACAGCGAACCTTGTATTCTTTGCCATAAAGCACCGATTAATCGAACTTTAGCCGCAAATTTTATCAAAAAAAAACTTGCAAAATTTGTTTTTTTTCGTGGGGGGGGGTATCTTTGCCCCTGAAAATCAAACACTCACAACAATGAAACAACTACTTAAACTCACACTTGGCATTACTCTGGCCGTGTGCCTTACAAATTGCGCCGTGGAGGACGTTGCCGAAATCAGAGTCGAACAACCCATCTACTCGGTGTCGGCCGATGGTGGGGAACTCATAATCCCCGTGACCTCGACCGGAATCGACAACGTGCAAATCAGCTACCGCGAAAGCTACTACGAATGGGAAGTGGACGAAAATACGGGCGACCTCTACCCTGCCGAGGGTTGGATTAACATCAATCGCGTAATCAATAACTACACGCCCAAGACCCGCGATTTGCCACTGTTCTACTCGGCAGTATGTCTTCAGATTGCTCCCAACACCTCTACCGTGGAGCGCCAAGCCTCCATCAGAGTGACAAGTTTCAACAAAAGCGCAGGTATCCAAATCACCCAATTGCGCTCACTCAACATCACTGAGGAGTAACTCGAATAACGCCACAAATAAAAACAGATGGACTGAAACCCTTAACTTCAGTCCATCTGTTTTTATTTGTATATAGGTTATTTACTCCTCTTCGGCCGCCTTAGCCTCATTCCAATAGGCGTCCATCTCGGCGAGCGACGACTCCTTGAGCGTGCGCCCCTGCGACTCGATGCGGTTCTCCATATAGTTGAAACGGCGGATGAACTTATTGTTGGTCAAAGCCAAAGCCTCCTCGGGGTCGATACCGTAAAGACGCGAGGCATTAATCAGTGCAAACAGCAAGTCACCCATTTCGCGCTCCATATTTCGGCTATCTCCCTTTGCCACCTCGGTTTCAAACTCGGCAATCTCCTCTTTGACCTTGGTCCAAACATCCTCCTTGTGCTCCCAATCAAAACCTGCCGACGCAGCCTTCTCGCCCATTCGGTAGGCCTTGACCATTGCGGGCATACTCTTAGGAACACCTGCCAGCACACCACGGCGTTTTTTCTTATCTTTCTCGCGTTTCTTGAGTTCCTCCCAATTAGCCTTCACAATCTCGGAGTTCTCGGCGTCGACATCGCCATAGACATGCGGGTGGCGATAAATCAGTTTGTCGCACACGCCGTTGGCAACGTCGGCAAAGTCAAAAGCCCCGGCTTCGGTACCGAGTTTCGAGTAGAACACCACGTGCAGCAGCAGGTCGCCCAACTCTTCGCGGATGTGAGCCATATTCTCCTCGGTCAGTGCGTCCACCAATTCGAAACACTCCTCGATGGTGTTGTTTCGCAGCGACAGAAAGGTTTGTTCGCGGTCCCAGGGGCATTTTTCGCGCAGGTCGTCCATCACCTGGAGCAGGCGTGCCAGGGCGGTTAATCTTTTATCTTCCATAGTGGTTTTCGGTTGTTTTCTAAACAAAGGGGCGTGCTCTCGATTAAGCTCGCCCCTCGTTTGATTGAGTTATGTCTGATTATTTTTTCTCTTTAGCCTCGGCAGCTTTTTGCTCGGCGTATTGAGCGTTCAAGCCTTGGAGAATCACTTGGGTGATGTCCATCGAAGGGTCTGCATCCAGAACGGGACCCGAAGCCGAGTTTGCAAGAATCATTTTGTAGCGACCCTCGGCGTTGTAACCCTTGATAAAGTTCGAGATGGCGAACGACACGTTGTTCAGCATCACGGTTTGCTCCTCTTGCAGTTCGCCGATGATACGTTGGCGGTCCTCCTCATAGGCTTGGCCTTTTTTGTTAAGGTTTGCCTCCATCTCGGCAGCTTGCGAACGGGTTACGAGTCCATTGTTGATTTTCTCTTGGAAGTCCATGATTTCCTTCTCGAGTTTGCGTCCGCGGGTGGTAAGGTTTTTGTCCACCTCCTCGGCTTTTTTGTCGAGTTCGGCCTTTTTCTCGTTGTACATGTCGTAACCGGTAATCAGCAGGTCCATATCAACATAGGCGATGTCATAGACGGCCTCGAGTTGAGCCAGCGAGTCCTCGGCTGCGGTTTCGGTTTTCGTTGCGTTGTTGTTTTTGCAGCCTACAAAAGCGAGAGCTACAAGGGCAAAAAGCGCGATTTTTTTCATAGTGTATTGTACGTTTAATAATTTTCGGATTTCGCAAAAGTACAATATTTTTTCGAATACTCCATAAAAAACGAGATTTTAGAGAGCTATTCCCCCGTTTTTTAGTAAATTTGCGGATATAAACCACACCGTTATGTACGAATATCTGTCCGGGAAACTCGATGAACTCAACCCCAACTACGCCGTCGTGGAGTGTGCAGGGGTGGGTTACTTTGTCAATATATCGCTGCAAACCTACGCTCAGCTGGAAACACTCGACCAAGTGCGCCTCTACGTTCACTTCATCGTACGGGATGATGCGCAGATTCTCTACGGTTTTGCCACTCGTCAGGAGCGCGAGCTGTTTCGTCGACTGATTAGTGTGTCGGGAGTTGGCGGCGGTACGGCACGGATGATTCTTTCGACCTTCTCGCCAAAGGAGCTGGCAACGATTATCTCGACCGACAACGCACGGATGCTCAAGACAGTCAAGGGCTTGGGACTCAAGACGGCCGAAAAGATTATTGTCGAACTGCGTGACAAGGTTTTGGATATTGGTACCTCCGAGGGTGAGGTGTCGGTAGGTGTGCTGTCGCCCGACAACGAGATTATGTCCGAGGCTTTGGCGGCTCTGACGATGTTGGGTTACACCAAAGCAGCCTCCGAAAAGACACTCAAAGCGGTCATCAAGGAGAACCCCTCAGCACGTGTCGAAGAACTTATCCGCCTGTCGTTAAAGCGAATGTAGTACACAGAGCATATAAGCAGAATCGCGG
>JAGBFQ010000025.1 GCA_017936385.1 Rikenellaceae bacterium
CGATAAGTTTGATCTGGTTGAGCGAAAGACCATCTGGCTGAGTGCAACGCCCGACACCTGCTCGCGCGGTTGGGACGCCGACTATAATCGTATGGCGACCTTCGTAACCTTGCGCGATCGTAGCAACGACAAGCAATTCACCTACGTCAATACCCATTTCGACCACGTTGGGCGTGTTGCGCGTATCGAGTCGGCAAAGCTGATAGCCGAGCGTGTTGAGGCGCTGCGAGCTGCTGGCAATGGGGCAATCATCGTTGGAGGTGATTTCAACTCCGAGCTCGAAGATTCGCTCTTGACACCTATGCAGACGGTGCTTGGTTATGCTCGCCACGATAGCCCCGTAACCGACAACAAGGGGACGTTCAACGATTGGGGTCGTGCTGCCGAGGGCTACATTATCGACCATATATTTTATACAGGTGTTGCCCCGCAGGAGTACCACACTCTCGATGGCGACTACGGCGCACCATACATCTCTGACCACTATCCGATCGCATTTACGTTTGAGATGTAAGTAAATATGTAAAAAAAATAAGGGGCACGCCCCTTATTTTTTTTACATAAATTTATCTCCAAATATCGGAATAATACCTCTATTATTTTCTTCCATAGACCATTGTGTTTGCCACGCTCGACCATCTATTTGGTCAATTAAAATGAAATTATACATATTGCGAGTTCCATATAACTCAAATCTTCCCGCAACTGATTTTTCTCCATCTTTCAGCAAAGACAATGAGTTTAACACAACTTCAAACCTTGCATCGCCTTGAACATCATATTGCAATTGCCACATACGTCCATCAGCAGTATTAAGTTTGATAAATGTCCACATATTTGATGTGGGATACAATTTATAAATATCTTGTTCATTTAGAACAAGACTCTCCTTTTCGCCTGTTTCTACAACGGGCTGAGCTTGATTGCAGCTACAGCAAATTACAAACCCAATTAAAATTAATAAAAGTTTTTTCATAATAAGTTAATTATAAATCGTCCATTGCTTGCTGTCTAACGGCATCGGTATTAGTTCTATCCCAATATTGCAGACGCACAAAACAACTCCTTACGCTCTGATGTCCAAGAGAAAGTTCAATGTTACCAAGATTAGTTCTAAATGTGGTATACCATACGCATCTATCCATTCTTAATTCGTGTAATTTGTCATTGTCATCTCGAGGTTTAGAGTACCCTTGGAATTCTGCCACATCTTCTGCCGGTGCGCCATATTTTTGTGTTAGCATATCTTTTAATGCATTATAACTGCCTTCCAAAGTTGACCAAGAATCTGAATCGGGAAATACTACTACAATTGTATTTACTAAATTAGTTGATTTTAGTGCTGAAACTCCAATCGTACAATTCTTAAATCCTGCAAAATCGCCCGATAGAATCGCAGTGCCATCTTGTGTGCCGAGATGAACAAATCCTGCTTGTTTCATTTTGTTAACATACTCATTTAATGAGCCATCAATAGGAACACCCTTAAATGATAAATGTCCTTGTGCATTAGCGAATAAACTGACACACAGAAAGATTACAACAAACAATAGTTTCTTCATAGCAAAAATACAAATGTATTCAGGCTCCGAAATACAACTTAAAAACAAATCGCATTAGCCCATAAATAAGAAGTGTGAGCCTCATCAGTTTATCCCGATTGTCGGCTCTGGACTGCCTTGATATGAATAAACGAAAATTAGCTCACACCCTTGGCAGTATATGTGTTGATACATATCCATACCAAAGGAGAGCGTCCCCGTTATCCTCATATCAATCGCTGAATTGTCCAGATTCACAATCGAAGAATAATACTAAACGCTTCCTAAATTATGTCTGTTGCACTTTGCAACACCACAAATATATGAAATTTGAAATGATTTTCCAATAGTCTGCAACGAAAACCCGCCTCGACAGCAGTGTCGGGGCGGGTTTTTGCTTTTCGCAGTGTGGCGATTTACTCCCACTCGATTGTTGCGGGCGGTTTCGACGAAACGTCATACACTACGCGGTTGATGCCCTTTACCTTATTTATAATATCGTTCGACATCTTTGCCA